>DATKVJ010000087.1:0-8922 GCA_035530135.1 Rhodocyclaceae bacterium | reverse complement strand
CCCGCCGGGGCGAGACCCGGCGATTTCAGGTCGAATGTCCATCAACACCCCGTCCGTCATCCGCCTTGCCTGGATCGGCGCTCCGGCGCTATAATTCACACGTTTGACAAAGCGGGGTGGGCCGAGGCCTGTCCCGCTTTGCACATGTAGAGGAAACCCCTCTCGCCGCCCCAGGAGCCCGATCGTGAAACAGTACCCGCCCGCCATACTTGCACTTGCCGACGGGACGGTATTTCGCGGTCAGGGCGTGGGCGCCGCCGGCAGCAGCATTGGCGAGGTGGTGTTCAATACCGCGATGTCGGGCTACCAGGAGATCCTCACCGATCCCTCCTATTGCCGCCAGATCGTCACCCTGACCTATCCCCATATCGGCAATACCGGCGTCAATCGCGAGGATTGCGAATCCGGCCGGATCTTCGCCGCCGGCCTGGTGATCCGCGACCTGCCCCTGGCTGTTTCCAACTGGCGCTCCGAACAGTCGCTCGGCGCTTATCTGAAGGCGGAAGGGGTGGTCGCCATCGCCGGCATCGACACCCGCAAGCTGACCCGGATTCTGCGCGAAGGCGGCGCCCAGAGCGGCTGCCTGGTCTCCGGCGAAAATCCGGACGAAGCCGCCGCGATCGGTCAGGCGCGGGCCTTCCCCGGTCTCGCCGGGATGGATCTGGCCAAGGTGGTGAGCGCCGATCAGCCCTATTCCTGGAACGAGGGCGAGTGGCGGCTGGGCAAGGCTCATGCCGCTGCGGAGAATCCCAAGTATCACGTCGTCGCCTACGACTTCGGCATCAAGCGCAACATCCTGCGCATGCTGGCAAGCCGCGGTTGCCGGCTCACCGTGGTGCCGGCGCAGACCGCCGCGGCCGAGGTCCTGGCGCTGAACCCGGACGGCATCTTCCTTTCCAACGGCCCCGGCGACCCGGAGCCCTGCGACTACGCCGTCGCCGCCATCCGCGAGTTCCTCGCGCGCGGCATCCCGACCTTCGGCATCTGTCTGGGCCACCAGCTCTTGGCGCTGGCTTCGGGCGCGAAGACGATGAAGATGAAGTTCGGCCATCACGGCGCCAATCATCCGGTCAAGGATCTCGACACCGGGCGCGTCGCGATCACCAGCCAGAATCACGGCTTCGCCGTGGATGCCCAGTCCCTGCCGGACAATCTGCGCACCACCCACGTCTCGCTGTTCGACGCCAGCCTGCAGGGCGTAGCGCGCACCGACGTGCCGGCGTTCAGCTTCCAGGGCCACCCGGAAGCGAGCCCGGGTCCGCACGACGTCGCCTATCTGTTCGACCGCTTCACCAAGCTGATGGCGGCCTGATGTTCGGCATCACCGATCTTTGGACCTACGTGCTGGGCACGGTCGCCATCGTGCTCCTGCCCGGGCCCAACTCGCTCTACGTGCTCTCGGTCGCGACGCGACGCGGCGTCACCCACGGTTATCAGGGCGCCTGCGGCATCTTCCTGGGCGACTCGCTGCTGATGCTGCTCTCGGCCGGCGGCGTGGCCTCGCTGCTCAAGGCCAATCCGGAACTGTTCATGGTCGTCAAATATGCCGGCGCCGCCTATCTGGCCTGGCTCGGCTTCGGCCTGGTGAGGCACGCCTGGGCCGGCTGGCACGGCGCGGCCGTGACCACCGAGCGTGAGCGCGACGCCTCGCGCCCCTTCCACACCGCGCTCCTGATCAGCCTGGTCAATCCCAAGGCCATCCTGTTCTTCATCGCCTTCTTCGTCCAGTTCGTCGATCCTAGCTATGCCCATCCGGCCCTGTCGTTTCTGCTGCTCGGCCTGATCTGCCAGATCGTCAGCGCCTCCTATCTCTCGCTGCTGATCTTCGGCGGTGCCCGCCTGGCCGACCAGTTCCGGCGCCGGCGCCGGCTGGCGGCGGCAGCCACCGGCGGAGTCGGCGCGCTGTTCATCGGCTTCGCCGCCAAGCTCGCGAGTGCGACCCTGAGATAACCATGCCAAAACGCAGCGACATCCACAGCATCCTCATCATCGGCGCCGGCCCGATCGTCATCGGTCAGGCCTGCGAATTCGACTATTCCGGAGCGCAGGCCTGCAAGGCGCTGCGCGAAGAGGGCTACAAGGTCATCCTGGTCAATTCCAATCCGGCCACGATCATGACCGACCCGGGCACCGCCGACGTCACCTACATCGAGCCGATCACCTGGCAGGTGGTGGAGAACATCATCGCCAAGGAGCGCCCGGACGCGCTGCTCCCGACCATGGGCGGTCAGACGGCGTTGAACTGCGCGCTGGATCTGGCCCGGCACGGGGTGCTGGAGAAGTACGGCGTCGAGATGATCGGCGCCTCGCGCGAGGCCATCGACAAGGCCGAGGACCGCGAGAAGTTCAAGCAGGCGATGACCAAGATCGGTCTGGGCAGCGCCCGTTCCGGCATCGCCCACTCGCTGGAGGAAGCCTTCCAGGTGCAGGCCGGCATCGGTTTTCCGGCGGTGATCCGGCCGTCCTTCACGCTGGGCGGGGCAGGGGGGGGCATCGCCTACAACCGCGAGGAATTCGTCACCATCTGCGAGCGCGGCCTGGAAGCCAGCCCGACCAAGGAACTCCTGATCGAGGAGTCGCTGGTCGGCTGGAAGGAGTTCGAGATGGAGGTGGTCAGGGACCGCAAGGACAACTGCATCATCGTCTGCTCGATCGAGAACCTGGACCCGATGGGTGTCCATACCGGCGACTCGATCACGGTCGCGCCGGCGCAGACCCTCACCGACAAGGAATACCAGATCCTCCGGAACGCCAGCATCGCCGTGCTGCGCGAGATCGGCGTCGATACCGGCGGCTCCAACGTGCAGTTCGCGATCAATCCCGAGGACGGGCGGATGATCGTGATCGAGATGAACCCGCGCGTCTCGCGTTCCTCGGCGCTGGCCTCCAAGGCCACCGGCTTCCCGATCGCCAAGATCGCCGCCAAGCTGGCGGTCGGCTACACCCTGGACGAACTCGCCAACGATATCACCGGCGGCGCCACGCCGGCTTCCTTCGAGCCCGCGATCGACTACGTGGTCACCAAGGTGCCGCGCTTCGCCTTCGAGAAGTTCCCGCTGGCCAACGACCGCCTGACCACGCAGATGAAGTCGGTCGGCGAAGTGATGGCGATCGGCCGGACCTTCCAGGAGTCGCTGCAAAAGGCGCTGCGCGGGCTGGAGGTGGGCGTCTATGGCTTAGACGAGATCGAGGCGGAGCGCGACGAGATCGAGCGCGAGCTGGCTAATCCCGGACCCGAACGCATCTGGTACCTGGGCCAGGCCTTCCGCGACGGTCTGTCCTTCGAGGAAATCTTCCAACTGACCAAGATCGATCCCTGGTTCCTGGCGCAGATCGATGACATCGTCGCGACCGAGCGGACGCTGGCCGGCAGGCAGGTCAAGGACTTCGACGCCCGCGAGATGCGCGACCTGAAGCGCCAGGGCTTCTCCGATCGCCGCCTGGCCAAGCTGCTCGCCTCCTCGGAGACGGCGGTGCGCCGCCACCGCCATGCGCTCGGCATCCGCCCGGTGTATAAGCGCGTCGATACCTGCGCCGCCGAGTTCGCCACCGCCACCGCCTACCTGTACTCGACCTACGAGGAGGAGTGCGAGGCGCGTCCGACCCAGAGGAAGAAGATCATGGTCCTGGGCGGCGGCCCCAACCGCATCGGCCAGGGCATCGAGTTCGACTACTGCTGCGTGCACGCCGCACTGGCGCTGCGCGAGGACGGCTATGAGACGATCATGGTCAATTGCAACCCGGAGACGGTGTCGACCGACTACGACACCTCCGACCGCCTCTACTTCGAGCCGGTGACGCTGGAGGACATCCTCGAGATCGTCCATGTCGAGCAGCCTTCCGGCGTCATCGTCCAGTTCGGCGGCCAGACGCCGCTGAAGCGCGCGCGCGAGCTGGAGGCCAACGGCGTGCCCATCATCGGCACCAGCCCGGACATGATCGACGCCGCCGAGGACCGCGAGCGCTTCCAGAAGCTGCTCCATGGCTTGGGCCTGAAACAGCCGCCCAACCGCACCGCGCGGGCGCCCGAGGAGGCTCTGCTGCTTGCCGCCGAGATCGGCTACCCGCTGGTGGTGCGGCCCTCCTACGTGCTGGGCGGGCGGGCGATGGAGATCGTCCATGAGCAGAAGGATCTGGAGCGCTACATGCGCGAGGCGGTGAAGGTCTCCAACGACTCGCCGGTGCTGCTCGACAGATTCCTGAACGACGCCACCGAGGTCGATGTCGACGCGCTCTGCGACGGCAAGCAGGTGATCATCGGCGGCATCATGGAGCACATCGAGCAGGCCGGCGTGCATTCGGGCGACTCCGCCTGCTCGCTGCCGCCGCATTCGCTGTCGAAGGGGATCCAGGACGAGATGCGCCGCCAGACCGAGATGATGGCCAGGGGCCTCTCCGTCGTCGGCCTGATGAACGTGCAGTTCGCGATTCAAGGCCAGGGCAAGGACGCGGTGGTCTATGTGCTGGAGGTCAATCCGCGCGCCTCGCGCACCGTGCCCTTCGTCTCCAAGGCCACCGGCTTGCCGCTGGCCAAGATCGCGGCGCGCTGCATGGCCGGCCGCTCGCTGGCCGAGCAGGGCATCGCCGGGGAGGTGATCCCGCCCTACTACTCGGTCAAGGAAGCGGTATTCCCCTTCATCAAGTTCCCGGGCGTCGATACCATCTTGGGTCCCGAAATGAAATCCACCGGCGAGGTGATGGGCGTGGGCCGCAGCTTCGCCGAGGCCTTCGTCAAGAGCCAGCTGGCCGCCGGCACCAAGCTGCCCAGGAGCGGCAAGGTCTTCATCAGCGTCAAGCCGGGCGACAAGCCCAAGGCGGTGGAAGTCGCGCGCGAACTGTCCGAGCTGGGTTTCATTCTGGCCGCCACGCGCGGCACGGCGGCGACGATCGCCGCGGCGGGCATCCCGGTCGTGGTGGTGAACAAGGTCACCGAGGGACGTCCGCACATCGTCGACATGATCAAGAACAACGAGATCGCCATGATCGTGAACACCGTCGAGGAGAAGCGTTCGGCGATCACTGATTCGCGCTCGATCCGCACCAGCGCGCTGGCGGCCCGGGTGACGGTGTACACCACCGTGGAGGGGGCGCGGGCCGCCTGCGCCGGCATGCGCCACCTGGCCGATCTGGAAACCTATTCCCTGCAGGCGCTGCACGCCGAACTGACATGAGCAAAGTCCCCATCACCGTGCACGGCGCCGAACTCTTGCGCGCCGAGCTGCACCGCCTGAAGACCGTCGACCGACCGAGCGTCATCGCCGCCATCGCCGAGGCGAGGTCCCACGGCGATCTCTCCGAGAACGCCGAGTACGACGCCGCCAAGGAGCGCCAGGGTTTCATCGAGGGCCGGATCAAGGAGGTCGAGGGCAAGCTCGGCAATGCCCAGATCATCGACCCCAAGCTGCTCGACGCCGACGGCCGCGTGGTCTTCGGCGCCACGGTCGAGCTGGAGGATATCGAGGGCGGCAAGACGGTGAGCTACCAGATCGTCGGCGACGACGAGGCCGACATCAAGGCCGGCAAGGTGTCGGTCAATTCCCCGGTGGCGCGCGCCCTGATCGGCAAGTTCGAGGGCGACGTGGTCGAGGTGCACACCCCCGGCGGCGTGCGCGAATACGAAGTGCTCGACGTCAAGTACCTCTAGCGGCATGAGAAAGCTCTCGGAGGCGCTCTATGCCGTCGCGGTCAGCCTCTGGGTCGGCAGCCTGTGGACCGTCGGCGGCCTGGTGGCGCCGATACTGTTCGCCCAGCTCGCCGATCGCAGCCTGGCCGGCAAACTCGCCGGGGCCTTGTTCACCGCTCAGGCCTGGGTCGGCGTGGCCTGTGCCGCCTACCTGCTGCTGTTCCTCGGTCTGCGGCGCGGCCCGGGCGTGCTGAAGTCCGGCGTGTTCTGGCTGGTGCTGGCAATGCTCGCCTTGACCCTGGCCGGGCACTTCGGCATCCAGCCGATACTCGCCCAGCTCAAGCAGGAGGCCTGGCCGCGCAACGTCATGGAGAGCGTGATGCGCGACCGCTTCCTGGCCTGGCACGGCGTCTCGAGCGGGCTCTATTTGATCGAATGCCTGCTCGGACTCTGGCTGATGCTCTGGCAGGAGCGGCGATAAGGCGTAGGTCGGGCTTGAGCCCGACGACCGGAGGAAGAAGCCCCTCTGGGACTGCGCGCAATCGGGCTCAAGCCCGACCTACCGTGTCCTGCGCCGCGGCGTGGCTTTGGCGCTCCTCTCGGTCTTCGCCGCGGCCGCCTTCTTGGTCAGCCGCGCCGCCGCCCGCCGCCTAGGAGCCGGCTTGGCTGCCGTTGCCGCGGCTTCGGGCTTTTCGCGCCAGACGACCAGCAGTTTTCCGATGTGCTGCACCGGGGCGGCGCCGAGCTTGGCGCAGATTTCGGCCAGCAGCGCCTCGCGATCCGGGCGCTCGACGTCGAAGACGCGGATCTTGACCAGTTCGTGGGAAGAGAGGCTGCGGTCTATTTCCGCCAGTACCGTCTCCGTCAGGCCCTTCTGGGCGATACTGACGACCGGTGAGAGGCCGTGGGCGCGCGCACGCAACGCGCTGCGCTGGGCCGGCGTCAGGGATGGGTTTTGACTATTCATGGGGGCATTGTAAGGCTTGAAGAAGCACAAGACCAACAAGGCTTGGATCCACGAGCATATCAACGACGCCTACGTGCAGCGGGCGAGAGCGGAAGGCTGGCGCTCGCGCGCGGTGTTCAAGCTGATGGAGATCGACGACAAGGAGCACCTGCTGCGGCCCGGGATGCTGGTGGTCGACCTCGGTGCGGCACCCGGCAGCTGGTCGCAGCTGGCCGCCAGACGCATCCAGCCCGGCGGCAGGCTCTATGCGCTGGATCTTCTGGAGTTGGTGCCGGTCCATGGCGTCGAATTCATCCAGGGCGATTTCCGCGAAGACGAGGTGCTGCACCGGCTGGAAGCCAGCCTGGACGGCAGATCGGTGGACCTTGTTTTATCCGACATGGCGCCCAATATGTCGGGTATCCAGTTGAGCGATCAGGCTCGAGTGATGCATTTGGCGGAATTGACCCTGGAATTTGCCAAAGAGCATTTGAAACCGGGCGGCGACATGCTGGTCAAAGTGTTTCAGGGTGCCGGCTACATGGAATTGCGGGAGTCCTTGCGGCAGGTTTTCGAGCAGGTACTGGTGCGCAAACCGGCGGCATCCCGGGGGAGAAGCGCAGAGACCTTCCTGCTGGCAAGGAAAAAGCGCGCGAGCGGCCGCTGAGCGCAGTTTGCGCCCCGGCTCGATCGGCTCTAGAATCAACCGATTATTTACGTTTACCCTGGCCTGAGCGGCCCGAGGAGAGCTTAGCTTGAATAACATGTTCAAAAATTTGGCGATCTGGCTGGTGATCGGCATCGTGCTGATGACGGTGTTCAACCAGTTCAGTTCCCGCCAGAGCGCGCAGAACGTCGTCGACTATTCGCAGTTTCTCGATGAGGTGAAGCAGGGCCACATCACCAAGGTGGTGATTCAGGGCCGCACGCTCCAGGCGACCAGCACCGAGGGCAAGAAGATCACGACCTACGCGCCGCCCGACTTGTGGATGGTCAGCGACCTGCTCAAGAACAACGTCCAGGTGGTGGCCAAGCCGGAAGAGGAGCAGTCCTTCCTGATGAGCCTGTTCGTCTCCTGGTTCCCGATGCTGCTCCTGATCGGCGTCTGGATCTTCTTCATGCGCCAGATGCAGGGCGGCGGCAAGGGCGGCGCTTTCTCCTTCGGCAAGAGCAAGGCGCGCCTGATGGACGAGTCGGCCAACAGCATCACCTTCGCCGACGTCGCCGGCTGCGACGAGGCCAAGGAGGATGTCTCCGAACTGGTCGAGTTCCTGCGCGATCCCTCCAAGTTCCAGAAGCTGGGCGGGCGCATTCCCCGCGGGGTGCTGATGGTCGGCAGCCCGGGTACCGGCAAGACCCTGCTCGCCAAGGCCATCGCCGGCGAGGCCAAGGTGCCGTTCTTCTCGATCTCGGGCTCCGACTTCGTCGAGATGTTCGTCGGCGTCGGCGCCGCCCGGGTGCGCGACATGTTCGAACAGGCGAAGAAACACGCGCCCTGCATCATCTTCATCGACGAGATCGACGCCGTCGGCCGCCAGCGCGGCGCCGGCCTGGGCGGCGGCAACGACGAGCGCGAACAGACGCTGAACCAGCTGCTGGTCGAGATGGACGGTTTCGAGGGCACGGTCGGCGTCATCGTCATCGCCGCCACCAACCGCCCAGACGTGCTCGATCCGGCGCTGCTGCGCCCGGGCCGCTTCGACCGGCAGGTGGTGGTGCCGCTGCCCGACATCCGCGGCCGCGAGCAGATCCTGCTGGTGCATATGCGCAAGGTGCCGATCTCGCCCGACGTCAAGGCCGACATCATCGCCCGCGGCACGCCCGGCTTCTCCGGCGCCGACCTCGCCAACCTGGTGAATGAGGCGGCGCTGTTCGCCGCGCGCCTGAACAAGCGCGTCGTGGACATGGAGGATTTCGAGCAGGCCAAGGACAAGATCATCATGGGCGCGGCCCGCCGCTCGGTGGTGATGCCCGAGGAAGAGCGCAAGAACACCGCCTACCACGAGTCCGGCCACGTCGTCGTCGCCAAGTTGATGACCAAGACCGACCCGGTGCACAAGGTCACCATCATTCCCCGCGGCCGCGCCCTGGGCGTGACCATGCAGCTGCCCGAGGGGGATCGCTACAGCCAGGACAAGGAACGCCTGCTGCAGATGATCGCGGTGCTCTTCGGCGGGCGCATCGCCGAGGAGATCTTCATGCAGCAGATGACCACCGGCGCCTCCAACGACTTCGAGCGCGCCACCGATCTGGCTCGGCGTATGGTAACGCAGTGGGGCATGTCGGATGCGCTGGGGCCCATGGTCTATGGCGAGAACGAGGGCGAGGTTTTCCTCGGCCGTTCCGTCACGAC
>DATKVJ010000086.1:0-51757 GCA_035530135.1 Rhodocyclaceae bacterium | reverse complement strand
CCATGCGCCGCTCTATGCGGCGGCCGATGGTGCTCTTCTTGTAAAGGGAAAAATCGTGGCCGGTGGCGGTGCGCAGCAGCGACAGCAAGCGGTTCATGCCGCCCGCCGGCACCGGAGTCGAGGTCGAGGGCAACTGCGCATCCGGGTGTACGACGTGCTTGCGCCCGCCGGCCACCAGCGCTGCGGGCATCTTCTCCACCGGCAGGATCTGGGTGACGTAGCCGGCCTTGATGGCGCTCGACGGCATGCCGTCGTATTTTGCCGTGCCCGGTTCCTGCACCAGCGTGACGCCGCCGGCACCGAGGATGGCACGCAGCCCCAGGGTGCCGTCGGTGCCGGTGCCGGAGAGGATGATGCCGACCGCGCGTTCGCCCTGGTCCTCGGCCAGTGAACGCAAGAAGGCGTCGATGGGCATGCGCTGCCCGCGCGGCTCCTCGGGTACCGAGAGCTGCAGGGCGCCGCGGAAAATCGCCATGTCGCGGTTGGGCGGAATGACATATACCGTGTCGGGGGCCACGACCATCTGGTCCTGCGCCTCCAGCACCGGCATGGCCGTGGAGCGCTGCAGTATCTCGGTGAGGATGCTGATGTGACCGGGATCGAGATGCGACACCAGCACGAAGGCCTGCCCGCTGTGGGGCGGCATCTGGCTGAAGAACTGCTCGAACGCCTCCAGACCGCCGGCGGAAGCGCCCAGGCCGACGATGGGAAAGCGGGCGCCCGAAACAGTAGCTGCCGAAGCGACGGGGCTAAGCGCGGTCCTTGGCGATGGGAGCTGGATCTTCTTGGTCTTGCTGGTCGCCATGCTCTCCTCCCCGGCACCTGGTGGCACCTGGTCGGCGCACTTGGTCAGGATACCACTCCCCCCGGATTTCAGGCCGTCTGTCCCTGGCTCAGGATCGATGGGGCAAAAGAATGCCCGGAACGGGCTTGCCGCTCCGGGCCAAGGCTTGCAGGCATCCGCGTAGGAGGGGGAGAGCGAAAACGAATGCCCGATCAGATCATGCCGTGAAATTCCCACCCGCTCCGTGCGCTGGCACTCATACGCGGCACTTTGAGCGATACCTGCCTACGGAGGAGGCGACGGTCTGCGCTGGTCATCGTTCGATCCCCCCGCGATCAATTGCTTGAGGCCGACAAACTGCGGCTGTTCCTGGGGCGTTGGCGCGACGTCGCCCGTCGCTCTTGCCAGCACCGCGAGCCTGTCCTTCTGCTCGCCGCAGGTTTGCTCTAGTTCCTCGATGTGCTTCTGTTGGCGATTGATGGTCCATTGCCGGCGCACCGTCGAAGGCGTCGAGACGAGAGCGACGATGAGCGCGCCCAGGGCCATGGCGATCAGCAACACCATGGCGAGCGAACCGTCGAAGTGCCAGAGGAGGAAGGTCACGGCCACCGGCACATTGTTCTGCAGGGCGAACATGACGCTGGTGGCGCCGAACAGCATGGCGACGATGGTCAGCAGTTGCATGGGATCTCTCCTTGAAAAATCGCGTTCGATCGCGCAAGCGCCAATTTATCGCGGGCGCCTCGCAGCGTCTGTTCGCTGACGCACGGTGCGGCCCACGCTCAAAGACCGATTATCCTGTAGCCTTCAGCATCGGGGTTCATGCGCCAGGAATCGTTTCGATAGGGTCGATCGGAGGACTATTGAATGATGAAGAACTTTTTCAGCCCCGGCGCAAGCAGATCGGCAATCGCGTTGCTACCGCTGCTACTCCTGGCGCTTATCTGCAGCGAGGTCCAGGCAGATGTCGCCGGCGGTATCGCAGCTTACCATCGCGGCGATTATCCGGCAGCCCTATCGGAGTTCCGTCTCGCTGCCGACCAGGACGACCCGTTTGCCCAGAATGTGCTTGGCCTGATGTACGTCCAAGGCCTGGGAGTGAAACGCAATTATCAACTTGCACTGGACTGGTTTTCCAAGGCGCAGGTCTTGGGTTCACCAGAAGCGATGGCGAATCTTGCGAGGATGTATGCGGATGGTCTGGGCGTGACCAAGAGCGATGCGACCGCGCTACGCTATTATCGCGACGCCGCGCTCTCCGGATTTCGGCCCGCGCTATTGCTCATGGTCAAGATCTACGAAAAGGGTGGACTGGGCGTCGCGCCCGATGCCGAAAAGGCCCTTGGCTGGCGGGTCCTGCTTAACGGCTTGAAAAGCAAGCTCGATCAGGCGCGCAGCGAACCGGCCAAGGTCCTGGCGCCGCCCGAGCAATCTGGCAAGCGCCACGTCGGCGCTAGCGTGGGGAGGACCAAGGGCACTTCCTCGCCGAAGACATCGAGCCGTGGCGGGTCGACTCGCACACCGGCCGAGGATGAAGCGTCATTTGAACAGCGGGTCTTCCGGCAGCTCGAGCATTATCATCGACGCGAGCGCAAGCTATATGTCGGATCGATCGACAGCACGCCGGCGCTGGGCGCGTATCTCAAGAAACTGCGGGCTCAACTGAAGCGCCTGCTGGCGACTGCTTTTCCGGCCTCGAAGCCTGCAGAAGCAATGATGGCCACTTATTCCATTTTCAGGGATGGAACGCTAAGAAACGTCGAATTGAGCCGAAGCTCAGGCAACCCGAATACCGACAGAAAGGTTCTATCGCTGTCGAAAACCCTCACGGGTCTGCCGCCTCTGCCAGCGGCAATTGGGGGGAGCACCGATGTGCTGGTGGTTGCAGTCAGTCTCCCCATCGACTGAGTTCGTCTAAGGTGTTCCCGGCTCTGGCCTGTGGCTCAGGCTGCCCATGCGCAGCGCGTATTGGCGCGTGAATTCGGCGCCCAGAAAGAAGATCTGCGCGGAGTAATACACCCACAACAGCAAGGCGATCATCGATCCGGCGGCACCGAAACTGCTGGCGACGCCGCTATTGCCGATGTACAGGCCGATCGCGTATTTTCCCAGCGCGAACAAGCCAGCGGTGCCCACTGCGCCGATCGCCACGTCGTGCCAGGACAGACGCACGCGCGGCAGCATCTTGTAAATGACCGCGAACAGGGTGGCGATCACGCTGAAGCCGATCAATCCCGCCAGCGACTCCAGCCAGAAGGCCGCGTCTCTCCAGACGCCGCCCCAGTAGCGCTCCAGCACCGCCAGCACGGCGCTGACCACGAGCGATACCATCAGCAGGAAGGTCAGCACCAGGATCAGGCCGAACGACAGCAGGCGGGTGCGCAACAAATCCCACAGCCCGGTCTGACTGACGCTGGGTATTTGCCATATTTCATCCAGACTGGCTTTCAATTCGGCGAACACGCTGGTGGCGCCGAACAGCAGCAAGGCGGTGGCGACGAGCGTGGCCAGGCGCCCTTGCTCCTGGTTGCGCGCGCCCGCCAGTATCAGTTGGATCGCCTTGGCGCCCTGGTCCCCGACCAGTCCCCGCAGTTGCATCAGGATCTCGCCCTGGGCTGCCTGGGCGCCGTAGAAAAAGCCGGCGATGGCGATCACCAGGATGAGAATCGGCGCCATCGAAAACAGGGTATAAAAGGCCAATGCCGCGCCCTTGCGGGCGGCGCGGTGATTGATCCAGTCAGTGACGGCAGCGTTGATGACCTGGCGCAACTGTCGGACGATGGCGGGCAAGTTGGCGGTTTTCATAAAAAGGCCAACCAAGATGGTTGGCCTTTCTTTCCTGGTCGGGTGTCGAGGCTCACCCGAAGCTTATCAGAGTGACTTACCAGGGTGGCTTAGCTGAGGCTTACCTTTGCACCGGCCGCTGCGACTCGATTTCCACCATGATGCGGCGGTTCGGCTGCAGGCAATTGACCAGCTTCCTGTTCTTGCCGTTGGCCTTGCCCTTCACCTCGTTGCAGGAAACGACCGGGTCGGCTTCGCCCTTGGCAGCGGTTTCGATGCGCCCGGCGGCAACACCCTGGCCGACCAGGTAATCCTTCACGGCGTCGGCGCGACGCTGGGACAGCTTCTGATTGTAGGCACTGGAGCCAATGCGGTCGGTGTAGCCCGTCACGCGCACCCGTTCGACCTGCGGATATTCCTTCATCTTGGCCACGACTTCCTCGTCGAGCTTTTGCTTGCCACCCGGGCGTATGACGGCTTTGTCGAATCCGAACAGCGCCTCGGCCTGCAGGGTGATCGGCACGAAGGCCGGTGCATCCCGGGCGACGGCTGGCGCCGGTACGGGGGCGGGCGTTTCGGCGGCAGCTATTTTCGGCGCTTCCTTCTTGAACAGATCCGGGTCGCATTCGGCAGTCGCCATCGCCGGCGTCCACGACCCGGTGCGCCAGCATAGCCCGGTGCCGCTCTTGACGACCTTGCCGCCGCTGTCGGCGAGATAGGCGCCATTGCCTGTTTCATCTGCGGCGGCCGCTCCCGCCATGGTCAAGGAGGCCATGGCAAGCATGCCCAGTACGAGTCGTGAAGTTTTCATTTGTTGCTCCTGTTGTTGTTCGTGAGACCGGGAATCGATGAATCAGCTTAGGCGCAAATCCAGCGACTATCTGTGCGCTGTCGAACATAGGGCATGGGCGCTTGGCGGCGGCTGCGGGGCGCGTTTTCAGCGCTGCGCTCGCGCGGCGGGTCACCGCAGAAAATGACCGGATCCGAACAGGCCGGCCAGGCCGACCATGATCAGATAGACAGCGACGATCGTAGACAGCAGCCGCGGGAAGATGAAGATCAGGATGCCGGCGAGGAGCGATACGACCGGAACCAGACTGACGGTGACATTCATGACGAGTCTCCTTTTAGAGTCGCCCGGTGAGCAACATGATCACCAGGATGATGAGGATCAGACCCGTCAAGCCGCTGGGACCATAACCCCAGTTGCGGCTGTGCGGCCAAGTCGGAAAAACGCCGATGAGCGCGAGGATCAGGATGACTAGCAAGATGGTACCCATGGTTGACTCCCAGTGAGTGTTGGAAAATTGGCGACACTAGGGCCAGCATAGCCGAGAGAAATTGCAACATCTGTTCGCTGCCGCACCGAGTCCGTCGCGACCGCGAAAAACCGACCCGCGAGTGCCGTCGCGCTACCGTCGGATATGCGCGCTCTGAAAACTTTCATTCAATGTTCGTCAGCGTACAGAGGCGCTGCGCATTTCCAGGTAAAACCTGGTCATCGGGATTCCCGGTGCACTATCGACTCGAAGCCCGGCATCGTTTAGCGCGAGCTATGCGCCTATTCACTTGAGGACAGCAAAATGAACACTCTTAAGCCTTACAAACTGATCATCGCCTCGCTGCTCTTGGCTGCCGGGCTCGCCGCTTGCGACAAGCCGGGGCCTGCTGAGACCGCGGGTAAACAGATAGATCAGACCGCTGATGCCGCTGGCCAGAAAATGGGGGAGGCGGCCGACAAGGTCGGCGAAAAGCTGGACGAGCAGGGTCAGAAGGCCGGCGTCGCCATCGATGACGCGACGATCACGGCCAAGGTCAAAGCCGCCATCTTTGCCGAGCCCGGCCTCAAGACGCTGCAAATCAGCGTCGATACCGTCAAAGGCGTGGTGACCTTGAGCGGGTCGGCCGATTCGCAGCCGAGCAGCGATATGGCCAAGGGACTGGCAGCTGCGGTAGCCGGGGTCAAGGGGGTTGATAACCGTCTGGTGCTGAAGCCAAGCCAATGAGCTTGGGTGGCCGCCAAGCGCCGGAGGCCGGCTCCGAGCGGCTAATGATCCCGTCGGCCGCCGGAGCGCATCTGCCGCTGCACGTGAATGCGCGCGGTCTGGCGCTGGGCATCATCGCCACGGTCGCCTTCCTGTTCGCGCTGCAGTGGGCACAACGATTTCTCATTCCCCTGCTGTTCGGCGTTTTCATCGCTTACACGCTGAATCCGCTGGTGGTTTGGCTGGAGCGCCGCCATATCGCACGCGTCGTCGGTGCTGCGCTGGTCACGGTACTGATATTGGCCGGAGCGGGCGCCGTGCTGCCGACGCTGCAGGGCGAGTTTCAGTCGATTGTCGAGGAATTGCCGGCGGCGACGCACAAGTTTTCGCGCCTGCTCACCAAGACGATGGGCGACCAGCCGAGCACGATCCAGCAGATGCAGGTAGCCGCCACGGAAATTCAGCAAGCGGCCGGTAGCGGCGCCGGGCCGGCTCCCCCGCACAAGAAGCCGGCGGCCGCCGAATTCAGGGTGATCGATTGGGTCTGGGCCGGCTCGATGGGCGTGCTCGGATTCGTCGGGCAGGCGACGATGGTCGTCGTCCTGGTCTTCTTCCTGCTGCTGGCGGGCGATACCTTCAAGCGCAAACTGGTGAAATTGACCGGGCCTTCGCTGCGCCAGAAAAAGATCACCGTGCACATCCTGGACGAGATCAATACCTCGATCCAGAATTACATGGCCATGCTCCTGGTGACGAATGTCCTGCTGGCGCTCTTGATGTGGATCGCGCTGCGCTGGATCGGCCTGCAAAATGCGGGCGCGTGGGCGGTGGTTGCCGGCTTCCTGCACATCATGCCGTATTTCGGGCCCTTGCTCATCACCTGCGCCACGGGACTGGTGGCGTTCATGCAGTTCGAATCCCTGCGCATGGCACTGCTGGTCGCCGGCGCCTCGCTGGGGATCGCCGCCCTGATCGGCACCGTCGTGACGACCTGGACGACGGGCCGAATAGCGAAGATGAATCCGGCGGCGGTCTTCGTCAGCCTGCTGTTCTGGGGCTGGATCTGGGGCATCTGGGGCCTGCTGCTGGGGGTCCCCATGATCGTCATCCTCAAGGTCGTGGCCGAGCGGATCGAGGGCATGGAGTTTTTCGCGGAATTGCTGGGCGAGTAAGCCGACCCGGTTTATTGCGGCCTTCGGGGCTGGGAGCCATCGCTGCTGTCGGCCGAAGACGCGTATATCGACCTGCTCACCGACAGCGGCGCCGGTGCGACTTAAGGGGGCGGAACAGCGGGCAACGGGGGTATATTGTCGTTGTTGCTCACCCCGGGGCAGAGTAGGCAAGTCTGGTGCGATGCCCTTCCCCGCGGCAAGTATGACGACATCAGAGGCTGGAATCATGGCGACATCAGACGACCCGGAAGCGACCCCGCCATGGGGCGACAGCAATGCCGAGCTGCGCCTGCTGACCGACAACGTGCCGGCGATGATCCTGCATCTCGACCGGGAGCTGTATTGCCGTTTCGCCAACAGGCGCTACGCCGAGTTTTTCGGCTTCGGCAGCGGCAGCTTGGTCGGCAAACCTGTGCGCGAGATCATCGGCGACGCCGCCTACCGGCAGGTGGACCGCTACTTCGCGCAGGTGCTCGAAGGCCGCCCGGTCAGCTATCAAAGGATCGTGCACCATCGAAGCGGCGAGCCGCGCCACATCGAAGCCAAGCTGGTCCCCAGCCTCACCGAGCAGGGCAGCGTCGCAGGATGCTACTTCCTGGCCACCGACATTTCCGAGCAGAAGCAGGTGGAACAGGCGCTGTGCGACGCGGTGGCGCAGCTGCGCATGTTTGCCGACAATGTCCCGGCGATGACCGTTTCGTATGACGCGAACCTGCGCTGCCGCTTCGTCAACAAGCGCTTCGCCGAGTTTTTCGGCTTCACCGTCGAGGGCATGCTCGGCAAGCACCTGCGGGAGGTCGTCGGGGAAGACGCCTACCGGGAGATAGAGCGTCATTTCGTCCTGGTGCTGGCGGGCCTTCCGGTCACCTACCAACGAATACGCAAGCTCGAGAACGGCGAATCCCGCCACCTCGAGGTCAAGCTCATTCCCCACGTCGGCGACGACGGCAAGACCCAGGGCTGCTTCGCGGTGACCGCCGATATCACCGAACACAAGCAGGCGGAGGAGCGCATCTGGTACGTGGCGCACTACGACAACCTCACCGCCCTGCCCAACCGCCTGCTGTTCAACGATCGCCTGAACCAGGCGATCAGCCTCGCGAAACGCGACTCCCGGGAGCTGGCCTTGCTCTACCTCGACCTGGACAAGTTCAAGCCGGTCAACGACGACCTGGGGCACGATGCCGGCGACGAACTCCTGAAAAATGTCGCCGACAGGATTCGGCAGCAGGTGCGCGAATCGGACACCGCCGCCCGCGTCGGCGGCGATGAGTTCGCCGTGATCCTGCCCGACATCACCGGCCGCGAGAACGTCGCGACGGTGGCCGGCAAGATCATTACCGCCCTGGTTGCGCCCTTCGCTCTGGGCAGCCGGAAGCGCAGCGCCGCGATCGGCGTCAGCATCGGCATCGCCCTCTATCCGGCCGACGGACAGGACCGGGAGGCGCTGGTCAAGGCGGCGGACAGCGCGATGTACGACGCCAAGAAAGCCGGCAACTGCTTCCGCTTCAGATGAGCGAGCAATGGAGAAGATGATGATCACCGAATATGTGCTGTTTGCCGTTCCCGAGCGCATGAGCCGCGACGAGGTCGTGGCGGCTATGCGCGCGGTCGCGCCGAAGTGGCGGGGGACGCCGGACCTGATCCGCAAGACCTTCGTCTATGACCCGGTCGCGCGTCAGACCGGCGCATTCTATCTGTGGCAGAACCAGGCTGCGGCGCTGGAGGCGCACGGGGAGGAGTGGCGCAGGAGCGTCATGAAGACCTTCGGCAGCGTGCCGGTGATTCGCTATTTCGAGACCCCGCTGGTGGTAGACAACGCCCTGCAGCAGACGATAACGGCAGATTGCGGCAGCGGCGATCTCAGCGGCTGAGCGTGATCGCCAGGAAGCAGAGGTAGAGGCCGCCATTGACCAGCAGCGCCCAGATGCGCAAGCCGCCGGAGCGGGCTTGGCTCCGTAGCCACAGGACGGCGAGCAGGGTGACCACGATCCCGGTCAGCACCTCGATGCGCGGCTGCCAGGGCGTGAGCATGATGCCGATGGCGGGCAGCAGCGTGCCCTGGAAGACCATCGCGCCGGTGATGTTGCCCAGCGCCAGGGTGTCCTTGCCGCGCCTGATCCAGAGAATGCTATTCACCTTTTCCGGCAGTTCGGTCGCGATCGGGATGATCAAGAGCGACAAGAGCAGCGCCGATATGCCGAAGAGCTGCGCGGCGCCCTCGACGCCGTGGATGAAGCCCTTGGCGCCGAAAACCAGGAGCGCCAAGCCCGCCGCGAGCTGCAGCAGGATGGTCGGCAGCGTTTCGGGCAGTCCGATTCTGGCGAGCAGCATCCTGGCGCCGGCCTCGGTGCCGTGTCCCTCCTCGACCAGCTTCGCCGACGCCCGCAAGGTGAGCAGGAGATAGACGAAATAGATCAGCACCAGCGCGAAACTCAGTGCGCCCCGGACGTAGCGGGCTTGGTGCGGGATGAACATGGCCGCGGCGGCGAGTGCGAAAGCCATCAGGAAGAAGTCGAGGTCGCGCACCAGGCCGCCGCGCTCGGGGCGCACGTGGCCGGTCGCGCCGCGGCGGCGCAGGACGGCCAGCGCCATCAGGCAGACGGACAAGGTCGACAGCATCAGCGGCGCGCCGAGGATGGCCCCGACCCCGATCTCCTCGTTGACGCTGAGCTTGGCCGTGCCGGCGAACAGCGCCAGGAGCGGCACCAGCGTCTCGGGCAGGGCGGTGCCGACCGCGGCGAAGAGCGAACCGGTGACGCCCTCCGAGATCCCGAGACGCTCGCCTAGGTGCTCCAGGGCGTTGGTGAACAGTTCCGAGGCCAGCAGGATGAGCAGGAGCATCAGCAGCAGCTCGGCGAGAATTCCGCTCATGACGGCCAGTCGCTGAAGGGGAAGGGCAGGTCTTCGCTGGCGAAGCTCAAGAAATCGACGTTCTGCGCTTGGTAGCGGCCAAGACCGCGGCCAAAGGAAGCCAGCCGGGCATTGGGCGCGTCGCCCAGCAGGGAGAAGCAGAACTGGATCACCGCGACCACGAACAACACGGTGCCGGCCAGCTGGTAGGCGAGGCCCAGCAGCAGCATCAGCAGGGCGCGGATCAGGAGGCTGCGCCGGGCGTTCGGTTCGCGGCTTTGCGGTTCCATCAGTCACCTCATTTCATCAAACATCGGGCCCCGATCGCCGCGGCCTTCGGCCGCGCAATGACGGTGCATCTCAGTCGTCCCACGGGGACTTCCTTTGGCCGCCATTGCGAGGAGCGTAGCGACGAAGCAATCCAAGATCGCCGCGCGGCGGTCGCGATGACGCGGCAATCGCCGGGGCAAGCTTACTGCCCAGGCCGTAAATGAACAAGCAGCCGCGCCCGAGGTAGAATCACGCGCTCGAGATTACGCACCCGAGCCGGCCCGCTGCTGGTGGAAAACCCGATGACAAGCGATACAGCGCACACCGTACTGCTCAAGGACTATACGCCGCCCGCCTTCCTGGTCGACAACGTCGATCTGGACGTGGATTTCCAGGGAGAGTCCGTCGTGGTCGGCACGCGCCTCGCCCTGCGCCGCAATCCCGCGGCGCGCGACCGGGAGGCGCCGCTCGAGCTCGACGGCGACGAGTTGGAGACGATCGCGCTGGCGATCGACGGCGCCGCTCTCGCGCCGGACCGTTATTCACTCGGCCGGAAGCGGCTGAGCATCGCCGGGGTGCCCGACGCTTTCGTGCTGGAGACCGTGACCCACGTTCTGCCGGCCGCCAATACCCGGCTGTCCGGCCTGTACCGCTCCGCCGACGGCTATGTCACCCAGTGCGAGGCCCAGGGCTTCCGCCGCATCACCTGGTTCCCGGACCGTCCCGACGTGATGTCGCGGTTCACGGTGACCCTGCACGCCGACAAGGATGCCTTGCCGCTGCTGCTGGCCAACGGCAATCCGGTGGCTGCGGGCGAGGAGCCGGGCGGCCGGCACTGGGCGAGATGGCAGGACCCTCACCCCAAGCCCTGCTATCTCTTCGCCCTGGTCGCCGCGCGGCTGGAGGTGTTGAAGGACAGTTACCGGACGCGTTCCGGGCGCCTGGTCGAACTCGCCATCTACGTCGAGCCGGGCAAGCTCGATCAGTGCGGCCACGCGATGGCGGCCTTGAAGAAGGCGATGCGCTGGGACGAGGAGAGCTTCGGCCTGGAATGCGATCTCGACCACTACATGATCGTCGCGGTCGGCGACTTCAACATGGGCGCGATGGAGAACAAGGGCCTCAACATCTTCAACACCAAGTACGTCCTGGCCCGGCAGGACCTCGCCAGCGACAGCGATTTCGAGAACATCGACCGGGTCGTGGCGCACGAGTATTTCCACAACTGGACCGGCAACCGGGTCACCTGCCGCGACTGGTTCCAGTTGTCGCTGAAGGAAGGCCTGACCGTGTATCGCGATCAGGAATTCGGCGCCGACATGCACGGCCGTGCCGTCAGCCACATCCGCGAGGTGCGCGACCTGCGCGCCGCCCAGTTCCCCGAGGATGCGGGGCCGATGGCGCATCCGGTGCGGCCGTCGTCCTACCAGGAGATCAACAACTTCTACACCGCCACGGTCTACGAAAAGGGCGCCCAAGTGGTGCGCATGATCCGGACGCTGATCGGCAAGGAGGCGTTCCGCCGCGGCATGGATCTCTACTTCGCGCGCCACGACGGCCAGGCGGTGACCTGCGACGATTTCGTCCTCGCCATGGCCGATGCTTCGGGCGTCGATCTCGGGCAGTTCATGCGCTGGTACGACCAGGCCGGAACGCCGCGGGTGACGGCCAGCGGCCGCTACGACGCGGGTGCGCGCCGCTACGTGCTGAGGCTCTCGCAGGGCTGCGCCGCCGGCAAGCAGCCGTATCACATCCCCGTCGCCGTCGGTCTGGTCGGACCCGACGGCGCCGACCTGCCGCTGCGCCTGGCCGGGGAGGACGGCGCCGTCGGCGAGCGCGTCCTGTCCTTGACCGGCGCCCTGCAGGAGTTCGTCTTCGAGGAAGTGGCCGTCGCCCCGGTGCCGTCATTGCTGCGCGGGTTTTCGGCCCCGGTGATATTGGACTTCCCCTATAGCGACGAGGAGCTGGTGCACCTCCTGGCCCACGACAACGATACCTTCAACCGTTGGGAGGCCGGCCAGCGCCTGGCCGCCCGCCTGATCCTGGCCGCCACCGCGGCCGTCGGTGCCGGCGGTACGCCGACCTGGCCCGAGGGCTACGCCCGCGCCGCCGCCCGCGTGCTCGCGCAGGCCGGCGACGACCCGGCCTTCGCCGCCGAAGTGTTGTCGCTGCCGACCGAGGCGACGCTGGCCGAAGGACTCGAGGTGGTCGATCCGGAGGCGCTCCACGCCGCCCGCATGGGTCTGCGTCGCCACCTCGCCGAAAAACTCGGCGCGAGCTTGACCCGCTGCTATCAGGAGTATGCGACGTCCGGCCCCTACCGGCCCGAGCCGGCCGATGCCGGCCGGCGCGCGCTGCGCAACCTGTGCCTGGCTTACCTGACGGCTGCGGACACGGCGGCTGGGCGCGCGCTGGCCCTGCGTCAATACCAGACGGCCGACAACATGACCGACCGTTTTGCCGCGCTCTCCGCCCTGGCCCAGAGCGAGGGGCCTGAGCGGCGGCTGGCGCTCGACGACTTTCATGGTCGTTGGCGGCACGAGGCGCTGGTGCTGGACAAGTGGCTGCTGGTGCAGGCCGCGAGCAGCAGGCCCGGGACGCTGGCCGAGGTGATGCGCCTGGTCGAGCACCCGTCATTCGACTTGCGCAACCCGAACAAGGTCTATGCGCTGCTGCGCGGCTTCGGCGCCAACCACGTCCGCTTCCACGCCGCCGACGGCGCCGGCTACCGCTTCCTGGCCGCGCAGACCCTGCGCGTGGACGCCATCAATCCCCAGGTCGCCTCCCGGCTCGTGCGCTGCTTCGACCGCTGGCGCCGGTTCGATGCCGGGCGCCAGGCGCACGCCCGGGCGGCGCTGGAGACGCTGCGGTCCCACCCCGGGCTGTCGCGCGACGTGTCGGAAGTGGTGGATCGTTCCCTGGCCTGAGCGCTGGCGGCCGCTCAGGCGGCCAGCTCGACCCGGTTGCGGCCCCTGGACTTGGCCCGGTACAGCGCTTCGTCGGCCTGACGCAGCAGCTGCTCGACGCCGGTCCCGGCGGCGGCGGTGGCGACGCCGATGCTGACGGTATAGCGAACGCCGCTGGCCGCGCCGCTGACGCAGGAGTCGGCAACGGCGGCGCAGATGCGCCTGGCCGCGGCTCTCGCGGCTTCAAGGGTGGTATCGGGCAGCAGCACCAGGAACTCCTCGCCGCCGAAGCGGCCGAAAAGATCCTGGCGGCGGAGGCAGGCTTGGACCACCTGGGCGAACTGCCGCAGCACCTGATCCCCGACCTGATGTCCGTGGCTGTCGTTGACCCGCTTGAAGTGGTCGAGGTCGAGCACCAGCAGCGCCGGCGCGCAATGCGAACGCTGCGATCGGCTGAGCTCGGCCTCGACCAGGTCGAAGAAGGTGCCCCGGGTCAGGGTGCCGGTCAGGTAATCGTGCCGGACGAGATACTCTAGTTCGTCCTTGAGCCGATCGTAGGCCATCAGCACCAGTCCGATCGCCAGGGCGAAGATGCATAGGGCGCCCGCGGCGGTGTCGAAACTCTGGATCCCGGTCGCGGCCATCACGTCGTTCAGGTTCGGGTCTATCCAGATCGCGATCGCTCCCCGGAGCGCCGCGACACTCGCCGCGGCGACGATGAAGACAAGCGTGAAAACCTCGCCAAAACGCAGCGTGGCCGTCGGCCGTCCCCGCCAAACGGTGGTCAGGCAGGCGCCGCAGATCAGGATGTTGCTCGAGGTGACGACCGCGGTGCGGGCCTCGAGACTATTCTTCACGTACAGGAAGTACAGCAGCAGCAGGAAATTCAGCGCGAGCAGCGCGACCAGCGGCCGGAAATCGACGCGGCGCTCCCTGAACCGGCGCAGACCGACGAAGCAGGTGAGATAGCCGGCTTGCAGGGCGACGTTGGCGAACACGATGGAGGCGAAATCCGGGACCCGGCCGCGCAGCCCGATCAGCATGGTCGCCGCGAAAATGGTGACGAAGGCGAAACCCCATTCGCGCAGGCCGCGAATGCGCTGGGGAAAGCTCCTGGCCTGAAAGAAGAAGACGACCGCCATCAGCAGTGCCGACAGAGAGGCGCTGATCACCAGGGTGCGCGGATCGAGTCCCATCCTTGATCAGCCGCCGGCGGTCAGATCGGCGCCGTCAGCCGGAGTGGCATAGCGCCGAACGGTCATTCTCGCCGCAGGCCGCGATGCGCTCCAATGCCGCCAGCACCGCCATGCTCGCCGATTCCATCGCGTCGATCGCCTCGAAGCCCTTGATGGTCCCACCCTCGCGGAAGCGCTGGATCGCCAGCATGCCGCTGTCGTGGAAGCGTCGGTGCGGCTCCTCCACCTCCCGGTAGCCGTCCATCTTGGAGTAGCAGTCCCTGCCCTCGCCCTCGTAATACCACTTGCCGAGCCGGCAATGCTGGTGGTCGGTGAAGTCGCCGGCCTGCTTCTCGGAGAGGCCCATGAAGACCTTGTAGATCTCGAATTTGTACACCAGGTGGTCGACCTTGGCGACCTCGACGAAGCTCCTCAGCGCCGAGGCGGCGATCGTCCCCTCCATCGAGCGAGACAGCGCCAGCAGCCGCTCCATGCCCTGGGTGGCGTCCAGGCCCTCCTGACGGAAGCCCTGGGTCTTTTGCGTCCATTGTTCCATCTGGTCGCGGGTGAGGCTGGTTTCCTGCTGGATGCTCGACACCAATGTCGATATCTCGCGGGTGGCCTTGGTCGTCCGTTCGGCGAGCTTTCTCACCTCGTCCGCGACCACCGCGAAACCGCGTCCCTGTTCGCCGGCGCGGGCCGCCTCGATGGCGGCGTTCAAGGCCAGCAGATTGGTCTGGTCGGCGATTTCCTTGATCAACTGGACGATGCCGCCGATCTGGCTGGCCCGCTCGGAGAGCCCGTCGACCTTGCCGGACATCTGCTGGGAATCTTCGGACATCGTCTGCATGTTGCCGGAGATGGTTTCGATCGCCGCCTGATTGTTCTGGGAGACCTCGGACGCCTGGACGGCGTCGCGCTTTTCCTCCTTCATCAGGTTGGCGATCGCCAACTGGGAGCGCTGAATCTCGACGAAGGACTCCTCGAAGGATTGCATGGTCTGGTAGATGCGCTGGCACTTGTCCATCTCATCGCGCAGCGCTGCCGCCGATGTCTCCAGCGCCCGAATCTCCTGACGGGCGTCGGCCAGCTGCTGCTCCAGATCCGAGTTGCGCCGGGCTTCCTGCGCCAGGCGCTGCCCAAGTTCCTCGATGCGCGCGCGGCCTGATCCGAAAAACATGCCCTTCTCCCCCATCTTGCGGTAATGGAAGGCCGCGCCGTCTCTCCGTGATCGGTGGACGCCTGCCCCTTGCTTGAGGCGGCGAATATTAACATGGATATATATATGGTTATAAGACGCGGTGACTCCCCCGACGCCGCGCGCCCGGGGCCCGGTGGCCTAGGCGGCGACCCCGACCCGCTTCCGGCGCTAGCTGCGCGCGTCCGCCGGGGCGGGATCGGGCGCCAGGGCGCCGCGATGGGCGATCACTGCCTCGCGCACGATCGCCTTGAGATCGCCGCCGTCTTGCCCGTCCAGGTGGTCGAGCAGGGCGGCGCGCATCCGCGGTTCCCAGGAGCGTTGCAGGTGGGCGGCGACGTCCGCCACGGCTTGGGCGCGGTCGGGCATCGCTTCGAAAAATGCGCCGATCTGGTTGGCCATCTTGACGAGATTGCCGATGTTCATCGCAGGGGGCCCTCTTCGACGCGCGCGGCCAGGCGCAACTGTTCCTGGTTGAAGCGGCGGTAGTTCTGCTGCCATTCGGACGGCTGGCCGACGCGAACCAGTTCCACCGCCGTCACCTTGTACTCGGGGCAGTTGGTCGCCCAGTCGGAGTTGTCGGTGGTGATCACGTTGGCGCCGGATTCGGGAAAGTGGAAGGTGGTATAGACCACGCCGGGCTGGATCCGTCCGGTGATCGTCGCGCGCAGCACGGTCCCCCCCGCGCGCGACTGGATGCCGACCCAGTCGCCGTCCTCGATGCCGCGCTGTTCGGCGTCGTGCGGGTGGATCTCGAGCAGGTCCTCGCTATAGAAGCTGAGGTTCTCGGTGCGCCGGGTCTGGGCGCCGACGTTGTACTGGGAGAGGGTGCGGCCGGTGGTGAGCAGCAGCGGGAACTTGCGCGTCACCTTCTCGTCGGTCGGCAGGTACTGGGTGATGATGAACTTCCCCCGGCCGCGCACGAAAGCCTCGACGTGCATGGTCGGCGTGCCCTCGGGTGCCGCGTCGTTGCACGGCCATTGGAGGCTGCCCAGGCGCTCCAGCTTGTCGTAGCTGACGCCGGCGAAGCTGGGTGTCAGGGCGGCGATCTCGGCCATGATTTCCGCGGGGTGCTGGTAGTGCATCGGATAACCCAGCGCATTGGCCAGCGCCATCGTGGTCTCCCAGTCCGCCCGGCCGGCCTTGGGGGCCATGACCCTGCGCACGCGCGAGATGCGCCGCTCGGCGTTGGTGAAGGTGCCGTCCTTTTCCAGGAACGACGATCCGGGCAGGAAGACGTGGGCGTATTTCGCCGTCTCGTTGAGGAACAGATCCTGCACCACCACGCACTCCATCGCTGCCAGCGCCTCGGTCACGTGCTGGGTGTTCGGGTCGGACTGGGCGATGTCCTCGCCCTGGCAGTAGAGGCCCTTGAAGCTGCCGTCGTGCGCCGCCTCGAACATGTTGGGGATGCGCAGGCCCGGTTCGGCCAGAAGCGTGACCCCCCAGTGCGCCTCGAACAGGCTGCGGGTGGCGTCGTCGGAGACGTGGCGGTAGCCCGGCAGCTCGTGCGGGAAGGAGCCCATGTCGCACGAACCCTGGACGTTGTTCTGGCCGCGCAGCGGATTGACGCCGACCCCCTCGCGGCCGACGTTGCCGGTGGCCATCGCCAGATTGGCGATGGCGATCACGGCGGTCGAGCCCTGGGCGTGTTCGGTGACGCCCAGACCGTAGTAGATCGCCGCGTTGTGGCGTCCGGCTTTGCCGGCGCCGGCAAACAGTCGCGCCGCGGCGCGCAGCTCCCCGGCCGGCACGCCGCAGACGGCGGCGACGGCTTCCGGAGAATTTTCCGGGCGGGCGACGAATTCGCGCCAGTCGGCAAAGGATTGCGCCTCGCAGCGCTCGGCGATGAAGTCCTGCGCCAGCAGGTCCTCGCTCACGATCACGTGGGCCAAGGCGGTGAGCACCGCAACATTGGTGCCGGGACGCAGCTTCAGATGGTGCTCGGCGCTGACGTGCGGGGAGTCCACCAGTTCGATGGCGCGCGGATCGATGACGATCAGCTTGGCCCCCTGGCGCACCCGTCTCTTCAGGCGCGAGGCGAACACCGGGTGGCCGTCGGTGGGGTTGGCGCCGACGACCATGATCACGTCGCTCTGCTCGATCGACTTGAAGCTCTGGGTGCCCGCCGACTCGCCCAGCGTCTGCTTGAGACCGTAGCCGGTCGGCGAATGGCAGACCCGGGCGCAGGTATCGACGTTGTTGTTGCCGAGAGCGGCGCGCACCAGCTTCTGGACTAGATAGGTCTCCTCGTTGGTGCAGCGCGAAGAGCTCAGGCCGCCGATCGAATGGATCCCGTATTTCGCCTGGATGCGGCGGAACTCGGCTGCGGCGTGAGCCAGCGCCTCGTCCCAGGACACCTCGCGCCAGGGATCGGAGATCCTGGCGCGGATCATCGGCTTCAGCATCCTGTCCCGGTGGCTGGCGTAGCCCCAGGCGAAGCGGCCCTTGACGCAGGCGTGGCCCTCGTTGGCGCGGCCGTCCTTGTGCGGCACCATGCGCACCACTTGGTCGCCCTGCATTTCGGCGCTGAAGGCGCAGCCGACGCCGCAATAGGCGCAGGTGGTGAGCACGCTGTGCTCCGCCTGCCCCATCCGGATCAGCGTCTTCTCGGAGAGCGTGGCGGTCGGGCAGGCGTTCACGCAGGCGCCGCAGGAGACGCATTCCGAATCCATGAAGGACTGGCTCTGTCCCGGCGAGACGCGCGAAGCGAAGCCGCGGCCGGAGATGCTCAGCGCGAAGCTGCCCTGGGTCTCCTCGCAGGCGCGCACGCAGCGGTTGCAGACGATGCACTTGGCGGGATCGTAGCTGAAGTAGGGGTTGGATTCGTCTACCGGGGCCGCGGCTTCGGCGTCGAAGTGATTGGCGCCGTCCATGCCGTAGCGCACCTCGCGCAAGCCGACCACGCCGGCCATGGTCTGCAGTTCGCAGTTGCCGTTGGCGGCACAGCTCAGGCAGTCGAGCGGGTGGTCGGAGATGGTCAGTTCCATGACGCCGCGGCGCAGCTGGGCGAGCTTCTCGGACTGGGTGCGGACCCTCATCCCGGTCTCCGCCGGCGTCGTGCATGAGGCGGGATAGCCCCGCCTCCCCTCGATCTCGACCAGGCAGAGGCGGCAGGCGCCGAAGGGTTCGAGGCTGTCGGTGGCGCACAGCTTGGGCACGCTCACCCCCGCCAGCACGGCGGCGCGCATCACCGATGTCCCCGCCGGGACGCTGACCGCGATGCCGTCGATCTCCAGGGTGAGCTGCTCGTCCGAGACGCGCGACGGCGTGCCGAAATCGGTTTCTGTCATGCGTGGCTCCTTAGGATCATGCGGCCCGGGTTGGCAACTTCGAGGCCGACTCCGCGAGGCCGAAGTCTTCGGGGAAATGATCAAGCGCCGAGAGCACCGGATAGGGGGTCATGCCGCCCATGGCGCACAGCGAGCCGTGCGTCATCGTGGCGCAGAGATCGCGCAGCAGCGCAATCTGTTGCCCGATCCGCGGTGAATCGCCGCTGATGATCCGGTCGATGAGCTCGACCCCGCGGGTCGAGCCGATGCGGCACGGCGTGCACTTGCCGCAGGATTCGATGGCGCAGAATTCCATCGCGTAACGCGCCTGGCGGGCCATGTCTACACCGTCGTCGAACAGCACCACGCCGCCGTGGCCGAGCACCGCACCCCGGTTTGCCAGGGCCTCGTAGTCGAGGATGGTGTCGAATTGGCTCTCGGGCAGGTAGGCGCCCAGGGGCCCCCCGACCTGGACCGCGCGGATCGGGCGGCCGCTCCGGGTGCCGCCGCCGAAGTCGTGGACCAGCTCGCGCAGGGTGAGGCCGAAGGCCCGCTCGACCAGGCCGCCGCGCAGGACGTTGCCGGCCAGCTGGAAGGGCAGGGTGCCGCGCGAGCGGCCGACGCCGTAGTCCCGGTAGAAGTTCGCGCCGCGGGCGAGGATGATGGGCACGGTGGCCAGCGAGATGACGTTGTTGATCACCGTCGGCCGGCCGAACAGTCCGCTGACCGCCGGCAGCGGCGGCTTGGCGCGGACGATCCCGCGCCTGCCCTCCAGGCTCTCCAGCAGCGCCGTCTCCTCGCCGCAGACGTAGGCGCCGGCGGCCTTTCTCACCTCGATGCGGAAGGACTTGCCGGAATCCAGAATATCGTCGCCGAGGTAGCCGTTGTCCGTCGCGATCCCGATGGCCTGATCGAGCGCGGCGATGGCGTGCGGATACTCCGAGCGCACGTAGATGAAGCCGCGCGTCGCGCCGACGGCGAGGCCCGCGATGCTCATGCCCTCGATCAGCATGAAGGGATCGTCCTCCATCACCATGCGGTCGGAAAACGTGCCCGAGTCGCCCTCGTCGGCGTTGCACACCACGTATTTCTGTTCGGCACTTGTCGCCAGCACCGTCCGCCACTTGACGCCGGTCGGGAAGGCGGCGCCGCCGCGGCCGCGCAGGCCGGCGTCGGCCACCTCCCCGACGATCGCCGCGGGGTCGAGTTCCAGCGCCCGGGTCAGGCCGCGATAGCCATCGTGCGCGAGGTAGTCGGCGAGCGACAGCGGATCGGTGATGCCGACCCGGGCGAAGGTGAGCCGCTGCTGCCGCTTGAGATAGGGGATCTCCTCGGTCGCACCCAGGCAGCGCGGATGGGCGCTCGAGAAGCGCGTTTCGATCAGGCCGGGGATGTCCTCCGGCGTCACCGGGCCGAAGGCGATCCGCCCCGCCGGCGAGGCGATCTCCACCAGGGGCTCGAGCCAGAACAGGCCGCGCGAGCCGTTGCGCACCAGGCGGATGGGCACTCCCCGTCGCCGGGCTTCGGCTTGCAGGGCCGCGGCGACGGCGTCGGCGCCCAGGGCGAGCGCGGTAGAGTCGCGCGGCACGAAGACGGTGAGCGTCATTTGCCGCCCCGCGTCGCTGCCGTCAGCGCGTCGAACCTGGCCGGCGTCACCAGCGCGTGCGGCTCGTCGTCGATCATCACGGCCGGGCCGCGGGCGCATTGCCCCAGGCAGTAGACGGGCTCCAGGCGGTACTCGCCGTCCTCGCCGGTGTGATGAAAATCGCAGCCCAGCGCGACTTGCGCGTGCGCAGCCAGCGCCTCGGCGCCGACCGCCTGGCAGGCCTCGGCGCGACAGATCCGGACGACGTGGCGGCCGGGCGGCTGCTGCCGGAAGTGGTGGTAGAAGCTGATGACGCCATGCACCTCGGCGCGCGACAGCTTGAGGGCCGCGGCGATCAGCGGCACGGCCGCCGCGGGGACGTGGCCGAGTTGGTCCTGGATGCCGTGCAGGATAGGCAGCAGCGCTCCGGGAGCCGTTCGCCACTGCTCGATGATCGCCTTGATGTGCTCCACCGCAGCGAGTTTTGCCGACATTTCTTGCCTCCGCTTGTGCCAGTCGGAGAGCACAGTAGCGCTAAGCGCAGGGGATTTGAATCAAGAAATAGCGCACGCCCATTCGTCTTTTCCGAACGCGTCGTTCAGCGTCAGGGCTTCCTTGACCAGCGCCTCGACCATCGGCGGGCGGGGCTCGCGAACCAGGGTCACCAGGCCGGTCGACCAGGCGACTTCGGGTTCGACGAGCGCCAGCACCCGGATGTCCCGCGGCGTCCCGATCAGGTCGAGCACGCTCTTGGGCACGATGGAGGACCACGAGCCTGTGCACACGTGGGCGAGGACGCTGACGATCGAATTGGTCTCCAGCGTCGGCTCGGGGCGGCAGCCGATATTCGCGAACACCCGGTCGATGGTCTTGCGGTTCTGCATGTCCGAGGTCAGCAGGCACAGCGGTGTCCGGCCCGCCTCCTTCCAGCTCAGGCTGCCGCGGCCCGCGAATATGCTCCCGGCGCCGGTGATCAGCACGTGGTTCTCCCGCCAGATCGGCGTGGTGGTGAGATCTTCGGCTCCCCCCGAGTCGATATAGACGATGCCGGCATCCAGTTCGAAGTTGCGCAGACGGGCGAGGATCTCCTGGGTGGCGAGCGACAGCACCTCGGCGGTGACCAGCGGGTGTCGCCGCGAGAAGGCGGCGGTGAGCGAGGCGACGGCCGTCAGGGCGGTCGGGATCACGCCCAGGCGCAGCCGTCCGCTCAATCCTTCGCGCAATTGCGCCAGCCTCTGCTTCAGGCCGCTGGCGTCGGCCGCCATGCGCTGCGCGTATTCGACCACGCAGCGTCCCTCCTGGGTGAGTCCGGCGAAGCGCTGGCCGCGCTCGACGACGGTGACGCCGAGCTCGGCCTCCAGGTCGCGCAGCGCCGCGGACAGCGTCGATGGCGAGATATGGCAGCTGGCGGCGGCTCTGCCGAAGTGCTGCTCTCTGGCCAGGGCGATCAGATAGACGTATTTCCTGGCGATCATCCCTTAGCCATGGCTTAGTCCGCGCCAGCCAGCAATCGCGCTATCAGCCGCTTCGCCAGGACCGGCACGGCCCGGCGGCGATAGGGTGCCGGCGTGATCGCGGTTTCCATCGGGCCGACCTGCTTTCTCAGCAGCTTCTCGATCGCGGCCTGATCGTCGGCGCCCGTAAGACCGCCCAAGCCGGTGATCAAGACCGGACGGGAGTCGGTGCCGGTGACCGCGACGGAGAGATCGGTCGCGTGGCCACCCTCGAATCTCAAGGCCACGGCGACGCCCGCCAGCGGAAAATCGACGGCGCCGCGCACCCGGATCTTTTCGTAGCCGGAGCGCAGCCCGTTGGCCGCCGGCAGCCGCACCGAAACCAGCAACTCTTCCGGCGCCAGGGAGAGATAGCGGATGCCGTCGTCGGCGTAGACTTCGGCCAGCGGCATGCGCCGCCTGCCCGCCGGTCCGGCGATCTCGGCGACGGCGCCCAGCACCATCAGCGCCGGCGCCAGATCGCCGCTGAAGGCGGCGTAGCAGCGGTCGGCCTTGGGCGCCACGCGGCAGGCGTCGCCGGCGATCTTCATGCAGTAGTCGTTGCCGGCGCGCCAGGGCTCGCTCTGGTTGTAGAAGCGGCAGCGCGTGTCCAGGCAAAGGTTGCCGCCGACGGTGCCGACGGCGCGATGGGTCGGCCCGGCGATGGAGAGCGCCGCTTCGGCCAGCGCCGTATACTCGGCGATCACCATCGGATGCGCGGCGAGCTTCTCCAGGGTGACGCCGGCGCCGATGGTGAATCCCCCGTCATCGACGGCGAGGCGGCGCAGCTCGTCGATGGCGCCCAGGTCGATCAGCGTCTGGGCCGACACCAGCCCTCGGCGCATGTTGGTCAATAGGTCGGTGCCGCCGGCGAGATAGCGCGCATCAGCCGACGCGCCGCGCGCGGTGACCGCGTCATTGATCGAATTCGGACGGAGCAGGCGGAAATCGGGCAAGGTCTCCATCAGGCGGCCTCCCTTTCCACGGCCTGTTCCTTGCGCCGCGCACCGGGCCGGCGCCGGCCGGTGAGCGCATCGAGCACCCGGTCCGGGGTCAGCGGCAGTTCGGTGAGCTTGAGACCGATGGCGTTGTATACCGCCGCCACGATGGCCGGCGGCATCGAGGCGAGCGAGCCCTCGCTCGCCTCCTTGGCGCCGAAGGGCCCGTTCGGATCGATGCTCTCGACGATATGCACCTCGATGTCGGGCGACTCGATGATCGTCGGCACGTGGTAGTCGAGCACGCTGGCGGCGATGTGCCGGCCGTCCTTGTAGAGGGTCTCTTCCGACAGCGCCTGGCCCATGCCCATCCAGACGCTGCCGTGGATCTGGCCCTCGACCGAGAGCGGATTGATGGCGAAGCCGCAATCGAGTGCGGTCCACACCTTCACCACCTCGACCTTGCCCAGTTCCTCGTCGACCTTGACCTCGACCACCGTCGCGGCGTAGGAAAAGCCCATGGTCGAGCCGACCGCCCCGCCCCGGTGCTTGCCGCCCTGGAATTCCACCGGGCAGGTGTAGGTGCCCTTGACGCTGAGCATGCCGGTGGCGACCAGGGCTTCCTTCACCACCTCGTTGAAGCCGACCACGCGGTCGGGCTCACCAGCGACGCAGTAGGCTTCGCCCAGACAGTCCACCCGCGCGGGCTCCACCTGCAGGCGCCGCGCCGCGGCCTCGATCAGGATCTTCTTGAGATTTTCCGCCGCGTCGATCGCGGCGTTGCCGACCATGAAGGTGACGCGCGAGGAATAGGAGCCGTTGTCCTTGGGGGTGATCGCCGAGTCGTTGGCGATCACCCTGACCCGGCCGTAGTCGACGCCGAGTACCTCCACCACCGCCTGGGTGATGACGGTGGACGAGCCCTGGCCGATGTCGGCGGCGCCGGTCAGGATGGTGATGCCGGCGTCGAAGTCCAGCTTCAGGATGATGGTGGCGTGGGGCTGGCCGGTGAAGTGGATGGGTTTGGCCGAGCCGCTGACGAAGTGCGAGCAGGCGATGCCCAGCCCGTGGCCCTTGGGCAATTTGCCGATGCGCGCCTTCCAGCCGCTGGCCTGTTCCACCCGGTCGAGGCAGTCGGGCAGGCCGTAGGACATGACCTTGAGGCCGTTGATGGTGTCGGTGGGCGCGACCAGCAGGTTCTTGCGCCGCACCGCTATCGGATCGAGTCCCAACTCCTTGGCCATGGTATCGAGCAGGGCCTCGAAGGCGAAGCGCGAATTGACCGTGCCGTGGCCGCGCATGGCGCCGCACGGCGGGGTGTTGCTATAGACGCGGTAGCCGTCGTACTTCACCGCGGGAATGTCGTAGAGGCCGTTCAGCAGCGCGCCGGAGTAGAGGATGGTGACGATGCCGTAGCCGGCGAAGGCGCCGCCGCGCTGGGTCTGCTCCATTTCGCAGGCGGTGATCTTGCCCTCGCGCGTCAAGCCGACCTTGATGCGGATGTCGGTCTCGGGCCGGCCGCGGTGGGTGAGGAAGGTCTCCTCGCGGGAGAGCTTCATCCGCACCGTGCCGCGCGCGGCGCGCGCCAGGATGCCGCAGACCATCTCGAAGTTGAGCACCTCGACGCGGGCGCCGAAGCCGCCGCCGACGAAGGGCTTGATGACGCGGATGCGCGAGGTGTCGAGGTTCATGCAGCGCGCCAGCGACAGGTGCACGTAATAGGGCACCTGGGTCACCGAATGGAAGGTCAGCTGGTCGCGCTCCGGATCGTAGGCGGCCATCGCGGCGTTGGTCTCCATCGGCACGTGGGTGACCTCGGCGCAGTGGAAGGTTTCCTCCCGCACCAGGTCGGCGCCGGCGAAGCCGGCGGCGGTGTCGCCGAACTCGTTGTGCACCTCGCGCTCCAGGTTGCCGGCGCGGTTCTCGTGCAGCAGCACGGCGTCCGGCGCGCGCGCGTCGGCGGCGTTGAAGTAGGCCGGCAGCTCGCGCACCCTCATGCGGATCAGGCCGATCGCCTTTGCCGCGGTGGCGTCGTCCACCGCCGCCACCGCCGCCACCGGCTCGCCGATGTAGCGCACGCGGCCGCGCGCCATCGGGAATTCGTTCTCCGAGATCGGCAGAACGCCGTAGGGATGGGCGCAATCCTCGCCGGTGACGATGGCCACGACGCCGGGCAGCGCCAGCGCCGCGGAGAGATCCAGTTCCAGAATCTCGGCGTGGGCGTGAGGGCTGCGATAGATGCGTCCGGCCAGCGCCTCGGGTGCGAACAGGTCGGCGGTGTAGCGGGCGCGACCGGTGACCTTCTCGATGCCGTCGACCAGGGGGATGCGGCTACCGGCGCCCTTCTGCATGATCGGGTTCATGACGCCACCTCTTCGGCGGCGCTGGCGGCTTGCACCGCCTCGATGATCTTGACGTAGCCGGTGCAGCGGCAGACGTTGCCGGCCAGCGCCGCCCGGATCTCCTCCTCGGAGGGCTCGGGGTTACGGCGCAGCAGGGCTTCGGACGCCATGATCATGCCCGGCGTGCAATAGCCGCACTGGGCGCCCAGCTTTTCGTGGAAGGCCTGCTGCAGGCGCGACAGGCGGCCGTTCTTGACCTGCGATTCGACGGTCTCGACGTGGCTGCCGGCGACCGAGGCGGCGAGCGTCAGGCAGGCCAGCCTGGGCTGGCCATCGACCAGCACGGTGCACGCGCCGCATTCGCCGCCGTCGCAGCCCTGCTTGGTACCGGTCAGGTGCAACGTGTCGCGCAGATAGTCGATCAAGAGCAGGTTGTCCGGAACCGCTTCCTCGCGCAGCTGACCGTTGACCCGGATCGGAACGATCGTCTTCATGGCGCATTCTCCTTGGTGTGAGCTCAGCCCATATCATAGACAATTGTTGGAAACCAAACAATAGGAAATAAAGCGATATGTTTGCCGGGGCATAATCAAGGGCCGGTCCAGAGCAAGCGCCGGGGCTGGCTGAAGGCGGTCGAGCGGCCGTCGCGGACGAAGCCGCAGAGGGTGATGTCGAGCGCCGCCGCGGCTTCGACGGCGAGCGAGGAGGGCGCCGAGACGGCGGCGACCAGCTCGATCCCGGCGCGCGCCGCCTTGACGATCATCTCCAGGCTGACCCGGCCGGACATCAGGACGCCGCCGCCCGCGGTGGCCCGCCCGCGCAGCAGGCACTGGCCGATCGCCTTGTCCAGGGCGTTGTGCCGGCCGAGATCCTCGGCCGTCGCGAGGATCTCGGCCCCGGGCGAGAACACCGCCGCGGCGTGCGCGCCGCCGGTGCGGTTGAACAAGCGTTGTCTGGCCTCCATCGCCGCCATCAAACGCTGCAGCTGGCGCGGTTCGATGCGCAGCGCGTCGCCGACCGGACTCAATCCGGCGCGCAGGTCGGCGACGCCCCCCACCGGGCCGCAGGCGCCGCAGGAACTGGCGACGAAGCCGCCCTGGCGGTTGGTGCGAACTTGCGCCGGACGGGCGAGCCGCACGCGCACCACCTCGTGCGCTTCCGGGCAGATCGCCAGCTCCGCGATGTCATCCAGGCCCCCGATCATGCCCTCGGTCAGCAGAAAGCCGATGGTCAGGGCCAGCGCATCGGGTTCGGGCACATCGCCCAGAACGCCGATATCCGGCAGGAAACCCGATGCGGCGGCGGTGTCGGTGCGCGTCCACATCAGCGTGTACAGGCCGACTTCAGCCACCTCGATGAACAGCGCCTGCTCCTCGAGCAGCCAGCAGCGATCTTCCACCGCCGCCTGGCCTGCGGCCGGGACGCGCATGGCGCCGACCTGGCGCATTCCGGCCGTTTCCTGCCCGTCGCCCAACAGGGTATCGATGCTGCCCATGGTCTTCCGCCTCAGGAGCCGCCTGGCCCGAGCCGGCGCAAGGCGACGCGCACCACGTCGGCGCCGGAGCCGGTGGCGTCGGTCAGTTCGATCGACATCGGGGCGATGGTGTTGAGGCTGGGCGCCTTGAGATCCTTGGCGTAGGGCGTCGCCCAGTGGTCGAACTGGCCGACGATGACCAGGGTGTCGGGACGGATGCCCTGGATCGGAATCGCCGGACCCCGGGTCGAACCGATCACCGAGTTGATCTCCAGCAGGTCGCCGTCCTCGATCCCCAGCCGCTCCGCGGTGCGGGTATTGATCATCACGCCCTGGTGGCCGCGGATGTTCTGCGACAGCTCGTCCATCAACTGGATCGCGACGTTGCCGCCGGAGTGATACTGCATGCTCTTGGTGGCGATCAGCCAGAAGGGGAAATCCTCCGGCCGGTGGCCGCGGCGCACCAGGTCTTCCTCCCACATGCCGGGGAAGTCGTGCCACACCGGCAATGCCTGGTACTCCTCGAGCTGCCTGTCCCACCAGTGGATGCCGGCCTCGTGCATGCGCTTGGCCAGCTCGCGGCCGGAGCGCATCAGGCGCTCCTGGTAGGGCAGTTCGAAGCGCAGGCCGTGGCGCTTGAGGGTGGGGGTGAGATACCACTGGGTCTGCTTGAACGGCCGCGCCAGCAGTCCGTGCTCCTTGAACCAGTCGAGGTCGCGGATCTCCTCGCCGCCGGTCAATTCGTGGCTGGCGGCCTTGCACGCCGCGTTCCAGATCTCGTCGACCGAGTGCGCCCGGCCGGGGTCGAGCGAAAAGTCGCGCTGCTCGGTCTTCAGCTTGACGCCGCAAGCGCCGCGGTTGATCGCCGCGTTGTAGTCGGCGAGCAGCCCGGTGCGGCGCGCCAGCTCGGTGGACACCCAGGTCATGTCGCGCGCTTCTCCCGCAGGCGCTACCGCCGGCTGGCGCAGGACGAAGCCCTGGTGCTGCCAGTACTGCTCCATGTACTTGGTCTTGCCCAGGCGGATCAATTGCGTCGCTTCCAGATCGGTGGCGTCGGGCAGCAGGATGTCGGCCATGTGATTGGTCTCGTCCGGGGTGAACGCGAAGCACACGGTGAAGGGGAATCGGGCGATGGTCTCGGCCAGGGCGTGGGTATCCCAGAAGGAGATCGCCGGATTGGTGCGATAGGCGATCCAGATTTCCGGCTTGGTCGATTCCGGCCAGTTATCCGGCGTCATGTTCTGGAACATCCAGGCCAGGTGGGTGGGACCGAGCGCCTGGCTCCAGGCGCCGGCGTTGCCCGACAGGGGCACCAGGGTGCGATGGGCGTTGCGTCCGGCGGGCTTCTTCACCCAGGTGGTCTTCTCGGTCGGATTGAGCTTGTTCAACATGAAGCCGTCGGGGCCGGGCTCGACGCTCTGGTGCCGGTTATCGTGCGGCTTGTTGATCCGCACCGTGGTGCCCAGCGTGCCGCCGGGCACCTCCAGCGCGCCGACCAGCACCGCCAGCACGGTGCGCGACCAGCAGCACTCGAAGGCGCCCCAGCCGTTGTTCACCGTCTTGCCCAGGGTCACCGCGACCGGGCGGTGGGGCAGGGCGACGCCGTCGATGTCCGTCGTTTGGCCGACGCAGGCGTGGTCGAGAAATTCGCCGACGATGGTTCGGATCTTCGCCGCCGGCACTTCGCAGATCGCCGCCGCCCATTCCGGGCTGTAAGGCTGCATGTGCGCCACCAGCTTCGAGAAGGCGGTGTCGGCCGTCACCCCGTCGCAGTCCCAGTGCTCTCCGTCCGGCCCGACCTCGACCGCGTGATCGACGCGCACGCTGCCCTCCAGCAGGGGTTCGGTCTCCGGCGTGTCGTGCGGGACAGCGGCGCCGCGGCGGACGTCCCAGAGCAGCGGCTTGCCGCTCTCGGGATGGCGCAGGTAGTAGCCGTGCGGCCCGACCAGGTAGGGCGAGGAGGTCATGTCGCGCAGACAGGCGAGATCCAGCCGCTCGCGCGGGTGCTCGTGCAGCATGACGTGGATCATGGCGAACATGAAGGCCGGATCGGTCTTCGGCTTGATCGGTATCCACTCGGCCGAGGCCGCGGCGGTGACCGAGAGATGCGGCTCGATCTGGACGCGCTTGATGCCGCGGACGCGCGCCGCGGCGTGGCGCGCGGCGGCGCAGACGCCGCCGGTGACCTCGACGTTGGCGCCGAAGGAGACGATGTAGTCGGCGTTCGGCGTGTCGGCCGACACGGTGAAGGCGCGGTGCCAGTATTCGCCGTAGAGGTGCTCGGAGTGGGTGCATTTCACCCCCTGGCCCGAGCCGAAGCTGTAGTCGATCGGTCCCAGGGCAGCGAGAAAGGCCGGGAAGGTGCCCATGTAATTGGCCGGCGTGCCGCCGTGGCCGAAGGTCGCCGCAATGCGCGGCAGCCCCTGCTCATCGAGCATCCCGCGCGAGCGGATATCGCTCAATTTCGCGGCGATGGCGTCGAGCGCTTCGTCCCAGGAGATCGGCACGAAGCCCGGATCCTGGTCCATGCCCTTGTTCGGGTTGCTGCGCTTCATCGGCGTCAGTATCCGGTGCGGGTGATAGGTCTTCTGGATCAGCCCGTAGGCCTTGACGCAGGGCTTGCCGTCGGCCGGATGCAGCCCCAATCCGGCGGGGTTGGGGCCGATCTCGGTGGCGACGCCGTCCTTGACCTTGACGCTCAGGAGGTCGGGACCCGAGACGCAGTTATAGCAGTAAGTCGGGACGTGGCGGATGCCGGTGGTGGCTGCGCTGCTCATGGTGGATTTCCCTGTGGAGTCTGCGGCAATGCTCGGAACAGGAAAGATATGATACAAAACGCTTTTAGCGCAATATGGAATATGTTACATATTGTCGGCCTTCCCGGTACTCGCTAACATGTCCGGGCACCGATGTACGACGGGCACGACGGCCGACGAAACCTTAGACGCGAGGACGATTGCGATGAAACGACTGCGGATGAATGCCGTATCCCTGATGGCGCTGCTGGTCTTCGGCGCCGCGGCGCACGCCGAGACGCTGCGGATCGCGGTCGCCGCCAATTTCATCGTGCCGCTGCAGCAGCTGGCTGCGAATTTCGAGCGGGACAAGGGCACGAAATTGCTGCTCACCCCCGGCGCGACGCGCGGACTGTACGCGCAGATCAGGAATGGGGCGCCCTTCGACGTCCTGCTCTCGGCGGACCGGGAGACGCCGCAGCGGCTGGTGCAGGCCGGCCTGGCGCTGCCGGATTCGGAGTTCACCTACGCGGTCGGGAAACTGGCGCTGTGGAGCGCGAGGCCCGGCTATGTCGATGCCGGCGGACGGGTGCTGGGCGAGGGCGATTTCGCCCACCTGGCGATCGCCAATCCCGAGACCGCGCCCTACGGCGCCGCCGCTCTGGCGGTGATCGGGCGGCTCGGCCTGCAAGCCCGCCTGCGTCCCAGGCTGGTCCAGGGCGAGAACATCACCCAGGCCTATCAGTTCGTCGCTTCCGGCAATGCGGAACTCGGTTTCGTCGCGCTCTCCAGCCTGTATCGGAGCGGCAAGCTGACCCAGTCTGGCTCGCTGTGGGTCGTGCCGGCCGGGCTCTATCGGCCGATACGCCAGGACGCGGTCATCCTGGCCAGGGCCAAGGACAAGCCGGCCGCCCGGGCGCTGATGGCTTACCTGAAGAGCGCCCCCGCCCGAGCGATCATCAAGTCCTACGGCTACGATTTTTGAGCCCGCTATGCTGCCTTCAGAAGCCGGGAGCGAGAGGAAAACCATGAGCACAGCGAGTTTCCAGAGCCCGATCGACGATCGCTACTTCGAGGATTACCTGGTCGGGGCGACTTACGAGTTTGGCGATCTCCCGGTTGGCGAAGCCGAGATCATGGAATTCGCCGGGCGCTACGACCCCCAGGATTTCCACACCGATCCCGCCGCTGCCTCGAACGGCCCGTTCGGCGGCCTGATCGCCAGCGGCTGGCTGACCGCGGCGCTGATGATGCGCTTGTTCGCCGATCATTACCTGTCCAGGAACGCCAGTCTCGCCTCGCCCGGCGTCGATGAGTTGCGCTGGACCAAGCCGGTGCGGCCGGGCGACCGCCTATCCATACGCGTGACCGTGGTCGAGGCCAGGCGCTCGCGCTCTAAACCGGATCGCGGCCTGGTCCGGTCCGCGATCGAGGTGATCAACCAGGGGCGCGAGCCGGTGATGACCATGACCGCGATGAACCTCCTCGGCTGCCGGAATCCCTAGTAGCCGTAGTGCCTCGTACCCGTTTTGTCATCGGGGCGCTTTTACCCGGAGGCAACCCAGGGTACTCGTGCCGCAGATCGGGCCGGCCCGCCATACCGCCAACGCGTGCGGGGGAAAGCCACCTGGGCGGATCAGTGCTCTCCCCCCGCCCGGTCAAACACGGCTTGTTACATACTCTATTGATATAAATCAAATCATCGTAGATTTACCTCTTTAATAATAATACTTTAGTACTAAATATAGTGTTGTTACAAAGCAACACATTTCCCTTGACAAGCGCTTTTTTTCGCCGGAAAAACCAAAACCGCAGGCTCGGACAGTAATCTCGTCCCATCGATTTTTCCGCAACTTTAGAAAGGGAGTTTCAAATGAATCATAGTTCCACACCCCGCATCGCAAGCCGGCTTGCCCGGCTGTCGCTGGTCGCGGCAACCGCGGCCTTGCTGCTGCCCGGCGCGGCCCAGGCCGTGCCCAGCTTCGCGCGCCAGACCGGCATGGCCTGTGAAGCCTGTCACACGGTCTTCCCCGAGCTGACCCCCTTCGGTCGGCGCTTCAAGCTGAACGGCTATACCATCGACAATCTGCCCCAGGTCAGTGATGTCACCGGGAGCAAGGAGCAGACGCTGCTCTTGAACCAGCTGCCGCCGCTGTCCTTCATGCTCCAGGCCTCTGTCACCAGTACCAAGAAAGCCGTACCCGACTCCGCTGTACCCGGCGCCAACGCCCAGAACGGCCAGACGCAGTTCCCGCAGCAGGCCAGCCTGTTCTACGCCGGCAGGATCGCGCCCAACTTGGGCGCCTTCGTACAGATGACCTATGACGGCACCGCGGGCTCGTTCGGCTGGGACAACACCGATATTCGCTACGCCAAGAACGTCAACCCCAATTTCCTCTGGGGCCTGAGCCTCAACAACAATCCCACGGTGCAGGACGTCTGGAACAGCACCCCGGCCTGGCAGGCGCCCTTCGATCAGCGCAGCGCCACCGCGCCATCGGGTGCCGCCGCGACCATGCTCGACGGCGGACTGGCCGATGCCGGCGTAGCCGGCTTGAGCGTCTATGGCTACTGGAACGATTCGCTCTATGCCGAACTGGGCGCCTATCGTTCGGCACCCGCCGTCGCCATTCCCTTGGACAGCACCAACACCAGCGTCGTCGATGGAGTGGCGCCCTACTGGCGGCTCGCCTATGAGCGGCAATGGGGCCGGCAGTCCTGGGAGCTCGGCGCCTACGGCGTGAACGCCAAGATGTTCCCGGGCGGCGGCATTCCGCTCTCCGGCCCGACCGACAGATACAACGACGTCGCCCTGGATACCCAGTACCAGTACATCGGCGACGAGAGCATCTATTCGGTCCTGGGCACCTACATCAAGGAAAGCCAGACCCTGGATGCCTCCGCCCCAGGTACGAGTCCTGATCTCAAGACCTTGAGGGTCGGCGGCAGCTATTACTACCGCAGGCAATACGGCGCCGGGCTGGGCTACTTCTCCACCACCGGCAGCTCGGATATCAGCGCTACCACCGATACCAATGGCTGGACCGCAGAGCTCGACTGGATTCCCTACCAGAACACCAAGCTCGCGCTGCAGTACACCGCCTACAACAAGTTCAACGGCGCCAGCGACAACTACGACGGCACGGGCAGAAATGCCTCCGACAACAACACCCTCTATCTGCTGGGCTGGATCAACTTCTAAGCCGCGGCTTACACGCGCCCGGGCGGTTTGATCGCCCGGGCCGTGGCTACCGTCGCACACCCCATTCAACGATCTTAATTTGGAGGATTTTCCGTGAAATCATCTATCGCATTGGCAGTCGGAGTGCTCGCTTCGAGCTTGGCACTGGCGCAGGAGCCGCAACAGCCGGCCCCGACGCTGGCCGCCAACGTATGCATGTCCTGTCATGGCCCCGAGGGCCGCAGCGTTTCGCCGGTGTTCCCCCGGCTGGCCGGGCAGCAAAAGGCCTATATCACCGCCCAACTTCAGGCGTTCAGGAATCGGACGCGGAGCGATCCCTTGGCCCAGGCTTACATGTGGGGCATGGCTTCCCAGTTGAGCGACAGCGGCATCGATGCCCTGGCCAGCTACTACTCGGCGCAGCAGCCGGTCGCCGGCACGGCGGGCGACGCCGCGCTGATGGCCGAGGGCAAGAAGATCTATACCCAGGGCATACTCGCCGAAAAGGTGCCTGCCTGCGCGTCGTGTCACGGCGCGGATGCGCAGGGGGTAGGCGCATTCCCGCGCCTGGGCGGCCAGCACGTCGAATATCTGCTCGCCCAGCTCGAAGGTTTCAAGTCAGGTGTCCGCGCCAACGCACCCATCATGCTGGGCGTGGTGCATAATATGACCGTGGACCAGCTCAAGGCAGCGGCCACCTATGCCGCATCCAAGTAGGCGCGGCCTGAATCGGAGACGAGGACTTAGCCGACAATGAAACTTGCTTCAAGCAGTCGTCGTAGCGCGATGGCGCGCAGTTGGGTGGGCTTTTGGGTGCCCAGCGCGCTGTGCGTCATCGCCATCCTGGGCTCCTCCGCTGCTGCCGCGGAAGAGCCCGGGGTGGCTGCGCTGCTCCAGCGGGTAAACACCCTCGACCGACGGGTGCAGGATTTGCAGGCGCGGGTCAAGCAGCTGGAGGCTAAGTTGGCGGCAAGTTCGGCGACAACGCCGGCGGCGTCGGCTCCGGTGGCGGCGGCCCCCATTCCGCCCGCCGCCAAGCCTGCCGAGGCCGGGCCCGCCGTTATCACCGCGGCACCGGCCGGAGGAACGGGGGCGGGCTACCTCAGTCCGGAAGCGCTGCTCAGGCAGAGCTGGTCCAGGATAGACAACGGCATGGCCGCTGCCCGGGTCCACGAACTGCTGGGGGAACCGTCTAAGAAGTTCAAGCTCAACGGCAGGACCGTCTGGTATTACTACTATCCTGCGACCGGCGTCGGTTCGGTTTTCTTCACCGACGCAGGGCGGGTCTCCAGCAAGCAGTCGCCCTTCGGCTGGAGCTGGTAGACGTCTCTGTCGGTGCTTCGGCGCCAGGCGGGTGTTAATTAATACAATGGCTTGCGTGTCAATGCCCGGCTCCCGGCGGTTGACGTTTACGTCAACGTCAGCTAGATTCATGCGCTGAACTTCCGACGGCTGGAGAATCGCGATGACGGATCTGAGCGCGGCCAGAGATCTGGCCCCCTACAAGCCGAAGCACAAGCTCCGCTTTATCACCGCCGCCGCTCTGTTCGACGGCCACGACGCCGCGATCAACATCATGCGCAGGATCATGCAGGCGACCGGCGTCGAGGTGATCCATCTCGGACACAATCGCTCGGTCGGCGAGATCGTCAATGCCGCCTTGCAGGAAGACGTGCAGGGCGTGGCCATTACCTCGTACCAGGGCGGCCACGTCGAATACTTCAAGTACATGCTCGACTTGCTGCGCGCGGGCGGCGGCGAGAACATCCAGGTCTTCGGCGGCGGCGGCGGCGTCATCATCCCGGCCGAGATTGCCGAACTGCAAGCCTACGGCATCACCCGCCTGTATTCGCCCGAGGACGGCCAGGCGATGGGTCTGCAGGGCATGATCAACGACCTCGTGGCGCACGCCGACGTCGATCTCGCGCCCTTAGCTCCGCGGGCTAATGAGGCACTGGCGGCGCTCGCCACAGGCGAGCGCGCGAGCCGCATGCGCAGCCTGGCCAGGATCATCACCGCCTTGGAGAACGGCGCCTATCCGGAGGCGCTGAAACGGCGGTTGCTCGAAGCGGCCGCGGAGATCAGGACGCCGACCCTGGGGATCACCGGCACCGGCGGTTCCGGCAAGAGCTCGCTGACCGACGAGCTGGTGCGCCGCTTCCGCCTGGACCAGGACGACCGCTTGAAGATCGCCATCGTCGCCGTCGACCCGTCCAGGAAGCGCAGCGGCGGGGCGCTGCTGGGCGACCGCATCCGCATGAACGCCATCGAGCACCCGAACATCTACATGCGCTCGCTCGCCACCCGCGACGCCGGTCCGGGTATCTCGGCGGCCTTGCCCGAGGTGATCGCCGCCTGCAAGCTGGCCGGCTTCGACCTGGTGATCGTCGAGACGCCAGGCATCGGCCAGGGCGACGCGAGCATCGTCTCCCACGTCGACTGCTCGCTCTACGTGATGACCCCGGAGTTCGGCGCCGCGAGCCAGCTGGAGAAGATCGACATGCTCGACTTCGCCGATTTCGTCGCGATCAACAAGTTCGACCGCAAGGGTGCCGAAGACGCGCTGCGCGATGTCATGAAGCAGGTCCAGCGGAATAGCGGTCGCTTCTCCGAATCCCCCGACGCGATGCCGGTGTTCGGCACCATGGCGGCGCGCTTCAACGACGACGGCGTCACCGCCCTCTACCAAGCGCTGCTGCCGCGCCTGCGCAGCCTGGGGCTAGAAGCGCCGGCCGGCAAGCTGCCCCAGGCATCGGTCAAGCACTCCTCCTCCTCGCGCGCCATCGTGCCCAATGCAAGGGTGCGCTACCTGGCCGAGATTTCAGAGGCCGTGCGCGGCTATCACCGGCATACCGCGGCGCAGGTCGAGCTCGCCCGGGAGCACCAGGCGCTGAGAATCGCCCGAGACCTGTTCGCGAGTTGCGGCAAGCCGGCCGCCGACTTCGAGGAACTGATCGCCTGGAAGGACGGCCAGCTCGATCCTGCCGCCAGGAAGCTGCTGGAGATGTGGCCGAAGACCGTCGAGCTCTATGGCCGCGACGAATACGCGGTCAGGATCCGCGACCAGGAGATCCGCACCGCGCTCACCCATACCTCGCTCTCGGGCAGCAAGATCCGCAAGGTCTCCTTGCCCGCCTTCGGCGACGAGGGCGAGATCCTGCGCTTTTTGCTGCGCGAGAACCTGCCCGGCGCCTTCCCATTTACCGCCGGGGTCTTCGCCTTCAAGCGCGAGAACGAGGATCCGACCCGGATGTTCGCCGGCGAGGGCGACGCCCATCGCACCAACCGTCGTTTCAAGGCCGTCTCCGAGGGGCTGCCGGCCAAGCGCCTGTCGACAGCCTTCGACTCGGTGACGCTGTACGGCTGCGATCCCGACCCGCGTCCGGACATCTACGGCAAGGTCGGCAATTCGGGCGTCTCGATCGCCACCCTGGACGACATGCAGGTGCTCTACTCGGGCTTCGATCTCTGCTCGCCCGCCACCTCGGTGTCGATGACCATCAACGGCCCGGCGCCGATGATACTGGCGATGTTCTTCAATACCGCGATCGAGCAGCAGTTGGACAAGTTCCGCGCCGACAACGGGCGCGAGCCGACCGAGGACGAGGCCGGGAAGATCCGCGCCTGGACGCTCTCCCGCGTCCGCGGCACGGTCCAGGCCGACATCCTGAAGGAGGACCAGGGGCAGAATACCTGCATCTTCTCGACCGAGTTCGCCCTGAAGATGATGGGCGACATCCAGGAATACTTCGTCCATCACGACATCGGGAACTTCTACTCGGTGTCGATCTCCGGCTATCACATCGCCGAGGCGGGCGCCAACCCGATCTCTCAGCTCGCCTTCACCCTGGCCAACGGCTTCACCTACGTCGAAGCCTATCTCGCGCGCGGCATGCACATCGACGACTTCGCGCCCAACCTGTCGTTCTTTTTTTCCAACGGCATGGACCCGGAATACACGGTGATCGGGCGCGTCGCCCGGCGTATCTGGGCGGTGGCGATGAAAAACAAGTACGGGGCCAGCGAACGCAGCCAGAAGCTGAAGTACCACGTCCAGACTTCGGGTCGTTCGCTGCACGCGCAGGAGATGGCCTTCAACGACATCCGCACCACGCTGCAGGCGCTGATCGCCATCTACGACAACTGCAACTCGCTGCACACCAACGCCTTCGACGAGGCGATCACCACCCCGACCGACGACTCGGTGCGCCGGGCGATGGCGATCCAGATGGTGATCAACCGCGAGTGGGGCCTGGCCAAGAACGAGAACCCCAACCAGGGCAGCTTCATCCTGGAGGAGCTGACCGATCTGGTGGAGGAGGCGGTGTTGAAGGAATTCGAGGCCATCGCCGAACGGGGCGGCGTGCTCGGCGCCATGGAGACCGGCTACCAGCGGGGCAAGATCCAGGAAGAGTCGCTCACCTACGAGCGCAAGAAGCACGACGGCTCCTATCCGATCATCGGCGTCAACACCTTCCGCAATCCCAAGGGCGAGCCCCGGCTCGAAATCGAACTGGCGCGCTCGACAGAGGCGGAGAAGCGCTCGCAGATCCAGCGCCTGTCGGATTTTCAGGCCAGGAACGTCGCCGCCGGGACGGCCATGCTGGAACGCCTCAAACAGACGGTGATCGCCGACGGCAACGTCTTTGAGGTGCTGATGGACGCGGTGCGGGTGTGCTCGCTCGGGCAGATCAGCGCGGCGCTGTTCGAGGTCGGCGGTCAGTATCGCAGGAGCATGTAGTTTCAGGCGCAGAATTTGCGCAGGCCATCGACGTCCAGGATGCTGATCGAACCGTAGTTGACCTTCAGCAGGGCGGCCGCCTCCAGCGTCTGCAGCGCCTGGTTGGCGCGCTGGCGCGAGACGCCGGCGAGATAGCCCAGCTCCTCCTGGGAGATCTGCACCTCGGGCTTGGCCCCCGGGTAGAGCGCGTGATTGAATAGCGACGACAGCGAACGCGCGACGCGCGCGTCGGGGTCGAGCAGGCGCTCCTGTTCCACCATGCCGATGAAGTAGGAGAGCCGTTCGTTCAACTGCATCAGCAGGAAGCGGTTGAAGGCGAAGCTGGTGTCGAGTAGCCAGTGGAAGGTTTCCTGCGGCATCATGGCGATGCGCGAGGCGCGCAGCGCGATCACGTCGTACCTGCGCGCCTCGCCCTTCAACACCGAGCCTTCGCCGAACCAACTGCCGGCAGGTACCCCGGCGAAGGTCACCGACTTTCCGGCATCGGAAAAACAATTGATCTTCACCAGTCCGTCGATGACGCCGACCCACATCGCGGCGGGCTCGCCCTTGCGGCAGACGAAGCTGCCGGCGCCATAGTTGCGCTCGAGGATGGCGGCGCGTACCACAGCCAGCTGTTCCGGCGTCAATTCCCCGGCCCAGGGGCTCAAGGCGAGCATGTCGTCCAGATTCGGCATAGGCATTTGAACGCTCGTAGATTGTCGGTTGAATGACAGCAAGCTTGCAATATACCGCGTAAGCTCCTCCGGACAAATCGACCCGGCTCAGACCGGGCGGGAAATGGCCTACTAAGGCCTACAATTGCGCATTCATGCGCATGACATCGGCGCCGGCCGACGGAAATGGAGGAGGGGGGTGGCATGTCCGACGCGCGTTCGAGCGGAACTCCGGATCATTCCTTGCCGCATGGGCAAGACACCTTCCCGCGCCTGTTGACCCACCACGCCCGGGTGCGCGGCGACAAGCCAGCCATCCGCGAGAAGGATCTGGGCATCTGGCAGACCTGGACCTGGGCCCAGGTCGAGAGCGAGGTGCGAGCGCTGGCCTGCGGTCTGGCCGGGCTGGGTTTCCGTCGCGGCGACAATCTGGCCATCATCGGCGACAACCGGCCCCGGCTGTACTGGGCGATGTGCGCGGCGCAGATGCTGGGCGGTGTGCCGGTGCCCCTGTACCAGGATGCGGTGGCGGGGGAAATGGTCTTCGTCCTGCAGGAGGCCGGGATAGGCTTCGCCATCGTCGAGGACCAGGAACAGGTGGACAAGCTGCTGGAGATCAGGGAGCAGTGCCCGGCGCTCAAACACATCCTCTACGACGACCCGCGCGGCATGCGCCACTATACGCAGGACGGACTCCAGAGTATCGACGGCGTCATTGCGATGGGCCGGATTCAGGACCAGGACCAGCGCGATATCCTCGACGGCGAGATAGCCCGGGGCGAGCCCGGCGACGTCGCCGTCATGCTGTACACCTCGGGCACCACGGGCAGGCCGAAGGGGGTCTGCCAGACCCATTCCGCCTTCATCGCGGCGGCCAGGAGCGGCTGCGAATTCGACCGGCTGGGGCCGGAAGACGCGATTCTCTCCTACCTGCCGATGGCCTGGGTCGGCGACCACCTGTTCTCCTACGCCCAGGCGATGGTCGCAGGCTTCACCATCAATTGCCCGGAATCCGGCGACACGGTGATGACCGATCTGCGCGAGATCGGCCCGACCTATTACTTCGCGCCGCCGCGGGTGTTCGAGAACCTGCTGACCACCCTGATGATCCGCATGGAGGATGCGGGCAGCATCAAGCGCGGTCTGTTCCATTACTTCATGGCGGTGGCCCGACGCTGCGGCGCCGAGATCCTCGACCACAAGCCGGGCGTGGCGGTCGCCGACCGGCTGCGCTACGCGCTGGGCGATCTGATCATTTACGGCCCGCTGCGCAATGTCCTGGGCATGAGCCGGATCCGCGTCGCCTACACCGCGGGGGCGGCGATCGGCCCGGATCTGTTCCGTTTCTACCGCTCGATCGGCGTCAACCTGAAGCAGCTCTATGGCTCGACCGAGACTTGTGCCGCGGTCTGCCTGCAACCCGACGGCGAAATCAAGTTCGACAGCGTCGGCAAGCCGATCCCAGGCGTCGATGTCAAGATCGCCGACAACGGCGAGGTGCTGGTGCGCGGCGCGATGCTGCTCAAGGAGTACTACCGGCGGCCCGAGGACAGCGTCGAGGCCATCGACGGCGACGGCTACTTCCACACCGGCGACGCCGGCTTCTTCGACGAGGACGGCCACCTGAAGATCATCGACCGGGCCAAGGACGTCGGCAAGACGGCGGGCGGCGCCCTGTTCGCGCCCAATTACATCGAGAACAAGCTCAAGTTCTTCTCCTACATCAAGGAGGCGGTGGTCTTCGGCCAGGGGCGGGAGCAGGTCTGCGCCTTCATCAATATCGACATGGGAGCGGTCGGCAACTGGGCCGAGCGGCGCAACATCGCCTACTCCAGCTACACCGACCTGGCGCAGAAGGCGGAGGTCTATCAACTGGTCCGGGAGTGCGTCGAGTCCGTCAATGCCGAACTGGCGGGGGACCCGGTACTTGGGGACTCGCAGGTGCATCGCTTCCTGATCCTGCACAAGGAACTCGATCCCGACGACGACGAGCTGACGCGGACGCGCAAGGTCCGTCGCGGCTTCATCGGGCAGAAGTACGGAGTGCTGATCGACGCGCTCTATTCGGACAAGACTTCCCAGTTCATCGAGACGCAGGTGCGCTTCGAGGACGGGCGCAGCGGCATGGTCAGCGCCGATCTCAAGATCGTGGCGGCCAAGACCCTGCCGCGCCTCGCGGCCAGGCGGGCGGCCTGAGTGGAATCAGTCATGGACAGGAAAATCGGAGAGGTCATCCTGAGCTTCGAGAACATCTCGCTCTCCTTCGGCGGCGTCAAGGCGCTCACCGGCATCGGCTTCGACGTGCGCGAGCACGAGATCCGGGCCATCATCGGCCCCAACGGCGCCGGCAAGAGCTCGATGCTCAACGTCATCAACGGCGTGTACCACCCGCAACAAGGCGAGATCATTTTCCGCGGCAGGCACCGCCGCGACATGAACACCTACGAGTCGGCCAAGAGCGGGATCGCCCGCACCTTCCAGAACATCGCGCTGTTCAAGGGCATGAGTGTCCTGGACAACATCATGACCGGACGCAACCTCAAGATGCGCTCGAACCTCCTGCTCGACGCCCTCTACTGGGGCCCGGCCCAGCGCGAGGAAATCGAGCACCGCAAGGTGGTCGAGGAAATCATCGACTTCCTGGAAATCCAGCACATCCGCAAGACGCCGGTCGGGCGCCTGCCCTACGGCCTGCAAAAGCGCGTCGAGCTGGGCCGGGCATTGGCCGCCGAGCCTTCGATCCTGCTGCTGGACGAGCCGATGGCCGGCATGAACGTCGAGGAGAAGCAGGACATGTGCCGCTTCATCCTCGACGTCAATGACCAGATGGGCACCACCATCGTGCTGATCGAGCACGACATGGGCGTGGTGATGGACATCTCGGATCGGGTCGTGGTGCTCGACTATGGCAAGAAGATCGCCGACGGCACGCCCGAAGAGGTGCGCGCCAACCAGGATGTCATCGACGCCTATCTGGGCGTCGCTCACTAGCAGGGCACGAGGACCCGGGCATGCAATTCTTTTTCGAAGTCCTGATCGCCGGCCTGCTCTCGGGCGTGATGTATTCCCTGGTGGCGCTGGGCTACGTGCTGATCTACAAGGCCTCCGGGGTGTTCAACTACGCCCAGGGAGCGATGGTGTTCTTCGCCGCATCGACCGCGGCCGGCCTGCACGACCTGGGGCTCTCCCTCTGGTTCGCGGTGCCGCTGACCATGGCGGTGATGATCGTGCTCGGCCTGGCGACAGAGAGGATCGTGCTGCGCCCGCTGGTGGCGCAACCCGAGATCACCCTGTTCATGGCCACCATCGGGCTGTCCTTTTTCATCGAGGGCCTGGCCCAGGCGATCTGGGGCGCCAACGTGCGCGCGCTCGACCTGGGGATCGACGACGTGCCCTTGCAGTGGGTGCTCGATCGCGCCAACATGGCCATCTCCCAGTTCGACCTGATCGCCGCTGGCATCGCCGCGCTGCTGGTGGCGGCGCTGGCGATCTTCTTCTCCAGGACCAAGATCGGCCGGGCGCTGCGCGCCGTCGCCGACGACCACCAGGCGGCGCTGTCGATCGGTATCCCGCTGCAGCATATCTGGGGCATTTTGTGGGCGGTCGCCGGTTTCGTGGCGCTGGTCGCCGGCCTGCTCTGGGGAGCGAGAAACGGCGTCCAGTTCTCACTCACCTTCGTCGCGCTGAAGGCGCTGCCGGTGCTGATCCTCGGCGGCTTCACCAGTGTCCCCGGGGCGATCGTCGGCGGCCTGATCATCGGCGCCTCGGAGAAGCTGGCCGAGGTGTTTCTCGGCCCTTACGTCGGCGGCGGCATCGACGGCTGGTTCCCCTACGTCCTGGCGCTGCTGTTCCTGCTCGTCCGCCCCGAAGGCCTGTTCGGCGAAAAGATCATTCGTCGAATTTAGACGCATGATCTTTCGGCGGGGGCTCACATGAAGGCAACGAACGTTAAGGCGCGTAGCGCCGGCCGCAGTCAAAAGATCATTCGCCGCATTTAAATGGACACAGAAAAATATGTTCTATAGAGAAGCCGGGCAGTTCAAGTCGAGCTACGCCGAAGACAGCCAGATCTTCCCGATCCGGCAGGACCGGATTGGCATCGCGATCATCGTCGCCATCGCCTTTCTCGGCGTGCCTCTGTTCGCCTCGCTGGGCATCGTCTCCAACTACACCTTCACGGCGATCCTCACCCCCTTCCTGATCTTTTCGCTGGCCGCGCTCGGCCTCAACATACTAACCGGCTACGCTGGCCAGCTCTCGCTCGGCAGTTCGGCCTTCATGGCGGTCGGCGCGTTCGCCGCTTACAACTTCATGCTGCGCATCGACGGCATGCCTATCCTGCTCGCCTTCATTCTCGGCGGCCTGTGCGCCGCGGTGGTCGGCATCGTGTTCGGGCTGCCCAGCCTGCGCATCCGGGGCTTCTACCTGGCCGCGGCGACGCTGGCGACGCAGTTCTTCATCGTCTGGTGCCTGACCAAGATCGGCTGGTTCACCAACTACAGTTCCTCGGGCGTGATCAGCGCGCAAAAGATCCGCATCCTTGGCTACACCTTCCAGAGCTCATTGAGCAAGTACCTGTTCGTGCTCAGCGTTGTATCGGTGATGGCGCTATTGGCGAAGAACATGGTGCGCACCAATATCGGCCGCTCCTGGATGGCGATCCGCGACATGGACATGGCAGCGGAGGTGATCGGCTTCCGGCCGATGCGCACCAAGCTGATGGCATTCGCGGTGAGTTCCTTCTATTGCGGGGTCGCCGGCGCGCTGTTCGCCTACGCCTATCTCGGCACGGTGGAACCCGAGGGCTTCAACCTCGACCTGTCGTTCCGCATCCTGTTCATGGTGATCATCGGCGGTGCCGGCAGCATCCTCGGCTCCTTTCTCGGCGCCGCCTTCATCGTGCTGCTGCCGATCTACCTGAACGTGTTCATCAATTTCACCGAGAACTCGACCGGCATCGAGCTGCCATCGGGGATCTCGTCGAGCGTGGAACTGATGGTTTTCGGCGGCCTGATCATCTTTTTCCTGATCGTCGAGCCGCACGGCCTCGCCAGACTATGGCAGATCGGCAAGGAGAAGCTGCGTCTGTGGCCCTTTCCGCACTGAGGCGGCGGTGGTGCAGTAGTTGTTCGAGTTGTACCGATGGCAGTCATTCGGAGTCAAACCTAGGAGGAGGCAAAATGAAACTCATCAAAATAGTTTTGCTGGCGCTGTCGCTTGCGACGGCCGCCGGCGCGGCGTTCGCGCAGGATCAGTTCATTCCCTTGATCGACTATCGAGTCGGCCCTTACGCCGCGGGCGGCTCGGGCTTCTTCGGCGGCGCGATCGACTACATGAATCTGGTCAATATGAAGGGCGGCATCAACGGCGTCAAACTGGTCTGGGAAGAGTGCGAGTCGGAATACAATCCGACCCGCGGCGTCGAATGCTACGAGCGGCTGAAGAAGGCCCACGGCGGCGCCTCCCTGGTCGAGCCGCTATCCACCGGCATCGCCTATGGCCTGCTCGATCGCGTCGGCCAGGACAAGATCCCGATGACGACGCTCGGTTACGGCCGTTCCGACGCCGCCGACGGGCGCGTGTTCCCCTACGTCTATCCGTTGATCACCAGCTACTGGAGCCAGGCCGCCGCGATGATCAAGTATCTCGGCGAGAAGGCCGGGGGCCTGGACAAGTTGAAGGGCAAGAAGATCGTGCATCTATATCACGACTCCGCCTTCGGCAAGGAGCCCATCCCGGTGCTCGAAGCCTATGCCAAGAAACTCGGCTTTGAATTGATCAAAATCCCGGTCGCGCACCCTGGCCTCGAACAGCAGGCGCAGTGGCTGCAGATCCGCCAGGCCAAGCCGGATTACGTGATTCTCTGGGGCTGGGGCGTGATGAACGCCACCGCGCTGAAGAGCGCGCAGCGCAACGGGTTTCCGCGCGACAAGATACTCGGCGTGTGGTGGGCGGGCTCCGAGGAGGATGTGATTCCGGCCGGCGCTGCCGCCAAGGGTTATACCACGATGACCTTCAATACTCCGGGCAACTATCCGCTGCTCGACGAGATCCGGAAGAAGGTCTACGGAGCAGGGCAGGGCAACCTGGAAGACAAGTCGCGTATCGGCTCGGTGTACCACATGCGCGGCATCACCGCGGCGATCCTCTGGACGGAGGCGATCCGCAGGGCCCAGGAGAAATTCGGTAAAGGCAAGGTGATGAGCTCCGAGCAGGTGCGCTGGGGTTTCGAGAATCTCAACGTCGATGATGCCAGGCTCAAGGCGCTGGGCGCATTCGGCATGATGCCGTCGGTGAAGACCAGCTGCCTGGATCACGAGGGTTCGGGTGCCACCAAGGTGCAGCAGTGGGATGGTTCCAAGTGGAAGTCGATCACGCCGAACTGGCTGACCGGCGACAAGGCGATGATCCGCCAGATGGTGGAAGAGTCCGCCGACAAGTATGCCGCGGAGAAGAAGATCAAGCTGCGCGACTGTTCGAAGGAACTCTGAGTTATCCAATCCGACCCTCCCCCGCGGCGAGGAGGGTCGGGCCGACGAATGGTACCCAGATGACCGAGCACAATACAACACAGACGGCCGGCGCCAGGCCCTATTTGTCCGTGAACAACGTGGAGGTGATTTACGACCACGTGATTCTGGTCCTGAAGGGCGTGTCGCTGGTGGTGCCCGAGGGCAAGATCGTGGCGCTGCTCGGTGCCAACGGCGCCGGCAAGAGCACCACCCTGAAAGCCGTCTCGACGCTGCTGCACGGAGAGCGCGGCGAGGTGACCAAGGGCTCGATCGAGTTCCGCGGCGAGCGCATCGACAGGCTGACCCCCAACGAGCTGGTCAGGCGGGGCATGGTCCAGGTGATGGAAGGGCGCCACTGCTTCGGCCACCTGACGGTCGAGGAAAACCTGCTGACCGGTGCCTACACCCGAGAGATTTCGCGGATCGAGCTCAAGAACGGATTGGAGCGCGTCTACCATTATTTTCCGCGCTTGAAGACGCGCCGTACTAGTCAGGCCGGTTACACCTCGGGCGGTGAGCAGCAGATGGTCGCGATCGGCCGGGCCCTGATGGCCAAGCCGACGATGATTCTGCTCGACGAGCCGTCGATGGGCCTGGCGCCGCAGATCGTCGAAGAAATTTTCGAGATCGTGCGCGACCTCAACGAGCGCGAGCGGGTGAGCTTCCTGCTGGCCGAGCAGAACACCATGGTGGCGCTGCGCTACGCCGATCTGGGCTACATCCTGGAGAACGGCCGCGTCGTTATGGAGGGCGACGCCGGAGGGCTGGCCGCCAACGAGGACGTCAAGGAGTTCTACCTCGGTCTATCGACCGCCGGGAGGAAGAGCTTCCGTGACGTCAAACATTACCGCCGGCGCAAACGCTGGCTGGCGTGAGCAGACGATGAGCTATTTCGACGCAGTGGAAACCCTCGACCCCGCGGAGCGCGAGCGTCGCCTGATGGCCCGCCTGCCGATGCAGATCGCCCACGCCAAGGCGCACTCGCCGTATTTCGCCGGGGCGCTGGCGGGCGTCGATGCGCCCGAGGTCGATACGCGCGCCGCGCTCTCAGCCCTGCCGGTGCTGAGGAAGCGCGCCCTGATCGAACTACAGAAGGGACAGAAGCCCTTCGGGGGGCTCACCGCGACGCCGCTGACCGAGCCTTGCGCCGGACTCGGGCGGGTCTTCTCCTCCCCCGGCCCGATCTATGACCCCGAAGGCCGCGGCGCCGACTGGTGGCGCTTCGGCCGCTCGCTGTATGCCGCGGGCTTCCGCGCTGGCGACTTGGTGCACAACACCTTCTCCTATCACTTCACGCCGGCGGGCTTCATGCTCGACAGCGCGGCGCAGAGAATCGGCTGCTGCGTCTTCCCGGCGGGTACCGGCCAAACCGAGATGCAGGTCGCCGCTATCAACGAGCTGCGGCCGCGGGCCTATGCCGGTACGCCCTCCTTCCTCAAGATACTCCTGGAGCGGGCCGACGAGCTGGGGGCCGACGTCAGCTCGCTGAAGCTGGCATCGGTATCAGGCGAGGCGCTGTTCCCGGCGCAAAAGGCCTTGTTCTCCGAACGCGGCATCAGTGTTTTCCAGGCCTACGGCACCGCCGACCTGGGCCTGGTCGCCTACGAGACCGAAGCGCGCGAAGGCATGGTACTGGCCGAAGACCTGATTCTCGAGATCGTCAGGCCGGGCACCAATGAACCCGTGGCGACTGGAGAAGTGGGCGAGGTGGTGATCACCAGCCTCAACCCTGATTATCCGCTGATCCGCTTCGGCACCGGCGACCTGTCCGCGGTGATGCCCGGCGTTTCGTCCTGCGGCCGCACCAACACCAGGATCAGGGGTTGGCTGGGGCGCGCCGACCAGACCACCAAGGTGCGCGGCATGTTCGTTCATCCGGAGCAGGTGGCCGAGGTGCTCAAGCGCCATCCCGAGGTGGAGCGGGCGCGCCTGGTCGTCACCAATCCGGACGGCAATGACCTGATGATGCTCCATTGTGCGGCGGTCGGCGGCGAGGCGCTGATCCGGGCGATCGACGCGAGCATCCGCAGCGTCACCAAGCTGCGCGGCGAAGTCCGGCTGGTCCCGCCCGGTAGCCTGCCCAACGACGGCAAGGTGATCGAAGACGCGCGAAAGTACGATTGACTCTTCGCCTGGCGCGGCTTAGAAACGTTCGTCGGGGCGCAGGTAGCGCCATTTTCCCTCGGGCAGGTCGCCCAGCAGCACGCTTCCGATGCGCACCCGCTTCAAGCCCAGCACGGCCAGGCCGACCAGTTCGCACATGCGCCGGATCTGGCGTTTCTTGCCTTGGCGCAGCACGAAGCGGAGCTGATTCTCGTTCTGCCAGCTGACCTTGGCCGGCCTCAGCGCCTCGCCATCCAGGCTCAGCCCGTGTCTCAGCAGTGCCAGACACTTCTCCGGCAGCGTCCCCGCGACGCGCACCAGGTATTCCTTTTCCACGGCGGAATCGTCGCCGATCAGCAGCTTGGCGATGCGCCCGTCCTGGGTCAACACCAGCAGTCCCTGGGAATCGATATCCAGCCGCCCGGCGGGCGCCAGGCCCTTGAGATGCGCCGGGCTGAAGCGCTGCACCGTCCGGTCGCCGGCGAAGCGCGACTCGGCGTTGATCAGGCTCACCGCCGGACGGTAGCCCGGTTCGGGCTGGGCCGAGACATAGCCGACCGGCTTGTTGAGCAGAATGGTGACGCGGGCGAGTTGATTCTTTTGCGCCGCCTGGCTGAGCGTGATCTTCTGGTCGGGGAAGACCCTGAAGCCCAGTTCGCTCACCACCACCCCATCGACGTAGACCCAGCCGCGCTCGATGTAAGCGTCCGCCTCGCGGCGGGAACACAGACCCTGCTCGGACATCAGCTTGGACACCCGCACCTTTTCCATCCTCTCCCTCCCCCGTCCTTGGCGCCAGGGCGGCGCTATTTCTTCTCTTTGGGGGGCGGCGTGACGCCGGCGGCATCGGCGGCCTGCTGCATGATGTTCCAGGGCCATAGGCCGGGGTTAGCGGCGGCATCGGCTTCGCCGCCCGCAGTCGACCCCACGGCCTGCATCGTGGCGAGCGTGGCGCGCTGCATTTCCAGGCCCTGGATGGAAATCTGCAGCATGCCGAGGTTCATCTTGAGCCAGTTCTCCACCGCCTTGAGGTCGGTGATGCGCTTGTCCAGTTCGCCCACGTCCAAGGTCGGCGTCACCATGCCGGGCAGAGGGAAGCCCATGCTGCCCCACATCGACTTGAGAAATTCGAGGGGGTCCTGCGGCGCTTCGGACATGAGATGCTCCCGATGGATGACCGAAGGATATTAACGCAAAGCGGCAAGATGACGGAAATTACGGTAGACTTGTGAATGTCATGGTCTTTCGATGGTGGCTACCGTGCTAAGACTCCTGGTTGTCGACGATCACGCGCTGGTGCGCGAGGGGCTGATGCAGACCCTGCATCAACTCGGGGAAGAAGTGGTCTGCGTCGGCGCCCACGACGCCGACGAAGCGCTACGACAGCTGCAGAGCGAGGATTATGACCTGGTGTTGCTCGACCTGATGCTGCCCGGGATCAACGGCATGGCCTTCCTCGGCGTGCTGCGCAAGCGTTTTCCGTCGCTGCCCGTGGTGATCCTGTCCGCGCTCGACGATGCCGATACCGTGGCGCGCGCGATGCGCCAGGGCGCTTCCGGTTTCGTGCCAAAATACAGCTCCAGCGAAGACCTCCTCGATGCCCTGCGCCAGGTGCTCTCCGGCGTCGTCTTCCTGCCGCTAGAGCTGCAGGAGGCGCACGGCGGCAGCCGCTCGCTGTCGGAACGCTACGGCATCACGGCGGGGCAGATGCGGGTGCTGGAGCTTCTGGGCCAGGGCAAGACCAACCGCGAGATTGCCGATCTGCTCGGCTTGACCGAGGGGACGGTCAAGATCCACGTCTCCGCCATCTTCAAGGCGCTCAAGGTCACCAACCGCGGTCAGGCGCTGCTGATCGTCAACAAGCGCAAGCCGGCCAGGCTATAAGGCCTGGCTCAGGCCGGTATCGAGGCGGTCGGAACCTTCCTGGTCGTGGCCAGCGTCGCTCCGGGGACGCGCGAGCAGTCGGTATCCTGGCCATTGCTATCGTCATCGACGGGAATCTGCAGCAAGTCGAGTACTTGATGCGCCATGCCGCGGCAGGCATTGACCAGCGGCGTGGGCAGCGCGCCGGGCAGTTGGTTCTGCAGCAGCAGCTTGGTCGAGGACAAGCTGGACACGGGGTCGAGGATTCGGTCGCGGTAGGGTGCGAGATAATCTGCCACGGTGTTTTCCGCCGCCTCGCGTTGCCAGGCGTTGGTCGGCCATTGCATCGGAATGGCGTAGGCGCGGGGAAACAGTTCGAGATCGCGGATCACCGTGCGGATGTCCTCGTGCGAATCGCGAAAGGGCAGCAGCACCAAGTCGGCCAGGCCATAGAGCTTGCGATCCATCTCGCTGCGGTTGCCGCCGCCGTCGATGATGCCGAGCCAAGCGCTCAGCGAACGGATCTTGTCGACCACCTTGACCAGCGCCTCTCGGGTCCGCGCGTCCGCCGTCAGGTAGCGGCGGCCCTTCGGATCGAGCGGATCGCGATGGGTGTCGGTCAGCACGCACACCGAGCGCTTGCCGAGCAGCCCCATGCCCTGGCATAGCATGTGCGAGAGCGTGGTCTTGCCGGTGCCGCCCTTGTTGCCGATAACACAGATGATGTCCGCCATGATGCCTCCTGTGCCTGATCGCCGTCGCGCGTCAGGCTTGACCCAGGCTGGGATTATTGGCGAAGCGCGGGGGCAATGATGCGGTGAAATGCAAGGCAATCGGGCCGCAAATTGAGTTAATGGGCGAGCGCTGGGAAGCCCTCACTCACCGCGTGCCCGTGCCCATCCGGTAGCAGTGGAGCCTCGTGGCGCGCCGGTCGTCGACTTCGATGACGCGCTCGGGGACCACTTCCGGGACGGCGAAGCTGTTCGCCACTAGCAGCGTTCCGGGACGCATCTCGGCGCGCGCCTTCGCGATCAGGCGCGGCATCGGTGCCGGCGAGAGGAAGGCATAGACGAGGTCGAAACGGCCTAGGCGAAGCCGCCAGAAATCGCCGTAGCGTATCTCCAGGTTCGTCCGCCCGAGGCCGGCCAGCTTGGCCCAGAGCCAGGGCAGGGGGGCGTGCTCGACGCCGACGAAGTCGCAGTCCGGCCGCTTGGCCGCAAGCCGGCGCAGCAGGCCGCCGTCGCCGCAGCCCAGGTCGATGACCTGGCAGGGGGCGTCGGGCAGCGCCGCCGCGAGCGCTTCCGCGGTGGCAGCGTTGGACAGGTAGAGCGGCACCTGGCCGCGGTCGGTGCGCCAAAAGATCAGCAGCAGCGCGGCGAAGCCGGCGAAATACCAGATCGGCGCAACACCCAGATCCTGCCCCAGCCGGGTTAACCAGAGCGCCGCCGGCAGGAAGCCCAGATGGATGCCCAACCACCACTTCGGCGCCCCCAGCTTGGCGCTGACCACGGCGGCGCAGGCCCCCTGTATCGCCGCCACCGCGAGTGGCGCCGAGAAGAGCTTGGGCTGAACGACCTGGATCAAGGAGGCGGCGATCACGGCGCCCAGAACCTGGGCGAGACCGGCCGTGGACAGCGGCGACATGGCGGGAGGTCGCGCGCCGTCAGCCGGGCGGGAGGATCTTTCCGGGATTCATCAGGTCGTCCGGATCAAGCGCGTGTTTCACCGCGCGCATCACCGCGATGGCGGCGTCGCCGTGCTCGCGCGCCATGTATTTCTGCTTGCCGATGCCGATGCCGTGCTCGCCGGTGGAAGTGCCCTCCATTTCCAGGGCGCGCTCCACCAGTCTGGCAGAGAGTTCATGAACCCGCGCGACCTCGGCGCCGTCGTCGGGATCGACGAGCAGCACCAGGTGGAAGTTGCCGTCGCCGACGTGACCAAGCAGCGGCGCGATCAATCCGGAGGCCGCGACGTCGGCGACGGTCGCGACGATGCAGTCGGCCAGGCGCGAGATCGGCACGCAGACGTCGGTGGTCAGCGCCCGCGCGCCAGGCTTCAGGCCCAGACAGGCGTAATAGGCGTCGTGTCGGGCCTGCCACAGACGGCTTCTGTCCTCGGGCCGGGTCGCCCATTCGAAGTCCATGCCACCGTGTTCAGCGGCGATGGCCTGCACCGTCCGGGCCTGTTCCTCGACGCCGGCGGGCGAACCGTGGAACTCGAAAAACAGCGTCGGCGCCTCGCGCAGATCCGTCTTGCTGTGGCGGTTGATAGCCTCGATCGCCAGCGCGTCGAGCAACTCGATGCGCGCGACCGGCACGCCGAGCTGGATGGTCTGGATCACGGCCCTCACCGCGTCGGCGATCGTCGGAAAGGCGCAAACGGCGGAGGAGATCGCCTCGGGCACCGGGTACAGGCGAACGGTGAGTTCGGTGATGACGCCGAGCGTGCCTTCTGAGCCGATGAACAGCCGGGTCAGGTCGTAGCCGGCGGCGGACTTCTTGGCGCGGCTGCCGGTCTTGACGATGCCGCCATCGGCAGTCACCACCGTCATGGCCAGGACGTTGTCGCGCATGGTGCCATAGCGCACGGCATTGGTGCCCGAGGCGCGGGTCGCCGCCATGCCGCCCAGGCTGGCGTCGGCGCCGGGATCGATGGGGAAGAACAGGCCGGTGCCGTGCAAGGCGGCATTCAGCTGCTTGCGCGTCACGCCGGGCTGCACCGTGGCGTCGAGATCCTCGGGCCGCACGACGAGCACCTCGTTCATGCTCGAGAGGTCGATCGAGAGCCCGCCGCGGATCGCCAGTAGGTGTCCCTCGAGCGAGGTGCCGGTGCCGAAGGGGATGACCGGGACGCGGTGGGTGCGGCAGATCCTGACGGCCTCCGCGACCTCGGCGGTACTCTGGGCGAACAGGACCGCGTCGGGTGGCGCCGGCGGTAGGGACGACTCGTCCTTGCCATGGTGCGCACGAACCGCCGCGACGGTGGAAAAACGGTCGCCGAAGCGTTCGCTCATGGCGGTGATGAATTGCCGCGGTGGCGGCACCTGCGCGGTATCATGGCGGGCGTTCATGGCGGTGTCGGGCGAAGTCTTCGGTGCGGCAGATTCTACCCGGCTTTGTCCCTATCAGCGGGCGCCAGGCGGGCAGATCTTCGAGCAGGCTTGACTTTCCCCTTCAAAGAGCTCAAAATTTACCGTTTCGCTGGAGGGGTTCCCGAGCGGTTAAAGGGAGCAGACTGTAAATCTGCCGGCTCTGCCTTCGAAGGTTCGAATCCTTCCCCCTCCACCAGCAGTACCGGCAGGACCAGTAGAGAGACAGAGAGCGGGAACAGAGATTGGTTTCGGAGTTTCGGACGGGCGGGTGTAGCTCAATGGTAGAGCAGAAGCCTTCCAAGCTTATGACGAGGGTTCGATTCCCTTCACCCGCTCCAGGTTTTGACGTTTTTCGTGCCCATGTAGCTCAGTGGTAGAGCACTCCCTTGGTAAGGGAGAGGCCACGTGTTCAATCCACGTCATGGGCACCAGTTTGAATTGTGAATGGCAAGGCCCCGCTACCGCAGTAGCGCCGGGTTCATCGGATTTTCTTTTGGGGTAGACGATCATGGCAAAAGGCAAATTTGAGCGCACGAAGCCGCACGTGAACGTGGGGACGATTGGGCACGTAGACCACGGCAAGACGACATTGACGGCGGCGATCACGACGGTGCTGTCGGCGAAGTTTGGTGGCGAGGCGAAGG
>DATKVJ010000085.1:0-4538 GCA_035530135.1 Rhodocyclaceae bacterium | reverse complement strand
AACAGGAGCTTGCCGCGCTTGTAGTCGCCCAGCGCCTGCATCGCCGCGTCGTTGATGAGCTTGGTCGGGCAGCCGAACGCCCCTTCATAGTCGAATCCTATCCAGCCGGGCCCAAGATTGTGCGGCTCGGCCACCGGACGGTTGCGCAGCACCGGACCCGGATAGCCGATCGCGACCGCGTCGTAGTTCCAGCCTTGCGCGAGCTTCTTCACGCCCGCGACCATCTGCTCGGCCGTCAACTCCGGGCCGGAAACGAACTCCCGCTCTTCCTTCTGCCCGGTGGCCAGAATTTTCACATGGGTACCGCCGACATCAACCGCCAGTACGTTCATTGCTCGCCCTTTTGTGGACAGAAGTCGTTCAAATCGATTGTTCCGCATGAAGCGCTTATGCGATCGTGCGACACGGCGAAGCCGGTTTTTCGATCAAGCGCTTTTTTCGAGGTCGGCGCTCTTCGAGGCGATCACGCCCATGAGTTCGTTCCAGGATTTGACGAACGACGCCGCGCCTTCGTCCTGCAGCCGCGTCGCCAGCGCGTCGATGTCCACGCCGGCCTTGCCGAAATCGCGCAGCACCGCTTCGCAGTCGCCGCCGTCGGCGCGCATCGCCGCGCCGAGCTTGCCGTGGTCCGCGAACGCCTTCAATGTCGCCTCCGGCATGGTGTTGACGGTGAGCGGGGCGGCGAGGGCCTCGATGTACAGGACATCCGAGGCCTTGGGATCCTTGGTCCCCGTGCTCGCGAGCAGCAGGCGCTGTGCGCGGGCGCCGGCGTTGAGCGCGCGCTTGTAGCGGGGCGTCGCAATCAGCTCGCAATAGGCCTGGTACGTGCGCTGCGCGATCGCGATGCCGAGCCGGTTGACTAGCGCGTCCGGCACTTTGCCTGCGACCGCGACGTCCCAGCGGCTGACGAACATCGACGCCACCGAGGCCACATCGGGCGGCAGGCCCGCGGCGATGCGCCGCTCGATGCCGCGCAGGTAGGCGTCGGCCGCGGCGAGGTAATGCTCGCGCGAAAACAGCAGGGTGACGTTGACCGGCACGCCGCAGAAAATGGCCTCCTCGATCGCGGGCAGTCCTTCGCGCGTGCCGGGAATCTTGATGAACAGGTTGCGCCGGGCGGCCCGTGCATGCAGGTCCAGGGCTGCGGCGATCGTGGTCTTGGTGTCGTGTGCGAGCAGGGGCGAGACCTCCAGCGATACCCAGCCGTCGACGCCGCTCGAGCGCTCGTTGATCGGGCGGAACAGGTCGGCGGCCTGCGTGATATCGTCGAGCGCCAGTTCGAAAAACAGTTTCTCGCCCGACTTTCCCTGCTTCAGCTTGGCGCGGATCGCAGGGTCGTAGGCGGCGCTGTTTTTGATCGCGTGATCGAAGATCGTGGGATTGGAGGTTAGTCCGGTCACGGCCAGCTCGTCGATGTAACGCTTGAGCGTGCCGCCGGCGAGGAGATCCCGGGTGATGTTGTCGAGCCACAGACTCTGGCCCAGATCGTGGAGTTTCCGTGTCGCTTTCATCGCGTCGTCTCTCTAGGCTGCGGCCTGCATTCGTGCAGTCCGACAAATCATTACCTGGAACCCGGATCGCGCTTGGATGTCGAACGCCTGCGAATGCATGCGATTGGCGAAGGGATAGTTTATCAGTATATAGTGATTGACAGCGATGTCGCCGCGATAGTTCCGGCGAAAACATTATTTGTAAGCATTATGCAGTGCCCCCCGGATTGTGCCCGGGCAATTGACCCGCCGAAGGATCGTCGATGACCGCAGAAGAAAACCGCCTCGAAGCCGCCCGGACCGAAACGGAGCCGTGGCGCCGCTGGGGCCCTTACCTGAGCGAGCGGCAATGGGGCACGGTGCGCGAAGACTACAGCGCGAACGGCACCGCCTGGGAAGGCCTGTCCCACGACCAGGCGCGCTCGCGCGCCTATCGCTGGGGCGAGGACGGGATCGCCGGCATATCGGACGACGGGCAGCGCCTGTGTTTCGCGCTCGCCTTGTGGAACGGTGCCGATCCTATCCTGAAGGAGCGCATGTTCGGCCTCACCGGCAACGAGGGCAATCACGGCGAGGACGTCAAGGAGTATTACTTCTATCTCGACAACGTCCCCAGCCATGCGTACATGAAGTTCCTGTACAAGTATCCGCAGCGGGCCTACCCGTACGCGGAGCTGGTGGCCGAGAACCGGCGCCGCGACCGGACCGAGCCGGAGTACGAACTGCTCGACACCGGGATCTTCGACGACGATCGCTATTTCGACGTGTTCGTCGAGTACGCGAAAGCCGCGCCCGAGGACATCCTGATCAGGATCAGCGCGATCAACCGCGGTCCCGCCGCCGCGACCCTGCAGCTGCTGCCGACGCTATGGTTCCGAAACGACTGGTCCTGGCATCCAGACCGGCCGAAGCCGCGCATCGAACTCGTCGATTCCGCGGGCGACGGCGTGGTGTTCGAGGCGACGCATCGCGATCTCTCGCCGCATCGGCTGGTGTGCGAGCCGCCGGACGAGGTCCTGTTCACCGAGAACGAAACGAACTTCGAGCGCCTGTTCGGCGTTCCCAACGCCTCGCCCTTCGTCAAGGATGCGTTCCACGAATGCGTCGTCAACGGCCGGCGCGAAGCGGTGAATCCGGCACGCGCCGGCACCAAGGCGGCGGCGCGCTATGCGCGGATCGTCGGCGCGGGCGAGACCATGACCATCAGGCTGCGCCTCGGCAGCGCGAACGGTTCGACGGCGCTGCTCGGTGCCGAATTCGACGCCATCTTCGCGCTGCGCAAGGAGGAGGCGGACGAGTTCTACCGGCGCGTGACGCCGTTCGCACTGCCCGAGGACATGCGCAACGTCCAGCGCCAGGCTTTCGCCGGCATGCTCTGGAGCAAGCAGTACTACCATTTCCTGGTGCGCCGCTGGCTCGACGGCGATCCCTCCGGGCCGACGCCGCCCGAGGAGCGCAAGCGCGGCCGCAATTACGAGTGGTGGCATCTCGCCACGGGCGACGTGCTGTCGATGCCGGACAAATGGGAGTACCCCTGGTTCGCCGCCTGGGACATGGCGTTCCACGTCGTCGCCTTCGCCATGATCGACCCGGATTTCGCCAAGAACCAGCTGCTGCTGCTGACGCGCGAGTGGTACATGCACCCGAACGGGCAAATCCCCGCCTATGAATGGGCGTTCGGCGATGTCAATCCGCCGGTGCATGCCTGGGCGGCGATTCGCGTCTACCAGATCGAGCAGAAAATGTATGGGCGCAGGGACCGCGCCTTCCTCGAGCGCGTATTCCAGAAGCTGCTGATCAATTTCACCTGGTGGGTCAACCGCAAGGACGCCCAGGGCAACAATATCTTCGAGGGCGGATTCCTCGGCCTGGACAACATCGGCGCGTTCGACCGCACCGCCGGACTACCCGGCGGCGGACAGCTCGAACAGGCGGACGGCACCAGCTGGATGGCGATGTATTGCCTCAACCTGTTGAGCATCGCGCTGGAGCTCGCCAAGGAGGATGCGGTCTACGAGGATGTCGCGACCAAGTTTTTCGAGCATTTCATTTATATCGGCGCGGCGATGAATAAAGTCGGCGGCCGCGAAGGCGGCCTGTGGCACGAGGACGACGGCTTTTACTTCGATGCGCTCAATCTCCCGGATGGACGCTGCCTGCCGGTAAAGGCGTTTACGATCGGCGGCACGATTCCGGTCGCGGCCATAGCGATCGGCGAGCGCGAAGCCCTGCGCGCATTCCGCGGCTTCAGCGAACGCTCGCGCTGGTTCGCCCATTACCGGCCCGAACTGCTGCACGGCCTCGCCGATCTGAACCACCACGGCATCCAGAACCGGACCCGCCTGGCGCTGGTCAACTCGCACAAGCTCACGCGCATTCTGGAACATGTATTGCGCGAAGACGGGATGCTGAGCCCGCACGGCGTGCGCTCGGTGTCCAAGCGGCACGCGGCGCAGCCCTTCGTGCTGCGCCTGGACGGGCAGCAGTTCGTGCTGGACTACGAACCGGCCGAATCGACCACGCCGCAATTCGGCGGCAATTCGAACTGGCGCGGCCCGGTGTGGTTTCCGCTGAACTTCCTGCTGATCGAGGCGCTGCAAAAACATCATTACTTCCTCGGCGACGATTTCAAGGTCGAATTGCCGAGCGGATCCGGGCACAAGGCGACGCTGTGGGAAGTAACGACCGAGCTTTCGTCGCGCCTGATCCGGATATTCCTCAAGGACGAGAACGGCCGCCGTCCGCTGTACGGCAACTGCGAGAAATTCCAGAGCGACCCGCATTGGCGCGACCTCATCCTGTTTTACGAATACTTTCACGGCGACAGCGGCGCGGGCCTGGGCGCGGGCCACCAGACCGGCTGGACCGGCGTGGTGGCGAAGCTGATCCAGCAGTACGGCGAATACGCGCTGCAGGGCAAGCCGCCCAGCCTGGCCGAGGTCGAGGACGCGGACATCGGCGCGGTCCGGCGATGAGCATCGCGCCGCCGGACGCCGAGTGGCTCGAAAGCGATGCCATGGGCGGCTTCGCTTCGGGAACCGTCGCCGG
>DATKVJ010000084.1:0-3780 GCA_035530135.1 Rhodocyclaceae bacterium | reverse complement strand
GCGCTGCTCGCCAAGGCCAGGGCCGAAGGCAAGGTCGCGTTCTACGCCAACATCACCGCCGTCGAGCCGATCATGAAGGCCTTCAGCGCCGACACCGGGGTGCAGGCGGAGTACACCCGGATCTCGACCGCGAAATTCGTCGCCACGGCGATCACCGAATTCGATGCCGGCAAGTTCATGGCCGACGTGGTCCAGGGCCCGCTGCCGGTGCTGGAGATGCTCAAGGAAAAAGGCATGCTGGCTGCATATCGATCACCGGTCGCCGCCGGCTATCCGGCGTGGACGCGCAAGGACGACCGCATCCAGCTTTTCGGCATCGAGTACGTGGGTCTGATCTACAACAAGGACCTGGTGAAACCGGCGGACGTGCCGAAGCGCTACCAGGACCTGACCGATCCGAAGTGGAAGAACAAAATCGTCATGGCCAATCCCGCCAACCACGCCACGACCATCTCCTGGCTCATCGGGCTCAAGGAAAACGTGTTCAAGAACGACGCCGAGTGGATGAAGTTCCTGAAGGGGCTGGCCGCCAACAAGCCGATGTTCGTGGCCTCCTTCGGACCGACCCCGGCGCCGATCGAAAGCGGCGAGAAACTGATCGGCATCTCCATGCCCAAGTACATCATCACCAAGGCTCCGGCACCGCTCGACTGGGCGCATTTGTCGCAGCCGCTGATGGGCACGCCGCGCGCCATCGGCATCAGCTCCACGGCCCCGCATCCCGCCGCGGCCAGGGCGTTCATCGACTACTGGCTGTCGAAGAAAGCCATGAGCATGCTGGCGAACAAGGTCGGCGAGTACGTGGCAACGCCCGGGGTCTACCCGCCGATCGAGGGAATGGACAAGGCCAAGGTCATTCCCATCCGCGAATTGTCGGATACGGAAATCAAGAAGTGGGGCGCCGAGTTCCAGAAGATTTTCGCCGTCCAATAACAATGCCGTTTCACGGCCATCGCCTGCCGCCCGGACCTGAGCGCCGGCCGGCGGTTCGGCCGGCGCACGGCAAGGGCGAATTGCCGTTTGCCTGCGCCGCTATGCTCTGCGAACGCCAGAGGCCGACCTCCCTTCCGACTTAAAAAAGGCAGCAACAGACAAACACCATGGAGATCAGGATCCAGGGTATCAGCAAGTATTATTTTTCCGGGGGCAAGACCATCAAGGCCCTGGACAACGTGGACCTGACCATCCCGGCCAACCACATATTCACGCTTCTGGGACCCAGCGGCTGCGGCAAGACCACGCTGCTGCGCTGTATCGTCGGCCTGGAAACGCCGGACGCGGGGGAGATCAGGATCGGCGACGAAGTGGTGTGGTCGAAGGACAAGAACGTCTCCGTCCCCACGGAGAAGCGCGCGCTGGGCATGGTGTTTCAGACCTACGCCATCTGGCCGCACATGAACGTCTTCGACAACGTCGCCTACCCGCTGCAGATCCGCGGCGTTCCGCGGGAAGTCATCCGTCAGCGGGTGGCGAAAACCCTGGGCTTCGTGCATCTGGAGGGAATGGAACAGCGCCCCGCGACCAAGCTGTCCGGGGGGCAGCAGCAGCGCGTCGCGCTCGCCCGCGCCCTGGTGGCCGAGCCCAAGGTCATCCTTTTCGACGAACCCTTGAGCAACCTGGACGCCAAGCTGCGCGAGGAAACGCGCAAGGAACTCAGAACCTTCCTCGGTGCGCTGAAGATCACCGCGGTCTACGTGACGCACGACCGGATCGAGGCGCTCGCGCTTTCGGACACCGTCGCGGTCATGCGCGCAGGGCGGATCGTCGAGATGGGCGATCCCAAGAAAATCTATTTCGACCCGAACCACCGCTTCGTCGCGGATTTCATCGGCCGGGCCAACCTGGTCAAGGCCACGGTGCGCGCCCCGGAGGGGGAGCACACCATCGTGGATTGCGCACTCGGGACCATCGCTTGCCAGCAGCGCGACATCCCCGCAGGCAGCGAGGCCACGCTGTGCATCCGGCCGGAGTTCATCCGCATCGCCCGGGGCGAGAGCGGCGGCAAGAACGTGGTCAACGGCCGCGTCGAGACCCTGATCTTCGTCGGCGAGGCCTACGAGGTGGAAATCCGCGTCGGCAAGGAGCTGCTGCTCGCCAAGATCGATCCGGAAGCGGATCTCGAGGAAGGCAACGCGGTCAACTTCAGCCTGGATCCAGAGCATTGCCTGCTGCTATCCATCTGAAGCGCGGCAGAGCCGTGGCTGGTAGCCGATCGAAACTGACGTTCTCGCTCATCGGGATCGTCGGGATTCTGACCGTGGGTCCGGTGCTCATGCTGCTGCTGGGGAGCTTTTCCCAAGGGCTGACCGCCTTCGGCAGCTTCACCCTGCAAAAATACGTCGAGGCCTATACCGACCCGGCCTTTTATGAGGTCATCGTCAACACGGTGATTTTCGTCCTGGGCTCGTCGCTCGTGGCTACGGTCCTCGCCTTGTTCCTCGCCTATCTCAATAACCGCACCGACATCCCGATGAAGTTCATGTTCAGGATCATCTCCATCCTGCCGATGATGATCCCGCACCTGCTGTTCGCGGTGAGCTGGGCGCTTTTGCTCAATCCCTCCAACGGGATGATGAATCTTGCGATCAGGGACGTCTTCGACCTGGAGAACGCGCCGTTCAACATCTATTCGCTGTGGGGCATGATCCTCGTGGAGGGGCTGCTCGACATGCCAGTCGCCTATCTGATCATTGCGCCGGCGATGGCGTCCTTCGACGTGGCGCTGGAGGAATCTTCGCGGGTCTTCGGGGCGGGCACGTGGCGAACCCTGATCCGGGTGACCCTGCCGGTGCTGCGGCCGGCGATCCTCGCATCGTTCGTGCTGGGCGTGGTCCGCGGCCTCGCGGCCTTCGCCGTGCCTTCGGTCCTCGGCATGCCGGGTCGGGTCAATGTCCTGTCGACCTATCTGTACCAGATGGTCGCCACCGGCTTCGCCCCGGATTACGGCAAGGCGGCGGCGGTGGGCATGAGCGTGCTTGCAACCTCCATTACGCTGATCGTGCTCTACCGCGCGCTCACCGCGGAAAGCGAAAAGTACGTGACCATCTCCGGCCGCGGCTACCGTCCGGCCGTGATCGAGCTCAAGGCGGCGAAGCTTCCGCTGTTCACCGTGATGGCGCTGCTGTCTGTCATCCTGATCGTGCTGCCGGTGGCGGTCCTGTTCTACACCTCGCTCGTGCCCTATTCGATGGTGCCGAGCGCGCGCGCTTTTTCGCTCATGAGCTGGAAGCACTGGATCGAGGTCGTGGAAGATCCGATCTCGCTGCAGTCGCTGAAAAACAGCCTGTTCCTCGGCGTTGCCGGCGCTACGCTGGGCGTGCTCTTGTCCGTTTTCGTGGCCTACGTCATCGTCAAAGTAAAGACGCGCGCTGCCGGACTCCTCGAGTCCCTGAGCTTCCTGTCGTTTGCGTTCCCGGGCATCGTCATCGGGGTCGGGTTCATGTGGTTCTTCGTCCAGGCTCCGCTGTATGCCACCATCTGGGCGCTGCTGATCGGCTACATCGCGACCTACCTGCCTTACGGCATCCGGCCGCTGGCGAGCGCCTTCGTCCAGGTACATGCACATCTGGAAGAATCGTCCCTCGTCTGCGGCGCGAGCCCCTTGACCACCATGCGCCGGATCATCGTCCCCCTGCTTATTCCCGGCATCGTCTCGGCGTGGATCCTCATGGCCAGCATGTTCGTGCGCGAACTGACCCTGTCCGTGGTGCTCTCGCGGCCGGGAACCGAGGTCCTGGCGGTTCAGATACTGCGCTTCGCCGACGACGGCCTCTGGGGCAG
>DATKVJ010000083.1:0-13881 GCA_035530135.1 Rhodocyclaceae bacterium | reverse complement strand
TGCGGGACTTTCCATGAACCCTCCTCTGCGTCGTTGCGAGGCCGAAGGCCGTGGCAATCTGGATCGCCACGCTGCCGTCACTGCGAGGCCGCAGGCCGCGGCAGTCGCGATGACGACCGGAGGAAGTCCCTGTGGGACGGGTTTGGTGGTGGGTTCATGGTCCGTGTGCAGTTTTGGCCACGCCGAAACAGGCGGCTCTCCATGAACCCTCATCTCCGTCATTGCGAGGCCGAAGGCCGTGGCAATCTGGATCGCCACGCTGCGCTCGCGATGACGGGTTTGGTGGTGGGTTCATGGCCCGTGTGCGGTTTTGGCGTTGTAGAAACAGGCGGCTCTCCATGAACCCTAAGACTGCTTACGCTATTTCGTCCCACAGGGAGCGCCTTAGCTCGTCGTTGCGAGCGAAGCGCGGCAAGCTCAGATCGCCACGCTGCCGTCACTGCGAGGCCGCAGGCCGCGGCAGTCGCGATGACGGAATGAGGGTTCATGGTCCGTGTGCGGTTTCGGCCAGCGACGATGAGCGCTGACGACCTGGCCGCGCTGCGCCTGACCCTGGCGCTGGCGGGCAGCACGACCCTGCTGCTCCTCCTCATCGGCACCCCCATCGCCTGGTGGCTGGCCCGAACCCGTTCGCGACTGAAGGGGCCCGTCGCCGCCGTGGTGGCCCTGCCCCTGATATTGCCGCCGACGGTACTGGGCTTCTACCTGCTGGTGATCCTCGGGCCGAACGGTCCGGTCGGGGCGCTGACGCAGGCGCTCGGCCTGGGCGTGCTGCCGTTTTCCTTTCCGGGCCTGGTCACGGCATCGGTGTTCTACTCGATGCCCTTCGTCGTGCAGCCGATCCAGAATGCCTTCGAGGCGATCGGCGATCGACCCCTCGAAGCGGCGGCGACGCTGCGCGCCGGCGCGCTCGACCGCTTTTTCACCGTGGCCGTGCCCCTGGCCCGCCCCGGTTTCGTCAGCGCCGCCATCATCGGCTTCGCGCACACGGTGGGCGAGTTCGGGGTGGTGCTGATGATCGGCGGCAACATCCCCGGCAGGACGCGGGTGATCTCGGTGCAGATCTACGACCACGTGGAGGCCCTCGAATACGCCCAGGCCCACTGGCTGGCCGGCGGTCTGCTGGTCTTCTCCTTCCTGGTGCTGCTGGCCCTGTACACCCTCAACCCGGCCGCGCGGAGGCGGGCGTGAGCATCGACGCCCGCTTCAAGCTCGGCTATCCCGGCTTCTCCTTAGACGTCGATCTGGAATTGCCGGGCAAGGGCGTGACCGCGCTGTTCGGCCGCTCGGGCTCGGGCAAGACCAGCTTCCTGCGCTGCGTCGCGGGCCTGGAAAGGGCGGCGGGCGGCTATCTCAAGGTCAATGGCCGGCTGTGGCAGGGCGACGGCGTCTGCCTGCCGGTCGATCGCCGTCCGATCGGCTACGTGTTCCAGGAAGCGAACCTGTTCCCGCATCTGTCGGTCGAGAAGAATCTCGGCTACGGACTGAAGCGGGCGGGCCGGGGCGCGGCTTGTTCGGCTCTGGCTCAGGCGGTCGATCTGCTCGGCATCGGCCACCTGCTGAAGCGGATGCCGGAGCGGCTCTCGGGCGGTGAGCGGCAGCGGGTCGCCATCGCCCGGGCCCTGCTCGCCAGCCCCGAGCTGCTGCTCCTCGACGAACCGCTGGCGGCGCTGGACCAGGAACGCAAGAGCGAGATCCTGCCCTACCTCGAACGGTTGCACGACGAACTGGAGATTCCCGTCCTCTACGTCAGCCATTCCCCGGACGAGGTGGCGCGCCTGGCCGACCATCTGGTCGTGCTCGACGGCGGCAAGGCCAGCGCGAGCGGCCCGATCGGCGAGGTCCTGGCGCGCATCGACCTGCCCATCCACTTAGGCGAGGATGCCGGCGTCGTACTGGAGGCCGTCGTCGTCGAGCGCCAGGAAGCCTGGCATCTGGCGCGCGTCGACTTCCCCGGCGGCAATCTCTGGGTGCGTGACAAGGGCATCCCGGTCGGGCAGCCGGTGCGCGTCAGGATCCTGGCGCGCGACGTCAGCATTGCCCGGGAAAGGCTCTCCGGCACCAGCCTGCTCAACATTCTGCCCGCCACGGTGGCGGGAATGGGCGACGAGGACCATCCCGCCATCGCGCTGATGCGGCTGGCCGTCGGCCCGTCCTCGATCGTGGCGCGCCTGACCCGGCGCTCGGCGGCGGCACTAGAGTTGCGTCCGGGCAATGCGGTGTGGATCCAGATCAAGGCCGTCGCCGTGATCGCCTGAGGCACGCCGGGCTGGTCGCGGCAGGTGCCGGTGTCAAGGCGATCCGGCCTCGGCCGGGCGGTGGGTGTAGCACTTCTTCGGGCAGATCTTCATGCACGCCTCGCAGCCGACGCAGTTCTCCGGCTTGGCGATGGTCATGATCTTCTTCTCGTATTCCTCGTCCTCGTCGTCGTCCGGGTCGACGGCAACGGTGATCCGCTCGCCGTCTTCGTTCAGGCCCACCAACTGGAGCACGTCGCGGCCGCAGACCTTGAAGCAGCGGCCGCAGCCGATGCACTTCTCCTCATTGATGGACTGGGCGTATCGCGGCGTCCACTGCTTGCCGCTGGGCAGGGTGATGGTGAAAGCGGCCATGCCCCTATCCTTCCAGCGCGGCGATCCGGGCCCTCAGCGCCGTGAGCGCCTCGAAACTTTCATGGGCGCGTCCGGCCACCTCGGGAATCTTCTCCCAGCCCAGCGGCAGCTCCTCGGAGAGATCGTGCAGCTCCATCTTGAGGTTCATCGCCCGGGCCGACAGTTTCTTGACCCGAGCCTTGAGCTCGTCCAGGGATTCTATTTCCATATTCCTTCCTAGCCGTAGTTCGCGACATCTCTGAATTGGGTCACCATCGCTATGCCCGCCGCGACGTATTTCTCGCCTTCCGCGGCCAGCTTCTCGATCGACTCGAAACCGAAGCGGTGCACGTCCCGCAGCTGCTTGTTCACCACGATCAGGCGGCCGGCGATCAGCACCTGGCGGCCGAAGCCCTCGTGGCTCATTTTCATCATCGGGGTCACCATCGCGCCGGTGCTGCGCTCGATGGCGAGGCCGACGGCGTTGAAGAACAGCTCCAGACGCCACAGGGTTTCCGGATCTGGATCGCCGATGATGGGCATTTCGCGGCGCTGCTCCTTGGTGACGATGTAGGGCGCCAGCAGCTTCTCGTCGCTCTTGCCCTCCCAAGCGCCGTGGCTGTCCTGTGCCCGCCACTGTTTGACGAGTTCCCGGACGAACAGGGAATCCCAAGCCGAGGCCGCCGCCTCCATCGTTGCCGCCAGAGCTTCAGCCATTTTGCACTTCCTCTTCATCGAAATCGAAGCTCCGCTCCTGATCCTTGACCAGCGCCTTGCGCAGCCAGGGCGGCGGGGTTCCTTTCAGGACATCCTGCAGCTTGTCGAGAATGTCGAGGATCACCTCGGGTTGCGCCACCTTGATCGGGTGGATCTTGTTGGCGACCACGCGCGCCGCGCCCGAACCGCCGATGGCGGCGACGTACAGGATGGCGCAATCCTTGATCGCCTCGATCTTGGGCGCGAGCTTGTCCTCGTTGCCGTCTTCCTGCAGGTCGCCGTCGAAGCTGAAGGTCTGGACGAAGTCGTAGCCGTCGGGGCGCACGTCATAGACCGCGATGTTCTTGGCCCAGCCGAAGTGGGCGTCGACGCGCTGCAGGTCCTGGGTCGAAAAGGCGACTTTCATGGTTCGCTCCTAGTGGTGGGAAGGGGTTGCCGAAGCGTTCGCCGCGTCGCCGGCCGAGGCCACCGCCGCGAGGGTGGCCTCGGGCAGCGGCCACGAAGCCGGCGTGCCTTCGTGGTGGTGCAGATCCGCGAGAAACAGATTGCCGATCTCGAAGATCAGCTCGCGCGTGCCGCGGTAGCCGACCATCAGCTTGTGCCCGGCGCCGAGGCGGTCGAACATCGGCAGGCCGGCGCGATAATGGGAAATGTGCAGGCGCTGGGCGAGCTGGCGGCCGTGGGAGTGGGTGACCAGCAGGTCGCAGCCCGCCGCGCCTTTTTCCAGATCCTCCAGGTCGCCGATGATCACCTCCGCGGTCGGCAGCCGTTCGAGCAGCGGCGACTGGGTCGTGGTCACCGCGCTGGCGATTTCGCAGCCCACGGCGACCAGCAGCTGCGACAGCGCCCAGAGCAGATCGGGCTCGGCACCGATCGCCACCCGCTTGCCGCCGAAGAAGAAGTGGCCGTCGAGCATCGCGTCCTGCAGCTGGCTGCGCTGCCTGCGCCACTTCGCCGGCACCGGCGCGCCGGAGATCTCCGCCAGGTGCGCGAGCAGGCGGTCGTTGGCTTCCAGCCCGGTCAGACGGTCGAACAGTTGGTAGGGGATGCCGGTCTTCGCCCGCATGGCTTCGGCGCAGGGGCGCATCTGCTCGCCGATGGCGAGGGTGGCGACCGAGGCGCCCATCTCGCGGACCTCGGCCAGGGTGGCGCCGCCCAGGGTGGTCGGGCTGAATTCTTCGGACATGTGGCCGTCGAGGGAGCGCGACAGGTCGGGCAGGATGAGCGGCGTGAGGCCGAAGGATTCGACGATCTCGCGCAGCTCCTCGATGTCGGCGGGAGTCAGATGGCAGCCGGGCAGGATGTTGATCTGCCTCGGCGTCCTGGCCTCGGCCGGTTCGACCAGGGCGTCGATGAAGGCGGTGACCGCCTTGGCCCAGCCGTCCTGGAAGGCGCCGCTGTAGTCGGGCGTGGAGACATAGATCAGGGCGGTGTCGGCCACCTCGGGATGGCGCTGCAGCACCTGCTTCAGATAGCCATCGACGTCGTCGCCCTTGGTCTCGGTCAGGCCGGTCGAGCAGATCGCGATCAGGTCGGGCTGGGCGCGGCTGCGGATGTTGAGGATGGCCTTCTCGATGTTGTCGTAGCCGCCCATGATGGTGGTCGCCTCGTTCATCGCCGTGGTCTGCAGCGGGATCGCCTCGCGGAAGTGGCGCACCAGCAGCACCAGGCCGAACGAGGTGCAGCCCTGCGAGCCGTGCATCACCGGCATGCAGCGATGCATGCCCATGAAGGCGTAGGCCGCCCCGAGGGGCTGGCTCATCTTGAGCGGATTGACCGCGGCCGCTTTCTTGGGGGTGGTGACGATGGCCACGATCCCGCCTCAGGCCGCCGCCGCGTCCCAGGGGGCGGCCAGCCGTACCTCCCGCCACACCGGGTTGCCGAGGGTCTTGTCGATCTCCTGCACCAGCCTGACCATGCCCTCGTAGCCGGCGAAGGCGTGGTGGCGCTCCTGGTTGATGTCGAGCCAGGGCATCTTGGCCTTGAGCGCGACGAACTGCGAGCGGCCGCCCGAGAGCATGATGTCGGCGCGCGCCTCCTTCAGCATCTTGTACATCTCGCGCGGCGACATGTCGTCGATCATGTGGGCTTCCTCGCCCATGATCTCCTTGATCCGCTCCTTGTCCTCCTTGGTGGACTTCTTGACGCTGGTGCCGACGATCTCCATGCCGGCTTCCTGCAGCGCGGCGACCACCGACCAGGACTTGACGCCGCCGGTGATCAAGAGCGCGCGCTTGCCCCTGAGCCTGGCCTTGTAGGGTTCGATGCGCGCCCGGGCGCGCGCCTCCTCGGCCGCGATCAGCGCTTCGGTGCGGGCGACGATGTCGTCGGGGGCGCCCTGCTGCACCAGCAATTTGGCGATCTGGCGCAGGCTGTCGGACATGTCGCCGATGCCGTAGAACGAGCCCTCGAAGTAGGGGATGCCGTAGCGTTCCTCCATCTTGCGCGCGATGTTGATCATCGCCTTGGAGCAGACCATCATCGCCGCCTTGGCGCGATGCGAGCCGGCCACCTCCCGGTAGCGGGCGTCGCCGCTGATGCAGGCCAGCACGCGCACGCCCATCGCGTCGAGCAGGGGCTTGACCTGCCACAGCTCGCCGGAGAGGTTGTACTCGCCGATGATGTTGATGTCGTAGGGCGTGGTGTAGTCGGGCTCGGCGGTGCCGATCACGTAGTCGAGCAGGGCCTCGCCGCCCAACTTGTTGCCGAGGTTCTTGACCCCGGCGAATCCCGGGGAGTCGACCGGGATCACCGGCTTGCCGAACTTCCTGCTGGCGGCCTGGCACACCGCCTCGACGTCGTCGCCGATCAGCGCGGTGACGCAGGTCTGGTAGACGAATACGGCGGGCGGGTCGTACTTCTCGATGATCTCCTTGATCGCCTTGTAGAGGCGCTTTTCGGCGCCGTAGATGACGTCCAGTTCGCCGATGTCGGTGGTGAAGCCGGTGCGGTAGGTGAGCGGCCCCGAGGACATGGCGTGGCGGTTGTCCCAGGAGTTTCCCTCGCAGGCGATCGGGCCGTGCACCAGGTGGGCGACATCGACGATCGGCTGCAGCGCGATCTTGGCGCCGTCGAAGGCGCAGCCGCCGGCGGCTGCGCCGGGCGAGAGCTGCTTGGTGCAGCCCTTCTTGCGCTCCTTGTCCGACTTGCCCTGGTTCTTGTCGCAAGCCGGTTCGCTGAAGACATCCTGAAGCTTTTCGTTGAGTGGCGCGCCCATGATCGACTCCCTTCGCTCGCTGCTGAATACCTCGTGCCGACCGACGATGCCGGCCGCGCAAGCGGCCGGCATCACGCCCCGTTCAACGGATGATGTCGTAGGAGTAGTCGGTCTTCGCCGGAACGATGGTGTTGGCGTCCAAGGACTCGAAGAACTCGTCGAGCAGCATCACCAGCACGCGCATCGCGCCCTCGTAACCCCAGATCGGCATGCGGTGGTAGTGGTGCCGGTCGAAGATCGGGAACACCAGGCGGATCAGCGGCGTCCCGGTGTCGCGCTCCAGGTACTTGCCGTAGGTGTTGCCGATCAGGAAGTCCACCGGCTCGGTGAACAGCAGCGAACGCATGTGCCAGAGGTCGCGCTTCGGGTACACCTTGCAGTTCTTGCCGAAGGGCGAGGCGTCGAACAGGGCCTGCACCTTGGCCGCCCACTTGTCGTCGCCGTTGGTGGACAACACGTGGGTCGGCTCGGCGCCCAGTTCGAGCAGGAACTGGGTCAGGCCCAGCATCAGGTCCGGGTCGCCGTAGAGGGCGTACTTCTTGCCGTGCAGGTGCGCCTGCGAGTCGGCGATGGCGTCCACCAGGCGGCCGCGCTCCAGCTCCAGCTCGGCCGGGATCGGCTTGCCGCTGATGCGGGAGAGCGCCATCAGGAAGCGGTCGGTGCCGGCCACGCCCATCGGGTGGTTGAGCGCCACGACCTCCTGGCCGTGCTCGGCGATGAACTTGGCTGTCTTCTCCGCGCAGAACTCCTGGAACACCACCGTCGCCTTGGCGTTCAGGGCCGCCTCGACCTGCTGCTTGGTGGTGCCGCCGTCGTACATCCGGTAGGCGCCGTCGGTCGGCGTGTTCCAGTTGTCCGAGGGGTCGCACAGCAAGGTGTGCTCTATGCCCATGGTCTTGAAGATGCGCCGGATCTCGGGCATGTTGCCGACCACGAAGCCGTCGAAGCCGCCGATGAAGTTGATCGACTCGTTGGGCGTGCGCTCGAGCTTCGGCGCGGTGTCGGCCTTGCCGTCCCAGAAGTGCTTGAGGATGCCGAGCAGGGCGTTGTCGTAGCCGGTGACGTGGCTGCCGACGAAGGCCGGGGTGTGCGCGAAGGGCACGTCGAATTCCATCGGCACGCTGCCCTTCTCCTTGGCCGTCTTGATGAAGGCGTTCAGGTCGTCGCCGATTACCTCGGCCATGCAGGTGGTGGACACCGCGATCATCTCGGGCTTGTACAGGCTGTGGGTGTTGGCCAGACCGTCGATCATGTTGTTCAGGCCGCCGAACACCGCGGCGTCCTCGGTCATCGAGGAGGAGACGCAGGAGGTCGGCTCCTTGAAGTGGCGGGAGAAGTGCGAGCGGTAGTAGGCGACGCAACCCTGCGAGCCATGGACGAAGGACAGCGTCTTGGCGAAACCGTTGGCGACGAACACCGCGCCCAACGGTTGGCAGGCCTTGGCCGGGTTGACCGTCAGGGCATCGCGGGCGAAGTTCTTTTCCTTGTAGTCGGCGCTCTTGGTCCATTCGACGATCTGCTTGACCTGGTCGGCCGGGACCCCGAACTCGAAGTTCTTCTTCTTGTTCTCGAACAGCTCCAGGTACTCCGGCTGACGGAACAGCTTCTCGTGATCGAGAATATTTTCGGCATTCTGCGGCATGATGAAACTCCTTATGGCTGCGCTACGCTGATTTCTTCCAGGGCGCCTGGGTCAGGCCCCACACCGGGCTGTTGATGGCCATGTCCATGTCGCGGGCGAAGATGCCGAAACCGTCGTAGCCGTGGTAGGGACCCGAGTAGTCCCACGAGTGCATCTGGCGGAAGGGCACGCCCATCTTCTGGAACACATACTTCTCCTTGATGCCCGAGCCCACCAGGTCGGGCTGGACCTTCTCGACGAACTTCTCGAATTCGAAGCCGGTCACGTCGTCGTAGATCAGCGTGCCGTCCTTGACGTAGTGCGTGGTGCGCTGATAGTCGTCGTTGTGGCCGAACTCGTAGCCGGTGCCGACCACGTTCATGCCCAGATCCTCGTAGGCGCCGATCACGTGGCGCGGGCGCAGGCCGCCGACGAACAGCATCACCGTCTTGCCCTCCAGGCGCGGGCGGTACTTGGCGATCACCGCGTCGGTCAGCGCCTGGTACTTGGCGATGACGCGCTCGGCGCCCTCCTTGATCTTGTCGTCGAAGTGGCCGGCGATCTCGCGCAGGCTGGCGGCGATCTTGGACGGACCGAAGAAGTTGTACTCGACCCAGGGCACGCCGTACTTCTCCTCCATGTGGCGGCTGATGTAGTTCATCGAGCGGTAGCAGTGCAGCACGTTGAGCTTGGCCTTGGGGGTGTTCTCCAGCTCGGCGATCGAGCCGTCGCCGGACCACTGGGCGATCACCCGCAGTCCCATCTCCTCCAGCAGGATGCGCGAGGACCAGGCGTCGCCGCCGATGTTGTAGTCGCCGATGATGGCGACGTCGTACGGAGTTCCTTCGAACTTGTTCTTCTCCGGGTCCATCTTGTCGAACACCCAGTCGCGGATCGAGTCGTTGGCGATGTGGTGGCCGAGCGACTGCGAGACGCCGCGGAAGCCCTCGCAGCGCACCGGCACGATGGTGTGGCCGGCGTATTCCTTGGACTTCTTCTTCGACACCGCCTCGATGTCGTCGCCGATCAGCCCGATCGGGCACTCCGACTGGACCGAGATGCCCTTGTTCAACGGGAACAGCACCTGGATCTCGTCGACGATCTTCTCCAGCTTCTTGTCGCCGCCGAAAACGATGTCCTTCTCCTGGAAGTCGGAGGTGAACTGCATGGTCACGAAGGTGTCGATGCCGGTGGTGCCGATGTAGTAGTTGCGGCGCGCGGCCCACGAATACTGGCCGCAGCCGACCGGGCCGTGGCTGATGTGGATCATGTCCTTGATCGGGCCCCAGACCACGCCCTTGGAGCCGGCGTAGGCGCAGCCGCGGATGGTCATCACGCCAGGCACCGACTTGATGTTCGACTTGACGTTGCAGTCGGTCTTGCCTTCCTCGAAGGCGTTGAGGTGCTTGGCGCGCTTCTTCGCGGTCTTCTCGGGATAGGCCTTCAAGACCTCGTCGATCAGTTCCTTGTTGCGCGCCTTGGTTTCTTCAACGGTGAGGCTCATTTCCTGCCCTCCTGTTCGGGTTGATGGATGTGTTCGGTCAGCATTTCTTTCGGCGGAGCTCTCCGCAAAGACCCGCGTCCTGCATGGCAAGGGCGAGCCTTTGCGCAAGTCTCCGGACCGCGGCGGCGAGTCGAACGCCGAGCCGCCGCGGGTGTTTCGCGTTTCTCCCGGATCAGGCGGCGACCAGTTCGGCGGCGGTCTTGCCGACCTGGGACTCGTCGACCGCCTTCATGATGCCGTGCTCCATCAGCAGGTCTTCCAGTTGGTCCATGGTGATCGGCGTGGGAATCGTGCCGTTGCCGACGTTCTCGTGGATCTTCTTCGCCAGGGTGCGGTACTCGTCGGCCTGCTTCGAATCCGGCGCGTACTCGAGCACCGTCATGCGGCGCAGCTCGGCGTGCTGGACGATGTTGTCGCGCGGCACGAAGTGGATCAGCTTGGTGCCCAGCATCTTGGCCAGCGCGTCGGCCAGCTCGTATTCCTTGTCGGTCTGGCGCTCGTTGCAGACCAGGCCGCCCAGGCGCACGCCGCCGGAATTGGCGTACTTGAGAATGCCCTTGGAAATGTTGTTGGCGGCGTACATGGCCATCATTTCGCCGGACATGACGATGTAGATCTCCTGCGCCTTGTTCTCGCGGATGGGCATGGCGAAGCCGCCGCAGACCACGTCGCCGAGCACGTCGTAGGAAACGTAATCGACGCCTTCGTAAGCGCCTTCCTCTTCCAGGAAGTTGATCGAGGTGATCACGCCGCGGCCGGCGCAGCCGACGCCGGGCTCGGGGCCGCCGGACTCGACGCAGCGGATGTCGCGATAGCCGACCTTCATCACGTCTTCCAGTTCCAGGTCCTCGACGGAGCCGGCGTCGGCGGCCAGGGAAAGGATGGTGTCCTGCGCCTTGGCGTGCAGGATGAGGCGGGTGGAGTCGGCCTTGGGGTCGCAGCCGACGATGAGTATCTTCTGGCCCATTTCGGCCAGGGAGGCGAGGGTGTTCTGGGAAGTGGTCGACTTGCCGATACCGCCTTTGCCGTAGAAAGCGATCTGCCTGAGCTTAGCCATTTCTGATCTCCTTAAAGTCTGTTGAGTTTGAGTCGTTCGCGATACAGTCCCAGCTTCGAAAGTGCATCCAGCTGCGCCTCTCTGCGTAACCATTTAGGTCTTCGTCTGTAGTCACTCGTTCGGCAAAACATCTGCGGTGCGACTGATCCTTAGCAACCGCTGTGCCATGGCCGGAAATGTTTCCCAAGCCTCTGTGCTGAAAGGATAAAAATATTTCCCGCGGCGCTCCGGCGGAGGCCGCGGACGATGTGGGAAACCCCACAAGGGCGGCGAACTCTGTCGGGAACAAGACAAGTCGACCGGGTTCGCCGGGCGAACACGAAAACCGTCGATACCCCCGTCCGCGCGGCCATGGCAACGCAGACCCCGCTTTCCGGACGATGGGAACGATGCTTGCTAAAGCTTGTTCGAGTCATTGACAGGGAAGGAGCCGCTCATGCAAATCGGCGTGGAAGCGCAACGCGCGGTCGAGAACCGGCGCGTGTTCGTGCTCGACGAGGACGACATCAACCGGACCGTGCTGCAGTTCATGCTGGCGGACGACAACGAGACCCACGAATTCGCCACGGTGGACGCCGCGCTGGAAAAGGGGCTGCACTGGCAGCCCGACCTGGTGCTGGTGAGCGGCTTGCTGCTCGTCCGCGACGGCGCGGAACTGCTGCACAATCTGCGCTCGGCCTGGCCGGGCGTGAAGCTGGTGGTGATCTGCGAGACGGCCGACGGCGAGAGCCTGGCCGCGGCCAAGGCCGCCGGTGCGGACGACACCCTGGCGCGTCCCTTCAAGGTCGAGCCGGTGCGGCGCAAGGTGGACCGCCACCTCGGCCGCAAGCTCGAACTCAAGATTCCGGTGCAGCTCGCCTGAAGCTTCCCTCATACGTTCAAACCGCAAGCTCCCTGCGCCATCGGCAGCCACCCCTCGAGGAAATTCCATGACCGCCATCACCGACACGCCGTTCGCCTCCCTCGACGCCGAGGGCCGACTGCTGAGCCCCGTTCACAAGGGTCCGACCGGCCCCGGCCGCTTCGGCTTTCGCGGCGAGCTCGCGTTGAAGCAGGCCGAGAAGTTCTCCGACGAGGCGCGTCCGCCCGAGATCAAGTTCGACCAGGTGATGATGGCGGCGCCGGCCGGCGCGACGGCGATTCCCTTCATCGCCGGTTTCTCCCCGACCCTGGAACACCTCAAGCTGTTGTGCGAGGTGCTGGGCGACAAGCTCGCCGCCGACGGCAAGTACTTCTTCTTCGCCGGCAACCTCGACATCTCGAAGAAGTACCTGATCCAGTACGGCGGCGCCACCTTCCGGGTGCTGCCGCTGGACGAGGCCACGGTCTACAATGAACTTTTGGAACTGTTCCGCATCGAGCGATCCGAGCTGAAGCGGCTCGACACCGCGGGCAAGCTCGATGCCGTCGCCGATCGGGCAGCGGAGTTCTCCGAGCGCTGGCCGGAGATCAGCTTCGAAGAAGGGCTAAAGCTCATGGGCCCGGTCAAGATCAAGGAAAACCGGCCGGTGTGAAACATCCGGACGGCGTCGCCACCGCCCCCGCGGGCTATCGTGGCCACAGCACGACACTGGTGGGCATGCCGGCGGGGCTGCTCGCCAGCACCGACTTCAACGACTACCCGCTGCCGCTCTCCATCAGCGGCACGCGCGAGGCCAACCGCAGCCTGTTCGCGCGCCTGGATCGCTGCGCCAGCCTGGAGGCGGCGACCACCTGTTTCCAGGACTACATGGACGTGCTGTTCGGCTTCGAGCCGGAGCAGCGCAAGGGGCTGGGCAGCGACGGCCGGCGCCGCTTCCATTCCAGCTATCTGCGCCTGCTCAAGGGCTGGGCCTTCGACGCCAACGGCCGCGAGGCGGCGGTGCTGAAGGGCTGGGTGGAGAGCCGCTTCGGTCTCTTTCCCACCTTCCACAAGGCGGTGATCGCGCGCTTTTCGGCGCCGGCCTGGATCGCCTACGTCGAGGAAAAAATGTCGAGCCGCTTCCACAACAACAGCATCAACATGCAGCTCGACCTGCTCTTCGAGTTCTGCCAGTGGGCGCTCTCGCGCTTCCACAGCAGCGGCCGCAAGCACCTGACGCTGTATCGCGGCACCAACAACTTCGACGAGCACCCGCTGCTGCAGCGGATCGACAAGCGCCGCGTGGTGATCCGGCTGAACAACCTGGTGTCGTTTTCCGCCGACCGCGACGTCGCCTGCCAGTTCGGCGACTACATCCTCGAGGTCGCGGTGCCGCGGGTCAAGATCCTGTTCTTCAACGAGCTGCTGCCGATCCATGCGCTGCGCGGGGAATCCGAATATCTGGTGGTCGGCGGCGACTACCGGGTGCAGGTGAATACCCTGTGAGCCACGCGCCTTCGCTGCGCGAGCGGGCGCTGGGCGCCTACCTGGGCCTGGCGGTTGGCGACGCGCTGGGCGCGCCGGTGGAGTTCATGACGGCGCAGGAAATCCGCAGCGCCCACGGCACGCTGCGGCACATGGCCGGGGGCGGCTGGCTGCGCCTCAAGCCCGGCCAGGTGACCGACGACACGCAGATGTCGCTGCACCTGGGCCGCGCCCTGATCGCCAGCGGCGGCTGGGATGCGCGCGCGGCGGCGGAGCAATGGGCCGCTTGGTGGCGGACGCGCCCGATCGACATCGGCAACACCTGCCGCCGCGGCATCCAGCGCTATATCACCCAGGGCAGCCTGTGCGGGCCGGCCTCGCTGGGCGACGGCGGCAACGGCGCGGCGATGCGCATCCTGCCGCTGGCGCTGGCGATGCTGCACGACGACGCGCGCTTCGCCGCCGCCGCCCTCGAGCAGGCGCACATCACCCATCATCATCCGCTCTCCGACGCCGCGACCGTGGCCCTGGGACGCATGGCGCAGTGCCTGATGCTGGGCCGCGGCATGGCCGCCAGCCGCGCCGTGGCCGACGCCCTGGTAGCGGACCACCGGCAGTTCGGCTTCGAGCCCTATCCCGGCCGCGCCTCCGGCTATATCGTCGATACCGTGCAGACCGTGCTGCACGGCTTCTATTCGACCGCCAGCTTCGAGGACTGCCTGGTCGAGGTGGTCAATCGCGGCGAGGATGCCGACACCACCGGGGCCATCGCCGGCATGCTGGCCGGCGCCTGCTACGGCGTCGCGGCCATACCGCCGGCCTGGCTGAAGAAGCTGGAACATGGTGTG
>DATKVJ010000082.1:0-6303 GCA_035530135.1 Rhodocyclaceae bacterium | reverse complement strand
GTTGTAGGTGAAGGAATTGGCGATCGCCGACAGCGTCTTGATCGTGCAAGGCGCCACGATCATGCCCCGGGTGCGGAACGAACCGCTGGCCACCGCCGCCCCGACGTCCTTGTTGCTATAGACCACGCTCGCCAGCGACTTCACCTCCTCCAGCGAGTATTCGGTCTCGATCGAAAGGTTCATCGCCGCCGCCTCGGACAGGATCAGGTGGGTCTCCTGCCCCAGCTCCTTCAGCACCCGCAGCATCTCCACCCCGTAAATCACCCCCGTCGCACCGGTGATCGCAACCACCAGCGGCAGATTTTGCAGAGTCGTACGCTCTCCTGACATCGCAGCTTTCCTGCCCATTTTTCTTCTCAGGCGGCTCGCGCCGGGGTCTCCATCTTACTCGACTCGGCCGCCGGGAAGCCACTATTGGGCAAATGTGCCTTGGTTACCGGGTACCGGGTAAGAAACCATCGAGCGGTAGATCGACAAGCTCCCCCAATTGCGAAATCATGTAGTCGGGCGGATGCTCGGCAAAGGCAGTTTCGTCACACTCCCCGCCCCTGATGATGGCTACCGGCAAGCCGGCCGCTCGCGCACCGAATACGTCGGCGCGACTGTCGCCGACGAAGAGCACCTCGTCCGCCGCAAAATGCCATTCCGAAAGCACCCGCAAAATCCCCTCCGCGCTCGGCTTCATGGTGCTCACGTCGTCACGGCTCACCACCGGCGATAGGCATCGGGCGAAGTCGAAACGCTGCAGAGCTCCTGCGAGCGCCCCCCGCCCCACATTGCTGACCATGCCGACGAGCAAGCCTCCGGCCGCGAAGCGGCGGAGCAGCTCCGCCGCGCCCGGGCGCGGCGCCCATCTCTTGAGCGCGTCAAAATCCCAGCGGTCGTAAATGGGCGAGAGCGCCCGGCGCAGTTCGGCCATCCGCCCCTGCGGCGCAAGCGAGTCGGCGGCGGCGTTCCACATGGTGGCGTAATTGCCATGAGCAAAATCGTCGCCGGCAAACCCGAGTTCGGCGAACGCAGACCGTAACTCGGCTTCGGCCGGTTCCAGCTGCCACTGAAAATCGACCAGCGTACCCTCGAAGTCGAAGATGAGCGCGCGGTAGGCGCTGCTCGCGGCAGGGCTTATGGGTTTCGAATGCATCAGAGGAAGTGCCTTCGGTGGTGGCGCCTCAGTCCAACGACAATTCTGGCCGGATGCCGCCCGCGGCCACGATCTCGACCAATTACCCGCCTCCTCGTCCGACTCGCCGCTGCACCGGGAAGATGCGCACCGCGAAGCGACGAGTCACCAGCCCCCAGAGGCCGGACGGTGCCCACAGCATGAAGAGTACCGCCACTGCGCCCAGGGTGATCAGATACCAACTGCCGAAATCGGACAGGACGCCGCGCAGCAGGAAAAACACCACGGTTCCGATGATCGGTCCCTCGATGGTGCCGATGCCGCCAATCACCACGACAAATAGGGTCGTTGTGGTCCAGTTGATCGAAAATGCCGCATCCGGCGAGATGCGCAGCTTGGTGATGAAAATCAGCGCCCCGGTCATGCCACACCAGACGGCCGCTGCCAAATAGACGAACCACTTGATGCGCCGCACCGAAATTCCGAGACTACCGGCGGCGGCTTCACCGTCGCGGACGGCAGTCAGCGCGAGGCCGAGGCGCGAGCGCAGCAGCAGGTAGACCAGCAGTGTGCCGCCCACGCCCAAGGCCAGCGCGATCCACAGCGTCAGCGCGCTGCGCTGCCAGGCCGGCACGCCGATCAAGCTGCTGGTGATCGACGTCCCGGTGCCACCGCCCAGGGTGTCGTCGTTGGCGACCAGCAGCCTCAACACCTCGGCGACTACCCAGGTGCCAACGGCAAAATACGCGCCGCGCAAACGGAACAGCACCGCCGCCATCGGTACCGCGATCACGGCCGACACCAGCCCGGCCAGGGGGATGACCAGAAAGGGATTCAGGCCAAGGTTGAGGCTGAACACCACCAGCAGATAGCCCCCAATGCCGACGAACGCCTGCTGACCCACCGACAACAAGCCGCCGTAGCCCGCCAGCAGATTCCAGCCCTGCGCCAGCGCCAAGGTGTAGAGGAACTCGGTCAGCCATAGTTGCGTCCAGCGATCGGCCCACCAGGGCATGGAACAGGCGGCGGCGGTCAGCGCCATTGCCGCGGCGACGCCAAGGCGGCCGACGCGGCTGGCGCCCATGGCGGGAGTCGGGAGGACTTGCGTGGAGGAGGTCATCTGGCGTCTCAACGGTCGCGGCTGGCCGGGAACAGGCCGGCGGGCCGGGCCACCAGCACCGCCAGGAATGTCAGGTGGCCGGCGAGAATGCCCCAGCCCGGGCTGAATTTGGCGCCAACCGCCTGCGCCAGGCCCAGCACTATGCCGCCCACCAGCGTGCCCCACAGCGAGCCCAGGCCGCCGATGATCACCGCCTCGAAGGCGTACAGCAGCCGCGCCGGGCCGGCGCTCGGAGATATATTGGTTTGCAGCGCCAGAAAGACGCCCGCCACCGCCACCAGCGCCATGGCGATGGCCATCGCCATGGCATAGATGTGGCGGTTATCGACACCCATCAGGCGCACGACCTCGTGGTCGTCGGCGGCGGCGCGGAAGGCGCGTCCCAGCGCGGTGTGCGAAAACAGCCATTGCATCCCGGCGAGGCTCACCACCGCGGTGGCCATGACCGTCAGCGGCATCAGGCCGATGGCGATATTGCCGCCCAGCGCCAGGCTGGCGGTACCGAAAGGCCCGGCGTGCAGGCTGCGCGAGTCGGCGGTGAAAGCTTCCTGCAGCAGATTCTGGATCAGGATCGAAAAGCCGAAGGTGACCAGCAGCGGGCGCAACACGTCGGTGCCCAGGGTGCGATTGAGCACCAGCCGTTGCAGTAGATAGCCCAGCGCCGCCATTGCCGGCACCACGGTGACCATCGTCTCGAGCGGGTTCAGGCCCAGCGACCCCGCCAGCGCGATGGCGCCGTAGGCTGCCAGGACGGCGAAATCGCCGTGGGCGATATTGATCATCCGCATCACGCCGAATGAAAGCGAAAGCCCGGCTGCGAAAAGCGCATAGAGGCCGCCGGTGAGTAGCCCCTGGAGTAGGGTGTTGATCCATTCGGCCATGTTCACACTCCGAAATAGGCTTGCGAAATCCTTTCGCGGCCGAGTTCGCCGGGGCGGCCTTCCAGCGACACTCTGCCTTCCTGAAAACAATAGACGCGGTCCGCCACCCGCAACGCCTGTCCGGTGTCCTGCTCGACCACCAGTACCGCCGTGCCTTCAGCACGGATCGCCGGCAGGCCGGCGTAGATATCCCGGATCACGACCGGCGCCAGCCCCAGCGAGAGCTCGTCGCACAGCAGCAGACGCGGATTGGACATCAGCGCGCGGCCGATCGCCACCATCTGCTGCTGGCCGCCGGAGAGCGCGGTGCTCGGCAGCCGCGCGCGCTCGCCCAGCACCGGGAACAGATCGTAGACCCGGCCCAGGTTCCAGGGACCCGAACGCCCGGCGTAGGCGCCCATCAGCAGGTTTTCCTCCACCGACAAGCTGGGGAACAGCCGACGGCCCTCGGGCACCAGCGCCAAACCGCGAGCGACGATGCGATGCGCCGGCAGCGACGCCAGCGCCGCCCCGTCGAAGCGCGCGTCGCCGCCGCCGATCGGCATGAGTCCGGTGAGCGCGCGCAACAAGGTCGATTTGCCGGCGCCGTTGGATCCGATCAAGGCCACCGCCTCGCCCTCGGCGACGTGCAGGCTGATGCCGAACAAGGCCTGGAAATCACCGTAGAAGGCGATCAGTCCATCGACCTCGAGCAAACTCATGCGGCCTCCGCGCCCAGGTAAACCGACCGCACCTTGGCATCGGACAGCACCGCCTCGGGTGAGCCTTCGAGCAGCAGCGTGCCGAAATTCATCACCGCGATACGGTCTACCACCGCCATCAAGGCGTGCACCACGTGCTCGATCCAGATGATCGCGATACCCTCGGCCCGAATCTCGCGGATGATCTCGATCAGGTGGTGGATCTCGTGCTCGGCCAGGCCGCCGGCGATCTCGTCGAGCAGCAGCAGCGACGGCTCGGTGGCCAGCGCTCGGGCCAATTCCAGCCGCTTGCGGTCGAGCAGCGGCAGGGAACCGGCGAGGCGGTCGGCCATGGCCGCCAACCCGGTCCGCTCCAGCACCGCCAAGGCCAGCGGCGTGCCGTCACGTTCGCTATGATTGGCGCCGAAGGTGGCCCCGACCAGAACGTTTTCGAATACCGTCATGCCGCCGAAGGGGTTCGGAATCTGGTAGGTCCGCCCGATGCCGGCTCGGCAGCGCGCCGCCGGATCGAGACCGGTGATGTCCCGTCCGTGAAATCGCACGCGCCCCGAACCGGGCGCGGCGTTACCCGAAATCAGGTTGAACATCGTGGTCTTGCCGGCGCCGTTGGGACCGATGATGCCGAGCACCTCACCCGCAGCGACGCCGAGGGTGAGGTCGTCGATCACCCGCAGCGCCCCGTAGCACTTGGCGACGGTATCGAGTTCGAGCAGCACGGTCGGGCGTGCTCAGCTCAGCATGACCAGCTTGTCGTGTACCGGCACCATCGGCGCCTGACTGTTGTCGACCAGCAGCAATTCAAAGCCCTTCGCAGCCCTGCGCCATTGGCCGCCGGTGAGCGGCGTCTTGGCGATATTCGGCACCGGCCCCTTGCGGAAGTCGATCGAGCCCACCACGGTATTGAGGCTGGTGGTGCGGATGGCGTTCCTGATCGCCTCCGGATGGCGATCGGCGGCACGCTTCAGGACATCGATCGCCACCTCGAACAGGGAGTGCCTGAAGCCCAGCGGCATGGTCCACGGCCGCCCGGTAGCCTTGGTGTAGGCCGCTGCCAGCTCGGCCGAGGACTGGGCGGTGAGGCTGGAGTGGAAGGGATAGGCGGGCGACCACCAGACCTCCACCGAGAGCCCGCCGGCGCGGTTGCCGAACGCCTCTACCGCGGCCGGAAATTCGGTCGCCTTGGCGACGGTGACGATCTTGGGCTTCAGACCCTGCTGTCCGGACTGGGACCAGAAATTGGCGAAATCGGGGGGCGGCACGACACCCGTGACAATCTCGACATTGTTCTTCTTGAAATCGGTGATATAGGCCGAAAAATTGTCCGACGGCAACTGAAACCGCCCTCTATCGACCAGCCTGAAGCCCTTCTTCGCCAGCACCGGCGGAAACCCCATCTTGGGATCGCCCCAAGCGTTGCCGTCGGAATCGTTCGGCCACAGGCTGCCGACCTCCTTGTTGGTCGGCAACTCGCTCCACATGCTGGTATAGGTGCCGATGACGTCCTCGAGACCCCAGAAAAAATGGTAGGTCCACTCGAAACCCTTCTTCGGATTGCCCTTGCGGCCGAAGAAGTACGGCTGCCACGGCGTGTCGGTGGTGATGCAGGGCACGCCGTTGAGTTCGCACTGGTCTGCCACGGGAATGGTGGTCGCCGGCGTCGAAGCGGCTAAGACCAGGTCGACCCGGTCCTGGAGAATCAACTCCGAGGCAACTTCGGAAGCGCGGTTGGAATTGGATTGCGAGTCCTTGTAGAGGATCTCCACCGCATAGGTCCTGCCGCCCAGTTTCAAGCCCCCGCCGACCGCGCGTTTGACCTGCTCGATGGTGAAGGCGTCGGACTCCGCGAATACCGCCAGGGGCCCCGTTTGGGGGCTGACGAAGCCGATTTTCAGCTTGCCGCCACTTGACGCGCGGGCCATCGATGCCGGCAATAGCGATGCCAGGGCGAGGCCGCCGGCAGCCCTGAGTACCGAGCGGCGCCTAGGGTCGGGGGCGTTGGTGGATTCGAGGTTCGCCGGTGAACCGATACGATTGCGGGTGTCGCTCATGATTTTGGTCTCCTTTGTCGTTGGTGAGAGCTACCGGCACTTATCGCGTGCCTTGGTGATGCCAGTGATCAAAGACAATTCCCTTGAATCGTTCAGTGCTCAAGCTCGACGCCAACCCGCATTCCGCGCCCGAGGAAGGGCGTTGCCCGGCCCCGATCGCTCGAGGCTCATGTCGCCACGTGCAGCTTCTCCTTGCGGCCATGGCCGGTCCAGCGTTGAAACAGCTGGTGCTCGATGCCGACCTGGTCGAGGGCCTTGCCGATGCTCTGGTGGATCAGATCCATGATGGTCCGCGGATGATGATAGAAGGCCGGCATCGGCGGCAGGATCACCGCGCCGCAATCGGCAGCGCGGCTCATCAGCTCCAGGTGCCCCTTGTGCAGCGGCGTCTCGCGCACCATCAGCACCAGCGTGCGCCGCTCCTTCAGGCTGA
>DATKVJ010000081.1:0-8063 GCA_035530135.1 Rhodocyclaceae bacterium | reverse complement strand
GGGCGAGATCATCGTCTCGGTGAGCTTTCCCGTGCCCAAGCGCGCCGCCTACGCGAAGTTCAAGAACCCGGCCTCGCGCTATGCCATCGTCGGGGTGCTCGCCGCCGAAACCACGGGGGGCGTGCGCGTGGCGGTCACCGGTGCTGCATCCAGCGTGTTCCGCGTCGCCGAGATGGAGAAGGCGCTGGCGGCGAAGTGGTCGCCAGATGCGATCGCGGGCATCGGGGTGCCGGCGGACAAGCTCAACTCGGACCTGCACGCCAGTGCCGAGTACCGTGCTCACCTGATCACGGTGATGGCGCGGCGCGCAGTGGAGGCGGCGAAATAAGCAGGAGGAGGGGGAGGCAGCAAACAGGGGGCGCAAAGGCTGAACGCCTTTGCGCCCTTTGCGTCTGTGCGGCCTTGGTGCCAAGAATCGCCAAGGGCATTGCGCGTAGTTGTCGGCAACGGGCGGAGCCGCGCTTGCGATGGTGCGGGCGCTGCTGCCGCGCGCTGCGCTGCGCGCAGGGCGCGGCCGAGCGTGGTCAGAGTATGTTGAACAGATCGTTGACGAGGTTTTCGCCGACGCCGAAACCGGCGCCGACGCCGAGACCGCTGACCAGATTGTTGACGAACCCGCCGCCGCCGCCGAAGCCGCTGCTCATGCCGCTGGCCCAGCCGCGCGGCTGCATCGTCGGTTGTGGATGAGTCTGAAGCTGTTGCTCCAGCATTTGAATATACTGCGTCATCTGCTGCCTCAGCTGACCTTCCATCTGTCCATAGCCCTGGATCGACATCGCGATGGAACGCAGCGACATCGCGAGCTCACGCCCGGTCGCTTCATCCTTGGCATCGGTCTGCAGGCGCTGAGCCAGGGCCTGCATCTGCTGCAGGATGCCCTGCGACTGCTGCTGCAACTGGTTCGCTTGCTGTTCGGCGAGCTGGTAATCCATGTTTATTCCCTTTCGGTTCGAGTTCGTAACGTCGGATTGGATCGGCTCCGGGCGGATTTGTTCCTTGCCCTGGGGTTTTCGGGCGCTCGAACGCCGCAGGGGCGGCGTCGAGCGCATTAGAACCGGGCCGTCGGCGAGCGCGAAATCGAGCGGCGCGTATCATTGCGTGTGCGTATTTGTTGGCAACGGGAGGAAGCACCATGAGCGAGCAGCAATCGTCGAATCACCCGGCGCCGCAGGGCGCGGGCGAGCCGGAAATCGATCAGCGCGTCTTCGACCTGTACGACGCGTATTGCCACGGGCGCATCGACCGGCGCGAATTCCTGGGCCGCGCGGCATCGATCGTGGTGGCAGGCGGAACCGCTCTGGCGATGGCCGAGGCGCTGCTGCCGCGCTACGCACTGGCGCAGCAGATTTCGTTCACCGACCAGCGCATCAAGGCGAACTACGTGACCTATCCTTCCCCGGGCGGGGACTCCGGCACCATGCGCGGCTATCTGGTGCAGCCGGCCGGCCAGGGCCCGTTTCCCGCGGTGCTGGTGGTGCACGAAAACCGCGGCCTCAATCCCTACATCGAGGACGTCGCGCGCCGTGTCGCGGTCGAGGGATTTCTGGCGCTCGCCCCGGACGGCCTCTACCCGGCCGGCGGCTATCCGGGCAACGACGACGACGGCCGCGCGCTGCAGGCGAGCCTCGACCCGGCGAAGCTGCGCTCCGACCTCCTCAATAGCGCGCGCTTTCTCAAGGCACACACGCTTTCGACCGGCAAGCTCGGCGCCACGGGGTTCTGCTACGGCGGCGGGGTGGTCAATTATCTTGCCGCGGTACTTGGGGAGGAACTGCAGGCCGGTGTGCCCTACTACGGCATCGCGCCCGCTACCGATAGCGTGGGCAGAATCAAGGCGCCGCTGCTATGCCATCTGGCCGAACACGACGAGCGCGTCAATTCCACCTATCCCGCGTTCGAGGCGGCGCTCAAGGCCGCGGGCGTGGCCTACCAGGTGTTCGTCTATCCCGGGACCCAACACGGCTTTCACAACGACTCGACGCCGCGCTACAACGAAGGCGCGGCGAAGCTGTCGTGGACGCGCACGGTTGCGCACTTCAAAAAGCATCTCGCCTAAGGACTCGGCCGCTTTGCTTGGCGGCAAGACGGTACACGTGGCCGGCGGCAAATCCTGCGACGAGGTCGCACTTTCGCCGAGAGATCAAAGGGAGGTTTCGGTAAGCCGCGTCTGCCGTTCCTGTGTTCGCAACGTCGGCCTCTTCGGCAACCCATCACGAAGCCGATGACGCGATAGTTATCGTAAAACACCACTGCAGGTTTGGCACAGGTAAATGTGAGGGGGGCGTAGCCGACGACCTTCACCGCCTGCGAGAACAATGGCTATTGCAGACGCTGCACCACTCTCGGCCGGTAACGTCACCACACCGGCTCACCGGATATTTTCGCAGAAGCAGTAGGCATATATGCCGCGCGGATCGGTGAACGCCTTGAAACTGTTCGCCATACGCAGCATTTCTGCGTACCAGGGCGTGCCGCTGAAGTCTGTTGTCGGCAGCAGACTGGCAAGATTGAAGCCCAGGCTGAGGCTGCTATTGTCGGCTACGGCGATGATCAGCCGATCCATCAGGCTTCGGGGCTGCTCGACGTAGCGCACCGAGTAATGCGGCCCAAGCTTGCCCAGCTTCGCCGCCTCCGCAATCGCATCCTGCAGATTGCCGAACTTGTCCACCAGACCGAGACGCTTGGCTTCCTTGCCGCTCCATACCCGACCTTGGGCGACGGCGTTCACCGCGCCCACGCTCATGTGCCGGTATTTCGCCACTTTGGTAATGAATTCCTGATAGCCGTTGTCGATATTTAGCTGGAAGGCCTTCTGCATGAGTGTCGACATGGGCCGGGTAACATCAAAGGCATCGCTCAGAGGCGTGGTACCGACACCGTCGGAGTGCACGCCGATCTTGGCGAGAGTCTTCTGGAAGGTCGGGAACATGCCAAAGATGCCGATAGAACCGGTAAGGGTCGTAGGGTTGGCAAAGATTTCATTGCCGGCCATGGAAATCCAGTAACCACCGGACGCGGCCACCGAACCCATGGAGACAATCACAGGCTTGCCGGCCTCCTTGGTGAGTTCGATTTGGCGCAGGATGAGATCGGAAGCGAACGCACTGCCTCCGGGGCTGTCCACACGCAGCACCACAGCTTTGATGGAATTGTCATAACGCGCCTTGCGGATCAGATCGGAAGTGGAATCACCACCGATGCTGCCCGATGGCTGGTCACCCTGCTTGATGTCGCCTGCAGCCACAATGACGCCTACGGCATTGCCGCCCGTATGCTGTGTGGAGTCGTCCACTGCCTGCAGGTAATCACGGAAATCAATCTGGGTGAAACTATGATCGGTTTCACCCACCACCTTGGTCACCGCCGCCGCCATTTGATCTTCAGTGGCGATTTTATCCACCAGCCCGGTTCGCAAGGCCAGCTTGGCACTGTCGCCACCGACCGCAGCCAGGCCTGTGTCCACATTATTTATATAGTTGCTGAGCGCATCCGGCTTGAGCCCGCGGGCCTTGGTCACATCCTGCTGGTAGGCATTCCAGAGCACGTTCACCACCCCGTTCCAGTCGCTGCGCGCATCCGGCGACATACCGTTGAGCATCAGGGGTTCCACTGCCGATTTGTACTTGCCCACGCGGAAAATATTGACGTCTACCCCCAACTTGTCGAGCGCATCCTTGAAATACGGCTGATAGATGCCATAGCCGTGCAAGAACACCATACCCTGGGGATGGATAAATATGGTATTGGCCATGGACGCCAGGTAATACTGGCTTTGGGTATAGGAATCACCGAGCGCGAACACCGGTTTGCCGGTCTTCTTGAAATCCCGGATGGCGCGGCCGATGTCCTGCAGGTCGCTCAAGGCGGCACCGCCGAGAAGACCGCCGCCGTCCATCTTATCGGTGTCCAACACCAGTGCCTTGATGCGATCATCGGTCTTGGCATGCTCGATAGCAGATACCACATCGCGCAGTCGCGTCTGCGACCGCTGCGTCTGTCCAAATAACCTTTGCCTGGCGCGCTGTGCGAGACCGCCGGAATACTGTTCCACCAGATTGCCCTGCGGGTCCACCACCAGCGCCGCGGATGTGGGCACCGTGGTCCATTGGAAACTGAATATCGCCGCGAGTATGGCGATCACGATCAAGGTGACGACCAGATCTATCACCAGCCGGCAAAACAAATCCCACAGGCGCCAGGAGCCGCCGAAAATCCGCATGAAGACATTCTTGACGCTCATAAGGGCTTCCACATTTGAATTGAAAAAATGGGCAAATCGATCCAGCCAGTTTGAAATCTTCAGCCGATGGTGGCGCATGCGCGCCGATTCGGATCGCGGAGAGGTTCTGCAGGCGGGGTATTTTGCGCGCTATATCGCCGGAGTTGCAATGCCGGTTCGCGCTGTCAAGTTCATCCGCTCGCTCCGAACGCATTCAGGGCCAATGTTAGGCCAGATACTGCCGTAGCGGCAACTGCCGATGTTTTGGGTTTCACGGAAATGCTCGTTCACACGGTTGGTTAACGGAAACACCAGGGCCTCGGCAGACATTGCGCCTTGACCCTGGTGTCTCGTCGATCGATCAGGCTGTCAGCCCAGATCCACAGGAACGTATATCGTCTTGTTGTCGCGCTGCACCAACAGCGCGACGTGCTTGCCCGCCTTTGCCAGCAGCTGCTTAAACTGCTCCCGGCTTTTGATGGGCGTGTCATTGAAGGACAGGATCATGTCGCCCGGCTGAATCCCCGCATTCGCCGCCGGCCCGGCGGCGTTCTCGACGATCAGTCCGCCGCTCACGCCGGCTTGCTGCTGTTCGCCCGCCGTGAGAGGCCGAACGACAACGCCCAATCGCCCCTGGGAGTGTCCATTGACATCGGCCGAGGCGAGCTTGACATCATTGAGTCGACCGACAGTGACATCGATCTGCCTGGTTTCGCCCTTGCGCATCACCTGCAGCCTGGCCACGGTTCCCGGCGCAGTATTCGCAATGAGCAGCGGAAGCTGGGATGAGGTCGCGATGTCCTTTCCGTCATAACGCAGGATCACGTCACCGTCCTTGAGCCCGGCCTTTGCCGCAGGGCTGTCCTTTTCCACCGAGCTGACCAGCGCGCCGCCAGGCGCCTTCAAGCCGAAGGAATCCGCGAGCCCTTGGTTGACGTCCTGGATGCCTACGCCAAGCCGCCCGCGCGTCACGCTGCCGTGCTGCAGCAACTGGTTTTCGACATTGAGCGCGACCTTGATCGGGATTGCAAATGACAAGCCCTCATAACCGCCATCGCTGGAATAGATCTGCGAGTTGATCCCGACGACCTCGCCCTTCGCGTTGAACAGCGGCCCGCCGGAATTCCCCGGATTCACGGCAACGTCGGTTTGCAGGAACGGTACGTAGGTATCACCGGGCAGGGTGCGCGACTTGGCGCTGACAATGCCTGCGGTCGCGGAATTCTCGAACCCGAAGGGCGCGCCGATCGCCACTACCCACTGGCCGACTTTGACGTCGTTCGCCCGGTCGAGCTTCACCGTGGGCAGGTTCTTGGCATCGATTTTCAGCACCGCTATGTCGCTTGGCTTGTCCATGCCGATCACCTTGGCATGGAATTCCCGTCCGTCGGTTAGCTTGACTGTCACGTTCGCGGCGCCGTTCACCACGTGGGCGTTGGTCAGTATGATGCCATCGGGACTCACGATGAAGCCCGATCCCAATGCGTGCGTCGGCGTCTCCGGGTGCGGCGTTTGCCCTTGGAACTGGCGGAAAAACTGGTAGAAGGGATTGTTCGGGTCGAGCTGCGGCATCGCGGGCGCATAGGCGACTTTTTCGGCCTTCTCTATGACGCTGACGTTGACTACCGCCGGCCCGTACTGCGCGACGATGCCGCTGAAATCGGGCAGCGCCATGGCCGGCGCCGGCTGTGCGCTCGTCCTCACCGCGGTCGCGTAGTTGCCTTCGGCGAGAGCCTGCGGAAAAACTGAAGGATCATATTTCGCCGCAACGCCGGCTCCGACCGCGATGACACCGGCCGCAATCAAGCTTCGTACCACTATCTTCTGTTTCATATCGCACTCCTCGATTTGAATGAGTAATAGAGCCATTGCTCCATGTGGCCGAATCATAGGCGCGCGAGATTAAACCAGGCTTAAGAGCAGAACGGCGAGGGCGTCAGAACCGACATTGCCGCTGCTGTTCCAACGCAATCGGCTGGCGTAGGAAATCTTCGCTGGAGCGTTGCGGGCCGGTGGTTTGACGCCGACCTTGGCGCGCCGGTCGCCGCAGGAATGCGTGCTCCAACGGAGGCAGTCCTTCGCGCTTGGCAGCGCGGGGGATCTATGCAAGGGGAGCGCGCCCGAGCGTCGCATGCGCCAACGCGGGCGGCTAGCCCTTGCTGGTCTCAGCTTGCTGCGCGCGGAGGGCTGAACGACCCGCCGGTCAAATGGACGGTACGGCCCCAGGTTCGGCGGTGGGCGATTCTTCCAAAGGACTCTCCACATTGGACAGCCATTCGCCGTTCGGACGCAGTTCCAGGCGCCGCGCGTGGAATTTGCGCAAGGTGCCGCGGTGACCGACGCTGACGATGGCACTCCACGGCAGCGCCTTCCCCAACAGCAAGTAAAGCGCCTGTTCGGCCGGCTCGTCCAGCGCGGAGGTCGCCTCGTCCAGGAACAGATAGCGCGGCTCAAGCAGCAGCGCGCGGGCGAAGGCCAGCCGCTGCTGTTCGCCCAGCGATAGCACCTGCGCCCAGGGTTCGACGGCGTGGAGTTGGGGAGCGAGTGCGGACAAGCCCACCCGTTCGAGCAGGGCTTCCAGCGCCGCGTCCTGTGTCTCGGGATCGCCGGCGGGATAGAGCAGGGCGTCGCGGAGGCTGCCCAGCGGCAGATAGGGACGCTGCGGAAGAAACAGTACGTCGCGGCCGGCCGGCAATTCGACTTTTCCCTCGCCGTACGGCCACAAGCCCGCGAGCGCCCTGAGCAGGGTGCTCTTGCCGATCCCGGACGGGCCGGTGACCAGCAGCCGCTCGCCGGGCCGCAACTGCAGCGTAAGGGCCTCGATCACGGCCGATCCGCCGGGCAGGCGCAGGGTCAGATTGCGCACCCGCAGGATGTCGCCCGGCACGCGCTCGATCCGCCGCCCGTCGACCTGCAGCGCCTCCACCTCCTCGATCAACTCGATGAAGCCGCGCAGCCGGTCGACCACAGCGTGCCACAGGGCCAGGCTGTCGTAGCTCTGCGCCAGATAGGCGAAGGCACTCTGCACGTTGCCGAAAGCGGAGCTCACCTGCATCAGGAAACCCAGTTGCACCACCTTGGCGAAGTAGGCCGAGGCGGCGGCGAGGAAGGGCAGGATGACGGCGAACTGGTTGAAGTAGGCGCTGAACCAGTTGAAGCGTTTGCGCCTGAGGATCAGGCGGGCGTAGTTGTCGTAGACGCGGTCGAACCGCCGGTCGAAATTGGTCCGCTCGCTGGCCTCGCCGCCGTACAGGGCGACGGCCTCGCTGTTTTCGCGCAGGCGCATCAACGAAAAACGGAAATCGGCCTGCAGCCGCTGCTGGTCGTAATTCAGCCGGATCAGGGGATTGGCGACCCTTGCCGCCACCCAGGTCCAGCACACCGCGTAGACAAGAGCGACCCAGACCAGGAATCCGGGAATATGATGCTCGGCGCCGCCCCAGGGCAGCACGACCTTGGCCGAGAGTACCCACAGCAGACCGATGAAGGCGACCAGGTTGGCGGCCGAACTGAGCAGACCGGTGAACAGGCTGGTCGTGTTCTGGGAGAAGGCCGAAAGATCCTCCGCGATACGCTGGTCCGGGTTGTCCTGGCGCCGTCGGAAGAGCTCCAGATGGTAGTAGGTGCGGGCCGCCAGATAGCGGTCGAGAAAGCTGCCCGTCAGCCAGCGGCGCCAGCGCAGGTCGAGCAGTTGCGAAAGATAGGTCTGGTAGACGTTGAGGGCGATGGCCGCCAGCGCCAGCAGCGTAAACTGGCCGAGCAGGCCCCAGTAATGCACGCTGTCGTAGTGCTGCAGGGCGTCGTAGAAGCTGTTGTACCAGTTGGTGATGCGCAGGTTGATGTA
>DATKVJ010000080.1:0-2184 GCA_035530135.1 Rhodocyclaceae bacterium | reverse complement strand
TTGCGCGCGGCCGCGTCGCCGCGCAGCTCCACGCCCTTGTCGAAATAGATGCGCGCGAGCGGCGGCAGCACCTTGTCGGCGATGCCCTCGGCCACGAGCAGCGTCTCCATCGTGTTGCAGGTGCCGTAGCGCTGCGTCTTGGCGTTGTCGGCGATGCGTATCGCTTCCTGCAGGTCGGCGCGGTCGTCGATGTACACGTGGCACACGCCGTCCAGGTGCTTGATCATCGGGATGCGCGATTCCTTCATCACGCGCTCGATCAGTCCCTTGCCGCCGCGCGGCACGATGATGTCGACGTACTGGTTCATGGCGAGCAGCTCGCCCACTGCGGCGCGGTCGGTGGTCGCGATCACCTGGATCGTGGTGCGCGGCAGGCCGGCCGCATCCAGCCCCTCGTGCATGCACGCGGCGATGGCGCGGTTGGATCGCAGCGCTTCGCTGCCGCCGCGCAGGATCGCGGCGTTGCCCGATTTGAGGCACAGCCCGGCTGCATCGGCGGTGACGTCGGGGCGCGACTCGTAGATGATGCCGATCACGCCCAGCGGCACGCGCATGCGCCCGACGCGGATGCCGCTCGGGCGCTCGCGCAATTCGGTGATCGCGCCGACCGGATCGGGCAGGCGCGCGATCTGCTCCAGCCCCTCGGCCATTTCTTCCTCGCCGGCCGGCGTGAGCTCCAGCCGGTCGAGCAGGGCCGGCGCGAGGCCATTCGCGCGCGCCTCGGCCACGTCCGCGGCGTTGGCTTCGAGCAAGAGCGCCGCGTCGCGCCGTATCGCCGCGGCCGCGGCGGCGAGGGCGCGGTCCTTGGTCGCGCTGTCGGCGCGCGCGAGCACGCGCGCCGCCGCGCGCGCCTGCTCGCCCAGCTCGCGCATGTAGCGCTTGATGTCCTTGATTTCTGCGATTGCGTTCATGAAAACGATTTTACCCCTCCAAACTGCCCAAGTCCCAGGCGGAACAGTCCCGCTTGCGCCATGGCGCCTCGGCGCACACCTGGCGCGCGACGCGGGTCAGTAGACCTCGTCGTGGTCGCCGACATTGATCGGCACGATCTCGGACTTCGTGATCAGCAGCTCGAGGGTGATTCTGTAGCTGAGGCTGATCGACACGCTGTGCAAGCCCGAGAGCTTTCCCTTCAACGCATGCAGCCGCAATGACGGGTGATGGGGATTTGCCTGGAGCAGTTCGAGCGTCTTGGCGTACAGACCGCTCGCGTCCGGATGGAGCCGCAGGAAGCGCGCAGCGCGCCGATTGTACTGCTCAGTGAAAACGAGCTGCCACGCCATTCACACCGCCAGTTTGGCGAGGCGCTTTAGGTGCTGTTCGACTGTTTCCCTGACGAAGCGGCCCGCGTCCATGTCCGCCTTCGATTCAGCCAGGGCGGCCTCCAGTTCGCATTCGCGCAGATGCGCGTACTGCTCGCGGCTCATCACGACATATTTCATTTGACCGCGGACCGTCACCGAAGCCTCCTGCTGGTCCGCGAGCGCTTTTTCGATTGCGCTCACGCCCTTGGTCTTCAGGTCATTCGCGGAGATTGCGTTCATGTTGGCCGCACCATTTATCGATCGATGAATCGCATTGTAGACAGTGCGACGCAGCCTGGCAAGCACTGCTTCCGGGCACGCCCGCGAAAGCCCTTTTTTGTCTGACCTCGTCGCGCGCCGTCGAATCCGGGCGGCTCCGGCGCGAGGTGGATGGGACCGGCGTAAGCGCCGTGCACCCCCGACGCGTTATGCGCTTTCCGGCGCGCCCTGCCACAGCATTTCGTAGCCGAGTTCCCTGGTCTCGGAGCACATCGTCGCCAGCACTTCGAATTTGGAAGTGAAGATCTTGTCGGCGTGCGACCTCTCGTGCTCCTCGAACGAGCGCCAGTAGGTGACGATGGCGTAATGCTCGTCCGCGGGCGCAGTGCTCCCGAGCGAGCCCTCGTCGGAGATGAAGCCGGAGAACTTGAACACCTGGCCGGCGATGAAGCCGCCCTTGTCGCCGCCGTAGGCTTCCTTGACGACGTTGCACATCTCGCCCACGGCGAGCTCGACTTGGTCGAAGCTGACGCCGGGTTTGAGCTTCGCGGTGTTGAACAGCATTTTGGCGCCGAAGGGCAAAGTGATCGGATCGAACATGGCTCCTCCTGTGGTTTGGATTACTGCCGGATTCTGGGTACCGTGCAGTAAATTTACACCC
>DATKVJ010000079.1:0-6887 GCA_035530135.1 Rhodocyclaceae bacterium | reverse complement strand
CCTACAAGGGCAGGAATCCGCTGGTGCTCGCCATCCCGCGCGGCGCGGTGCCGATGGCGAAGATCGTCGCCCGGGAGCTCGCCGGCGAGTTCGACGTGGTGCTGGTGAGGAAGCTCGGCGCGCCGGGCAATCCCGAGTTCGCCATCGGCGCCGTCGAAGAGAGCGGCTGGGCCTACCTCGCCCCCTACGCCGGAGAGGTCGGCGCCGATGCCGACTACATAGCGCGCGTCAAGGAGCGCGAGCTCGCCACCATCCGCGCCCGCCGCGCGCAGTATTCGCCGCTGCGCCCGCCGCGCGACCCGAAGGGGCGCATCGTCGTCGTGATCGACGACGGACTGGCCACCGGCGCCACCATGATCGCCGCGCTCCATGCGCTGCGCGGCAGGGCGCCGGAAAGACTGATCTGCGCCGTGCCGGTGGCGCCGCCCGACACCCTGGCGAAGGTGGGCGAATATGCCGACGAGGTGGTCTGCCTGCACGCCGATCCCAACTTCCGGGCGGTCGGCCAGTTCTATCTGCACTTCGGCCAGGTGGAGGACGCCGAGGTGATCGCGCTGCTCGCCGAAGAGAAGCCGAATGGCGGCTAGCGAAGCGCCAGCGCGGTTCCCGGTATTCGTCGCCCGCGGGCTGACCAAGATCTACCGCATGGGCGAGGTCGAGGTACCGGCCCTACGCCAGCTCGACCTGGAAATCTTCGAGGCCGAGTTCGTCGTCCTGCTGGGGCCTTCGGGCAGCGGCAAATCGACGCTGCTCAACATCCTGGGCGGCCTCGACGCGCCGACCTCGGGCGAGGCCTGGTGGCGCGAGCACAACCTGGTCGGGGCCGACGACGCGGCGCTGACCCGCTATCGCCGCGAGCACGTCGGCTTCGTCTTCCAGTTCTACAACCTGGTGCCCAGTCTCACGGTGCGCGAGAACGTGGCGCTGGTGACCGACATCGCGGAACGGCCGATGGCGCCCGAGGAGGCGCTCTCCCTGGTCGGCCTGGCGCAGCGCCTCGATCATTTTCCCGCCCAACTCTCGGGCGGCGAGCAGCAGCGGGTGGCGATCGCCCGGGCCGTCGCCAAGCGGCCGGACGTGCTGCTCTGCGACGAGCCGACCGGCGCGCTCGACTACGAGACCGGCAAGATGGTGCTCGACGTGATCGACAAGGTGAACCGCGAGCTGGCCACGACGGTGGTGGTCATCACCCACAACGTCGCCATCGCCGGCATGGCCGACCGGGTGATGCGCATGGCCGACGGACGCATCGTCTCGGTGAGCCGCAACGAGCGGCGGATCAGCGCCGCGGAGCTGTCCTGGTGAAGACCCTGGACCGCAAGCTGTGGCGCGACCTGATCCTGATGAAGGGCCAGGTGCTGACCGTCTCCCTGGTGGTGGCCTGCGGCGTCGCCGCCTTCGTCGCCTCGCTCGCCACCTACGATTCGCTGGCGTGGTCGCAACAGAACTACTACCGGAGCTCGCGCTTCGCCGACGTCTTCGCCGGCGCCAAGCGCGCCCCGCGCTCGCTGCTCGCGCGCGTCGCGGCGATCCCGGGCGTGGCCGAGGTCGAAGGCCGGGTGGTGGAGGACGTCAGCCTGGACGTTCCAGGCGTGGCCGAGCCGCTGGTCGGGCGCCTGATCGGGCTGCCCGAGTCCGGCATGCCGCGCTTGAACCGCCTCTATCTGCGCCTGGGGCGGCTGCCCGATCCCGGCCGGCCGAACGAGATCGTGGTGAGCGAGGGCTTCGCCGACGCCCATCATCTGAAACCCGGAGACCGCCTGTCCGCGGTGCTCAATGGCCGCTGGCAGGCATTGACCGTGGTCGGCGTGGCGCTGTCGCCCGAATACATCTTCGCGCTGCGCGGCGGCGATCCCTTGCCCGACGACCGGCGCTTCGGCGTGCTCTGGCTCTCCCAAGCGGCTCTTTCAGCGGCCTTCAGCATGGAGGGTGCCTTCAACGACGTGGTGCTGCGCCTGGCTCCCGGCGCGATCGAGGCGCAGGTGATCGACGAACTCGACCGCCTGCTGGAGGACTACGGCGGCCTGGGCGCCTACGGCCGCAGCGAGCAGGTGTCGAACCGCTTCATCAACGACGAGCTGAAGGAGCAATGGGTGATGGCGAGCACCATCCCGGTGATCTTCCTCGGCGTCGCGGTGTTTCTGCTGAACGTCGTGCTCACCCGAACCATCGGCATGCAGCGCGAGCAGATCGGGGCCCTGAAGGCCGTCGGCTACGGCAACGCGAGCCTGGGCCTGCACTACCTCAAGCTGGTGCTGCTGATCGTGGTCGTCGGCGCCCTGGTCGGGGTGGCGCTGGGCGCCTGGTTCGGCCAGATGATGACGGCGAGTTACACGCTGTTCTTCCGTTTTCCCGTCCTGGCTTTCCGCCTCGATCCCTGGCTGCCCGTCTTCGCCGTATTGGTTGCCGCCCTCTCGGCTTCGGCCGGCGCCGCCGCCGCCGTCCGGCGCGTGGTCCAGCTCTCGCCGGCCGAGGCGCTGCGCCCGCCGGCGCCGCCCGCCTACCGGCGCTCGCGCCTGGAACGCCTGGGCCTGATGTCCCGGATGAGTCCGCAGGCGAACATGATCTTGCGCAACATCGCCCGTCGCCCCTGGCGCGCGTTCGCCACCGTGTCCGGCATCGCCCTGGCGCTGCCGGTCCTGATGGTGGCGCTGTTCTGGCAGGATGCGCTCGACTACATGATCGACGTGCACTTCGCCGCCGCGGAGCGCAATGATGCCGTCGTCGCCTTCGCCCAGCCGCTGTCGCTTTCCGCCGCGCGGGAACTGCTGCGCCTGCCCGGGGTGCTGCGGGTCGAGGAATGGCGCGGCGTGCCGGTGCGCCTCGTCGTCGGCCACCGCAGCTATCGCACCGCCATCCTCGGCCTGCCCGAGGGCGGCGAACTGCGCCGGCTGCTCGCTGCCGACCTGAAGGAGGTCAAGCTGCCCGCCGAAGGCGTGCTGCTCACCGACCGCCTGGCCGAGCGGCTGGGCGTGAAGGTCGGCGACAAGCTGCAACTGGAAGTGCTGGAAGGCGAGCGGGTCAAGCGCGAGACGACCGTCTTCGGTCTGGTCGATGACATGCTCGGGCTGTCGGCCTACATGGATATCTCGGCCCTGAACCGCCTGCTGGGCGAAGGCCAGACCATCTCCGCCGCGGCGCTGAAGATCGATCCGCTCGCGGCCGCCGAGACCTATGCGCGGCTGAAGACGCTGCCCCAGGTGGCCACCGTCACCATCAAGCGGGCCTCGATCCGGACCTTCAAGGAGACGACGGCGAAGTTCATCCTGGTCTTCAGCGGCGTACTCACCCTCTTCGCCGCCGTCATCGCGGTCGGCGTCGTCTATAACAATGCCCGCATCGCGCTGTCGGAGCGCAGCTGGGAGCTGGCCAGCCTGCGCGTGCTGGGCTTCACGCGCGGCGAGGTGTCGCTCTTGCTGCTGGGGGAGCTGGCGCTGGAGATCCTGGTCGCCATTCCGCTGGGCATCGCCCTGGGCTATCTCATCGTCCTGGAGCTGCTCAAGTTTTACGATACCGAGATGTTCCGCATCCCCATGGTGATCGCGCCGCGCACCTATGCCTGGGCGACGCTGGCCGTGCTCGCCTCGGCGCTGGCGAGCGCCCTGATCGTGCGCCACCGCATCGACCATCTGGATCTGGTCGGGGTACTGAAGACGAGGGAGTGAGATCGTGCCGAACAAGAAGCGTCTGGGATTCGCGCTCGCCGCCGTCGCGATCGTCGCGGCGCTGATCTGGGCGCTGTTGCCCAAGGCGGTCGAAGTCGATACCGCGGTGGTCGCGCGCGGCGACTTCGAGCAGACGATAGACGACGACGGCAAGACCCGGGTGCGCGATCGCTACGTGGTGTCGGCGCCGCTGGCCGGCCGCCTGCAGCGCATTTCGCTCAAGGCGGGCGACCCGGTCGCCGAGGGCATGGGCGTCGCGGTGATCGCGCCGGCGCTCTCCCCCTTCCTCGACGCGCGCAGCCGCAACGAGCTGGCGGAGCGGCTGGGCACGGCGCAGGCGGCGCGGCTGCGCGCCGAGGCGCACGTCGAGCGGGCCCAGGCGGCGCTCGAACAGGCGGCCGCGGAGGCGGTCCGCGCCCGCGCGCTGGCGGAAAAGAACTATGTCTCGAAGCATCAGGCGGAGCAGGCCGAGCTCGCCGAGAAGCTGAACCGCAAGGAGCTCGACGCCGCGCGCTTCGAGGCGCACGCCGCGGAACACGACGTCGCCCAGGCGCGCGCCGCGCTGGCCCGGGTAGACGGGGGTGCCGCCGCGACCGTAGGCGCCGCGCATCGTTGGGCGATCCGCTCGCCGGTCCCGGGGCGCGTGCTGCGCGTGTTCCAGGAGAGCGAGGCGGTGGTCGCGGTCGGCACGCCGCTGTTGGAGATCGGCCAGCCCGACAGCCTCGAGGTCGTCGTCGATGTGCTGTCCACCGACGCGGTGCAGATCAGGCCGGGGATGACGGCGTACCTCGAACGTTGGGGCAGGGGCGAGCCGCTCGCCGGCCGGGTGCGGCGGGTCGAACCGGCGGCCTTCACCAAGGTCTCGGCGCTGGGCGTCGAGGAGCAGCGCGTCAACGTGCTGATCGACCTGGTCTCGCCGCAGTCTGAATGGCAGACGCTGGGCGACGGCTACAAGGTCGACGCCAGGATCGTCGTGGCGCACCTGGAGAACGCGCTGAAGATCCCCCTGGGCGCGCTGTTTCGCGACGGCGACAACTGGGCGGTGTTCGTCGTCGAGGGCGGCCGCGCCGTCGTGCGCAAGGTCGTGGTCGCGAACCGCAACAGCCGGGAGGCGGTGGTGAGCCGGGGCCTCGCGGCGGGCGAGCGGGTGATCGCCTATCCCTCCGACGCGGTCAAGGCCGGCGTGCGCGTCAAGCCGCGCTGAATCCTGCGGGCCGGCTGCGCCATTTACAGCCATGCCCCCATTCGTTATGCTGGAGTCATTTTTAGCGGCGACGCGCAGCATCGATGGGAGCCTAGAGAGTGCCCGGATCCAACAGTCTGCTGCCGGCCGTCCTGAGCACGCTGCTGCTGCTGGGCACGGTCCACGCCGGTGGCGCGGCGGCGCAAAGCTGCAGCCCCAACCCGGCCGGGGCCACCAACGCCTGCGACGCCTCGGGGCCGGCCAGCCAGGGCAGCGGTGCCGCCACCGGCGCCGGCAACCCGATCAACGTCATCAACGGCAACAAGCACCAGCGCGAGGTCGATCTCGCGCCCTTGCCCGGGGAGCTGGGCCTGGAGATCGTGCGCCACTACAACAGCAGCGCCAGCCGCGTCGTCGGGTTGCTGGGCAAGGGCTGGCGCCTGAGCTACGAGACCGATCTGTACGTGATCGGCAGGAGCATCCAGATCCTGCAGGCGGACGGCGCGCGCCTGATCTTCAGCCGCGACGGCGGCGATCCCGGCGCGTGCGCCAGCCGCAATCCGGCCCACGGCAGGGTGATCGTCCGGGCGACGCCCAGGGGCGAGGAATACACCTGGGAATGGCAAAACGGGCGCAAGCTCGACTTCAACGCCCAGGGCCGCCTCGAGCAGATCCGCTCGCCCAGCGGCGCATTCGTGACGCTGACCCGCGGGCCCGGTGGCGAACTGCTCAAGGTCACCGATCCGCAGCACCGCGAACTGCGTTTGCGCTATCCCGACCGCGATCGCACCGGGAGCAAACCCGGCGGGTTTTCCGGCGTGGCGGCCATCGACAGCCCGGTGGGCCGCTTCGGCTACGAGCACGGCGACGGCGCAGGGCAGGCTCCGGGCAACCTCGTCAAGGTCGCCATCCCCAGCCACTACGACGGCAGCACCAGGCTCCACGCCTACACCGAGCGCGGCGTCACCAGTAGTTCGGTGAGCCGCATCTACCACTACGAAGATCCGGATTTCCCCTCGCATCTGACCGGCATCACCGTCAGGGGCGAGGGCAGCGACGGCGTCCTGGTGAACCAGCGGATCGCCAGCTACCGCTACGACCGAACGGGCAGGGCGGTGCTGAGCGTCCGCGGCGAGCTGCGGTCCCAAGGAGCAGGAATCGGGCGCGTGAGCCTGCACTTTCCCAAGCCGGGCGTGACGCTGCTCACCAACAGCCTGGGGCAGAGCACCACCTACCGCCACGCCATCGTCGCCGGCGAATACCGCCTGCTCGAAGCGCGCGGTCCCGGCTGCGCCAGTTGCCCCGATGCCGACGTTCGCTACGCCTACGACGAGCTCGGGCGTCTGGTCGCTACCACGCGGCTCGACGTCCGCGGCCGGCCGATCGCCGCGATCAAGATGGAGCGGGATCTGCAGGGCAGAATCCTGGGCGTGAGCAAGGTCGTTTTCAGCAAGGGCCGGGCGGGGAGGGCGCGCCGGTTGCTGCGCTACGAATACCCGACGAGGAGCGGCGACGGGCCTTCCTATGGATTGCCCGACGCGCGGCCCGTCTTGATGGCCCGACCCAGCGTCGTCCCGGGTCGGGAGCACCGCCTGCGCATCCGCTACAACGCCGCCGGACAGGTGCAGAGCGTCACCGAGAGCGGCTGGTCGCCCGCCGCCGCCAATACGCATGCCCAGCCGATCGCGCGCGAAACCAGGTTCGGCTACGCCAGCATCAACGGCCGCAGCCTGCTCGCCCAGATCGACGGACCGCGCACCGTCAATGCGGACGACACCGACGCCGTCAACGCGAACGAAGCCCACATCGTCAGTGCGAACGAAGCCCACATCGTCATTGCGAGCGCAGCGCGGCAATCCGGGAAGGGCCCCCACGTCGTCATTGTGACTGCCACGGCCGGCGGCCTCGCAGTGACTGAAGCGCGGCAATCCGGTTCCGGCATCACCCGCTTCGACTGGGACGATCGCGGCAGCTTCGTCGTCGCCATCACCGCCCCCGGCGGCCTCAGAACCAGCCTTCGCCACGACGACGCCGGCCGC
>DATKVJ010000078.1:0-4768 GCA_035530135.1 Rhodocyclaceae bacterium | reverse complement strand
AGCCGCGATCGAAGCCGCGCCTGACGTAGAATCGCGATATACCCCTAGTCAGCGCTGCTGCCATGCCGAAAAGACTGTATCCGAAAATCCGCATCCTGATCGGCGCCGTGGTGGCCATTGGCCCGGGAAAGGCCAACCTGCTCGAGGCGATCGGACGTAGCGGCTCTATTTCCGCGGCCGCACGCGAAATGGGCATGTCCTATCGCCGCGCATGGCTGCTGGTGGACGGGATGAACGCGAGTTTCGCTGAACCCCTGGTCGAGACCGCAACCGGCGGCAATCGCGGCGGCGGCGCCCGGCTTAGCGCTTATGGCGTGGAAGTGCTGCGCCGTTACCGCGCCCTGGAAGCGACAGCCGAGCGCGCCGTAGCGGCCGAACTGAACCAGTTCGCGCGGCTGCTGCGCAAGGACGACTAAGCAGCTGGATTCCTTGACTTGCTCTCTGCTTTCGTTATATACAGCAGAATATGACGAAACCAGGTTTCACATGCGCTCTGCTTAAGCAGCCGATCGTCGTCGCGTCTATCTCCAAGCGGGTCGAGACCGATAAGGAGCGTATACCAATGCATAAATGGATCGGCATGCTGCTGATCGGTGCCGGCATTCTTTTCGCATCGACGGCGCAAGCGGGCGACGCATTTCGCGTGGCCTATGCCGGCTCGATGGGGGTGGTGATGGACCGGTTTATCGGCCCGGCATTTGCTAAAGCCAACGGCGTGGAATACCAGGGTATCGGCCAGGGCGCATACGGCCTGGCGCGACTGCTGGAAGGCAGACTGTTGCAGGCCGATGTATTCATTTCGATCACTCCAGGGCCGATCGACATTCTGAAAACGGCCGGCATGATTGGTACGGCGGTGCCGGTGGCAAGCACCCAGATGGTGATTACCTACAGCCCCAAGAGCAAATTCGTGTCTGAATTTGAAGCCTCGGCACAAGGCAGGAAGCCCTGGTACGAGGTGCTGCAGATCCCGGGGCTGCGCTTCGGGCGGACAGACCCAACCACCGATCCGCAAGGACAAAACATCATTTTCACCTTGCTGTTGGCGCAGAAGTTTTACAAGCAGCCCGGGCTGGCTGACCGAATTCTGGGCAGCTATCAAAATCCGCGTCAGATTTTCACCGAGCCCTCGCTGTTGTCGCGTCTTGAAGCCGGGCAGCTCGATGCGTCCTCGGCCTATCTGAGCGCGGCGCGCTCGCACCATCTGCCGTTTATCAAGCTGCCCGACGAAATCAATCTCAGCAACCCAGAGATGGGAGCCAAGTGGTATGAAACCGTACGGTTCGGCATCAAACTGCCGAGCGGCAAGGCGGCGACGCTGAATACCCAGCCGCTGGTGTTCTACGCCGCCGTGCTCAAGGACAGCAAACGGCACGCGCTGGCCAGGAAGTTCGTACAATTCCTGCAAAGCCCTGAGGGACGGACAATGCTGGGAGACAACGGCTACAGCCCGCCCAAGGGTGGACCGATTCAATAACGGGACGTGCATGCTGGCATTGGTTCATTCTGAATGCCATTCGAACCAAAACCACCGGGATTGATGCGACTGATGTGAGTACGCTGATTAATGTTCAAGCAGCTGATGGCCTGCCGCGCGCACGCGCACCGGCTCTGATCGGTGCACTTACCCTATTGCTCATCTCCGGGCCTTTCATCAGCCTGGCGTTTGCCACGCACTGGAGCAACTTTCAGTTCGCTCCGGGCGATACCGGGTCTATCGGCGTGTCGCTGGGATACAGCCTGATTGCGCTGGTGCTGATTGTTGCCCTCGGAACGCCGCTGTCGTGGTGGCTGGCGCGGCAGTCATTTCGCGGCAAATGGGTATTGGACGCGGTGATTCTGCTGACCTTGCTCACTCCGCCGCTGGCGATGGGTATTTTGCTCACCACCTTGTACGGCCCCTACGGTCCAGTGGGTCGTGTGGTGGCCGGCAGCGGCATGGAACTGACGAATTCCGCTCCGGCCTTCGTGCTGGCGCAGTTCTACGGGGCGCTACCCTACTACGTGGTCGCGGCCCGCGCCGCGTTTGAAGGCGTGCCGCGCGAACTGGAACACATTGCGATGACCCTGGGTAAATCTCCGTGGCAAACCTTCTGGCAGGTAAGCATGCCGCTGGCGCGCCTGGGCGTCGCTGCCGGCATTGCCTTGGCCTGGGTGCGGGCTTTAGGCGAGTTCGGCATCGTGCTGATCTTGGCCTATTACCCGCAGGGGATTCCGGTCAAACTCTGGGTCAATCTGCAGGACATCGGGCTGCCTGCGGTGTATCCGCTGCTGTGGGTGTTCTTTCTGGTAGCCATGCCGCTACCCTTGCTGCTCGGCTTGGCGTCGCGCCGCCAGCGTATGTTCTAAGAGGCCATTTCAGAATTACCGAAATGGCCCCTAATTTAGGGGAGTACGAGGGGAGATATCCCCTCGTTTTGAAATGAGCTCTAAGCCTATGCACATCGATTACCGCATCGACCATCCGGTGCGACTGCAGGCGCGCTTCGAGGTCGAGGGCTTTACCGTACTGCTAGGGCAAAGCGGCGAGGGCAAGACCACGTTGCTGCGCGCTATCGCCGGCCTGCTGTTCGCCCAGGGTGAACCTTTTGGCGGCTTGCCGCCGCAGCGTCGCGCCGTCGGCTATCTACCGCAAGGCTACGCGTTGTTTCCACATCTGCGCGCTTGGGAGAATGTGGCGTTTGCGCTTCCGCGCGGCGCACAGCGACGCGCGCGGGCAACGGAATACCTGGCGCGCGTACGCCTGGCGGACGTGGCTGAGCATTACCCCACGGCGCTGTCGGGCGGGCAACAGCAGCGTGTGGCGCTGGCGCGGGCACTGGCGCGCAAGCCTCAGCTACTGTTGCTGGATGAGCCGAGCTCGGCGCTCGACGCCGCCACGCGCGACGAAGTCATGGCCGAGCTGATCTCCGAAGTGCGCGAGTTCGGTTTGCCTGTCCTGGCGGTCAGCCACGATCCGCATCTTGCGGCACTGGCCGATAGCGTGGCGGTGATGTGCGAGCGGCGCATCGTACAGCAGGGCGCTCCCGCTGCGGTGCTTTCGCGGCCCGGCAGCGTAGCAGTGGCGCGGCTGCTTGGGCATCGCAATCTTTTCACCGGTCGCGTTGCTGGCCATGAGCCCAGCGCAGGCGTGACCCTGCTGCAGTGGGAGGCCGCCAACGGCACCACCCTGCGTTTACCGCAGCAGCCCGAACTGGTGGTCGGCCAATTGGTGCAGTGGATGGTTGCGTCGACGGCGGTGCGGCTGCCAGCGTTGAAACCCGAAATGCATCGCAGCGAAAATCCAGTCACCGGCCGAGTGGAATCGCTGCTCAATCTGGGTGCGCACTTCCAGGTTGCGCTGCGCTGCGGCACGGAGCGGCTGTGGCTGGCCGCGCATAGAAAACTAGTGCAGCATTACGGCCTGGAGGCCGGGCGCGAAATCACGGTCGATTTGCGCGGCAACAGCCTGTTGTGCTGGCCTCACAAGGGTTGAATCGTGGCTAAAGCCAGGCGGTGTCGCTGGACCGCGACAGCGCAGGTTTCGCCTGAATCTATTCGGTAGCGACCATCACGCTGCTCGCCTTGATGACCGCGTAGGCCTTCTTGCCTTTCTTGAGTTTGAGCGCCTTTGCCGAGTTCGCGCTGATCACGGCGACGATATCTATTCCCGGCGCGACGTTCAGCACCACCTCGGCGCTGACCGGACCCAGAACGACATTCTTGATTTTGCCTTTGATGTTGTTCCTTGCACTGATCTTCATCTGTTGCTCCTCAGCTTGAATGGGCAACGGCCGGGATGGCACGCCGCGTGGGCAGTACATCGCTTACATCGTAGAATTTTCCGGTGATGGCCGTGCCATATCCGGGCATGGCGGACAGGATCTCGCGCAATTCTGCGCCGCGCAGCAGTTCGATGAACTTTGCCTGCAAGGGCTGTTCCAGGGTATCGCTGCGGCAGGCCAGGTAGTAACGCTCTGTCAGCAAGGGAATGAAATCGAGGCCGTAGTGCGCGGCTGCCGCGCGAATGCCGTAGCCGGCGTCGACCATCCCGCCCGCGACAGTGGCCGCAACCGCGAGATGGGTGAACTCCTCGGTGTGATAACCGTCTATGGCGCCTGGATCGATACCGGCCCCGGACAGCAATTCGTCGAACTCGATGCGACTGCCCGAATCGCGCTGGCGATTGATGAGGCGTACGCCGCTTCGCGTCAGATCGCTGAGGTCGCGGATGTGCTTGGGGTTGCCTTTCGCCACCATCAGGCCCTGCGTGCGCGTGGCCAGGCCGATCAGCTTGTGCTGGCGTGGTTTGAGGTAACGCCGGAACATGGCCGCCGCCGCCTGTTCCATGCCTTCGGCGAAATGGAATCCGGCGATGCTGCATTGACCTTTGGACAAGCCCGCCAGGCTATCGAGGCTGCCAAGGAAGCGCAGATCGAGTTTCAAGCCTTCGCCGCGCGCGAGCCGGTCGCGCAGTTGCGCCAGCGCAAGGTCGTGGCTGGCGAAGATCCCCAGCCGCGTTGCGCTGACGTCGATGACGCGCGACAGCACGCGCTCGATTTCGTGGCCGACGCTCTCCAGTTCAGGGGCCAGCCGCGCCTGCACCAGCTGTTCGGCCCACAGCAGCTTCTGGCCGAAGTCCGTAAGATCCGCACCGCGGCCGCGGCTCAGCTTTACCAGGGGTTTGCCGAACATGCGCTCCCATTTGCCCATCAGACCCCATACATGCCGGTATGACAGCTGCGTCGTCCGCGCCGCGCCGGCGAGCGAGCCGGTCGCGTGGATGGCA
>DATKVJ010000077.1:0-76069 GCA_035530135.1 Rhodocyclaceae bacterium | reverse complement strand
CTCAACCACTCCACCACGTTCAACTGCGGCCAGATCAGCTCCGCCGCTATATACGCCCCCACCAGCATCCCCACAATGCCCCACACCACGGTCATCACGGTGAACTGGCGCACGACTTTGTAGTTGTAAGTCGCTTGCATGTGAAAATTACCTCCGTTGGGAAAGAATGCTTGTCTTCATCGCCGCAGGCCCGCAGCCTCAGCCCTCAAGGAATCCCCCGAGGCGTTTCGCGCCAGCAGGGACGGGCGTGCGGCCGTCTTGCTGTCCGCGTTCTCGCCAGGCGCCAGGCTGTCCAGGGTCGAGGCGAGGAGCGGAGAGTCGGTGCCGAGGGCCTTACGGTAGATCGCCAGCGAGCGGTGGTAGAGCGACACGGCGCGCGCATACTGGCCTTGTTTCACGTAGAGCGCCGCGAGATCGTCGAGGCGCGAGGCTAGCGCCGGATGGTCGGGACCGTAGGTTTTCTCGGCGGCGGCGATGGCCTCCTTCATCGCCTGCACCGCGCAGTTCTCCTGCCCGTTCCGGATGTCGCCCGCGGAGGGGCGGCAGGCGACGCCTTGGGCATGGACGATGACGCCGGAACCGAGCAGCGTTATCAGCAGGGCCAAGAAGAGTAGCGTTCTCACCGTTTCGCTTTCCGTAAAGGGGCGGAAGCCGTCCGCCGATCGGCGATATCAGGATCACGATATCCACATAATATTATTATGCTACCCAAAATGAAACCCTGACGGATGTCAACTTTTACGTCGCGGCGATCGGACGCCGGCGCTACGCGGAGGCGTCGTTGCGGGCGAGGGCGTGCAAGCGCACCAGGTCGTTCAGACGGACCATCCTGCGCTCGGCGGTGATCAGTCCGTCTTCGTGGAAGCGGGTCAGGATCCGGCAGACGGTCTCCTCGGCCATCCCGAGGTAGTTGCCGATATCCTTGCGCGACATGCTCAGACGGAATTGTTTGGGCGAATAGTTCCGGCTGGCGAAGCGCCGCGACAGGCCGAGCAGGTAGGCGGCGAGGCGCTCCTCGGCTCGCCGCGTCCCGAGCAGGAGCATCAATTCCTCGTCCCGTCGGATCTGGCCGCTCATGATTTTCAGCATCTGGTACTGCACCGAGGGAATTTCCCGGGCGATCTCGTCCAGGCGGGAGGCTTCGACCTTGCAGACGGAGATGGTCTCCAGGGCTCTCGCCTCGCCGCTGTAGTGGCCCGAAGCGAGGGCGGAGAGACCGAGCAGCTCGCCGGCGATGTGAAAGCCGGTGATCTGCACGCGCCCGTCATCGCTGCTGACCGAGGTCTTGACCGAGCCGCTGCGGATCGCATAGACGTAGTCGAAGCGGTCTCCGGATCGGAACAGCACTTGGCCGCGTTTATAGACTTCCTTGCGCCTGACGATGCTGTCGAGCAGCGCCAGGTCGGATCCGTCCAGGCCCAGCGGCAGGCAGAGCTGATAGACGCCGCAGTTCTTGCAGGCGATCGGCGCGCAAGCCGTCCGGTCGGCAAGACGTGTCGGGACGATCGCCGGGCTGGACATGGGCGTGATCAGGAGAACGTGCGCCGCCGTCCTGCCGGCAACGACTCCGCCGACAGGATCGCGCCGGGCAGATCGGTGAGCCGGTACTTGCCGCTCTTCACCGCCAGGGCAAGCACCTCCAGCGTCTGCTTCTGCAGCAGCTCGACGATGCTGGCCTTGATCGGCGTCCACTTGACGTGCATCGGGCACGGAGTCTCGTCCGAGCAGACCTTGAGCCCCAGGACGCAATTCCCGGTCAGGCCCGGGCCCTCGATCAGGGTGAGAATCTGCATCAGATCGGTCTTCTCGCAGCCCTCGCGCAGGCAGTAGCCGCCCTGGCGGCCGCGGAAGGAATGGAGCAGCGCTCCCCGTTCGAGCGTCTGCAGCACCTTCGCCAGATAGGCCGGCGGCACGTTGAGATACTGGGCGATCATGCGCTTCAAGACGGGCACGCCGCGCGGCTGGGCGGCGACATAGATCAGGGCCTGGATGGCGTACTGGCTGGTGCGGGATAGGATCATGGGACGCGATTATGCAGCAATTCGCTAGCCGGCGGCCGCAGTCGTCAGCAACCGGCCGCGCGCCCGAGCGGCCCTCAGTCGTCCTCAAGATTCCGCAAGCTCGTGACCAGCGGCCCCCAGGCGGCCAGCGTCGCGACGATGAAGGCGAGCGCCAGTTCCCGGGACAGCGCCGGCCACTCCAGGCTGGTCAACGCGGTCGCGAGCAGTGCCGCCCCGAGCAGTATCTGCAGCAGGCCGCAATGGCGGGCCCAGGAGGCCGGGCGCCTGAACCGGCGCGAGTCGAAGCGGTCTATCAGTTCGAAGTGGCCGCGGTAACGGATCTCGAATCCGCACCAGAGAAATACCAGAGCGCAGAGGCAGAGGATCAGGGCACCCAGAATGACCATGGTTGACAGGCCCGCTCGCGATGGGGACGCCGGCCGTCATTTGGCGGCCGGAATTGACAATGTCATATTATGACATCGGTATCGACGATGCAAGCGCCCGCCGCGCAGCAGGGGCTAGATGTCGATTTCCAGGCCCTCGCGGGCGAGGATCACCGAGGGGTCGGCGGGGCCGTGGGAGAAATGCGAGAGGGCTTCGCCGAAGACCTGTTCGAGCTCGTCGTCGCTGCGCGTCGGCTCGTGGTGGGTACACACCAGCTGCTTCACGCCGCAACGGCGGGCGAGTTCGATCGACGAGTCGAAGGTGCCGTGGCCCCAGCCGCGCTTGGCCGGATACTCGGCCGCGGTGTAGGAGCAGTCGGCGATCAAGACGTCGGCGCCGCGCACCGCTTCGTCGATGGCGCGCTGCTTTTCCTCGATCAGCGTCTGGTACTCGTCGTAATCCTCGTCGCCGGGCTCGTAGATATTGAAGTAGGGCTCGTGGTCGCCGGTGAAGAACACCGACTTGCCGTTGCAGTCGATGCGGTAGCCGAGGTTGATTACCGGATGGTTGAGTATGGTGTTGCTCACCCGAGCGTCGCCGACTTCCACCACGGCGCCGACGCGCAGGGTCTGGTACTCGATCCGGGCGCGCATCTCCGCCTCGCGCACCGGGAAGTAGCTGTACTGCAACTGCACGCTCATCACCTGCTCGATGCCGGTGCCGGTGACGACATCGTGGGCGCCGCACAGGCGCACGGAGTTGCCCGGGATATAGAGCGGCGTGAAGAAGGGCAGGCCGTGGATGTGGTCCCAGTGGGTATGGGTGATGAACACGTTGGCGGCGATCGGCAGTTCCTTGAGCAGGGACTGCGCCAGGGCGAAGATCCCGGTGCCGCCGTCGAGGATGATCAGCTCGCCGGCATCGCTCCTGATCTCGATGCAGGTGGTGTTGCCGCCGTAGCGGAAGGTTTTCGGGCCCGGCGAGGGAATCGAACCGCGCACGCCCCAGAAGCGCACCTTCATTTGGACATTCCCGCCTGGGCGAAGGCCGCGGCGTCTTCGACCATTTTCTCGATGTCGCCCAGCGAGGCGACCACCCGGTCGAGGTCCGTGCCGAAGCGCGCAGGATTGATCGGCGACTCGCCTTCGCGGTAGGGGGTGTCCATGTCGCCGCTGCCGAGCTGTCTGCTGATCAGGTCGGCCATGCGCAGGCAGTCGTTCATGGCCGTGGCGGGTGCGTCGGACGAGTGATGGCTGCGGATGGAGTCGACCAGGGCCGCCGGGAATTTCCACTTGCCGGCGAGCATGGCACCGACCACGGTATGGTCGGCGCCGATCAGCTCGAGCTCCGCGCAGTGTGACGGCAGGGTGGTCTCCGCGCACCGGGCGAGCACCTGGCGGAACTGCTCGGGCATGAACTGGGCGAAGACGATCTTGCCGAAGTCGTGCAGCAGGCCGGCGATGTAGCAGTCGCCGGGATCGGCTTCGCCCGCCGCATACACGGAGCACAGCTGGCGCGAGAAAGCCGCCGTGGTCAGGGAATGCATCAGATAGCGCTGGATGTCGAAGCCGGCGGCGTTGGTCGTCGGCAGGATGCCGATGGCGGCGATCGACAGCGCCAGATTCTTGATGGTGTTCACACCGAGATAGACCACCGACTGGTTGATCGAGGTGATCTTGGTGGGCAGGCTCAATTGCGCCGAGTTGACCACCCTCAGGACCTTCAGGGTGATCACCGGATCCTTCTCGACGATGCCGACCAGCTCCCGCGGCGTGCAGTTGATGTTTCTCGTGATCTCGAGGATCTTCTGCACGCTCTTCGGGAAGGCCGGCATGCGCTCGACGACGATGCCTAGCTTCCGTTCAATCTCGGGTGCGATCTGTGTCATGTCAAGGGGCGACGGTTGGAATTCGGCTGTGCGTTGCGGGGGCTATGCGTCGCGCAGCCGGCATAGCCAGATTATGCCAGAACCTAGGATTTTCCTTTCAGCAGGAACCTGAGGTCCGCGAATGGGTTGTGGGTCGCGATCGCAGCCGTCGGAGTGCCCGAGGATGAGCCGGCACTCCGGTCGGACTCGAGGTGGCGTGAGTGCTCGTTGTCGTGGCAATAGACGCAGAGCAGCTCCCAGTTGCTGCCGTCCGGGGGATTGTTGTCGTGGTCGTGATCCCGGTGATGGACGGTGAGTTGCTGAAGGTTGTCGCGGGTGAACTCCCGGGTACAGCGGCCGCAGACCCAGGGATAGATATTGAGCGCCCGCTCCCGATAGCCACGCTCGCGCAGTTCGGCGTTGCGCCGCGCCTCGGCGACCACCCGGTCGAGCCTGTCCGGCGTCTTGCTCATGGTTCCCGCGCCGCCCCATTCATCTTGTCAGATCCCATCATAATGGATTTTCGCGCCTCCGGCCGGGCTGGTTCGTGGCACACTGGCGGCCCCGGAATCCGAGAGTCCCCCGGAGACATTCGATGCTGAGCTTCGTGCTATCGACGCTGACGTTCTTCATCGCCAGCTTCTATCTCAAGCGCCGCCTGGGCGACATGGATCTGCCCTCGGGCATGACGCGCAATCTCCTGGTGTTTACCCTGGCGCTGGCGATTTCTTACTTTATCGGTTTCATCGCCGACAAGCTGGTCGCCTAGTGCCCGTCGCCGGGGTGCCCGTAGCAGGCGCTAGACTGCCGGAGCATTTGCACCGTCTTTCCCCTGGCTTTATAGTCGCGGTTTCACCCCGAGCGCTAGTGGCCGCTCGCCTCTGATAGGAATCGTTTATGGATAACACCGGCCGCCGGGCCATCGCCACCTGGCTATTCGTCTGCTGTCTGATGGTGTTTGCGACGCTGATCGTCGGCGGCGTGACCCGGCTGACTCACTCCGGACTGTCCATCGTACAGTGGCAGCCGATCATCGGCACGGTGCCGCCGATCACCCGGGCCGACTGGCAGGATGCCTTCGCACAGTACCAGAAGACACCGGAATTCCAGCAGGTCAATCGGCGCATGGACCTCGGCGAATTCAAGCACATCTTCTGGTGGGAATACACGCACCGGCTGCTGGGCCGCAGCATCGGCCTGGTGTTTCTGCTGCCCTTCCTCTATTTCCTGGCGCGGCGCCGCATCGACCGAGAGCTCGCGCCCAAGCTCGCGGGCATCTTCGTGCTCGGCGGACTGCAGGGGGCGATGGGCTGGTACATGGTGAAAAGCGGCCTGGTCGACGATCCGCGCGTCAGCCAATACCGGCTGGCCGCGCATCTGGGTCTGGCCTTCATCATTTTCACGGCGATGTTCTGGGTCGCGCTCGGGGTTCTGAATGAGCGCGCGAGGGCGGTGTCGCGCCCGGGCAATCGCGGGCTGGAGTCGCTGCGGCGCTTCGCCGCCTGGCTGGCGCTGACCGTCTTCCTGATGGTCGAGGCCGGGGCCTTCGTCGCCGGCTTGCACGGCGGGCTGGCCTACAATACCTTTCCCTCGATGAACGGCTATTTCGTGCCGCCGGACATGTTCGCCCTCAAGCCCTGGTTTTCCAATTTCTTCAACAATCCGAGTGCGGCACAGTTCGACCACCGGTTGATCGCTTGGCTGCTGATCCTGATGGTGCCCGTCTTCTGGCTGCGTTCGCTCCGGACGGCGCTGACGCCGCGGGCGCGGCTGGCGGCCAATCTGCTGCTGCTGGCGTTTGCGTTGCAGATCGCGCTCGGCATCAGCACCCTGCTGCTGGTGGTGCCCGTGCCGCTCGCCGCCCTCCATCAGGCCGGGGCCATGGTGCTATTCGCAACCGTGCTCTGGGTGAACCACGAACTGCGCGTGCCCCGCTGAGCGGGCTTACACCTCCAGATTGTCGATCAGGCGCGTGCTGCCGAGCAGTGCCGCGCCCAGCACCACTAGCGCGGTATCGCCGACGTCCGGCGCTTGCAGGTCGAGCTGCCGGCGGATCGCGACGTAGTTCGGCTGCCAACCGTGGGCCCGCAGTTCCGCCATCGCCGAGTGCTCCAGCCTTGAGAAATCCCGCTCGCCTTTGATGATAGTCTCACGCACGCGCATCAGTTCGCGATGCAAGCGCGGGGCCTCGGCGCGTTCCTGCGCGGAGAGAAAGCCGTTGCGCGAGGATAGCGCCAGGCCGTCGGCGGCGCGCACCGTGTCGGCGGCAACGATCTCGATGGGCAGGGCGAGATCCCGCGTCATGTTGGAGAGCACCATCATCTGCTGGTAGTCCTTCTTGCCGAACAGGGCCACCTGCGGCTGGGCGATATTGAACAGCTTCAGTACCACGGTGGTGACGCCGCGGAAATGGCCGGGACGGAACTCGCCTTCGAGGATGTTGATCTGATCGGCCGGCGGCTCGACGTAATACTGCTGCGGCGTCGGGTACATCTCGGCCTCGCAGGGCGCGAACAGGTGGTCGACGCCTGCGGCGGAGAGCCGCTCGCAGTCTTGCGCGAAGGTGCGCGGATATTTTTCGAAATCCTCGCCGGGTCGGAACTGCAGGCGGTTGACGAAGATCGAGACCAGCACCGTGTTGCCGTGTGCTCGCGCCTGATGCATCAGGGAGATGTGGCCGTCGTGGAGGTTGCCCATGGTTGGCACCAGGACCACGCGGCCGGCGTGTTTCAGGCCGGCGCGCAGGCCGGCGATGGTGTCGTGGATGATCATGTTGGCGGGATTCAATAGCAATGTTCGGCGGCGGGGAAAGCGCCGTCCTTGACCGCGGCGACGTAGGCCCCGACCGCGGCGTCGATGCTCTCGGCGCCGGTCATGAAGTTCCTGACGAAGCGGGCCGTCTTGCCAGGATAGATGCCCAGCATGTCGTGCAGCACCAGCACCTGGCCCGAGCAGTCGGGGCCCGCGCCGATGCCGACGGTGGGGATGTCGAGCAGCCCGGTCAGCTCCGCGCCCAGCTGGGCGGGGATCATCTCGATCAGCAGCAGCGCGGCCCCCGCCTGCTGCAACGCCAGGGCGTCGTCCTTCATGCGCTGGGCGTTTTCCTCGCCCTTGCCCTGCACCCGGTAGCCGCCCAGGGCGTGCACCGACTGCGGCGTCAGGCCTAGGTGGGCCCAGACCGGCACGCCGCGCTCGGAGAGGAAGCGGACGGTGTCGGCCATCACCGCGCCGCCTTCGAGCTTCACCATCTGGGCGCCCGCGGCCATCAGCCGGCAGGCGTTCCGCAGCGCCTGCTCCGGGCTCTCCTGGTACGAGCCCCAGGGCATGTCGGCGGCGACGAAGGCGCGCTTCGTCCCGCGCGCCACGCATTCGGTGTGATAGACCATCTGCTCCATCGTGACCGGCAGCGTGGTGCTGTGGCCTTGCAGCACGTTGCCCAGCGAGTCGCCGATCAGGATCGCGTCCACGCCGCAGCGATCGAGCAGTGCGGCAAAGCTCGCGTCGTAGCCGGTGAGGGTGGCGATCTTTTCGCCGGCCGCGCGCATGCGCGCGAATTCTGAGAGCGTCACCGGTTTTTCGTTGGCAAGATAGCTCATGCGGGGACCTCTAACGGATATTGAAAATGGACGGCGCCCAGGATACACAAAGCCGCTCGGAATATATTGAGCGGGATCATGCCACGATCCGGGCGACGTCCTGGCCGCGGCAGGAGGCGAGCAGCTCGCTCACCCCGCCGTGCCCGGGGATGCTGCACTCGGGAGCGATCTCGGCCAGGGGTGCCAGCACGAAGGCGCGTTCGTGCATGCGCGGATGGGGCAGGGTCAGCCGCGCCTCGTTCATCCGGGATTCGCCGTACAGCAGCAGATCGAGATCGAGGGTGCGCGGCGCATTCTTCACGCTGCGGCTGCGGCCGAAGCGCGCTTCGATGGCGAACAGCGCTTCGAGCAGGGCGAGCGGGGCGAGTGCGGTATCCAGCGCCGCCACCGCGTTGATGAAGTCCGGCTGATGTTTCAGGCCCAGCGGCGCGGTTTGGTACAGGGAGGAGGCGGCGATCAGCGCCGACTCGGGAATTTCGGATAGTGCCGCGAGGGCGGCTCTGACGGTTGCCGCCGGGTGCCCGAGATTGGCGCCCAGGGCGACGTAAGCGCGGATCATGCCTCCGGTTCCGCCGAGCCGGCCTCGCGACCCTTGCCCCCCGGGGCGCGCCTGCGGCGGCGCTTCTTCGGCCCCGTCTCGGGCAGCAGCATGGCCATCCTGGCTTCGCCCTCGGCGTTCTGGAAGTCGGTCCACCAGTTTGCCAATTCCATCGGCACCTCGCCGCTTTGCGCGCGCAGCAGCAGGAAATCGTAGCCGGCGCGCAGTCGCGGCTGCTCCAATAGGCGCAGCGCGGTCTTGCCCGAGCGCTTCTCGAAGCGCGGCTGTAGCGCCCAGATGTCCTTGACGTCGCCGCTGATGCGGCGGGTGATCGCGAGTTTTTCGGACTGCTGGTCGAGCACCTCGTCCATCGCCTCGAACAACGCCGGCATCTTCACCTCGCCGCGCTTGATCCGCGCCTGCCAGTTGGCCAGCACCTCGCTCCAGAGCAGGGTGGCGAAGAGGAAGCCGGGCGAGGTCGGCTTGCCCTCGCGGATGCGGAGGTCGGTGCTGGCCAGCGCCAGCATCACGAACTTCTCGCCCATCGGCTGATCCAGGATGACGTCGAGCAGCGGCAGCAGGCCGTGGTGCAGGCCTTCGTCGCGCAGGCGCTTGACGCACTCGACGGCGTGGCCGGAAAAGAGCAGCTTCAGCATCTCGTCGAACACCCGGGCGGCCGGTACGTTCTCCATCAGCGAGGCCATGTCGCGGATCGGGGTGCGCGCCTCGGGATCGATGACCAGCCCCAGCTTCGCCGACAGGCGGATGGCGCGCAGCATCCGCACCGGGTCCTCGCGGTAGCGCGCGCGTGGCTCGCCGATGATGCGCAGCGTCTTCTGCTTCAGGTCGGCGACGCCGTGGTGATAGTCGAGCACGGTCTCGCTCGCGGGGTCATAGAACAGCGCGTTGATGGTGAAATCGCGGCGCGCCGCGTCGTCGGCCTGAGAGCCCCAGACGTTGTCGCGCAGGACGCGGCCGTGCTCGTCCTTCTGGGTGTCGGCATCGTGGGCGGCGCGGAAGGTGGATACCTCCAGGGTCTCGGCGCCTTGCATCACATGGACGATCTGAAAGCGCCGGCCGATGATGCGCGCACGCCGGAACAGGGCGCGCACCTCATCCGGCGTGGCGTCGGTGGCGATATCGAAATCCTTGGGGGGGATGCCGGCGATCAGGTCTCTGACCGCGCCGCCGACCACGTAGGCGCGATGGCCCGCCTGCTGCAGCGCCTCGCAGGTGCGGCGGGCGCCGACGGAAATGTGTTCGCGGCGGATACCGTGGCGCGCGACCGGAATCACCGCCGGCTCGCGGCTGGCGGGCGCGGCGGCGACGCGGAATACACGGCGCAGAAGCTTGCGGATCATTCAGCGCTGCCCGTATCGACCGAAACCACCCTTGTCGCTGCGAGGCCGAAGGCCGTGGCAGTCTGGAGATTGCTTCGTCGCTCGGCTCCTCGCAATGACGGGCCGTCATTGCGAGGCCCGTAGGGCTGTGGCAATCGCAATGACGGGGTTGGTGGAGGGTTCATGGAGAGCGGGCCGAGGCGGGGGAATCTTTGAAGGGCGCAATGATACCGGAACTGTCGCCCCCCGGCAGCGGGCTATCTCAGGCTGATGATCGGCCAGCCTTGCTCGCCGGCGTGGCGGCGCAGGGTCGGGTCGGGATCGACCGCGACCGGGTGACTCACCCTGGCCAGGAGCGGCAGGTCGTTCAAGGAGTCGCTGTAGAAGAAGCTGCGCCCGAAGCTGCCCCACCACAGGCCGAGCGCTTCGAGCCAGGCCTCGACGCGCTCGACCTTGCCATCGCGGAAGGACGGCAGTCCGCGCGCCCGGCCGCTGAAGCGGCCGCTGCCGGTCTCCTGGGCGGCGACGGTGGCGATCAGGTGGCCGACGCCGAACTCGCGCGCGATCGGGCCGGTGACGAAGCTGTTGGTGGCGGTGACGATGGCGGTGAGCGCCCCCTCGCCGACATGGCGCCCGACCAGGGCCTGCGCCGTCGTCCCGATCATCGGGCGGATGCGCGTGGCCATGAACTCCTGATGCCAGCGGTCGAGCTCATGGCGTTCGTGGCGCGACAGGGGCATCAGCTGAAAATCGAGGAAGGCGTGGATGTCCAGGGTGCCGGCCTGATAGTGTTCATAGAATTCCTGGTTCTTCGCTTCCTGCACCTCGCGGTCGAGCACCCCCTTGTCGATCAGGAACTGCGCCCATTCGAAGTCGCTGTCGCCAGAGAGCAGCGTGTTGTCGAGGTCGAATAGCACGAGGTCCATGGTCAAGGCTCCAGGGTGGATTGCAGTATTTCGCGCAGTAGCGGCAGGGTCAGCGGCCGTTGCTGTTCCAGCGAGACGCGGTCGAGCGCATCGAGCACCGCCAGCAGAGAGGGCAGATCGCGGCGGCCGTGGCGCAGCAGATAATCGATCAGGCTCTCTTCGACGCGCATGCCGCGGGCCCGGCCGTGGCGTCTCAGCGCATCGGCCTTGTCCGAATCCGACAGCGGTTTGACCTCATAGACCAGGGTGGCGCCGATGCGGGTGCGCAGATCCTCGCGCAGCGCAAGGTGGAGCGGCGGAATCGGGCCGGCCAGGAGCAGCGCCAGGCCGGCCAGGCGGGCGGCGTTGAAGGTGCGGAACAAGGTGATCTGGGCGGTCTCGGAGAGGCGATCGACGTCATCGACGATCAACAGGCTGCCCGGCAGGGGGACTAGCTCCCTGCCGAGCGCGGCGCCGTCGATCTGCAGCACCGGGCGGCCACGGGCACGGGCGTGCGCATAGGCGCCGCTGAGCAGGTGGCTGCGGCCGCTGCCTGATGGCCCCCAGAGGTAGACCTGGTCGAATACGCCGGGATCGGCGAGCCCGGCCAGGCGCGCGAGCAGTTCGGCGTTGCCGCCGACGACGAAATTGTCGAGGCCGGGCGGCTCGTCCGGCCGGATGTCGAGCAGCAGCTGGTGGCGCGTCACGAATGATCCTCGCCGCGGTAGAGGCGGCTCGCCAGGTAGAGGGTTCTGACCTCGCGCAGGCCCACCAGCAGGGCCGCAGAGACCGGCAGCGCCAGGAGCACGCCGAAAAAGCCGAACAGCTGACCGAAGGCGAGCAGGGCGAAGATCACCGCCAAGGGGTGCAGGCCGATGCGCTTGCCGACCAGCCACGGCGTCAGGATGAAGCTCTCCAGCCCCTGGCCGATGCCGTAGACCGCCAGCACGCCGAGGACCGGCGCCATGCCCGAAAACTGCAGCGCCGCCACCGTCAGCGCCAGGGTGAAGCCGGTGGCGAAGCCCAGGTAGGGGATGAACACCAAGAGGCCGGTGAGCATGCCCACCGGCAGCGCGAAGCCGATGCCGGCGGCCCACAGGCCGAGGCTGTAATAGAGCGACAGCGCCAGCATCACCGAGAGCTGGCCGCGCAGGAATTCGGCCAGGACGGCGTTGATCTCGCGCACGATGGCCAGCGTCTTGGCGTGCCAAGGGCGCGGGATGGCGGAGCCCAGGCGGGCGAGCAACTCATGCCAGTCGCGCAGCAGGTAGAACATCACCACCGGCGCCAGCAGCAGGTTGGCGACGATGCCGAACAGGGCGATACCGCCGATCTTGAGCGAGGCCAGCAGCTTCTGCGCGATCAACTGGGTGCTGTCGCGGTTGGCGGCGAGCAGTCCCGGCAGCGCCGCCGGGTCGAACTTCAACTGGATGCCGAAGCGTTCCTTGAGCCAGGGCGTCAGTTGCTCGTTCAGCAGCCTGATGCCATCGGGCAGGCGCGCCATCAGCTGTTGCGCCTCCTGGTTCACCAGCGGCAGCAGGATCAGCGCCAGCAGCGCCAGGATCGCGGAGAGCAGCAGCATCACCAACAGCACGCCGACGAGGCGCGGCAGGCCGTAGCGTTCCAGGCGCTCGACCAGCGGCGCGCAGATGTAGGCGAGGATGCCGGCGAGCAGGAAGGGAGCGAGGATCGGGCCGAGCAGAAACAGCAGCCACAGGACGGCTAGGCCGAGCACGCTCCAGATCAGGGTTTGCAGGCGGTCGGCGCGTTCTGGGGTCATTTCCGGTAGAATCGGCGGGTGATTATCGCGGCCGCGGGGTGGCAGATAGCCGACGCCCGGTGCCGCGAAAAGACGACACTTTAGCCGCCAGCCCGCAGGAACTCAAATGGCTTCATCTTCTTCCCCGAGCAATCCGCCGCTCACCTATCGCGACGCCGGCGTCGATATCGATGCCGGAGACGCCCTGGTCGAGCGGATCAAGCCCTTTGCCCGCCGGACCATGCGTCCCGAGGTGCTGGCCGGCATCGGCGGCTTCGGCGCGCTGTTCGAGCTCTCCAAGAAATACCGCGAGCCGGTCCTGGTCTCGGGCACCGACGGCGTCGGCACCAAGCTCAAGCTCGCCTTCCAGCTCGACCGCCACGACGGCGTCGGCCAGGATCTGGTGGCGATGAGCGTCAATGACATCCTGGTGCAGGGCGCCGAGCCGCTGTTCTTCCTCGACTACTTCGCCTGCGGCAGGCTCGACATCGGCACCGCCGCGAGCGTCATCCAGGGCATCGCCAGGGGCTGCGAACTGGCCGGCTGCGCCCTGATCGGCGGCGAGACGGCGGAGATGCCGAGCATGTACCCGGACGGCGAGTACGATCTCGCCGGCTTCGCCGTCGGCGCCGTGGAGAAGTCTCGGATCATCGACGGCGGTACCATCGCGCCGGGCGACGCGGTGCTGGGTCTCGCTTCCAGCGGCGCACACTCCAACGGCTATTCGCTGATCCGGAAGATCCTCGCGCGCGCCGGCGTCACCGCCGCGGACTACGCCGCCGACTTCCACGGCCGCCCGTTCGTCGACGCGCTGATGGCGCCGACGCGCATCTACGTGAAGCCGCTGCTGGCGCTGATCGAGGCGTTGCCGGTGAAGGGCATGGCGCACATCACCGGTGGCGGCCTGACCGAGAACCTGCCGCGCATCCTGCCCGAGCCCCTCGCCGCGACCCTCGACCGCCGGCTGTGGCCGCTGCCGCCGCTGTTCCGGTGGCTGCAGCGCGAAGGCCAGGTCGCCGACGCCGAGATGCATCGCGTCTTCAACTGCGGCATCGGCATGGCGGTGATCGTCGCTGCAGAGCACGCGGCTGCCGCCACCGAGCTGCTCCAGGCGGCAGGCGAGACGGTCCATGTGATCGGCAGCATCGTGCAACGCGGCGCGGGCCAGGCGCAAACCGCGGTGGTCTGAGCGGCGGGCGCCTCACGCCGCCATGGCGGGAAAGCGGAGCAGGAGGCCGAAGCCCCGGCCGTCCAGCCCGCGGTCCAGTTTGATCTCGGCGCCGTGCGCGCTGGCGATGCGCCGGACGATCGACAGTCCGAGCCCGCTTCCGGGCGCGGGGTGGCCGCCGACCCGGTAGAACCGGTCGAATACCCGGGCTTGGGCCTCGGGCGGGATGCCCGGACCGTTGTCCCTGACCGCGAGCACGATCCGCCCTCCGGCACGGGCGACGTTGAGCGCCACCCGGCCGCCGGCCGGCGTGTAGCGCAGCGCGTTGTCGATCAGGTTGCCGATCAGGACATCTAAGGTCGTGCTGTCGCCGCTCACCAGGCAAGCGGCCTCGGCCGCCACGCCGAGCTCGATGTCCTTGCCCACGGCCTGGTCCGCGTAACGCGCCGCGCACTGCGCTGTGAGCTCACCCAGCTCGACCGGCGCCCAGACGCTCCTGTCGGGATGATCGATGCGCGCGAGCAGCAGCAGTTGTTCGACCAGGTGGGTGGTCCGATCGACCCCCGCGACGATGTTGCGCACCGCCGTCCGTCGCTGCCCGGGATCCTGCGCCGCGAGCGCTACTTCGGCCTGCACCTTGATCGCCGCCAGCGGCGTGCGCAATTCGTGCGCGGCGTCGGCGGTGAAGCGGCGTTCCTTGTCGAGGGAAGCGGCCAGCTTCTGCAGCAGCTGGTTCAGGGAATCGATCAGCGGCAGCGTCTCGGCCGGGACCTGGTCTACGGTGATCCGATCGAGATTGTCCGCGTCGCGGGCGGCGATCGCTCGCGACAGGGCAGCCAGCGGCCTGAAGCCGCGTCCGATGCTGAACCAGATCAGCAGGGCCAGGACGGGCAGGGCGTAGAGCAGGGGCATCAGCATCCGTCCGGTGACGTGGGCCGCCAGGTCTTCCCGAACCTGCAGCCGCTCGAACACGCGCACCTGGAGCCCGCGCTGCTCTTGCCACAGCGAGATGCTGCGCCAGGATTGGCCGCCGATGGCGATCGTGCGCAAGCCGGCAGCATTTTCGAAGGCGGCGGCCGGCGCCTCCGCGCTGCGCAGCAGTAGGGTGCCGCCGCGGTTCCAGACCTGGAAGCCGATGCGGTGGGCGGCGTCGTGATCCCGATCGTGATCGTCCTCCGGCGCGGCGAGATTCTCCGTTGCGCTAAGCCGCCTGAGCCGCTTAAGATCGAGCAGCATCAGCGTTCGCGCGCCCTCCTCCAGGCGGGCATCGAACAACTCATTGACCTCTTCCCTGGCTTCCCGATAGCTGACCAGCAGCGTTCCCGCCCAGACCAGGAGCAGGCTGGCCGAGAGCAGCAGCGTCAGCCTGCGGCGCAAGGAGAAGCGCTTCACGGAGCGTCCTTGCGCACCAGGTAGCCGACGCCGCGGATGGTCTTGATCAGGTCCTCGCCGAGCTTCTTGCGCAGGTTGTGGATGTGCACCTCTACGGCATTGCTGTCCACCTCCTGGTTCCAGCCGTACAGGGCCTCTTCCAGGCGCGCGCGCGACAGCGCCGTGCCGCGGTGCTCCAGGAGATCGACGAGAATCGCGCACTCGCGCGGGGAGAGCTGGATCTCGACACCGTCTTGCGTGACCCTTTGGCTGGCGGGATCGACGCTGAGGCTGCCGCGGACGATCAGCGGTGCGCTCCGTCCGTGGGCGCGGCGCAGCAGGGCGCGGATGCGGGCGCTCAGCTCGGCCAGCGCGAAGGGCTTGACCAGGTAGTCGTCGGCGCCGGCATCGAGGCCCCGAACCCGGTCCTCCAAGGTGTCGCGCGCGGTCAGGATCAGCACCGGGACGTCGTTCCCCTTGGCGCGCAGGCCGCGCAAAACTTCCAGGCCCGAGAGGCGGGGCAGTCCCAGATCGAGCACGATCAGTTCGTAAGCCGTCGTGGCCAGCGCGAGCTGCGCCTCGCGTCCGTCACGGGCCCAGTCGACGGTGTGCCCGGCCTGCCTGAGTCCGGCTTCGATGCCGTCGCCGAGCAGCGCATCGTCTTCGATCAGTAGCAGGCGCACAGCGTGGGCTCCCTCGTGGTTGAACATGGCGCTTATCGCGCTCCCGGCTTAAGGCCGCCTTAAGCCGGATCCGGTCGCGGCGGCGGCAATACACCTAAGCTTCGCTTAAGCCGGGCGCCGCATCCTGCCCCGGCGTCAACGCAAGACCACCATCCATCAACTTAGCATCGAAAGGAAATTTCATGAAATCGCTCTCCCTCAAGCTCGTCCTCGCCGCCACCGTCGCGGCAGCCTCGCTGTCGGCGATCGCCGCCCCCAAATGCACCGCCGAGCCCAAGTCCAAGTGGCTGCCGGAAGCGGAGATGAAGGCCAAGATCGCGGCCATGGGCTACCAGGTCAAGGAATTCGAGATCAGCGGCCACTGCTACGAAATCTACGGTCACGACAAGGACGGCAAGAAGGTGGAAATCTACTTCAATCCGGTCGACGCGAGCATCGTCAAAGAGAAGCGGAGCTGAGCCATGGGCGCGCCGATCGGACGTGATCCTGCGTCCGCGCCGCGGACGATCAAGGTCTGGGACCCCTTCGTCCGCGTCTTCCACTGGGCGCTGGTCGCCAGCTTCGCCGCCGCCTACCTGCTGGGGGACGACGGCGGCGCCTGGCACCAGACGCTCGGCTATACGGCGCTGGGCCTGGTGGCGGCGCGCATCGTCTGGGGCCTGGTCGGATCGGGGCCGGCCCGGTTCTCGGCGTTCGTGCCTTCGCCGCGGCGGCTGTCGCGCTATCTGCGCGATCTGCTGGCGGGCCGGGAGGAGCGCTACCTCGGGCACAATCCGGCCGGGGCGATGATGATCCTGGCGCTGCTCTCCGGCGTCGTCGCCCTCGGCCTGAGCGGCTGGATGCTCGGCAGCGACGTGTTCTGGGGCGCCAAGTGGCTGGAGGAGCTGCACGAGGGCATCGCCGTGGCGACCCTGAGCCTGGCGGCGATCCACGTCGCGGGCGTGCTCTTCGCCAGCCGCCGTCATCGGGAAAATCTGGTGAGGGCGATGATCACCGGGCGCAAGCGGCAGTGAAACTCGCCGTCGATCGCGCTCAGGCCCCGAGGAAACGGCGCACGCGTTCGATTGCCCGCGCGCCGGTCTCCGCGAGCAGCGGGTCCAGCGTCTCGGCCGGCAGCTTCCTGAGCCAGGTGAGCTGGCGCTTGGCGAACTGGCGCGTAGCGAAGACGCCGCGCTCCATGAGCTCGGCGCTCGCCAGCCGCCCCTCCAGCATCTCCCATACCTGACGGTAGCCGACGCTGCGCATCGCCGGCAGATCTGCGCTCAAGCGATAGCGCTGCCGCAAGCATTCGACCTCGGCCACCAAGCCGGCGTCGAGCATGACGGCGAAGCGTGCTGCGATGCGTTCGTGCAGCACGGCGCGCTCCCCCGGCACCAGTGCCAGCGCCAGCACCCGGTAGGGCAGCGGAGCCGCGCGCTGGGCCTCGAACCAGGCGCTCATCGGCAGACCGGTGAGACGCAGCACTTCGAGTGCGCGCTGGATGCGCTGGGCGTCGTTCGGTTGCAGGCGCGCCGCGGTTTCCGGATCGAGTCCGGACAGCTCAAGGTGCAGCGCCGGCCAGCCGCGGCGGGCGGCGTCCTGGTCGATTTCGGCGCGCAGTGCCGGGTCGGCTTGCGGCAGATCGGCCAGACCCTCGGAGAGCGCCTTGAAGTAGAGCATCGTGCCGCCGACCAGGAGCGGCACGCGGCCGCTCCGGGTGATCGCTGCCATCTCGCGCAAGGCGTCACTGCAAAACTGCGCCGCCGAATAGCGTTCCTCGGGGCTGATCAGATCGATCAGCCGGTGGGGGTAGCGCTCCTGCGTGGCGGCGTCGGGCTTGGCGGTGCCGATGTCCAAGTCGCGGAACACCTGGGCCGAATCGACGCTGATGATGTCCACCGGCAGCCGCTCGGCCAGTTCCAGCGCCAGCGCGGTCTTGCCGCTGGCGGTGGGGCCCATGAGGAAGATGGCCGGCGGTAGCCGGCCATCTTCCTCATGGGCCCTCGGGGCCTCCGGGAACGGCCTGCCCCCCGGCCCCCGCCCCGAGGGCGGGGGTGACTGATCGGCGCCCTGCGGGCGGTCACTGGACTGCGAGCCGTAGCCACCCCCTTCCTCGGGGCGGAGGCGGGGTTGGGTGGAGCATTGCTCCGCGCCGCCGTAGCCGGACGGCTGCGCTAAGCCGTCCGTGGAACGGGGGCTGGGAGGAAGGCTCATCATGTCAGCCCTGGCGCCGGGCCGCCCCAAGGCAGGGCAGCCATAGCCTGCGAGCCATGCGAGCGGCGGTCACCCCCTTCCTCGGGAAGGGGGCTGGGGGGAAGGCACTTCATCTCCCGCGCAGGAACAGCCGGTCGAGCTCGGCGAGCGACAGCTGGGTCCAGGTCGGCCTGCCGTGGTTGCACTGGTCGGCCCGCTCGGTCGCCTCCATCTCGCGCAGCAGCGCGTTCATCTCCGGCAGCGTCAGGTTGCGCCGGGCGCGCACCGCGCCATGGCAGGCCATGGTCGCCAGGAGTTCGTTGCCGCGCGCCTCGATCACCCGGCTCGCCGGGAATTCCCCGAGGTCGGCCAAGAGCGCGCGCACCAGGTCGGGAATCGGCGCATGCGCGAGCAGCGCCGGGACGGCGCGCACCACGAGCTCGCCCGGCCCGGCCGGGGCGAGCTCGAAGCCCAGGCCCTCGAGCGCCTGGCGGTGCGCTTCGGCGCTGGCCATTTCCGCGGCGCTGGCGGAAAACAGCGCCGGGATCAAGAGGCGCTGCGTCGCCGGCGCCTGGCCAGCCACCGCCGTCTTCAGTTTTTCGTAGAGGATGCGCTCGTGGGCCGCGTGCATGTCGATCAGCACCAAGCCGGCGGCGTTCTGCGCCAGGACGAAGACGCCATGGAGTTGGGCCAGCGCGTACCCCAGAGGTGCGATCTCCGGGGCGTGCTCCGGAGGCACCGGGTCATCGGTTGGGCGCGCGGGTGCCGCGGCGACGAAATCCAGGTAGGCCGCGATCGCCGGCTCATGGATGCCCAGCGCCGACTGGCGCGGCTGCGTCCACGCCCCCGGCGGGGACGATTCGATGCGCGTCGCAGCGCTGGGCCCGGCGCTTGTGGCCAGGGGGGCGGCCAGCACCCTTTGCAGCGCGTGGAAGACGAACTGATGCACACCCCGCGCCTCGCGGAAGCGCACCTCGATCTTGGCCGGATGGACGTTGACATCGACGCCCGCCGGATCGAGTTCGAGGAACAGCACGTAGGCAGGGTGACGGCTGCCGTGCAGGATGTCGGCATAGGCCTGGCGCGCCGCGTGGGCGAGCAGCTTGTCGCGGACGTAGCGGCCGTTGACGAAACAGTACTGGGCGTCGCGCCCGGCCCGCGAATAGGCCGGCAGGGCGGCGAAACCGGTCAGACGCAGATCGCCGGCGGCAAGCTCGACGGCGCGGGTCTCTCCGAAAAATTCCTCGCCGAGCAGTTCGCGCACGCGGCGCGCGAGATCGGTCGCATTCAGGCGTTGTTTCACCTTGCCGTTGTGGGCCAGGCTGAAGGCCACTTCCGGCCGCGCCAGCGCCATGCGCCGCAGCACTTCGTCGCAGTGGGCGAACTCGGTGGCTTCCTGCCTCAGGAATTTGCGCCGCGCCGGCGTGTTGAAGTAGAGGTCGCTGGCCTCGATCACCGTGCCCCGGGCGAGTGCCGCGGGCGAGAGCGACGGGTCGCCCGCAGCGATGCGCCAGGCGTGTGCGGCGCCTGCCGTGCGGCTGGCGATCGAGAGGCGCGCCACCGAGGCGATCGAGGCCAGCGCCTCGCCGCGGAAGCCGTAGGAGGCGACCCGTTCGAGATCGGCGAGGCTGCCGATCTTGCTGGTGGCGTGCCGCGCCAGCGCCAGCGGCAGGTCTTCCCTGCTGATGCCGCCGCCGTCGTCGGCGACGCGGATCGAGCGCACACCGCCCTCGATGAGTTGCACATCGATCTCGCGGGCGCCGGCATCGAGGCTGTTCTCGACCAGTTCTTTCAGCACCGAGGCGGGTCGTTCCACCACCTCGCCGGCGGCGATCTGGCTGATCAAAAGATCCGGCAGGGGTTTGATCGCGCTCATGGGCGGCGATTATAGACCGCACTATCCGGTAGAATGCCCCGCCTCCGTCTCCCGCTCCCGCCCCGATGGCGCTCCTCGCCCAGTTCCTCGATCTCGTTCTGCATCTCGACCAGCATCTGGCCGTCCTGATCGCGCAGTACGGCGTCTGGGTCTACGCCATCCTGTTCGCCATCATTTTCTGCGAGACCGGCCTGGTAGTGGCGCCCTTCCTGCCGGGCGACTCGCTGCTCTTCGTTGCCGGCGCGCTGGCCGCGGGCGGCGGCCTGGACATCGCTGTCCTGTGCGCCGTCCTGTTCGCCGCCGCCCTGGCCGGGGACAACGCCAACTACTGGATCGGCCGCGCCATCGGACCGCGCGCCTTCCGCTGGGAGCAGTCGCGTCTGTTCAACAAGGCGGCGCTGTTGAAGACCCATCTTTTCTATGAGCGCCACGGCGGCAAGACCGTGATCGTCGCCCGCTTCCTACCGCTGGCGCGCACCTTCGCGCCCTTCGTGGCCGGCGTCGCGCGCATGGGCTACGGCCGTTTCTTCGCCTTCGACTTCGCCGGCGGCGCGCTGTGGATAGTCTCGCTGACCCTGGCCGGCTACTGGTTCGGCAACCTGCCCCTGTTCAAGAACCACCTGTCGCTGGTGATCGTCATCATCGTCGTCGTCTCGCTACTGCCGGCGCTGATCGGCTGGCTGCGTCACCGGAGCCAGCGCTAAGCCGCGTCCAGCCAGGCGCCCAGCCCCTGGGCGTTGAGCTCGATGTCCATGGCCATCAGGGTCAGCAGATCGTCGCCTCGCAGCGCCCAGTCCTGCAGTTCCGCTTCCTCGATCACGATCTGCGCCAGACCCGCCTTCAGGCGTTGGTGGCGTCCGGGGCCGTCCCGTTCTCTCAGCGCCAGTTCGGTGTGGGCGTCGATCAGCCGGTGCAGGTCCGCGGCCAGGCGCGGAATGTCGCCCACTCGGCTGTAGTGGGTGACATAGACCGCCCCGGGCCGGTGGCCGGCGATCAGATCCACCGAGCGGTGCAGCGCCACCGGATCGAACTGCACCGGCGTCGTCGCCGGGAAGGCGAAGCAGCGACCGTCCCGGTCCAGTTCGCGGTAGGACAGGCCGAAGCTGTCGCCGGCGAAGATCTGCCCGGTACCCCCGTCGCGGATCGAGAGGTGGTGACGGGCGTGGCCGGGGGTGTCGAACAGGCTGAGCTCGCGGCGGCCGAACGTCAGCGTCTGTGCGTCCCGGGCCTCGACGATGCGTGTCGCCGCGACCGGCAGGATGTCGCCGTACATCCCGCGCGCCGCCGCCTCGCCATAGACGGCGATGGTGCCGGCGATCAGCCGGGACGGATCGGTGACGTGCCGTGCGCCGCGCGGATGCACCACCAGCCTGGCCTCGGGCAGGGCCGCCATCAGGCTTCCGGCGCCGCCGGCGTGGTCGAGGTGGACGTGGGTGAGGATCAGGTAGTCCACCCGTTCGGGGGCGATGCCGAGCTTTTCCAATGCCTCCAGGACGCGCGGCACGGCGCGGTTGTTGGCGCTGTCGATGAGCGCGGCGCGACCATTCGCCACGATCAAATGCACGGCGTTGAGCCGGGGGCGGCCGAAGTCCGAGTCGATCGCGTAGATGCCGTGGCCGTGGTCGGTGAGGATGTCCATGTCTGCCATGGTAGCAGCACCGGCCCGCTGGCCGCAGTCCGCCGGCTTGCGCTATGATGGCTCATGCGCGCGCTCCTGCCTCTCGCTATTGTTGCGCTGACGCTGGCGGCGTGTGCCTCGACCCAGACTTCGGGCGTCGTCGGATCCGGCTTCGACCCGTCCCAATTGGCCCAGACCGATATCGACCGGGTCGCCGAGGCCGACCGGGATGAGGTTTTCACCAGCTTGAGATTGCTGGCCGAGAAGCTCTACCGGCGCAATCCCCGCGAATGGAAGAAGGGCGGTTCGGCGGACATCGACGCGGCGCTGGCTAGACTGTTCGATCCGACGGCCGCTTGGCGCTTTCCGGAATTGGCGGGCAGCAGCGGCAGCGATGCGATCGTCCTGGCCTTCCGCGAGGACTACCGCGGCGACCGGGTGCTGGCGCTGATCGCCGGACTTTCCGGGATGATACAAAACGCCTTCAACGATAAGACCGAGTTCTACATGACCGACGAGCTTGATCCGCAAAAGCTGTACAACGCCGCCCGCAACGTCGAGATCGCGGTGTGGCGCCTATCCCACGCGCGCGACCCCGGCGGCGAACTGCTGCTGCTCTCCAACGAGGCCCACGAGCCGCAGAATCTCAGCTTCGAGCGCGAGTTCGGCAAGATCATCGGCGATCTCGATCTGCTCTCCAGGATCGTCGCCGACCAGAGCCTGCGCACCATCGTCAAGGTGATCCAGAGCCTCGCCAGCGCCGTGTTCCTGCCCGTGGCGGGGATCAGATGAGCACCACGGTGATCCTGATCTCCGGCCGCGGCAGCAATCTCCTGGCGCTGCTCGAAGCGAAGCTGCCGGGGCGCATCGCCGCCGTCATCAGCAATCGCGCCGAGGCCCCCGGCCTGGCGCATGCGCGCGAGCGCGGCGTCGCGACGGCGGTACTCGATCACCGGGGCTACGCCTCGCGCGAGGCCTACGATGAGGCGCTGGCCGAGGAAATCGACCGCCACCGGCCTGACCTGGTGGTGCTGGCCGGTTTCATGCGCATTCTCGGCGATCCCTTCGTGCGCCATTTTTCCGGGCGCCTGCTCAACATCCATCCCTCGCTGCTGCCGGCCTTTCCGGGCCTGGCAACGCACGCCCGGGCGCTCGCCGCGGGCGTCAAGATCCACGGCTGCACCGTGCATTTCGTCACCCCCTCGCTCGATGCCGGCCCTATCGTGGCGCAGGTAGCGGTGCCGGTGCGCGGCGACGACGACGAGGCGGCGCTGGCCGCGCGTGTGCTGGCCGAGGAAAACCGGATCTACCCGCAAGCGGTGCGCTGGTTTCTGGAGGGACGATTGTCGCTGACCCCCGAGGGAAGGGTTGTTCTGCTGCGCGAGGGGCCGCCGGCGCCGCCCTTGGTGGCGCCGGTTGCGGCCTGAGCGTGCCCGGACAGATGATGCGCTCGGGCATCGCGCTGGCCCTGGCGCTGTCGCTGCTGCTGCATCTGGCGCTCTTGGTCTCCCCGGGCTGGCGCTTGCCGACCCAAGGCGCCGCGGCGCCATTGCAGGCGCAGCTCGTGCCCGAGGGACCCCGCCCGCAGCCGGTCGCCCGTCGTCCCGAGCCGCGCCGCTCGCCGCCGCCGGTCCGCCATCGCGCCCCGCCGCCGGCAGCCGCGCCGATCAGCTCGCCGGTGCCAGCGCCGGTGTCTGTGCCGGCAACGGCGGCCGCCCCGATACCGGTCGCGCCGGTCGCCGCCGGACCCGCGCTGTCGCCGCCCGCCGCTGAAACGCCGGCGGCATCGCCAGCCCCCGCTGCCGCGCTCGAGCCGCAGCTGCCGCGCCGCGGCCGCATCCGCTTCTCGATCAGCCGCGGCGACCAGGGCTTCGTCGTCGGCCAGGCGGTGCATACCTGGCGGCGCGAGGGCAAGAACTACACCCTGACCAGCGTCACCGAAACCACCGGGCTCGCCGCTCTGTTCAAGTCGGCGCGGGTGGTCCAGGAGAGCGAGGGAGAGATCAGCGCCGAGGGTCTGAAGCCGCTCGAATATCGCACCCTGCGCAATGGCGTCGCGGCCGAAGCCGCCAGCTTCGACTGGGCGGGCGGGCGGCTGCGTTATTCCGGCGGCCGCGAGGCGACGCTGTCGCCCGGTGCCCAGGACATGCTGAGCCTGTTCTACCAACTGGGCCAGCAGTTGCCGGCAGGGCGCACCGGGGTGATGCTGGCGACCGGCAAGAAATTCGAGCGCTACACCTTCGATGTGCTGGGCGAGGAGCGCTTGCCGCTGCCCTTCGGCGAGCAGCGGGTGCTGCACCTGAAGAGCGTCGGCGACCGGGGCGAGGCCACCGAGGTGTGGCTGGGACTGGATCTGCGCGGCCTACCGCTGAAGATCCGCTACACCGACCGGGACGGCGAGCATTTCGTCCAGGTCGCCGAGGAACTCGAGTTCGACGATAATGGGCCCGCCGCGAACGGAAACTTGCCCCAGGCGGGGCGATAGGAAGACATGAACATACGCGTCACTCCCGGCATGATCGACGATGCCGCCACGGTGCTGAAGAAGCTCCTGAGTTTCAGCCAGCCCGCCGACGCCGTGCTCTCCGGCTACTTCCGCGAGCGGCGCGCTCTGGGCGGGCGCGAACGAGGCTTCATCGCCGAGACCGTCTATACGGTGCTGCGTCGCCGGCGCCTGCTGGAGCGGCTGGCGCAGCCGATGGCGACGCCCAGGCGCCTGATCCTGGCGGCGCTGACGCGCATCGGCGGACTGTCCCAGCGGCAGCTGGCCGAGGCGGTCACGGCCGAGGAGGCCGAATGGCTGGGAGGCTTGCGCGCGCAGCCGGAGCGGGCGCTCGATCTCGCCGAGCAGGCCGACTTTCCTGACTGGCTGATCGAGCGGCTGCGCACCCGCCTGTCCGACGAGGCGCTGCTGCAACTGGCGCGCGGCCTCAACCAGGGTGCCCCGCTGGATCTGCGCGTGAACTCGGTCAAGGCCACGCGCGAGGAGGTGCTCTCCCGCCTCGCGGCGGACGGCATCGCGGCGGAGGCCTGCCGCTATGCGCCGCTGGGCATCCGCCTCAAGGCGAAACCGGCGCTCGCGCGTCACCCGCTCTACCTCGAGGGTGCCATCGAGGTGCAGGACGAGGGCAGCCAGCTGCTCGGCTGTCTGCTGGCCCCCAAGCGCGGCGAGATGGTCGTGGATTTCTGCGCCGGCGCCGGCGGCAAGACCCTGCTGCTCGGCGCCATGATGCGCTCCACCGGCCGGCTCTATGCCTTCGACGTCGCCGACAAGCGCCTGGCCCGGTTGAAGCCGAGGGCGGCGCGCGCGGGCCTGTCCAACGTGCATCCGGTGCGCATCTCCGGCGAGAACGACGCGCACGTGAAGCGGCTTGCCGGCAAGATCGACCGGGTCCTGGTCGATGCGCCCTGCAGCGGCCTGGGCACCCTGCGCCGGAATCCAGACCTGAAGTGGCGGCAGACGCCCCAGAGCGTCACCGAGCTCGCCCAGAAGCAGCGCGACATCCTGGCTGCGGCCGCGCGCCTGGTGAAACCGGGCGGGCGCCTGGTGTATGCCACCTGCAGCATCCTGCCCGAGGAGAACGAGTCGATCGTCGACGCCTTCCTGGCCGCGCATCCCGGCTTCCGCCGCCTCTCGGCGCAGGCCCTGCTGGCGGAGCAGGGCATCGCGATCGATTGCGGCGACGACATGCGTCTGCTGCCGCACCTGCATGGCACCGACGGCTTCTATGCGGTGGCCATGGAGCGGTTGCCTTGAAGCATTTGCCATGAAGACGACAGAGTTTCCGAATCCGCTCATCAGCTTCTGGCACGACCTGCTGCGCCCGGACGTGTTCTGGCAGTCGGGCGCGCTGGTGCTGTGTCTGGCGCTGGCCTTCTTCGCCAGCCGCCTGGTGCGCGGACGTGCCGCGAGCGACGGCCGCGCCTGGCGCCTGGGACGGGGCGGCTTGAAGCGGGTGGCCTTCCCGCTGGTGGCGCTGGTGCTGGTGACGGTGGCGGAGGCGCTGCTGCGGCATCGCGTCCATACCCACCTGCTGGCGCTGGCGGAACCGCTCTTGGCGTCGTTCGCGGCGATCCGCGCGGTGTTCTACGTGCTGCGCTACACCTTCGGCGGCTCCGCCTGGCTGGCGTCGTTCGAGCGCCTGTTCGCGCTCTTGGTGTGGGGTCTGGTGGCGCTGCACATCACCGGCCTGCTGCCCGATCTGATCGGCATGATGGAGGGCGTCAGTTTCGACGTCGGCAAGCAGAGCCTCAATCTCTGGATAGTGCTGCAAGGCCTGGTGACGGTGCTGGCGACGCTGTTCGTGGCGCTATGGCTGTCGGGCATGGTGGAGGACAGGCTGCAGCGCATCGAGGGGCTGGACGGCAACCTGCGCGCGGTGTTTACCCGCCTCTCCAAGGTATTCCTGATCCTGTTGGCGGTGCTGATCGGCCTGCCCCTGGTCGGCATCGATCTCACCACGCTCTCGGTGTTCGGCGGCGCGCTGGGCGTCGGCCTGGGCTTCGGATTGCAGAAGATCGCTAGCAACTACGTCTCCGGCTTCATCATCCTGCTCGACCATTCGATCAGCATCGGCAGCCTGATTACGGTCGGCGACGACCGCGGCCTGGTGACTAAAATCACCACCCGCTACACGGTGGTCAGGAGCCTCTCCGGGGTCGAGGCGATCGTTCCCAACGAATTGCTGGTGAGTCAGGTGGTGCGCAACGAGTCCTACACCGACCCCAACATGCGCTTCTCGCTGCCGGTACAGGTCGGCTACGAGACCGATCTCGATCAGGCGATGCGCATCATGGCCGAGGCCGCCCGGGCGCAGCCCCGGGTTCTGGCCGAACCGGGGCCGGGGGCCTTCCTGGTGGAATTCGCCGACTCGGGCATCAATCTCGAACTCGGTTTCTGGATCGCCGACCCGGAGCAGGGCACGTTGCAGCTGCGTTCGGACATCAACCTCGCGATTTGGCGCGGCTTCCAGGCCGCCGGCATCAGCATTCCCTATCCGCAGCGCGAGGTGCGCCTGCTCGGTACGTCGGCTTGATCGCTCGACATGGCAACTATTCACGTAGAATAGGGTCGAACTGTATTATTTCCAAAGGCATATTCTGATGCTCTCAGGCTTCATCCATCTGTCCTGGCTCGGCTACGCGCTCATCGCCCTATTGATGACCCACGTCACGATCGCCGGCGTCACCATCTTCCTGCACCGCTGCCAGGCGCACCGCGCGCTCGAGCTCGCGCCCCTGCCCAGCCACTTCTTCCGCTTCTGGCTGTGGCTGTCCACCGGCATGGTCACCAAGGAATGGGCGGCGATCCACCGCAAGCACCACGCCAAGTGCGAGACCCCGGATGACCCCCACAGCCCGCAGGTGCTCGGCCTAAACCGCGTGCTCTGGGGCGGCGTCTTCCTCTACGTCAAGGAGTCGCGCAATCGGGATACCGTCCTACGCTACGGCCACGGTACGCCCGACGACTGGCTCGAGCGCAAGCTGTATACGCCATTCCACAAGCTGGGCGTCGTCGTCATGCTGGGCATCGATGTCGCGCTGTTCGGCGCAGTTCCCGGTGCGCTGATCTGGGGCGTGCAGATGGCCTGGATCCCGTTCTGGGCGGCCGGTGTGATCAACGGCGTCGGTCACTTCTGGGGTTATCGCAATTTCGCCAGCGCCGACGCCAGCACCAACATCCTGCCCTGGGGAATACTGATCGGCGGCGAGGAACTGCACAACAACCATCACGCCTTCGCCACCTCGGCCAAGCTCTCCAACAAATGGTACGAGTTCGACATCGGCTGGTTCTACATCCGCATCATGGAGGTCCTCGGGCTCGCCCGGGTGAAGAAGCTGGCGCCGCGACCCAGGCTGGGCGTGGTTCGGCCGGCGGTGGATGAACAGACGCTGCAGGCGGTGATCACCCATCGTTACGATGTGCTGGCGAGGTACATGAAGTCGCTGCAGCGCATCGCCGTCGAGGAGATCGGCAAGCTCAAGCTCGATGCCCGGCAGGGTCAGGCGCTGAAGCGCTGGCTGGGCGAGGCGGCGCTGCAGATTCCGGATCAGGAGAAGTTGGCCTCGGTGCTGGGAAGGAGCGACCGCCTGGCCAAGGTCTATGCCATGCGCGTCGAGCTCGAGGCGCTCTGGGCGCGTTCCGCCGCCAGTCACGAGCAACTCGTGAAGCAGTTGCAGGAATGGATCCACCGCGCCGAGCAGAGCGGCATCGCTCAGTTGCAGGAGTTCTCGCTGCGCTTGCGGCGCTACGCCGTCTGAACCGCCCGAAACGACCAAGCCAACAGCCAACAAAAAACCCGCCATCGAGCGGGTTTTTTTGCCGGTACGGGGTAAGCCTTACTTCAGCTTGGTTTCCTTGTAGGCGACGTGCTTGCGGACCTTGGGGTCGTACTTGACCATTTCCAGCTTCTCGGGCGTGGTCCGCTTGTTCTTGGTGGTGGTGTAGAAATGGCCGGTACCGGCCGTCGATTCGAGCTTGATTTTTTCGCGGGCGCCTTTGGCCATGGTGATCTCCGGTCAGGTTGCGGCGGGCGTCAGAACGACTCGCCGCGGCTCTTCAGCTCGGCGAGGATGACGTCGATGCCTTTTTTGTCGATGGTGCGCAGGCCGGCATTGGAAACGCGCAGCCTCACCCAGCGATTTTGGGACTCGACCCAGAAGCGGCGATTCTGCAGGTTGGGCAGAAAGCGGCGCTTGGTCTTGTTGTTGGCGTGGGAAACGTGGTTTCCGACCATCGGGGCCTTGCCCGTGACTTGGCAAACGCGGGACATGTGGGTTGCTCCAGAAAGCGATTTAGCCGCGCATTATACGCGTGGCTTGGGAAAAACTTCAAGCCCGAATTCCGGCCGGACATTTCCGCCAGGTTTACAGCAGGCCCCGCTCGGCGAAGGACATCGGCGGCGCATTGCCGGCGACGATGAAGTGATCGAGCACTTTGACATCGACCAGCGCCAGCGCTTGTCGCAGCGACACGGTCAGGGCCTCGTCGGCGCGCGAGGGCTCGGCGGCGCCGGAGGGGTGGTTGTGGGCGAAGATCACCGCCGCGGCGTTCCGCGACAGCGCCTGCTTGACCACCTCGCGCGGATAAACCGAGGTCTGGGTGAGCGTGCCGCGGAACAGCTCGTCGTGACGGATCAGGCGGTTCTGCGCGTCCAGCCATAGCGCCAGGAAGGCTTCGTGGGGCAGATGCGCGAGCGTGAGGCGCAACCAGTCGCGCACCGCACCGGGCGCGCCGAACAGGTCGCGGCTATCCAACTGCTCGCCCAGGCTGCGCCGCGCCAGCTCCAGCACCGCCTGCAGCTGCGCGATCTTGGCGCTGCCCATGCCCGGGATCGCGGCGAATTCCATCGCTTCTGCTTGGAACAGGCGCTGCCAGGAACCGAAGTGGGCGAGCAGCTGGCGGCCCAGATCGACCGCGCTCTTGCCCCGGATGCCCACGCGCAGGAAGATCGCGAGCAGTTCCGCGTCGGAGAGCGCTCCGGCACCGTGCTTCAGCAGACGCTCGCGCGGCCGTTCTTGTTCGGGCCAATCGGCAATTGCCATGGGTTAGAATGCCTGATCGAATGGTTGGTCGATATTCTAATGTCATGACTGAGTTTTCGGCTAGACGCATCGTGCTCGGTGTCACCGGCGGCGTGGCGGCTTACAAGGCGGCAGAGTTGGCGCGCCTGCTGGTGAAGGGCGGCGCCGACGTCGATGTCGTGCTGACCGCCGCCGGTTCGCATTTCGTCGGCCCGGCGACCTTCCAGGCGCTCACCGGTCGGCCGGTATGGGGCGATCTTTGGGACGCGCGCGCACCCGGCGGCATGGCGCACATCGCGCTTTCCCGCGGCGCCGACGCCATCCTGGTGGCGCCGGCCAGCGCCGATTTCCTCGCCAAGCTGGTCCACGGCCTGGCCGACGACCTGCTCGCGACCCTCTGCCTGGCGCGGGAGTGTCCGCTGCTGGCGGCGCCGGCGATGAACCGGCAGATGTGGGAGCAGGCGCCGACGCGGCGCAACGCCCGGCAATTGATCGATGACGGCGTCGTCCTGCTCGGTCCGGATGTCGGCTCGCAGGCCTGCGGCGAGGTGGGGCCGGGGCGGATGCTCGAACCGGAGGCGATCTGCGAAGAACTCGCCGCCTTCTTCCAGCCCAAACTGCTTGCCGGCCGGCGCGTGCTGCTGACCGCCGGTCCGACCTTCGAACCCATCGATCCGGTGCGCGGGCTGACCAACGCCAGTTCTGGCAAGATGGGTTTCGCCCTGGCGCGCGCCTGCCGCGAGGCCGGTGCAGCGGTGACCTTGGTGGCGGGTCCGGTCGCCCTGGCGACGCCGCGCGGCGTCACGCGCATCGACGTCGAGAGCGCCGCCCAGATGCGCGAGGCGGTGCTGCGCGAATTGCCGGCGCAAGACCTGTTCATCGCCGTCGCGGCGGTGGCGGACTATCGCCCGGCAATTGCGCACGCAGACAAGATCAAGAAGAGCGGCGGCACCATGACCCTGGAGCTCACGCAAAACCCGGACATCCTCGCCGAGGTTGCGGCCTTGCCCAACGCCCCGTTTTGCGTCGGTTTCGCCGCAGAGAGCCGGAATCTGGCCGAATACGCCGAAAGCAAGCGCGTCGCCAAGAGGCTGCCGCTGGTCGTTGGCAACCTGATCCAGGATGGCCTGGGCGGCGACGCCAACAGCGTGATCCTGTTCGACGCCGACGGCAGCCATCCGCTGCCCGCGGGCGAGAAGCTAGCCGTGGCGCGCGCCATCGTCGCCCACCTCGTCCCCATGCTCGACCGCCGCTGACATGCATCGCATCGACGTCAAGATCCTCGACCCGCGCTTGAGGGACGCCGCAGGACAATACGCGCCGCATTACGCCACGGCGGGCGCCGCCGGTCTCGACCTGCGCGCCTGCATCGAGCTGCCGGTAAAAATCCATCCCGGCGAGACGCAGCTGATTCCCACCGGCATCGCCATCCACCTCGCCGATCCCGGCCTGGCGGCGCTGATCCTGCCGCGCTCCGGGCTCGGCCACAAGCACGGCATCGTGCTGGGCAATCTGGTCGGCCTGATCGACTCGGATTACCAGGGCGAGATCTTCGTTTCCACCTGGAATCGCGGCAAGGAGACCTTCACCCTGAATCCGCTCGACCGGCTCGCGCAACTGGTGGTGGTGCCGGTCCTGCAGGTCGGCTTCAACATCGTCGACGATTTCGCCGCCAGCGGGCGGGGCGAAGGCGGCTTCGGCAGCACCGGCAAGTCCTGAGTTCCGGGCGTCCGCTTCGGCGTATCCACGATGACCGCGCTGATGCTGAAGAAAATCGTCACGCTGCTGGCGCTGGTCGAGCCCTTCGGCCTGATCCCGCTGTTTCTCCAGGCGACCGGCGGCTTATCCACGTCATCGCAGCACCGCTACGCCCGCGTGTTGGGCGTGACGGTGACCGTGGCGCTGGTCGGGGCGGGATTGATCGGCGCCGAGATCCTCGATCTGCTCGGCATGAGTCTGGGCGGTATGCGCGTCGGCGGCGGCATCATCGTGCTGATCCTGGGCATCGCCATGGTGCTGGGGCAAGAGAAGGCGGTCAAACAGACCGCCGCCGAGACTTCGGCCGCCGCGGACCGCGAGGGCCGCGGCATCGTTCCTCTGGGCATTCCACTGCTGGCCGGGCCGGCGGCGCTGTCCTACATGATGACCCACGGCGCCCTGCAACGCGTCGCAGATTTCGCGCTGATCGTGGTCCCCGGTTTGACGGTCGGTGCGATCACCTGGGCCACCTTCCGCTTCGCCGCTAAGACCCAGCGCTGGCTGACCGCGGCGAAGCTCAACGTCATCGAACGCCTGACCGGCTTCCTGCTGGCCGGAATGGCGATCGACATGATGGCCACCGGGCTGAAGGAACTGTTTCCGCCTCTGGCCGGCTAGCCGACCACGTGCTCGGCGATATCGACGCGCACCGTGTTGCGCCCCAGCGCGGCCAGCGCGGCACGGGCGTAGCGCTGGGCCCATTCACCGCCGTCTGAGAAGCGCTTCTCGCCGGCGTATCTGGCGATCGAGAGCAGCTTGTCGAGCGTCAGTACCTTGCCCAGCGGGTTGATCGGGGCGCAGTCGAGATCCGACCATTCCTGGTCGAGCCAGCGCTGTGCTTCGTCGCGCGTCGGCAGCGCCGGGCTGTCCGGGAACCTAAACTCGTATTCGCGATCGCGGGCGAACGAGACGATGACGGTATAGGGCATGGCAAAGCGCTCCGGCGGCTGGGAACGCCATTTTGCAGGTCGCCGCCGGCGAGGGCAAGCGCCGGCACCCGATGATCCCGGGCGCCGGTGTTGACTACGCCAGCCTCTCGTAGAGCGGCAGGGTCAGGAAGTCGACGAATTCGACCGCCGTGGACATCTGCTCGAAGACCCCGGCCGCTTGGAGGTAGGTGGCGTTGAACGCGGCCTCGCCGACCAGCGCCTTAATCTTGACCAGCTCTTCGGGAATCATCTGCCGGACCATGTCGGCGGTGACTTTGCGCCCGTCTTCCAGCACGCCCTTGGGGGAGCGGATCCATTGCCACACCTGGGAGCGCGAGATCTCGGCGGTGGCGGCATCTTCCATCAGGTTGAAGATCGGCACGCAGCCGTTGCCGGCGAGCCACGAGCCCAGGTACTGGATGCCGACGCTGATGTTGCCGCGCAGGCCCGCTTCGGTGATCGGCTGCTCCGGCTGGAAGTCCAGCAGTTCGGCGGCGGTGACCACAACGTCGTCGCGCTTCTTGTCGATCTGGTTGGGCCGCTCGCCCAGCACCTTGACGAATTCCTCCATCGCGATTGGCACCAGGCCCGGGTGGGCGACCCAGCCGCCGTCGTAGCCGTCGGCGGCGTCGCGGGCCTTGTCGCTGCGTATCGCGGCCATCGCCTTGTCGTTGGCCGCCGGGTCGTTCTTGATCGGGATCAGCGCGCTCATGCCGCCCATCGCCGGGGCATTGCGCCGGTGGCAGGTCTTCAGCAGCAGCAGCGCGTAGGCGCGCATGAAGGGCACGGTCATGGTGATTCGGGCGCGGTCGGCCAGGCAGAAGTCGGCGTTGCTCTTGAACTTCTTGATGCAGCTGAAGATGTAGTCCCAACGCCCGGCATTGAGGCCGGCAGAGTGCTCGCGCAGTTCATACAGGATCTCGTCCATCTCGAAGGCGGCGAGGATGGTCTCGACCAGGACGGTTGCCTTGATCGTGCCGCGCGGGATGCCCAGCTCTTCCTGAGCCATGACGAAAATGTCGTTCCACAGGCGCGCTTCGAGGTGCGATTCCACCTTGGGCAGGTAGAAGTAAGGCCCCGAGCCGCGCGCGATCAATTCCTTGGCATTGTGGAACATGAACAGGGCGAAATCGAAGATGCCGCCGGCGGCGCGCTGACCATCGACCAGCACGTGCTTTTCATCGAGATGCCAGCCGCGCGGGCGGACGATCAGCGTCGCCAGCTTGTCGTTGAGCTGATAGCGCTTGCCGCCCTGCTCGAAATCGATCCGGCGCCGGATGGCGTCCATGATGTTGATCTGGCCTTGGATCTGGTTCGACCAGAGCGGCGAGTTGGCATCCTCGAAGTCGGTCATGTAGGCGTCGGCACCGCAATTCAAGGCGTTGATGATCATCTTGCGATCGACCGGACCGGTGATCTCGATGCGCCGGCAGAGCAGATCCTTGGGCAAAGGGGCGATGGTCCAGTGGCCATTCCTGATGTCGGCGGTCTCGGGCAGGAAGTCCGGCCGCACGCCGGCATCGAGGCGAGCCTGGACCTTGATGCGCTCCTTCAGCAATTCCTGGCGGCGAGGCTCGAAGCTGCGGCAAAGCTTGGCGACGAAACCGAGTGCTTCGGAAGTGAGGATCTGGGCGAATTCCGGCGAAACCGATGCCTTGATTTGGATGCCGGCGGGTAATGGAGTGCTCATGTCGTATCCTGGTTCAGAGGTGGGGCGACGGTGTCATGGAAAGGCAAATACGCCGCGCCCCTTTTAGGGGCGCGGCGCGCCAAATGCCGAACTAGGGTAGTGTCCGGCTCAAGCGTTGGCAACCTTTTTCTCGAAGAATTGCTCATCCTCGGTCGAGCCCTTGAGCGCGGTGGTCGAGGACTGGCCGCCTTCGATGGTCTGGGTCACGGCGTCAAAGTATCCGGTGCCGACTTCGCGCTGGTGCTTGACTGCGCTGAAGCCCCGCTCGACCGCGGCGAACTCGGCCTCCTGCAGTTCGACGAAGGCCGACATCTGCTTGCGGGCGTAGCCGTGGGCCAGATTGAACATCGAATAGTTGAGGCTGTGGAAGCCGGCCAGGGTGATGAACTGGAACTTGTAGCCCATGGTGCCGAGCGCCGACTGGAAGGTGGCGATGGTGGCGTCGTCGAGATTCTTCTTCCAATTGAACGAAGGCGAGCAGTTGTAGGCCAGCATCTTGCCGGGGAACTTGGCGTGAATGGCGTCGGCGAAAGCCTTGGCGTAGGCCAGGTCGGGTTTGCCGGTCTCGCACCACAACAGATCGACGTATGGTGCGTAGGCCAGGCCGCGCGCCACCGACTGCTCCAGGCCGGCTCGGGTGCGATAGAAGCCCTCGACGGTACGCTCGCCGGTGCAAAACGGCTTGTCGAGATCATCGACATCGGAGGTGATCAGGTCGGCGGCTTCGGCATCGGTACGCGCGATGACCAGGGTCGGCACGCCCATGACATCGGCGGCCAGTCGCGCGGCGACCAGCTTGGCGACGGCCTCGCGGGTCGGTACCAGGACCTTGCCGCCCATGTGGCCGCATTTTTTCACCGAAGCGAGCTGGTCCTCGAAATGCACCCCGGCGGCACCCGCCTCGATCATCGATTTCATCAGTTCGAAAGCGTTCAGCACGCCGCCGAAGCCGGCTTCGGCGTCGGCGACGATGGGCGCGAAATAATCGACGTCGTTCTTGCCTTCCGACCACTGGATCTGGTCGGCACGGGCGAAGGTGTTGTTGATGCGCTTGACCACCATCGGCACCGAGTTGGCCGGGTAGAGCGACTGGTCGGGGTACATTTCCCCGGCGAGGTTGGCGTCGCCCGCCACCTGCCAGCCGGAGAGATAGATCGCTTTCAGGCCGGCCTTCACCTGCTGCATCGCCTGATTCCCGGTCAGCGCTCCCAGCGTCGCGACGAAGGGTTCGGTGTGCAGCAGCTTCCACAGTTTCTCGGCACCGCGGCGGGCGAGCGTGTGTTCCACCTGTAGCGACCCGCGCAAGCGGATCACGTCTTCCGCCGAGTAGCTGCGCGAGATACCCTTCCAGCGGGGGTTCTCGGCCCATTCCTTTTTCAGCTTGGCGACTTCCAATTCATGGCTCATGTTAGTTCCTCAAGGTTGGATGTTGGCGATCACGGCGCCGCCGGCGCACCTTGCGGGTGCGATGGGCAGCGTCCATCCACGGGGCGGCCAGAGATCCGATCTGACAAACCAAAGGGCGGGAAGGGTAGAGTCCGCCCTTACGGACACGACCAGGGCGGTCGCCTTGGCCGAGTTCGTGTTGAGGGAAGTATAAAGGGGTTTTTGCAGAGCAACAATAGCTAAAGACGTTGGTGATCAATATTATTTTATTAATTGTAACATATGCTTAAAAATAATATTTTGGGATACGAAATGCAATTCGGGCTCGTGAAATGCGCGCATGTTGCACTGCAGTAAATCAGTGCAGCGAACGATCGCAGACGATTGCGCCATCTTCGTCGGCATAGAGATAGTCACCTGGCCGGAAGCTGACGCCGCCGAAGCTCACAGGGATGTCGCTCTCCCCGACGTTTTTCTTCACCGTTTTCAGCGGATGCGCGGCCAAGGCGAAGATGCCGATAGCCATGGCCGATAGCGCGCGCGAGTCGCGGATGCAGCCGTAGGCGACGATCCCCGCCCAGCCGTTGGCGACAGCCAACTGCGCCAACTGGTCGCCGACCAAGGCGCAGCGCAGCGAACCGCCGCCATCGATCACCAGCACCCGGCCTAATCCAGGCTGGCTCAGGCTCGTCCTGACCAGCGAGTTGTCCTCAAACAACTTGAGCGTGCTGATGCTGCCGTGAAAGGCAGCTTTGCCACCGTAGTTGCGGAACATCGGTGCGACCACACGCAGTCGGCCTTCGCGCAATGCCTGTTCGTTGCCGTCGAGCAAGTCGGCGGTGTGGATGACCATGGAACCCCCTACCCCCGGATGAAAAAAAGCGGCCTGGCAAATGCCAAGCCGCGGTCAGCGTGTGTGCAAGGACTCACAGCGCGGGTTCGAGCGTCTCCTCGAAAATCAGTTTCACCTTCTGCTCCTCGTCTAGATCGATGGTGACCCGGCCGCCATTGGCCAGCCGGCCGAACAGCAACTCGTCGGCGAGCGCGGAGCGAATGGTGTCCTGGATCAGGCGCGCCATAGGTCGGGCGCCCATCAAGGGATCGAAGCCGTGCTCGGCGAGCCAAGCCTTGAGCGCGTCGGTGAAAATCGCCTCGACCTTCTTCTCGTGCAGTTGCCCTTCGAGTTGCATCAGGAACTTGTCGACGACGCGCAGGATGACCTCGGTGTCGAGTGCGGCGAAGGAGATGGTGGCATCCAGCCGGTTCCTGAATTCCGGGGTGAACATCCGCTTGATCTCGCCCATCTCGTCCCCCGGTTGCCTGCTCGCGGTGAAGCCCATCGTGGTCTTCTGCAATGCCTCGGCACCGGCATTGGTGGTCATGATGATGACGATGTTGCGGAAGTCCGCTTTGCGGCCATTGTTGTCGGTCAGCGTACCGTGGTCCATCACCTGCAGCAGGATGTTGAAGATGTCCGGGTGCGCCTTCTCGATTTCGTCGAGCAGCAGCACGGCGTGCGGCTTCTTGGTGACGGCCTCGGTCAACAGGCCGCCCTGGTCGAAGCCGACATAGCCCGGCGGGGCGCCGATCAGGCGGGAGACGGCGTGGCGTTCCATATACTCCGACATGTCGAAGCGGATCAGTTCGATGCCCATGCAGTAGGCCAGCTGACGCGCCACCTCGGTCTTGCCCACGCCCGTTGGACCGGAGAAGAGGAAGGAACCGATCGGTTTTTGCGGGTTGCCCAAGCCGGAGCGCGACATCTTGATCGCGCGGGTAAGAGCCTCGATCGCCTTGTCCTGGCCGAAGACCACCGTCTTCAGGTCGCGATCCAGGCTCTTCAGGGCGCTGCGGTCGTCCGAGGAGACATGCTGCGAGGGAATGCGCGCGATCTTGGCGACGATCTCCTCGATCTCGGCCTTGCCGATCAGCTTCTTCTGCCGGGATTTGGGCAGGATGCGCTGGGCGGCGCCGGCCTCGTCGATGACATCGATCGCCTTGTCCGGCAGGTGGCGGTCATTGATGAATTTCGCCGCCAGTTCCGCGGCGCTGATGATCGCCGCGCCGGAATATTTGACGCCGTGATGCTCCTCGAAGCGCGACTTGAGTCCGCGCAGGATAGCGACGGTCTCGTCCACCGAGGGCTCGTTGACATCGATCTTCTGGAAGCGGCGAGAGAGTGCGTGATCCTTCTCGAAAACGCCGCGATATTCGAGGTAGGTGGTTGCGCCGATGCACTTCAGGTTGCCGCTGGAGAGCGCCGGCTTGAGCAGATTTGAGGCGTCCAGCGTTCCCCCGGAGGCGGCGCCGGCGCCGATCAAGGTGTGGATCTCGTCGATGAACAGGATGGCGTTGGGATTCTCCAGCAGCTGTTTCAGCACCGCCTTCAGCCGCTGCTCGAAGTCGCCGCGATACTTGGTGCCGGCCAGCAGCGTCCCCATGTCCAAGGCATAGACGGTGGCGCCGGCGAGGATCTCCGGCACGCGCCCTTCGACGATGCGCCGCGCCAGCCCTTCGGCGATAGCGGTCTTGCCCACGCCCGCCTCGCCGACCAGGAGCGGATTGTTCTTGCGTCTGCGGCACAGGGTCTGGATGACCCGCTCGAGCTCCTTGTCGCGGCCGATCAGCGGGTCGATCTTGCCCATCAGCGCCAAGGCGTTCAGGTTCTGGGCGAAGTTCTCCAATGCGCCGCCCGAGGACTGGGATTCCTGTTCCTGCTCGGCTTGCTCGGCGTCGGCGCGGGCGGCCTGCTGCGGCACCTTGGTAATGCCGTGGGAGATGAAGTTCACGACGTCGAGCCTGGTCACGCCCTGGCGCTGGAGGAAATACACGGCGTGCGAATCCTTCTCCCCGAAGATCGCGACCAGCACATTGGCGCCGGTCACCTCTTTCTTGCCGGAGGACTGAACGTGCAGGATGGCGCGCTGAATGACGCGCTGAAAACCGAGGGTCGGCTGGGTGTCGATCTCGTCGGTACCCGTCACCGTCGGCGTGTGCTCGGCAATGAAGGCTGACAGTTCCTTGCGCAGATCGTCGATGTTGGCGGCGCAGGCGCGCAGCACTTCGGCGGCGGAAGGGTTGTCGAGCAATGCCAGCAGCAAGTGCTCGACCGTGATGAATTCGTGCCGCTTCTGGCGGGCTTCGACAAACGCCATGTGCAGGCTGACTTCGAGTTCCTGGGCGATCATGTTCAATTTTCCTCCATTACACACGCCAGGGGGTGTTGGTTCTGGCGGGCAAAAGCACTGACCTGTTCGACCTTGGTTGCCGCCACGTCACGCGGATAGACGCCGCACAGACCTTTTCCTTCGCGATGCACCTTGAGCATGATGAGAGTGGCCTGCTCTCGGCCAAAGCCAAAAAATTTTTGCAGCACCACTATGACGAAATCCATCGGCGTGAAGTCGTCGTTCAGCAGCAGCACCTTATAGAGTCGAGGTGGCTTGGTCTTGCTGTGCTCGGTCTCGAGCACGCCACTGCTGCGATCATCTTGCTGCTTGCGCGTTGCCATGGAGTGATTCTAATGCGAATTGTCGAATCTGCAACACCAACAGGAGCAGGGGAATAGCGAGGCTATTCTGCGCCTTTTCCTGCCGGACCTTCGCCTGCACTCCGGGTGCCCGGCAACGCAGGCTTGATATTGTCTTGTCGTGCACCATCAAAAAAAGCGCTTGACTCTTTGTTATCAGTTAAGTAAGAATTGGGGCGTGTTTGTCAAAATCAAGATCTCCTCAGTGTCGATAGCCCCGCAGTTCTTAAAATTCCGAACATCGCTTGGCGCCTTCTGCTGTTGCGAGCTTGCAACGCAAACATGCCCCGGTACGGCATCGTTCCGGTTTGTGTGACAACGTTTAAGGAATAAGCTTTATGGCAACTGGTACAGTCAAATGGTTCAACGACGCCAAAGGTTTTGGCTTCATTACGCCGGATGATGGCAGCGAAGACCTTTTCGCGCATTTCTCCGCCATCAACATGCCCGGCTTCAAGTCGCTGAAGGAAGGCGAAAAAGTTTCGTTCGAGGTAGTGCAGGGCCCCAAGGGCAAGCAAGCTTCGAACATCCAGAAGGCGTAAGACGCCCACCGGATTGCATAACCCGCCGTGGCTCAGGCCCCGGCGGGTTTTTTATCACCCGTTCACATGCGCTCGATCATGGCCTTGCCGAAGGCTGAGCAGGAGACTTCCTTGGCGCCCGCCATCAGGCGGGCGAGATCGTAGGTGACGAACTTGTCCTTGATCGCCGCTTCGGTCGCCGCGATGATCAGGTCTGCAGCTCCTGTCCAGCCCATGTGGCGTAGCATCATCTCGGCGGAGAGAATCAGCGAACCGGGGTTGACCTTGTCCTGGCCGGCGTACTTCGGCGCGGTGCCGTGGGTGGCCTCGAACATGGCGACGTCGTCGGACATGTTCGCGCCCGGGGCGATGCCGATGCCGCCGACCTGAGCTGCCAGTGCGTCGGAGATGTAATCCCCGTTGAGGTTCAAGGTGGCGATGACGTCGTACTCGGCCGGGCGCAGCAGGATCTGCTGCAGGAAGGCATCGGTGATGACATCCTTGACGACGATGCCGTTGGGCAGCTTTAGCCACGGGCCGCCGTCGATCTCGACGCCGCCGAACTCCTTCTTGGCCAAGTCGTAGGCCCAGTCACGGAAGCCCCCTTCGGTGAATTTCATGATGTTGCCCTTGTGCACGATCGTCACCGATTTGCGCTTGTTGGCGATGGCGTACTGGATCGCCTGGCGCACCAGCCGTTCGGTGCCTTCCCGCGATACCGGCTTGATGCCGATGCTGGAGGTGTCAGGGAAGCGAATCTTGGTCACGCCCATTTCCTCCTGCAGGAACTTGATGACCTTGTGGGCGTCGGCGGAGCCCGCCTGCCATTCGATGCCGCTATAGATGTCCTCGGTGTTCTCGCGGAAAATCACCATGTCGGTCTTGGCCGGATCCTTGAGCGGTGAAGGCACGCCCTGGAAGTAGCGCACCGGCCGCAGGCAGACATAGAGATCCAGTTGCTGGCGCAAAGCGACGTTGAGCGAGCGGATACCGCCACCGATCGGGGTGGTCAGTGGGCCCTTGATCGAGATCACGTAGTCTTTGACCGCGGCGAGGGTTTCGTCCGGCATCCAGACGTCAGGGCCATAGAGCTTGGTCGATTTTTCGCCGCAGTAGATCTCCATCCAGTGGATCTTTTTCTTGCCGCCGTAGGCCTTGGCAACGGCGGCATCGACGACAGCTATCATCACCGGCGTGATATCGACGCCGATGCCATCACCTTCGATGAAGGGGATGATGGGATTGTCGGGAATTGGCTGGCCGGGAACGATTTTTTTCCCGCCCTGCGGGATCTTGATCAGTGAAGTGCTCATGCCTGCTCCATCGGTTGAAGTTAAGATGCGGATCGCGCAGGGAGCTTAATCCTGCCGGCCGGACTGAGAGTTGATGCTGATCAGTTTGCGGCCACTTTTTGCAATTATCCCTCATAATGCCCTGGTCCTCTAGCAGGCTTGGTAGCTTGGTAGAATCGGGCATTCAAAGGAGTGCGGATCGGGTAGGAACATCATGGACGCGCCAGGAGGCCATAGCATTGCTGCACAGGACATCGCACGGGCGCTGATCGACGGATTCAACAGGCACTACCGGCTGTTCCGGGAGTGTTCGAGACAGGCCAAGGACCGTTTTGAAGCGGGAGAGTGGCTGGCAGTGCAGCAAGCGGTCCGTGATCGCATCCAGTTCTACGACGACCGCGTCCGGGAGACGGTCTCGCGGCTACACAGCGAGTTCCACGCCGAATCGATCGACGACGCGGTCTGGAAACAAGCCAAGCTGTACTACATCGATCTGCTGATCGAGCACAAGCAGCCGGAGTTGGCGGAGACCTTCTTCAATTCGGTGTTCTGCAAGATTCTGCACCGAACCTATTTCCACAACGATTTCATTTTCGTCCGGCCGGCCATCTCGACCGAGTACATCGAGTCCGATCCACCCGCCTTCCGCTGCTACTACCCCAATCAGGTCGGGCTGCGCCGCGTCGTCGGCGCGATCCTGCTCGACTTCGGCTGGCGGCGCCCGTACCAGGATTTAGAGCGCGACGTCGCCTATGTCTGTCGCGCGGTCGATGGGCATCTTGGCCGATGGCCGAGTCGCGAGTTAGATTTCCAGATCCAGGTCCTGAGTTCGGCTTTCTATCGCAACAAGGCCGCCTATATCATCGGCAAGGCGATCAACGGCGGCATCGAATATCCGTTCGCCGTCCCGGTCCTGCATACGTCGTCGGGAGAACTTTTCCTGGACACTATTTTGCTCGACGACAGGTGCATCGGCACGCTGTTTTCGCTGTCGCGCGCCTACTTCATGGTGGACATGGAAGTGCCCTCGGCCTACGTGCAGTTTCTGCGCAGCATCGTGCCGGGCAAGCCGCGTTCAGAGCTGTACTCGATGCTGGGGCTGGGCAAACAGGGCAAGGCCCTGTTCTTCCGCGATCTGATCTTCCATCTGCATCACTCGCGGGACGACTTCGTCATCGCGCCCGGCATCCCCGGGCTGGTGATGTTGGTGTTTACGCTGCCGTCCTATCCCTATGTGTTCAAGCTGATAAAGGATGTGTTCGGCGCCTCCAAGGATATTGACCGGGAAACTGTCAAACGCAAGTATCAGTTGGTCAAACAGGTCGATCGCGTCGGGCGCATGGCCGACACCCTGGAGTTCTCCTATGCCGCCCTGCCCAAGGCGCGCTTCTCGCCGGAGCTTCTCGGCCAGCTTTACCAGCAAGCGCCGTCCTTGCTCGAGGAGGATGGCGACGATCTCGTCATCAAGCACCTCTACATCGAGCGCCGCATGGAGCCGCTCAACCTCTATCTCAACCGGGCCGAACGGGAAAACAACCAAGATCTCATCGAGCACGCGGTGAGCGAATATGGCAACGCCATCCGCGAACTGGCGATCGCCAACATCTTTCCCGGCGACATGCTCTGGAAAAACTTCGGTATTACCCGTTTCGGCCGCGTCGTCTTCTACGACTATGACGAAATCGAGCACATGAGCGACTGCCGTTTCCGAACGATTCCGCCAGCGCCAAATCCCGAGATGGAAATGTCCGGCGAGGCTTGGTACTCGGTTTCCCGGAACGATGTTTTTCCTGAGGAGTTCGCCACCTTCCTGCTGACCTCGCCCCGGGTGCGGAAGAGCTTCATGGAGCATCACGCCGATTTGCTCGAAATTAGCTTCTGGAGAGAGACCCAGGCGGCGATCGGCCGCGGTGAGGTCAAGGATTTCTTTCCCTATCCCGATTCCGTGCGCTTTGGCCATACCTCAGGCCAAGATGATGACCAGTTCGGACTTGGCAAAACAGCTTAAATTGGTCGGAAGATAGGTGAATGGGGCTGTCAACCTGCCCGAAACTCGCGCGTTATTGTTAGCGACACCCGGTTTCGGCCTGCAGTGTCAAAACCAAGACCCAAGCCAAATATCGCTAAACATCGCAAAGGAAACAAAATGAGCAAACTGATGACCCTGTTGATCGCCGCTGCTTTTGCCGCCACCACCGCTTTTGCCGCTGATGCCCCTAAGGCCGCCGAGCCCGCCTCGATGCCTGCCGCTGCCGCTCCGGCTGCCGCCAAGGCTGAAGCCCCGAAGGCCAAGAAGGCTAAGAAGGTCGCCCATAAAGCCAAGAAGGTCGCCCATAAGGCCAAGAAGGCCAAGAAGGCTGCCGCCCCCGCCGCCAAGTAATTGGCCTGGGAACGATGGGCAGCAAGCTGCCCATCGTTGTTTGAAAGCCTGCTTCGCTACCCGGCTTTCGGTATAATGCTCCGGCCGTCATATTGCCGGTCGCCATTAAGTAATTAATATTATAGGAAATCAATCATGAGCAAACTGCTGTCGATCCTTGTTGCTGCGATGTTCGCCACCGTCTCCTTTTCCGGCTTCGCCGCCGAAGAAAAGAAGGCCGAAACCAAGACCGAAGTGAAGGCCGAGAAGAAGGTTGAGAAGAAGGCCGTGAAGAAGGTCGTGAAGAAGAAGGCCGCCAAGAAGGCCGTGAAGAAGGCTGAGAAGAAGGAAGAGAAGAAGTAATTCTTCGCCTCATCAGGAAAAGGCAGGGTTTTCCCTGCCTTTTTTTTGCTCGATCCGGAGGAGCCGCCATGAGATGGCATAGCCAACCAGCATGCTGGATCGTCGCTGCTTTGGCGCTGACGGCATGGCAAGTCCAGGCGCAGCAGTCGCTGGAGCTCACTGCCGGCATTTACCGCATCCGGGCGGAACTGGCGAATACCTACGAGTCGCGCGCCGAGGGTCTGATGCACCGCAGGAGCATGCCGGTCAATAACGGCATGCTGTTCGTCTTCGATCAGGAGGCGCGACACTGCATGTGGATGCGCAACACCCTGATGCCGTTGTCCGTGGCCTTTCTCGATGGGCGGGGGCGTATCATCAACATCGAGGAAATGTTGCCGCAGACCGAGAACGCCCACTGTGCCGCCCGGCCTGCCAGATTTGCCCTGGAAATGAACGCCGCTTGGTTCAAGCGCCGGGGCCTAGGGGACGGCACGACCATCGCCGGCGTCGATCGGGCGCCGCCAGCGCGCTAGTCGTCTCTCAGGGCGATCTTCATGCTCCGCAGAGTAACAAACCGCCGCCCTGCCCGGCTGGCAGTAGCGACGGCCTGTCTGTGGTGCGGCTTAAGCGAAGTTCTTCGCAGCGAAATCCCAGTTGACCAGATTCCAGAAGACCTCGACGTACTTGGCGCGCGCGTTGCGATAGTCGATGTAGTAGGCGTGCTCCCATACGTCGCAGGTTAGCAGCGGCTTGTCGTTGCCGGTCAAGGGCGTTGCCGCATTGCTGGTGTTGACGATGTCCACCGAGCCGTCGGCCTTCTTGACCAGCCAGGTCCAACCGGAGCCGAAATTGCCGACAGCGGCGGCCTGGAAGGCTTTCTTGAACTCGTCGAACGAGCCCCACTTCTTGTTGATGGCATCGGCCAGGGTGCCGGCCGGGGCGCCGCCGCCATTGGGCTTGAGGCCGTTCCAGTAGAAGCTGTGATTCCACACTTGGGCGGCGTTGTTGAAAGTGCCGCCGGTGGATTTCTTGACGATCTCCTCGAGCGTCGCGTTCGCGAATTCGGTGCCTTTGATCAGGTTATTGAGATTGGTGACGTAGGTCTGGTGATGCTTGCCGTAATGGAACTCCAGCGTCTCCTTGGAGATATGCGGTGCCAGTGCGTCTAACGCGTACGGTAGCGGGGGTAGGGTGTGTTCCATATGATATCTCCTGTTTGTGCGGTGGATACGAAAACTTGACAAGTTTAGTCGGAGAAGCGGTCGATGGCAATCGCTCTCATGGTGCCGCCGCCCCTCAACCGGTTTCGCTGATGTGCGCGCGCGCCCAGCCGACCGCGAAGCTGAGTTCCACGGCATCGCCGGCGGCGACCTGGCTGCTATCGCGCAGCACTGCGCCGTGCCGGTCGCGGACGATGCTGTAGCCACGAGCGAGCGTGGCCTGCGGACTGAGTTGGGCCAGCGCCGCGGCGAGCGCGCCGAGATAGCCGAGTTGCTTCGAGAGTTGGTTGCGCCACGCCGCCGACAGGCCTTGCTCGGCCAGCGCCAGACGTCCGCGCAGGGGTTGGGTCTGCGGCCGGACCCGGGCGAGGCGCAGGTGCAGGTGATCGAGGGCGACGGCGTGGTGGCGCTGCCGCGTCGCCAGCGCGGCGGAGAGCCGTGTCGCCAAGTGGGCCAGTGCTTGTCGGTCGCGTGCGAGTCTTGTGCCCGGGTGTACGAGGCTATGCGCGAGCAGATCGACGCGCTGCGTCCGCGCCTCGATCAGGGTCCGCAGCCCGCGCCGCAAGCCGTCGGCGAGCGCGGCGATTTCGTGCCTCGCGGCGAACCAGCCGGCGCTGACCAGTTCGGCGGCGGCGGTCGGGGTCGCCGCGCGCCGGTCGGCCGCGAAGTCGGCGATGGTGATATCGGTTTCGTGGCCGACGCCGCTCACAACGGCGATCGGGCATTCGGCGATGGCGCGCGCCACCGCCTCCTCGTTGAAGGCCCAGAGATCCTCGATGCTGCCGCCGCCGCGCACGACGATCAGAACGTCGATCGCGTCGGTCCCGACCTGCCGGCCGGCATGAAGAATCGCAGCGGCGATTTTTTCGGCGGCGCCTTCGCCCTGCACTGGCGCCGGATAGAGGATCGCCGGCAGATGCGGCGCGCGTCGCCTCAGGGCGGTGAGGACATCGTGCAGTGCCGCCGCCTGGGGCGAAGTGACGATGCCGATGCGGCGAGGGAAGCGCGGCAACACCCGCTTCCTCTTCGCCGCAAACAGTCCCTCGCGCTCGAGCCGCTCGCGCAGGCGGGCATAGGCTTCGTAGCGCGCGCCCAGGCCGGCGCGGCGGAGCCCCTCGATGTTGAGCTGAAAGTCGCCGCGCGTCTCGAACAGCGTCACCAGCGCCTGGGCTTCGACCTGCTGGCCATTCTCCAAGCGCCAGGGCAGCGACTGCGCGCGATTCTTGAACATCACGCAGCGCACCTGGGCAGTCTCGTCCTTGAGCGAAAAATAGACATGCCCCGAACTGGCGCGGGTCAGGTTCGAGACTTCGCCGCCGACCCACAACAGCGGAAAGTTCCGCTGCAGGATTTCGCGGACGCGGCGATTCAAGCCCGAAACGGTCAGGACTTCAGCAGGCATACGCTGATTCGATAAGCGGTTGACAATTGAAGAAACATGGGTCCGGATTGTAACGGAATCTTTCCGGTCGCCGGTTCTTTGTGTCTATCCGTCGAAATCCCTTACGGGGCCCGGTGGTGTTTATTAAGTATATGAAAAATAATAAGTTTAATCAAAGCTACATTTTGTAGCGGCCTAGGGAAAAGGCTTACGGGAGGCCGATTTAAGCTATCCGTCCCCATCCAATCCACAAGTTTATCCACAGATATTGTGGATAAGGCTGGCCGCTCCGGGATATGACGGATGAAATAGTCCGGGGCGGGGTCGGTGATCGTTCGCGGCAATTTCCGGTAACCTGTTGCCTCAAGCCCAAGAGTGGCCACAACGCAACCACGATGAATCGTTTTGCACGATGTCCGACCATTTGATTCCGCTGCACTCGCCCGCACTGATCGGAATTTTCCGCGAGGTGATCGAAAGCAGTCTGATCGAGCGTGGCGCTAGGCAAGGACTCGAGCTGCTCGGACCGGCAGACGAGTTCTGGCGTAGCGTGCCGCTCGCCGAGTTGCTGCGCATGGCCGAAGCCGGCAACGTCGAAGCCCAGGCTGAGCTGGCCTGGCGCTATGCCGTCGGCGAAGGCACGGCAAAATCCTACGCCCTGGCCTTGCGCTGGGCCGCCCAGAGCGCAGAGCGCACCTGCGCCGCCGGCGAAGCGGTGCTCGGTTGGTTGCTCTACAACGGCTTCGGCTTGCAGCGGGATCACGCTGAGGCGGCGCGATTGTTCGAGTGCGCAGCCACCCGAGACGACCTGCGCGGCATCACCTGGCTGGGTCTTTGCCTGTTGCGCGGCCACGGCGTGAGCGCGGATGCCTCCAGGGCGGCCGGCCTGTTTCGCGCCGCTGCGAGCCGGGGCGGCATGGGCGCGCGCCTGGCCCAGTACTGGCTGGGCCGTCTCCTCTACTTCGGCCAGGGCGTCGCCCGCGATTTCGCCGAGGCGGCGCGCTGGCTCCGCTTGGCCGCGGACCAGGGCCACCAGAGGGCGCGTGAGTTGCTCGCGCGTTGCTGCTTCTTCGGCCGCGGCGTCGCCGAAGACCGGGGGGCCGCAGCTGGTCTGTGGCGACAAGCGGCCGAGGGCGGCAATGGCGCCGCGATGTACTGCTTCGGCATGTGCCTGTATGCCGGCGAGGGGGTAGCGCAGGATTGTGCCGAGGCGGTGGCGTGGTTCCGTGCCGCGGCCCGAAAGCGCATCGCTGGCGCGATGTTCCTGCTCGGTCAATGCTATAGCTTCGGCTACGGCGTGACGCGCGACCCCCAGGCCGGTCTCGGTTGGTATCGCCGCGCCTCGGCATGCGGCAACCGAGAGGCGGCGTTCGAGCTGGGCGAATGCCATGCCTCCGGCCGCGGCGGCGTGCCGCAGGACGTCGAAGAGGCGATCCGCTGTTACCGTGCCGCCGCCCGCCAAGGCCATGTCCGGGCCCAGCTCAAGCTCGGCCATTGCTACCGCTGCGGCGACGGGGTTGCCGAGAACAAGCAGCTGGCGGTGGCGTGGTACCGCCGCGCCGCCCAGAGCGACGACCCGGCGGCACGGGTCTGGCTGGGAGAGTGCTACGAGCAGGGCGAAGGCGTCGCCAAGAATCTGGCGCTGGCCCTGGACCACTACCGGGCGGCAGCGGCGGCCGGCGATCGGCACGCCCAGGCCGAACTGGGCCGCTGCTATCTGCACGGTATCGGCGTGCCGGCCCACTTGCGGCGCGGCGAAGCGTTGCTGCGCGCGGCCGCTGACCGCGGTTGGCAGCCGGCGCTAGGCGAGCTCGAGCGCTTCTATTTCGTCCGCGCCGAGCGTTATTTTCACGGTGATGGCGTCGCCGCCGATGCCGAGCGGGCGCTTGCTTATTACCGCAAGGCAGGCGAACTTGGGCACGCCCGCGCCGCATTCATGCTCGGAGAATGCCATCGCTACGGTATCGGCACGGCGCCCGATGCGGCCCTCGCGGTGCTCTGGTACCGCAAGGCGGCCCGCCTATTCGACGCCAAGATCGCGCTCGCCGACATGAGCTACTTCGGCCAGGGCGTGCCGCGAAATTATCGCGAGGCGCTGCGCTGGTACCGGCAGGCGGTGGAGCAGCACGAGGACGCCTACGCCATCTACAGCGTCGGCTTCTGTCTGCTGCACGGCCAGGGCGCGGCCCGCGACCTGCGCGAGGCGGCGCGCTGGATGCGCCGCGCGGCCTTGCTCGGCGATGTCAATGCGCAATACGAACTGGGCTGCGCCTACTACCGTGGCCAAGGCGTGGCGCAGAGCCTGCGCCTGGCGATGAAATGGCTGCGCAGCGCGGCCCGCCTCGGCAATGAGGAAGCGCAGGCTTTTCTCGAACGGATCGAATGCGGCATCAAGCTCAACTGAGACGGCCGCCTCACAGCGCTTCGAGCTCATCCTGCCGCAAGCGCGCTGCACCGATCTCGCGGTCGAGCTTGTCGGCCAGTTCCTGCAGCAGGTCGCGGCCGCGCGCCTGGGCCAGCTTGGCAGCGACGAAGAATTCATAGAGCCGGGAGGCGAGCAGGCGCTTCAACTCCGCCTCGATTTCGCTCAGACGCCGCTGCATTTGCGCCACCTGGCGGGCGAATCCGCTCGTCCCGCGCGCCGCTGGGGCCGCAGCGCCCTCCTGCCATTGCGCCAGAATCCCGCGCAGCACCATCTCGTCACCGTTCTTGTAGGCGCGGTTGGCCTCGCTCATCAGCTCGGTGCGCCAGGCGCGATCCGCTTCATCCTCGGCGCGGTCGGGATGGATCTTCTGCGCCAGATGGCGGAACAAGCGCTTCACGTCGCCTGAGGGGGCGAAGGGTTTCTCGGTTCCGCCTCTTCCGGTAAACCGGTGATGTTCCTGTCCGGAGCGTTCTGCCTGAGCCCGGCTCTCCCGCGCACGGTGTTGCGCCGGCGCGTCGTCGGGCGCTCTGTCGGCCAGCAACCAGGCGATGCGCGCCTGGAGCCGGTCGAGTTCGACCAGGCGCTCGCCGACTCGCTCGTAGTAGAGCTGGGTGAATTCCGCCAGTTCCGCCTGCGCGGTGGCGAACTCCAGCTCCAATTCCGAGAGCTGCTGGCCGAGCAGCTCCCGCTCCGCGAACAGCCGTGCGTCCTCGTCTTGCAAGACCAGGGCCTGGCCGGCGGCGGCATCGGCTCTCGCGCGCAGCAACAGGATCGTTCTGCCCCGATTGAGGAGAAGCGGTACCGCAGCCGCCATGCGCTCAGGATTGACGATGAGCAGCACATCCCGCTCGCCGCCGCTCAAGGACTCTGCCTGGGCGAGGGGCAGGACGCACAGCGGGAACAGTTCGCCGACCGGCGGCGGCGAGGCGTCGTTGCCGGCGCACCAGTCTAGGGCCGCCGCCCAAGCCGCCGCACGCGCTTCCAGGCGGGCCCGCTGGGCTCGCCAGGCGGGGGCGAAACTGTTCTCGCCACCGCGCGCCAGTCGGCTGTTGAGCAGCGACAGCGTCGCGCGCAGGGCGATGCGGGCCGCGAAGCCCGGTTGCGGCAGCACCAGGCAGAGCGGGCGCAGGGCCAGATCGAGGGCGTTGGAAAGCGGCGGCAGCAGCTCGTCATCGGGAACGACGACGAGCAGGGTCTGGCCCGCGAGGGCAGACGCGGCAGCGAATTGCGCCAGGGCCTCGATCAATACCGCTTCGCCCTCGGGCACCGGCAGGTCCGCAGGTACTCCTGCAGCGGCCTGCGCCAGCCGGGTGCGCCAGCCGGCGGCGACGGCCTTGGCATCCCTGGACGGCGGCGTTGACATGGACGCGATTGTAGCCGAACGGGAGAACTCGATTGCTCGCCTCTCGCCTTGCCGAAAGCAGTGCCTCAGGCTAAAGTGCGCGCTTGTCCAGCTGTTAGCTAGGAGTCTTCGTGTTCTCCATCATTCTCGCAGCCGGCTGGCCGATCTGGCCGCTGCTGCTCACTTCGGTCATCGCCGTCGCACTGATCATCGAGCGCGCCACGGCGCTACGCCGGGCCAAGATCGTGCCGCCCGGCCTCCTAGCCGGCGTCATCGGCGACTACCGCCAAGGCGGAGTGACGGAGGAAGTGTTGCGGCGCCTCGACGGCCATTCGCCGCTGGGCCGGGTCTTTGCCGCCGGCCTGCGCAACGTTTCAAGTTCGCGCGAGATCATGAAGGAGGCGATCGAAGAGGCCGGCCGCGGCGTGGCCCACGAACTCGAACGCTACCTCACCAGTCTAGGCACCATCGCCTCGATCAGTCCGCTGATGGGTCTGTTCGGCACGGTGGTCGGGATGATCGAAATTTTCGGTTCGCCCACTGCCTCAGGCAACAATCCGCAGGCGCTCGCCCACGGCATCTCGGTGGCGCTCTACAACACCGGTTTCGGCCTGGTCATCGCCATCCCGAGCATGATTTTCTACCGCCATTTCCGTGCCGCCGTCGATGGGCTGGTGATCGAGATGGAGCTGCAGGCGGTGAAGCTGGTGGAGGTGGTGCATGGCGAACGCCGCTAGCTGCCGGTGAGGAGCACGCCATGAACTTCCAGCGCGGCAGACCGCAGGAGCAGCCCGAGATCAATCTGATCCCGATGATCGACGTGTTGCTGGTGATCCTGATTTTCCTGATGATCACCACCACCTATTCGAAGTACGCGGGGCTCGATATCAACCTGCCCACCGCCGATGCCCAGCAGGCACAGGAGCAGGCCAACGAGATCAACGTCGTGGTCAACATCCAGGGCGACGTGATGGTGAACGGCAGTGCGGTCGGTACGCGCGACATCGAGGCCATCAGTCTCGCGTTGAAGCGAGCCGCCGGCGTGGCGAAAGAACCCGTCGTCGTGATCAGCGCCGACGCCAAGGCGACGCACCAGAGCGTGATCGACGTGATGCAGGCAGCGCAGCAGGCCGGCTTGTCCCATATCTCCTTCGCCACCCAAAGCGCGGGCCGCTGAACGCCATTCCCGCCGCATCTTGACCGCCCCCGCAAGCAGGCGCATTCGCGTGAAGCTCACCGCTCTCTTGCAGCGCGCTTGGCAGCAGCGCGGCGTGCTGGCCGCGCTGCTGCTACCTCTGGCTGCGGCCTTCGCTTTGCTGGCCGCTGCCCGCCGCGCCTTGTATCGCCACCGCATATTGGGCAGCGAGCGGCTACCTGTGCCGGTGGTCGTGATCGGCAACATCACGGTCGGCGGCAGCGGCAAGACCCCGCTCACCCTCTGGCTGGTCGATGCGCTGCGCGCGTGCGGCATGCGTCCGGGGGTGGTGAGCCGTGGCCACGGCGGCATCGGGACGGTGGCCGAGGTGCTGGCGGATGGCGATGCGGCACGGGTTGGCGACGAACCGCTGATGATCAAGCGGCGACTGAATCTTCCTGTTTTTGTCGGCAGGGACCGGGTCGCCGCTTCGCGCGCGCTGATCGAGGCTCATCCCGGCTGCGACCTGATCGTCGCCGACGACGGCCTGCAGCACTACCGCCTGGCGCGCGACCTCGAGATCGCCGTGATCGATGGACGCGGCCTGTTGAACGGCTGGCCGCTGCCCGCAGGGCCGCTCCGGGAGCCACCCTCGCGTCTTGCCCGGGTCGATGCGCTGGTGCTCAACGGTCCGCCGCCGAGGCTGCCGCCCGACGCGGCAGGGCCGGCGCAGTTTCGCATGCGCCTGATCGGCGATACCTTCCACTCGCTGGCCGATCCGGGACGGACTTGTGCCGCCGCCGATCTTTCCGGTCTGCGTCTGGCCGCCGTCGCCGGCATCGGCGATCCCGGGCGCTTCTTCGCCCACCTCGAGGCCCTCGGCCTGTCTTGCCGCTGCCACGCCTTCCCCGACCACCACCGCTATCTGCGCGCCGATCTCGAAGAGATCGAGGCGGATGCCTTGCTGATGACCGAGAAGGATGCGGTAAAATGCGCCGGTCTCACGGATCGCCCGGTATGGGTGCTGCCGGTCACCGCGCGGGTCGAACCCGATCTCGTCGCCCTGGTTATGGAGAAGCTCTATGGACGCCCGCCTGCTTGAAATCCTCGTCTGCCCCGTCTGCAAGGGTTCTCTCGACTACCGCAAGGCGCGCTCACAGCTGGTGTGCAGAGCCTGCCGGCTCGCCTATCCGATCAAGGACGATATTCCCGTGATGCTTGAAGACGAGGCACGCCAACTCTCGGCCGAAGAAGCCAGCGAATAGTGAGCTTCAGAATCGTCATTCCGGCGCGCTTCGCCTCGACGCGCTTGCCGGCAAAGGCGCTCGCCGATATCCACGGCAAGCCCATGGTGGTGCGCGTTGCCGAGGCCGCCCGGCGCGTCCATGGCGCCGTCGATCTCTGGATCGCCACCGACCACGCCGACATCGTCGAGGCCGTCGAGCGCCACGGCTTCCAGGCGCTGTTGACCAGAACCGACCACCCGAGCGGCACCGACCGCATCGCCGAGGTCGCCGAGACCTTGGGCTGGGGCGAAGAGGAGATCGTGGTCAACATCCAGGGCGACGAACCGCTGATCGAGCCGGCGCTGGTCGAGCGGGTGGCTGCCGCCCTGCACCAGGATCCCGGTGCGGCGATTGCGACCGCCAGCCATGCGATCTCCGACGCCGCGGACTTTTTCAATCCCAACGTGGTGAAAGTGGTGTGCGCCGCCGACGGCCGCGCCCTCTATTTTTCCCGTGGCCCGATTCCTTGGGACCGGGATGGCTTCGCCTGCAGCCGAGGCGAACTGTCCCCCGACTTCCCGGCGCAGCGCCACGTCGGCCTCTATGCCTATCGCGTCGCCTTCCTGCGCCGCTATGGTCGGCTTGCCCCCTCGCCGCTCGAGCGCTGCGAAGCGCTGGAGCAACTGCGGGCGCTGTGGCATGGCTTTGCCATCCGCGTCGTAAGCTGCGGCGAGGCGCCTGCGGCCGGCGTCGATACCCCGGAGGATCTCGAACGGGTGAGGCGCGCATTTGTTCGAGGTGTCAATTGAAATCATTTCCATCGTTTTTCGCTATAGGGCAATAAACAAGCTCTCGGGACAAGCACGACTTTGCCGCAGTACCATCGTTCTCATCTTGTCCCATCGATTGGAGTTTTCATGCGTCTTATTCTTCTCGGACCCCCCGGAGCGGGGAAAGGCACTCAAGCCACCTTCATCACCGAGCGCTACGCGATCCCGCAAATTTCCACCGGCGACATGCTGCGGGCCGCGGTGAAGGCCGGTACCCCGATGGGCTTGGCGGCCAAGCGGGTCATGGACGCGGGCGAACTGGTGTCCGACGAAATCATCCTCGGCCTGATCAAGGAGCGACTCGGGCAGGCGGACTGCGTCAAGGGTTTCCTGTTCGACGGCTTTCCCCGCACCATTCCGCAGGCCGAGGCACTGCGCGACATGGGTATCCAGGTCGATTATGTGCTGGAGATCGAGGTCGCAGACGAGGAAATCGTCAAACGCATGAGTGGTCGCCGCATTCACCCCGCCTCGGGTCGGTCCTATCATGTAAAATTCAATCCGCCCAAAATTGCGGGCAAGGACGACGTCACCGGCGACGATCTGATCCAGCGCGACGACGACAAGGAAGAGACGGTCCAGAAACGCTTGGAGGTCTATCACAGCCAGACCCGGCCGTTGGTCGATTTCTATGCCAAGTGGTCGGCGAGTGATGCCGGAGCGCCCAAGTACCGCAAGGTCTTAGGCGTTGGTTCGGTGGATGCGATCCAGAGGGCGCTGTTTGCCGCGCTTGGTTGAACGCCCGAGTGATTGGGCTTGGTGGAGACAATATGGCCAAAGGTTCGAAGAAAAATGCCTTCTACGCGCAGTCGGGCGGCGTCACCGCCGTCATCAATGCCACGGCTTGCGGCGTGATCGAGACGGCGCGCCGGCACAAGGAGCACATCGGCAAGGTCTATGCGGGCAGGAACGGTATCATCGGCGCCCTGACCGAAGATCTGATCGATACCAGCAGGGATAGCGCCAAGGCCATCGCCGCCTTGCGCCATACCCCCGCCGGCGCCTTCGGTTCCTGCCGCTTCAAGATGAAGAGTTTGGAGGAAAACAGACGGCAGTACGAGCGTCTGATCGAGGTGTTCCGCGCCCACGATATCTCTTACTTCTTCTACAACGGCGGCGGCGATTCCGCCGACACCTGCCTCAAGGTGTCGCAGCTTGCGGAAAAGATGGATTACCCGATCCAGGCGATACACGTGCCCAAGACCGTCGACAACGATCTGCCGATCACCGACAACTGCCCCGGTTTCGGTTCGGTGGCCAAGTACATCGCCGTGTCTACCCTGGAGGCTACCTTCGACGTGGCCTCGATGGCCGCGACCTCGACCAAGGTGTTCGTACTGGAAGTGATGGGCCGCCATGCCGGCTGGATTGCCGCCGCCGGCGCGCTGGCCTCGACCCCGGATGCCGAGCAGCCGATCGTGGTCCTGTTCCCGGAAGTCCCCTTCGAGCGAAAGAAATTCGCGGCCAAGGTGGACCGCCTGGTGAAGCGCTTCGGCTACTGCACCGTGGTCGTATCTGAGGGCGTGATGGACGCCGACGGCAAGTTTCTCGCCGACCAGGGTCTCAAGGATGCCTTCGGCCACGCCCAACTCGGCGGGGTGGCGCCGGTGGTGGCGAACATCGTGCGCGAGGATCTCGGTCTCAAGTATCACTGGGGCGTGGCCGATTACCTGCAACGCTCGGCGCGCCACATCGCCTCCAAGACGGACGTGGAGCAGGCCTACGCGATGGGTCGGGCGGCGGTTGAACTGGCGCTCAAGGGCTACAATTCAGTGATGCCGACCATCGACCGCATCGCCGGCAAGACCTACAAGTGGCGGGTCGGCATGGCGCCCTTGGCCAAGGTCGCCAACGTCGAAAAGAAGATGCCGAAAAATTTCATCACCCAGGATGGCTTCGGCATCACCGAAAAATGCCGCGAATACTTGGTACCGCTGATCAAGGGTGAGGACTATCCTCCCTACAAGGATGGCCTGCCCGATTACGCTCGGCTCAAGAACGTGGCGGTGTCGAAGAAGCTGCCAGCCTTCAAGATTTGAAGGTGGTGTTGTCGGCGCTGACCGATCTTCCACACGCAAACCGCCAAGCTGACGGTGTGGGCAAGGTGATGAGGGAGCATTAGAAAAAATTTCGCCGGTCATGACGGGCCGGTTTAACTTGGGGAGGAGAATCATGTCAGGCGGTCTGCTATTTGCGTTGGGATGTGCCGTTGCCGCGCTCCTGTACGGGGCGATTTCTATCAATTGGATTGTCGGCAAACCGACCGGCAACGAAAGGATGCGCGAGATCGCCGCGGCGATCCAGGAGGGCGCCAATGCCTACCTGAACCGGCAATACACCACGATCGGCATCGTCGGCGTCATCCTGTTTGCGGCGATCGGGCTCGGTCTGCATTCCTGGGCGACCGCGGCGGCATTCGCTATCGGAGCGCTGCTCTCCGGCGCCACCGGCTACATCGGCATGAACGTCTCGGTCCGCGCCAACGTGCGCACCGCGGAGGCCGCCAAGGACGGCCTCAACGCGGCGCTCAACATCGCCTTCAAGGGCGGCGCGATCACCGGCATGCTGGTGGTGGGACTCGGCCTGCTCGGCGTCGCTGGTTTTTATGCTTATCTGGCTTCGACCGCTCCCGCCGGTCTGAGCACGACTAAGGTGATCGAGCCCCTGGTCGGCCTGGCCTTCGGCGGTTCGCTGATTTCCATCTTCGCCCGTCTGGGCGGGGGTATCTTCACCAAGGGCGCCGACGTCGGCGCCGACCTGGTGGGCAAGGTCGAAGCCGGCATCCCGGAAGACGACCCGAGGAACCCCGCGGTGATCGCCGACAACGTCGGCGACAACGTCGGCGACTGTGCCGGCATGGCGGCCGACCTGTTCGAGACCTACGCCGTGACCATCATCGCCACCATGATTCTGGGCGCGATGCTGATGGCCAACGCCGGCCCGAATGCGGTGATCTATCCGCTGGTGCTGGGCGGATCCTCGATCATCGCCTCGATCATTGGCACCTTCTTCGTCAAGGCCCGCGAGGGCGGCAAGATCATGAATGCGCTCTATCGCGGCCTGATCGTGTCCGGCGTGCTGGCGGCCGTCGCCTTCTATCCGATCACCAAGATGATGATGGGCGATAGCGTGATGCTGGCCGACCAGGCGGTATCTTCGCTGAACCTGTACTTTGCCGGACTGATCGGCTTGGCGCTGACCGCTGCGCTGGTGGTGATCACCGAATACTACACGGCGACCGAGTACGGCCCGGTCCGCCATATCGCCCAGGCTTCCACCACCGGCCACGGCACCAACGTCATCGCCGGCCTCGGGGTTTCGATGAAATCGACCGCGTTGCCCGTGCTCGCGGTCTGTGCCAGCATCGGCAGTGCCTATTCGCTGGCCGGTCTGTACGGCATCGCCATCGCGGCGACCTCGATGCTGTCGATGACCGGCATCATCGTCGCCCTCGACGCTTACGGTCCGATCACCGACAACGCCGGCGGCATCGCCGAGATGGCCGGGCTGCCCGAGGCCATCCGCAACATCACCGATCCGCTCGACGCCGTGGGCAACACCACCAAGGCCGTCACCAAGGGCTACGCGATCGGTTCCGCCGGCCTGGCCTCGCTGGTGCTGTTCGCCGACTACACCCACGCGTTGTCCGCCAGCGGCAAGGTGCTGACCTTCGATCTGTCCAACCACATGGTCATCATCGGCCTGTTCATCGGCGGCATGGTGCCCTACCTGTTCGCGGCCATGGGCATGGAAGCCGTCGGTCGCGCCGCGGGCTCCGTGGTGGTGGAGGTGCGCCGCCAGTTCAAGGAGATCCCCGGAATCATGGCCGGCACCGCCAAACCGGATTATTCCAAGGCGGTGGATATGCTGACCAAGGCCGCGATCAAAGAAATGATCGTGCCCTCGTTGCTGCCCGTCGCGGTTCCGGTGCTGGTCGGCCTGATCCTCGGCCCGCAGGCGCTGGGTGGCGTGCTGGTGGGCACCATCGTGACCGGCATCTTCGTGGCCATTTCGATGACCACCGGCGGCGGCGCCTGGGATAACGCCAAGAAGTACATCGAGGAAGGCAACTTCGGTGGCAAGGGCTCCGAGACGCACAAGGCCGCGGTGACCGGCGACACCGTCGGCGACCCCTACAAGGATACGGCCGGACCGGCGGTGAACCCGCTGATCAAGATCATCAACATCGTCGCGCTGATGATCGTGCCGCTGATGTTGTCCTGATCCGAGTCGGCAATCCACTGAAGGGCAGCCTCGGGGCTGCCCTTTTTTCTAGGCGCCGCGCTTCTTGAAATCCGCAATGCGAAAACCGGCGAGCCTCAGCGTGCCGAAGTAGGCGAGTACCCCGCCGATCACCAAGCCGGCCAGACGCAGCACCCGTTCCAGCGACGCCATTTGGAGCCACGCGGCTTCCCTTCCCATGCCGAACCAGAGCACCAGACCCAGGGACGTCAGTGCCAGGGCTATCCTGGCCAGGAAGCCTCCCCATCCGGGCTGGGGGGCATAGATGCCGAGTCGGCGTAGACCGCGATAGAGCAGGGTGGCATTGAGGCAGGAGGCCAATCCGATCGACAGCGCCAGACCGGCGTGTTTCAACCAGCCGACAAAGACGAGATTCATCAACTGGGTCATCACCAGCGTCAGCAGCGCAATCTTCACCGGCGTGCGGATGTCCTGGCGGGCATAGAAACCCGGCGCCAGCACCTTCACCAGGATCAGTCCGCACAAGCCGAGGCTGTAGGCGACCAGTGCGGCGCGCGTCTGCAGGACGTCGTTTGCGGTGAATGCGCCGTGCAGAAACAGCGTGGACAGCAACGGCACCGCGAGGGTCGCCAGCGCCAGCGCCGCTGGCAGGGTCAACATCAGGGTCAGGCGCAGTCCCCAGTCGAGGAGCTTGGAGAACTCGGCGGGTTGTGCGTCGGCGTGAAACTTCGACAGGCTGGGCAGCAGGATGGTGCCCAGGGCGGCGCCGAGCAGCCCTGCCGGGAATTCCATCATTCGGTCGGCGTAGTAGAGCCAGGAGACGCTGCCGTTGGGCAGGAAAGAAGCGAAAATGGTATTGATCAGCAGGGAGATCTGCGCCACCGAAACGCCGAGGACCGCCGGGCCCATCAGCTTCAGGATGCGCCGCACCGCCGGGTCGCTGAAACTGAGCGAGAAGCGCGGCAGCATGCCGATCCTGGCCAGCGCCGGCAGCTGTATCCCCAGTTGCAGCACGCCGCCCAGGAGAACCGCCCAGGCCAGCGCCAGCACCGGCGGGTGAAACCAGGGTGCGGCGAACAGCGCCATGCCGATGAAGGCGAGGTTGAGCAGCACCGGCGTGATCGCCGGCAGCGCGAAGCGGCTCCAGGTGTTGAGCACGCCGGCGGCGAGGGCTACCAGCGAAATGAACAGGATGTAGGGGAAGGTGATCCGGGTGAGTTCGACCGTCAGCGCGAACTTGTCCGAGTTGGCGGCGAAGCCCGGCGCCGTGACGTAGATCAGGAACGGTGTGACCGCAACGCCCAGAATGGAGACGACGGCGAGCGCCAGGAACAGCAGGGTGGCGACGTGGTCGACCAGCCGGTGCGTCTCGTCCGCGCCGCGCCGGTTCTTGTATTCGGCCAGGATCGGAACGAATGCCTGGGAGAAGGCGCCTTCCGCGAACAGCCGGCGCAGCAGATTGGGCAGGCGGGAGGCGACCACGAAAGCATCCATCGCCATGCCGGCGCCGAAGATACGGGCGAAGACGAAATCCCGGAGGAAACCGAGAATGCGCGACAGCAGCGTCATGCCGCTGACGGTGGCGAGGGCCTTGAGCAGGTTCATGCGGCTGGAGCAAAAGAGCGCAATAGTAGCGGCTTTCCTTGGGCTCCGCGCGTCTTGCGCCTCGCCCGGGAATTCCCTATAATCATTGCCTTTTAACGTCTTAGCCGGAACCATACATATGGCCAACAGCGCCCAAGCCCGCAAGCGCGCCCGTCAGGCGGTCAAGCAGCGTACCCACAACGTGAGCCTGCGCTCGACCCTGCGCACCGCGATCAAGAAAGTGCAAAAGGCGATCGTCGCCGGCGATAAGCCTGCCGCGCAAGCGGAGTTTGTCGAGTCGATGAGCGTCATCGACAGCATCGCCGACAAGAAGATCATCCACAAGAACAAGGCGGCACGCCACAAGAGCCGCCTGTCCGCTGCTATCAAGGCGCTCTGACAGCCTCAGTCTTTTGCGCCGGCGGGCCGTTGGGTCCGCCCGAAAGTCTGTCCCAGCCGCTAAGCCGGGAGGCAAAAAACCAGCATAAATAATAGGCTGGCTTGATTTCCTGAAAGTAGTTACATATACTGGCCAAACCTCATTGATGTACAAGGGGTTTTCATGCACGCGTTCGCCTTTAGGAAATATGCCTTTCGCATTCGCACTCGTGATGGTCTGGCCGTCAGCAACCTGATGATCCACGGCCGCGATGAGGAGCATGCCCAACGCAAGCTGCGCCAGATTTATCGCGACTGCGAGATCATGGAGTGCATCTGCCACCACGGCAGTGACCGCACCCCACCGGCGAACTTTGAAGACGTGCTGAGGCTGATTGCGCGCTGAGCCAGCCAACGGCTCAATTCCCAAGAGCGTCAGACGAGATCCTTGCTCGTCAATTCATCGAGCAGCGCCGCATAGTCTTGAGCACCGCGGCTCGATTCGGCGTGGCTGAAGATGTCCAGGCCCATGGCCGGAGCCTCGGCCACGGCGACATTCTCGGAAATCACCGTTTCACATAACTCGACGCCGAAGCGTTCGTGCATGCGTTTCTGTATTTCGTAGCTCATGTTGCGGCGACGGTCGAAACGGGTCAGTAGGTAGCTGCGTCCGATGCGCCGCTTGAGCACCGGTTCGATCGCGGTCAGGGTGTGTTCGATCTGCAGCGCGCCGCGCATGCTGAGGAAGTCCGAGGCCACCGGAATCAACAAGCGCTCTGCCGCGAACACCGCGTTGAGCGAGAGCACGCCGAGGAAGGGGCAGCAATCGATCAGGACGGTGCGCTCGGGTGCCGTTACGGCGAGGTCGTTGAGTCCCTGATTAAGGCGGTTGAGGATGTTCGGACCTTTGCCGAACACCGAATCCACCCGGATGAGTTCGGCGTGGGCCGGGATCAGCCGGCCCACGCCCGCCCAGTCGATCTCGAGCGCGGCGAGCGGCGTGTTGTCTCGGTAGAAGGCGAATGCGCTGGCGGCAACATTGCCCAGGGCATTGCCGTGGATCGATGACAAATGTGCCTGTGGATCGAGATCGACCAGCAATACAGGCCGCTCGCGGCGCGCCAATGCGGCCCCGAGGTTGAGCGCGGTGGTGGTTTTGCCGACGCCGCCCTTCTGGTTGAAAACTGCGATGCGCGCCATCATGACCTCACTATACAGGCTGCTATTTTTCACATAAGATGCGGTCTCAAGCAAGACATGCCTGTCTATCTTGCACAACCACGGCGGCGCGAGCCGCCGTCGCTATTTGGAGTTTCAAGCGGGGCTCGCCATGCCGCATCTGATGAACACGTACGCCAGGCTGCCGATCGCCTTCACCCACGGACAGGGGCCCTGGGTCTATGACGAACAGGGCCGGCGCTATCTCGACGCGCTCGCCGGCATCGCCGTCAACACGCTCGGGCACGCCCATCCGGCGCTGGTCCGGGCCCTGTCCGAGCAAGTCGCCCGGCTGATCCACGTCTCCAATCTGTACCGGATTCCCGAACAGGAACGCTTGTCGGATCGGCTCGCCGCGCTCTCCGGCATGGACGAGGTGTTCTTCTGCAATTCCGGCTGCGAGGCTAACGAGGCGGCGATCAAGCTGGCGCGCCTCTATGGCCACCAGCGGGGCATCGAGCAGCCCGCCATCATCGTGATGGAGCGTGCCTTCCACGGCCGCACCCTGGCGACGCTGTCCGCCACCGGCAACCGCAAGGCGCAGGCCGGTTTCGAGCCGTTGGTCGCCGGCTTCGTGCGCGTCCCCTTCGATGATTTGGCGGCGGTGGAGGCGGTCGCCCAGCACAATGCCAACGTCGTCGCCGTACTGATCGAGCCGATCCAGGGGGAGGGCGGCATCAACATCGCCCACGACGAATACCTGCAGGGTCTGCGCCGCATCTGCTCGGCCCGCGGCTGGTTGCTGATGGTGGATGAAGTGCAGTGCGGCATCGCCCGCACCGGCAAGTGGTTCGCCCACCAGCACGCCGGTATCGTTGCGGACGTGATGACCCTGGCCAAGGGCCTGGCCTCGGGCGTGCCGATCGGCGCCTGCCTGGCCGCGGGACCCGCCGCCGGGATCTTCAAGCCTGGCAGCCATGGTTCCACCTTCGGTGGCAATCCCCTGGCCTGCGTCGCCGCACTGACCACGCTCGACGTGATTGAGCACGACGGCCTGATGGCCCACGCCCTGGCGCTGGGCGATCGCATTAGAAGCGACCTGGCCAAGCGGCTGGCGGGCGTCGCCGGGGTCGCAGACATCCGCGGCGACGGCCTGATGATCGGGGTCGAACTCGACCGTCCCTGCGGCGAACTGGTGCAGCGCGCGCTCGACGCGGGCCTGCTGCTCAATGTCACCGCAGACCAGGTGGTGCGCCTGTTGCCGGCGCTGATCTTCACCGCTGCCGAGGCCGACGAACTGGTCGCCACCCTGTCCCGGCTGGTCCGCGAATTCCTGGGGGCGTGAGCATGACGAATGCGACCGCTGCGCCCAGGCACTTCCTGCAGTTCAACGATTTTTCCCGCGCTGAGTTCGACTACCTGTTCGCGCGCGCGCGCTGGATCAAGGGGCAGTTCAAGAGCTACCAGCAATACTGGCCGCTCTCAGACCGCACCCTGGTGATGATCTTCGAGAAGGCCAGCACGCGCACGCGGCTGTCCTTCGAGGCCGGCATGCAGCAGCTGGGCGGCAGCGCGATCTACCTCAACACGCGCGACTCTCAACTCGGCCGCGGCGAGCCGGTGGAAGATGCGGCCCAGGTCATCTCGCGCATGAGCGACATCGTGATGATCCGCACCTTCGAGCAGGAGATCATCGAGCGCTTTGCCGCCAACTCGCGCGTGCCGGTGATCAACGGCCTGACCAACGAATACCATCCCTGCCAGATTCTCGCCGACATCTTCACCTACATCGAGCATCGCGGGTCGATCGAAGGCAGGACCGTGGCCTGGATCGGCGACTCGAACAACGTCTGCAACACCTGGCTGCAGGCGGCGGAGGTGTTCGGCTTCAACGTGCACGTCTCGACTCCGCCCGGCTACGAAGTCGAGCCCGAGCGGGCCGGCCTGTACGGCACCGACCACTATGAGGAGTTTCCCGATCCGATGGAGGCGGCCGCGGGCGCCGATCTGGTGACCACAGACGTATGGACCAGCATGGGCTTCGAGGCCGAGAACGAGGAACGCCTGCGCGATTTCGAGGACTGGCAGGTGGACGCCGAGATGATGCAGGTGGCCAAGCCCGACGCACTGTTCATGCACTGCCTGCCGGCGCACCGCGGCGAGGAAGTCGCGGCCGAAGTGATCGACGGACCCCAGAGCGTGGTCTGGGACGAGGCTGAGAATCGGTTGCACGCGCAGAAGGCGCTGCTGGAATACCTGCTGATCGGCAGGGTCAATAGTTGATGGGATCTGAGCGATGAGCGATGTAAAAAAAGTGGTGCTGGCCTACTCGGGCGGGCTCGATACCTCGGTGATCCTGAAGTGGCTGCAGGATACCTACCGCTGTGAAGTGATCACTTTCACCGCCGACTTGGGCCAAGGCGAGGAACTCGAGCCGGCGCGCAAGAAGGCGTTGCAGTTCGGCATCAAGCCCGAGCACATCTTCATCGACGATCTGCGCGAGGAGTTCGTGCGCGATTTCGTCTTCCCGATGTTCCGCGCCAACGCCATTTACGAAGGCGAATACCTGCTCGGCACGTCGATCGCCCGGCCGCTGATCGCCAAACGCCAGATCGAGATTGCCCACCAGACCGGGGCGGATGCCGTGTCGCACGGCGCCACCGGCAAGGGCAACGACCAGGTGCGTTTCGAGCTGGGTTACTACGCGCTGGATCCGAGCATCAAGGTGATCGCGCCGTGGCGCGAGTGGGATCTGCTCTCGCGTGAGAAACTGATGGCTTACGCCGAGCGCCACGGCATCCCGGTCGACATGAAGCACAAGCAGGGCGGCTCGCCCTACTCGATGGACGCCAATTTGCTGCACATCAGCTTCGAGGGCCGCCACCTCGAGGATCCTTCCGCTGAGGCGGAAGATTCGATGTGGCGCTGGACGGTATCGCCGGAGCAGGCGCCCGATGCCGCCGAATACCTGGAGATCGACTACGAGAGAGGCGACATCGTGGGTCTGAACGGTAGCCGTCTCTCGCCCGCCACGGTACTGACCCGCCTGAACGAACTGGGCGGCAAGCACGGCATCGGCCGGCTCGACCTGGTCGAGAATCGCTACGTCGGCATGAAGTCGCGCGGCTGCTACGAAACCCCGGGCGGCACCATCATGTTGCGCGCCCATCGCGCCATTGAGTCGCTCTGCCTCGATCGCGAGGTCGCGCACCTCAAGGACGACCTGATGCCGCGTTACGCCAGTCTGATCTACAACGGCTACTGGTGGGCGCCGGAGCGCCGTGCCCTGCAAGTGTTGATCGACCACACCCAGCAGGCGGCCAATGGCCGGGTAAGGGTCAAGCTCTACAAAGGCAACGTCATCGTGGTCGGACGGGAATCAGCGTCGGATTCGCTCTTCGATCCGACCATTGCCACCTTCGAGGACGATGCCGGCGCCTACGATCAGAAGGACGCGGCAGGTTTCATCAAGTTGAATGCCCTGCGTCTACGCATTGCCGCCAAGCTCGCCGCACGGCGCAAGGCTTGAGGTGACGTCGATGTTCGGATACAGCGAGGCGCAGGTCTCGGACTTCTTCCTCACCTACGGCGTCGGCGCCTTCATGCTCTTCATGCTCTTCATCGTCGGTGAGCTGGCTCACAAGGCCAAGGCGGGCAAAACCGGAACGCTGGTGCTGTTCTTCGTTCTGTCCTTCGGCATGGTGGGCTTCGTCGTCAAAGAGGTTCTCCAGAGTCTGTGGAGAATCTGAAAGGTCGATAATGGAAAATCAGTTCGATAATGTCAGCGTCGTTAAGAGGGCCAACCTCTACTTCGACGGCAAGTGCGTGAGTCACACCGTGCTGCTCCCTGACGGGGCCAAGAAGACCCTGGGCGTGATCTTCCCGTCGTCGCTCGTCTTCAACACCGGTGCGCCCGAGGTGATGGAGCTCAACGCCGGCAAGTGCCGCATCCGTTTGAAGGGTGAAGCCGTCTGGCGCAGCTACGGCGGCGGCGAGTCCTTCTCCGTGCCGGGCAACTCCAGCTTCGAGATCGAGACGCTGGAAACCCTGGACTACGTTTGCCATTTCGATTGAAGCCTTGACCGGAGCGCGCCATGCCATCCTTCGACATACTATCTGAAGTCGATCAAGTCGAGCTGCGCAACGCCGTCGATCAGGCCAACAAGGAAGTCACCAACCGCTTCGACTTCAAGGGTTCCGACGCCCGCGTCGAGACCGGCGACAAGCTGTTGACCCTGTATGCCGACGACGACTTCAAGCTCGGCCAGGTCTATGACATTCTGACGCTCAAGCTCGGCAAGCGCGGCATCGACGTGCGCTGCCTGGAGAAGGGCAAGGTCGACAAGATCAGCGGCAACAAGGTGAAGCAGGAAATCAAGGTCAAGGTCGGCGTCGAAGGGGATCTGGCGAAGAAGGTCGTCAAGCTCCTCAAGGATAGCAAGCTCAAGGTGCAGGCCAGCATCCAAGGCGACGTCGTGCGCGTCTCTGGTCCCAAACGCGATTTTCTCCAGGAGGCGATCGCCCTGGTAAAAAAATCGGTCACCGACTTTCCGCTGCAGTTCGGTAATTTCCGCGACTGACCCCCAAACGGGCGTTAAATTCTTTTCAAGCCTTTGCCCCATCTTTCGTAGAGCCGGTCGGCGACGGCGTTGAGCGCGCCCAGCCGCGCTGCCAGATCGGCCTGCATGGCCGCTGCCGGCTGTACCGATGGCCCGGGATGGGTCGCAATCTCCTCGGCACCGATGACGCACCAGTGCCGGATCATCGCCTCGGTCATCTCGACGTGACATTGCAGGCCCAGATGCGGACCCAGGACGAAAGCCTGGGCGGCGCAGTGCTCGCTCTCCAGAATGCGCGCGCCGCCCGCCGGCAGGCTGAAGGTCTCGCCGTGCCAATGGAAGGAGAGGAAATCCCGTAGATCGCCTAACCAATCGTGCGCCGCGGCATTGTCCAGCACCCGCACCTTGCCCCAGCCGATTTCCTTCACCGGGTTCGGTCTCACCTCAGCACCCAGCGCCTTGGCCAGCAGTTGGCCGCCCAGACAATGGCCTATCACCGGAACGTCCAGGGCTACCGCCTGGCGTATCAGCGCGCATTCCTGTTCGATCCAGGGCAGCGGGTCATTGACGCTCATCGGCCCGCCGAATAGAGCCAGTCCGCTGAATTCGTCGCAGTCGGGCGGCACCGCTTCGCCGGCGTCGATTTGCAACAGCCGCCAGGGGAGCGCGTGGCGGTCCAGGAATGTGGCAAAATACCCAGGCCCTTCCCCGGGGCTGTGACGGAAGACTGCGATCGGTTTCATGCTCTCGTTCTCGGCGAACATATCGTGGCCCATTGTATCGCCGCTGGCCCCGCGCCGGCGGCTGGCCTGGCCCGGTCGAGCGTCTGCAAATGCGCCGCAGGTATTGGACCGCGACCTTGAAACTGGCTGCCGATGAGTGAACTGATCCTCCCGCCGATGCTCCCGAGTGCCGCCTGGCTGCGCCAGCGTTTTGCCGGCGGCGGCGCCGTCGCTGCCGCAACTGCGGCGGCCGAACCGGACGCATCAGGGGCACAGCTGATCCGCGCGGCGGTGCTGGTGCCGCTGATCGAGCGGGATAGCGGCCTGACCGTGCTGCTCACCCAGCGCACCGCACATTTGCGTGACCACCCCGGGCAGATCAGCTTTCCCGGCGGACGCTGCGAGGAGAGCGACGACTCGGTCGTGGCCACCGCTCTGCGCGAGGCGCAGGAGGAGGTCGGCCTCGATCCGGCCCGGACGGAGGTACTTGGCTTGCTGCCGGAATATCGTACTGGAACCGGTTTTTCGATCATGCCGGTGGTGGCGCTGGTTCGTCCGCCCTTGAATCTCAAGCTCGACGATTTCGAAGTGGCCGAGGCCTTCGAGACCCCTTTGGCTTTCCTCCTCGATCCCGCCAATCATCAACGCCACAGCATGGAATCCCAAGGCGGTCGGCGGGAATATTACGCCATGCCCTGGGAGGGCTATTACATATGGGGGGCCACGGCGGGGATGCTGGTGAGCCTCCACCGCTTCCTGTTCCCCGCAGACTGATGGCTGGTGTGGTATCTTCGTAGCTTCGGCGGGTGCCCGCCGGCCTTCCTAGATCCCCGAATTCGTCCTGCATGGCCCTGTTTTCCATCGCCGTTGCTTTGATTCTCGAACAGCTCAAGCCGTTGGCCCAGGATCGCTTCGTCTTGGCGCCGTTGACGGCTTATGGGCAATTCATCGAGGAACGCTTTTACGGCGGTGAGGAACGCCACGGCATGGTGGCCTGGATGATCGCGGTGCTCCCCGGCGTGCTTGCGCTGCTCGCGCTGCAGTGGCTGCTGGCCGAGACCCAGCCCTTGGTGGCACTGCTCCTGAACGTCGGGGTGCTCTATCTGACGATGGGCTTTCGCCAGTTCAGCCACTATTTCACCGACATCCACCTGGCCCTGCGCATGGGGGAACTGGAACGCGCGCGCACGCTGCTGGGACAGTGGCGCGGCCAGAGCGAGGAACGCTTGAGCTCCAACGAGGTCGCCCGGTTGGCGATCGAGGAAGCGCTGCTCGCTTCGCACCGGCATGTATTCGCACCGCTGTTCTGGTTCGTTCTGGCCGGGCCGGCCGGCGCGCTGCTGTACCGTCTAGCCTTGTTCTTCCGGGGCCGGTGGCGGTCGGCAGAAGTCGGTGGCCTGGGTCGGTTTGCCGAGCGCGCCTTCACCGTCATCGACTGGTTGCCGCTGCGGGTGTCCGGCGCCGCCTTCGCTGTGGTTGGAGACTTCGAGGGCGCCGTGTTCTGCTGGCGCACCCAGGCGGCGCGCTGGCCGGATCCTGCCTCCGGTATACTCCTGGCGAGTGGCGCCGGTGCGCTCGGCGTGCGCCTTGGTCTGCCGATACATGATGCCGGAGAAGTGCGCGAGCGGCCGGAACTGGGGCTAGGCGACGACGCCGACGCCGATTTCATGCAGAGCACCATAGGACTGGTATGGCGCACCCTGGTACTGTGCCTGCTGCTCCTGGCGCTCTTCTGGGTGGCGAGCTGGGTAGGTCGGTAATTTCATCAGGAGAACCACATGTCAGACAAACGCGAGGTAGTGGTGGTCAGCGGCGTCCGCGCGCCGATCGGCAGTTTCGGCGGCACGCTCAAGGATTTTTCCTCGTCGGCGCTCGGCGCCCGAGTGGTCAAGGAAGCGATCGCCCGGGCCAAGATCGATCCTGGTCGGATCGGGCAATTGGTGTGCGGCAACGTGATTCATGGCGAGGCGCGCGACATGTACGTCTCGCGCGCGATCGCCCTCGACGCCGGCATGACCAAGGAGTCCTGCGCGCTGACCCTGAACCGCCTTTGTGGATCCGGCCTGCAGGCCATCGTCAGCGCCGCTAACGCGATTCAGCTGGGCGACACCGACGCCGCCGTGGGCTGCGGCGTCGAGACCATGAGCCGCGCCGGCTACCTGATGCCGGCGGCGCGCTGGGGCGCCCGGATGGGCGACACCAGGATGATCGACATGATGGTCGGCGCCCTGACCGACCCGTTTTCCCCGAATCACATGGGCATCACCGCCGAGAACATTGCCGAACAGTTCCACATCAGCCGCGAGGAGCAGGATGCGCTCTCGCTGGAGAGCCAGAAGCGCGCCGTCGCGGCCATCGCCGCCGGACACTTCAAGACGCAGATCGTGCCGATCGAGATTCAGAGCCGCAAGGGCACAGTGCTGTTCGACACCGACGAATATCCGAAGGCAGACGCCTCGCTGGAGAGTCTCGCCAAGCTGAAGCCGGCCTTCAAGAAGGACGGCAGCGTCACCGCCGGCAATGCCTCGGGCATCAACGACGGCGCCGCCGCCGTGGTGCTGATGGAGACCGCTGCCGCCGCCAGCGCCGGGCTGAAGCCGCTGGCGCGCCTGGTGTCCTACGCCGTCGCCGGCGTCGACCCCTCGATCATGGGTACCGGCCCGATTCCTGCTGTCAAGCTGGCCTTGCAGCGTGCCGGCCTGTCGGTCAAGGATCTGGATGTGATCGAGTCGAACGAGGCTTTCGCCGTCCAGGCGCTGTGCGTCAGCAGAGGACTCGACTTCGACCCGGCCAAGGTGAACCCGAACGGCGGCGCGGTTGCGCTCGGCCACCCGCTCGGCGCCACCGGCGCCATCCTCACCGTCAAGTGCCTGTACGAGTTGGCGCGCATCGGCAAGCGCTACGGCCTGGTCACCATGTGCATCGGCGGCGGCCAGGGCATCGCGGCGATATTCGAGCGGCTGTAACCCGACCGCGACGCGCTGGTCCGGTTGGGAACGGCGGGGCCCGCGATCAATGCCCGGCCGTCAGGCGCAGGAACTGCTCGAAGCGGTGGCTGTCGATCTGGCCTTGCGCAACAGCCCGTTTGATGGCGCAGTCGGGCTCGGACCGATGCCGGCAGTCGCGAAAGCGGCAGGCGCCCAGGTGGGGCCGGAACTCGATGAAGCCCTGCTCGATGGCACCGCGAGGCAGGTGGGCGAGGCCGAACTCCTGCAGGCCGGGGCTGTCGATCAAGGCGCCGCCGTGGTCGAGGCGATAGAGGCGGGCGTGGGTGGTGGTGTGCTTGCCCGAGTCCAGGGCCGCCGAGATTTCGCGAGTTGCGGCGGCGGCGCCCGGCACCAAGGCGTTGATCAGGGTCGATTTGCCCATACCCGACTGGCCCACCAGCACCGAGAGCTCTCCGGCGAGCAGAGGCAGGAGCGGTGCGGCGTCGGTCCGTGCCGAGATCACGATCACCGGGTAACCCAGCGCTTGCAGTGGGACCAGCCGCGCCAGCGCCTGTTCCAGGCCTTCAGCCAGATCCGCCTTGTTGAGCACGATGATGCTGGAGAGGCCCTGGCTCTCGGCGGCAACTAGGGCGCGCGTGAGCAGTTCGTCAGAGAACGAGGGCTCGGTGGCGACCACCAGCACGATTTGCGTGGCGTTGGCGGCGATCAGCTTCTCGCGGTAGGCGTCGGAGCGGTAGAGCAGTGAAGTGCGCGGCAGGTGGCGCTGGATCTGTACCTGATCGGCGGCGACGCGCTCCAGCGCGACGCGGTCGCCGCAAGCGTAAGGACTCTTCTTGCCGCGGGGGAAGCCGGTGAGATGGGTACCGTCGGCGAGTTCGACCTCATAATGCCGCCCGAAGGCGGCGACGACGGTTCCTTCGAGGCTGCTGCTCAAAGTGCGAATAGCGCATCCAGCTTGGCCGCGCAGATGAAGTCGTTGTTGGAGAGCCCGCCGACGGCGTGGGTGGTGTAGGTGACCTGGCATTGGTTATAGCCCACCGCCAGATCGGGATGGTGATCCTCTCGGTGCGAAATCCACGCCGAGGCATTGACGAAAGCCAGGGTCTCGTAATAATTGCTGAAGCGGTAGGTCTTGACTATCGTGCTCCCTGCGCGCACCCAGCCGTCGAGCGAGGCCAGCAGCCGGGACGCTTCGGCATCGGTGAGCGGCGGCAGCCCCGCTGCGCAGGGCCTGCACCGGGCTTTCGAGAGTTCCTTGGGCATGGCTCGGCTCCTCAGGCGTTGTGCAGGTGCGCAATGCGCAACGCTGCCGGCGGATGGGAATCGTAGAACAGCGAATAGAGCGGATCGGGAGTCAGCGTCGCGGCATTGTCGCGATACAGCTTGACCAGGGCGGCGATGAGATCGGAAGCCCGCGTTTGCGACGCTGCGTAGGCATCGGCCTGATACTCGTGCCGCCGCGAGATGTGCGACATCAGCGGCGTCAGCGGGAAGGTGAACACCGGCAACACCAGCGAGAACAGGATCAGGGCCAGTGCCGTGCCCTGGCTGGTCACGCCAAGTCCGGCATAGAACCACGGCTGTTCCATCAGCAGTCCGAGCAGCCAGAGGAATCCCAGGCTGAGCGCGGCGAGCAGGGCGATGCGTTGCCAGACGTGGCGATGCTGGTAGTGGCCGAGCTCGTGGGCGAGTACCGCCTCGATCTCCGTCGGCGCCAGGCGTGAGAGCAACGTGTCGAAGAAGACGATGCGTTTGGCGGCGCCGAAGCCGGTGAAATAGGCGTTGCCGTGCGCCGAGCGCTTCGAGCCGTCCATGACGAACAGGCCGCTGGCGCGGAAGCCGCAGCGGGAGAGCAGGGCCTCGATGCGGGACTTCAATTCGGCATCGTCGAGCGGCACGAACTTGTTGAACAGCGGTGCGATCAGCGTCGGATAGAGCAGCAGCACCAGCAGGTTGAAAGCCAGCCAGAACAGCCAGACATAGAGCCACCAGTAGCGTCCCATCGCCGCCATCAGCCAGAGCACTGCCAGCAGCACCGGGGCTCCGATCAGTACCGCGAGCACCCCCTGCTTGGCCAGATCGGCCAGGAACAGCGGCCAGCTCATCTGGTTGAAGCCGTAGCGCGCCTCGAGAACGAAGGTGCGATAGAGCGCGAACGGCAGGTCGATGATGAAACCGGCCAATGCCACGCTGGCGAACAGCGCCAGTCCCTGGGCGTAGCCACCGGCGGCGAAGGTGCGCAGCCAGAAATCGTTGGCGGCTTGCAGAAAGCCGCCGTACGTGAAGGCCAGCAACAGCAGCGTGCCGGCGGCGAACTCGGCCAGCCCCAGCCGGGTCTTGGCACAGGTGTAATCGGCCGCCTTATGATGCAAGGCGAGCGGAATACGTTCGGCAAATTCCGTCGGTACGACGCTGCGGTGCGCCGCGACGTGGCGTAGCTGGCGCATGGCGAGCCAGACGCGCAGCAGGGCGGTGGCCACCAGGGTGGCGAGAAAGATCAAGGCGAAGAGTCGCGAAGAAGTGAGGGGCATGGCGCCTTAAGCTGTACGGAACTGTGACAGAATACGCGTTTTTTCAGCGCGAAAATTATGGCACAAGATCAGAATGCCTTAGTCTGGCTGGACATGGAGATGACCGGCCTCGATCCGGATTCCGATCGTATCATCGAGATCGCCTTCGTCATCACCGACTCCCGCCTCAACACCGTCGTCGAAGGTCCGGCTTGGGTGGTGCATCAGACCGACGCCGTGCTCGACGCCATGGATGACTGGAACAAGGGAACCCACGGCCGTTCCGGGCTGATAGCCAAGGTCAAGGCCTCAACTCTGACGGAGGCAGAGATCGAGGAGCAGTGCCTGGCCTTCCTCAAACTCTACGTGCCGGAGCGCGCCTCGCCGATGTGCGGCAACTCGATCTGCCAGGATCGCCGTTTCATGGCGCGCTACATGCCCAAGCTGGAGGCTTACTTCCACTATCGCAATCTCGACGTCAGCACCCTGAAAGAACTGTGCAAGCGCTGGAGGCCAGAGCTGGCCAAGGGCGTCGTCAAGAACGGCAAGCACGAGGCGCTGGCCGACATCAACGAGTCGATCGAGGAAATGAAGTACTACCGCGACAACTTTCTCCGCTTGTAGAGCGGCGCGTCAATCGCGCCGATACAGACGCAGCCGTTCGCTGCGGTCGCCGGGGCGGTGACCCTCCCACAACTCGTGCCAGCCCGCCGGCGCCGGCCGGCTCTTGCGACTCCCTTGCACCAGCAGCAACCCACAGGCGGCGCCTGCGCGCGTGTTCGCATTCACCGTGACGACTCCCGCAAAATATTGCAGTGAGGCGCGCTGAGCGCCACCTAGGTTGCGTCCGGCGACGCACTGCCCGGATGCGGGCAGCGCCCGCTTGAGCGAGGCGGCAACGCCGCGATAGCTCTTGCCGTAATCGATCCAGGGCAGCCACAGCGCGATCACCAGTACCCAGACCAGCGTCACGCCTGCCGCCCAGTGGTTGATGGCGCGCCAGGGCGAGCGCGGGCTGGCAAAAATAAGCCAAAGCCAGGCCAGGGTCAGGAGCGCCGAGAAGGCGAATATGGGGATGCTGCCATGGGCCACGAATCCCGGCGCGAGCCTGGCGAAGTTGTGCGCAACTTTCGGCGGGACGCCGAAATTCATAGCGATGCTACCCAACCAGATCAGCGCCGCTACCAGCGTCAGCGTCATCATGCCGAACCAGTCGAAGGCGTTGGTCGCACCACGCCGCATGCGACCGGCACCGGCCGCCGCCAGGAGCGTCAGCGGCACCAACAAGGGCAAAGCCTCGACCGGCCGCGGCTGGTAGATAAAGACCAGGGCGAGGAGAGAGGTAACGGTGCCGGCGAGCGGTAGGATCAGCGTCGGTCCGGAGAGACGGTGGCGATTGAGCCAGAGCGTCCATAGCGCCAGGGGCAGGGCAGGCCAGGCGAACCAGACCAGCAGCTCAAGCTGATCCGGTAGAGCGCTCAACCAGTGACCTTGATAGTGGGGGCGGTCGGCGTGCCACCAGGCGCCCAGTGCTCTTGGCGCTAGCCAGGAGAGCAACAGGGGCCACAGTGCGATGAGCGGCAAGGCGACGACGATGGCAACGGCCAGGCCGCGTCGGCTGTCGTGACTGCGCCAGTGGCGGTTGGCCGGCAGTAAGAGCAGCAGCGGTGACAGGGTGATCAGCGCAGTCGTACCGACGGCGAGGAAGCCCAGACCGAGACCGAGTCCCGCCTGCAGGCCACCCAAGGCCGGCCGCTGCGGTAGGAGCGCGAGCCCGGCATAGAATGCAGCGCTGGCCGCGAGCAGAGCTATCTGGGGCTGCATGTCGTGAATCGGCACCAGCAGGCCGAGGCAGCCGATGACCACCAGTACCGCGGCGCTGCCCGCCGCAGGACCGTGGAGGCGGCGGCTCGCCGATGCCAGAAAAGCGAGGAAGGCGGCACCGCACAGGCCCGAGGCGAGGCGGGCGGCATCGTGCAGCGGCAGCAGCCAGCCGAACGATCGGGCGCAAGCGGCGGCAAGCCAGTAATAGAGCGGCGGCGAGCCCAGCATCGGTTCGCCGGCAAGATGCGGTACCAGCCAGTCGGAGCCGGTGAGGAACCCGTAAGTGATGCCGAAGTGCACGGCATCGTCGCTCTTCCATGGGTCATGGCCGATCAGGCCTGCCAGGAGGTAGAACGCGCACAGGACGGCCAGCGCCACGCCGGAGAGCGGCAGCTTGACAGGAAAACGGGGCAGCGCGGGCATGCCGTCGGCAGCGGGTCAGAAACGAAAAAAGGCAGCCTAAGCTGCCTTTCGCTGTTCCGGTGCCCGATCAGGCCGAACGCTGGACGGTGCCATATTTCTGGCGGAAGCGTTCGACGCGCCCGGCGGTGTCGACGATCTTCTGCTTGCCAGTATAGAACGGGTGGCAGGCGGCGCAGACTTCGATGTGCAGCGGCCGACCGGTGGTCGAGCGCGTTTTGAAGGCGTTGCCGCAGCTGCAGGTAACGTCGATCTCGACGTAGTTGGGGTGTATGGTTTCTTTCATATCCGTAGTCCTCGGTGTTGCCTCGCGCCCGGAGTCAGGCCGGGAAAGCGCGGAATTATCCTTGAATTCGCGGTAGATTGCAATCTTCAGCCGCGGCGCATCGCGTCGAAGAATTCCGCATTGTTTTTGGTCGCCTTGATCTTGTCGAGCAGGAACTCCATCGCTTCCATGTCGTCCATGTTGTAGAGCAGCTTGCGCAGCACCCACATTTTCTGCAGCACATCGGGCTTGAGCAGCAACTCCTCGCGCCGCGTGCCTGAGCGATTGACGTTGATCGCCGGGTAGACACGCTTCTCCGCCATGCGTCGGTCGAGGTGGATTTCCATGTTGCCTGTGCCCTTGAATTCCTCGTAGATGACGTCGTCCATGCGGCTGCCGGTATCGATCAGGGCTGTAGCAATGATGGTTAGCGAGCCGCCCTCCTCGACGTTGCGGGCAGCGCCGAAGAAGCGCTTGGGCCGCTGCAGGGCGTTGGCATCGACGCCGCCAGTGAGCACCTTGCCCGAGGCCGGGACCACAGTATTGTAAGCGCGGGCCAGGCGGGTGATGGAGTCGAGCAGGATGACCACATCCTTCTTGTGTTCGACCAGGCGCTTGGCTTTCTCGATCACCATCTCGGCGACTTGGACATGACGCGTCGCCGGTTCGTCGAAGGTCGAGGCGACCACCTCGCCCTTAACCGAACGCTGCATTTCGGTGACCTCCTCGGGACGTTCGTCAATCAGCAGAACGATCAGCACCACATCGGGATGATTGACCGAGATGGCGTGCGCGATATGCTGCATCATCACCGTCTTGCCACTCTTCGGACTGGCCACCAGAAGGCCGCGCTGACCCTTGCCGATTGGGGCGATGATGTCGATGACGCGGCTCGTGGTGTTCTCTTCGCCGCGCATGTCGCGCTCGAGCAACATATGCTTGTTCGGATGCAGCGGCGTCAGGTTCTCGAACAGGATCTTGTGCTTCGACGCCTCCGGCGGTTCGCCGTTGACCTTGTCTACCTTGACCAGCGCGAAGTAGCGCTCGCCATCCTTGGGCGTGCGGATCTCGCCTTCGATGGTATCGCCCGTGTGCAGGTTGAAGCGGCGGATCTGGCTGGGACTGATGTAGATGTCGTCAGTGCCGGCCAGATAGGAAGTGTCAGGCGAGCGCAGGAAGCCGAAGCCGTCGGGCAATACCTCCAGGGCGCCATCACCGAATATGCTTTCACCCTTCTTGGCGCGGTTCTTGAGAAGGGCGAAGATCAGTTCCTGCTTGCGCAGCCGGTTGGCGCCATCGATCTCGTTGGCGATGGCCATTTCAAGCAATTGACCGACGTGGAGGACTTTGAGCTCCGATAGATGCATGTGGGGAACCTGCTAGACGTGAAGCGGGGAAATGGAGGGGAAGAACCCGGTGAAGATTTGAGGGTGGTCAGGTAAGCAGAAAAGCCAGGGAATCAATGCGGGCTGAGCCCAGCCCGTGCGGCGCTACTTTATCGTGTGATTATTGGTAGGCGCCGCGACCTTCAGGGCGGACTGTAACGGGATCAGAGGTTGCTGTCAATAAAGGCGGTGAGTTGGGATTTCGACAGGGCACCGACCTTGGTTGCTTCGACGTTCCCGCCCTTGAACAGCATCAGCGTCGGAATACCGCGAATACCGAACTCGCCAGGGGTCTTCTGATTGTCGTCGATGTTGAGCTTGGCCACCTTCAGCTTTCCGGTGTAATCCTTGGCGATTTCGTCCAGGATGGGCGCAACCATCTTGCAGGGGCCACACCACTCGGCCCAGTAATCGACCAGCACGGGCAGGTTCGATTCGAGCACCTCGTTCTTGAAACTGGCGTCAGTAACGTGATGGATATGTTCGCTCATGAGTTCCTCTTGCAGTTAGGGTGTCGCCCCGTCGGGGCTATCGGGAAATACTGAATCGTGAAAGCGCACAGGCTTGTGAAAAACTCGGCTCCGGGCGTATGCCCGGGCTACGCCTATCCTGATCGGCATTTTACAATATTCCGTAGGGTTTTGCTGGGGCCGCTGGTGCAGGTGTATATTCATTGGCTCATTCCTTGAGCTAGCTCGTTGCCGGGGAAGCCGCCATGGACCGTACCGAACGTTTCTACATGATCGACCAGTTGCTCGGCGAGCAGCGAGTTGTGTCCTTCGCTGTGCTGAGGGAAAGGCTCGGTGTCTCGCGTGCCACGGTCAAACGCGATCTCGAATACCTGCGCAACCGCTTCAATGCGCCGATCGTCTGGGACCGGGAGCAAGGCGGCTACCGTTTCTCCGAGGCGGAAAGGACTGGTGGGCAGTACGAACTGCCCGGATTGTGGTTCAACGCTTCAGAAATTCATGCCCTACTCACGATGCAGCACTTGCTCGCGGGTCTGGACAGCGGCGGCTTGCTCGGGCCGCATATCCAGCCGCTATTAGTTAGACTGCGCTCGCTTCTGGGTTCGGCCGACAACCCGAGCGGAGAAATCCAGAAGCGCATCCGCATCCTCGGCATCGCCGCGCGCAGGATGGACCTGGATCACTTCGCGGTTGTCGGCTCCTCCCTGTTGCGCCGCCGCCGCCTGCAAATAGCCTACTTCGTGCGCACCCGGAATGAGATCGGCGAGCGCGAGGTGTCGCCCCAGCGGCTGGTGCATTATCGCGAGAACTGGTATCTGGATGCCTGGTGCCATCTACGCCATGAGCTGCGCAGTTTTTCTGTCGATGCCATTCGTAGCGCCGAGATTCTCGATACGGCGGCGCGCAATGTCCCTGAAAAAACCCTCGACGAGGTACTGGGTTCGGGATACGGAATTTTCTCAGGGCGCCGCGTGCAGTGGGCGAAGCTGCGGTTTTCGCCGCAGCGCTCGCGCTGGGTGGCGAGCGAACAGTGGCATCCGCGGCAGCGGGGCAGCTTCGATAGGGATGAGCGCTATTTGCTGGAAATCCCCTACAGCAACCACCGCGAATTGCTGATGGATATCTTGAAGTTCGGTCGCGATGTCGAGGTATTGGCGCCGGCGGAATTGCGACGTGCCGTGCGCGAGGAGTTGCAGGTCGCCTCGCGCTTCTACCCAGATTGAGCCGGATAAATGAGAAAAATCCGGCGAAGGTGTTTACAAGCCGGATCAGCTTCGGTATAGTTCCGCTTCTTCGCTGGCCGAGTTGTTTTGAAACTGAAACAGGCTAGCCGTTCTTTAACAACCAGACAACCGATAGGTGTGGGTGCTTGGGTAGGCGGTGGTGAGTTGCGGGCCTGACTTTCGAGAATCGAAGGGGTTGGGTGCGGAGCTGGGCTGAGAGGCTTGGTTGGCGCGACGGAAGTTACGCG
>DATKVJ010000076.1:0-4134 GCA_035530135.1 Rhodocyclaceae bacterium | reverse complement strand
CAGCTCGCCGTGCGGCCAGCCGAAGATTTCGGAGTGCTTCGGATTGCAGTGCAGGACCCGCCGGTCCCGGGTGAACAGAATCCCGATCGAGGCGTTCTCGAGGATGGCCCGGTATTCGAGCAGCGTCTGCTGCAGCGACGGGTCGATCGAGTCGGCTGGCTGCGCGCTATCTGGGCTGGTCATGGCGGCTGCGCTGGTTCTCGCTCATCCCGGCGATCCCCGTTGAAGGCATCGAATACCGATCAAGGAGGCGCAAAGGAGCGCCGATTCCTTGACACATGAATAATCTTGATAATACCATTCGCTAGAAATGGACATGATATGCAATAGGTCAGATATCGCGAGCTTCCGGCGGGCATTGGGGGGCGCATGAAAATCGACGGGCCCGTACCGGCCATGCCGCTCGGTGCCGACAAACGGCCATCCCCATGATAGCCAAAATTCAGGGTCTCGTGCCCGCGGTTTCGCGGCGCTTTCCGCGGCAGTTGGCGGCCGTCGTGATCCTGCTGAATGTCCTGGTCGTCGCCATCGCAACGCTGTCGCTGACCCAGAGCCGGCAGCAATACCGGAGCCGGGCGACGGTCGCGGCAAACAATATCTCGCGGATCCTGGCGCAAAATATCTCCGGCATCGTCGACCGGATAGACCTCGGCCTGCTGGCGACCGCGGACGAGTTCGAGAAGCAGCTCGATCGCGGCCGGGTGGACCGAGCCGGCATCGACGCCGCCATCGCCAGACAATACGCGCGCCAGCCGGATCTCGACAGCCTGCGCATCGCCGATGCCCGGGGCAACATCGTCTATGGCATCGGCGTCGTGCCCGGCGCCCACGTCAGCATGGCAGACCGCGAATTCTTCATCCGGGCGAGGGATGATGCCCAGGCGAGGCTGATCATCTCGAAGCCGGTGGTCGGGCGCATCAGCGGCAAATGGGCGATCGCCTTGGTCCGGCGCCTCAATCGGGCCGACGGTTCCTTCGCCGGCGTGGTCTACGCGGTGATCGCGCTGGAACATTTCGAGCAGATGTTTGCCGCCCTTGACCTGGGGCTGGAAGGCGTGGTCAGCTTTCGCGAACCGGATCTCAGCCTGATCGCCAGACAGCCCGAGCCGACCGGGCCGGGCAGCGCGGTCGGCAGCAAGACGGTGTCGAAGGCGTTCAGCGAGATGCTGCGGACCCGACCAGACTTCGGCAGCTACAGCGCGTCGACCGGCCCGGACCACATCGACCGGACGGTCTCCTACCGGCGAGTGGGCAGCTATCCGGCCTACATCATCGTCGGCCTCGCCACCGACGATTATCTCGCCGCGTGGCGCAAGGAGGTCTCCAGGATCCTGCTCCTGGTGTCGCTGTTTACCCTAAGCACGATCGCGACGGCCTGCCTGCTCTACCGCGCCTGGCGGCGCCAGGTCAATGCGGCCTCGGCTCTGGCCAGGCAGGAGGAGAAATTCCGCACCCTGATCGAGTCTTCGCCCGACGCCCTGGTGATCGCCGACGCCGCGGGCGCCATCAGCATCGTCAATCGCCAGGCCATCGCGCTGTTCGGCTACGAGGAGCATGAACTGATCGGCCTGCCGGTCGAGATGCTGCTGCCGGAACGCCATCGCGACGGCCACGTCGCGCTGCGGCAGCGGTATACCGAAGCGCCGCTGCCGCGCGAGATGGGCGAGGACCGCGACCTGTGGTGTCTCACCCGCGAAGGCCGCGAGTTTCCCGCCAGCATCACCCTGAGTCCGATTGCCACCGAGCAGGGGCCGATGATCGCCGCCGCGATCCGGGACGCCACCGTGCGCCGGCGGGTCGAGGAGGCCCAGGAGCTGATGGCCAGGGTGTTCTCGAACAGCAGCGAGGCGATCATCATCACCGATGCCGACAACCGAATCATCGCGACCAATCCCGCCTTCACCAATCTGACCGGCTACGCTCAGGAAGAGGCGCTCGGAAGAAATCCGAGCTTTCTGTCCTCGGGGACGACTCCCAGGGAAACCTATGTGCAGATGTGGTCGGAAATCGCCAGGCACGGCGCCTGGCGAGGGGAATTGTGGGATCGGCGCAAAAGCGGCGAGCCGTTTCCCAAGTGGCTCTCGATCAGCGTCGTCCGGGACAAGGCGGGGAAGGTGCTCAACTACATCGGCAGCTTCATCGATATCAGCGAGCGCAAGGCGTCCGAAGAGAAGATCCAGCACTTGGCGCACTACGACGCCCTGACCGATCTTCCCAATCGCTCCAGCCTTCATGAGCGGCTCGAACTGGCTCTCGGCTATTGCCGGCGCAGCGGCAAGCAATTGGCCTTGCTGCTGATCGACCTGGACCGGTTCAAGCTGATCAACGACAGCTACGGCCACAACATCGGCGACCAGCTGCTGATCCAGGTCGCCAATCGCCTCACCAAGGCGGTCAGGGACAGCGATATCGTGGCCCGCCTCGGGGGGGACGAGTTCGTCGTGGTCCTGCCGGGGATAGAGACGATCTCGGACGCCGCCCACGTGGCCGGCAAGGTCGTCGGCGCCGTTTCCAAACCCTACCTGATCGACGGCCACGACCAGAGGACCTCTCCCAGCATCGGGATCAGCCTCTATCCCGACGATGCCGTCGAGATCAGCGACCTGATCAAGAACGCCGACGTTGCCATGTATCACGCCAAGGCGAACGGACGCGGCAGCTTCCAGTTCTTCACCGCGGCGATGAACGTCGCCGCGGTCAAGCGCATGGACATCGAATCCGATCTGCGCACCGCGCTGGAGCGCCAGGAGTTCGTCCTGCATTACCAGCCCCAGGTCGATCTGAAGAGCCGCCGCCTGGTCGGCTTCGAGGCGCTGGTGCGCTGGTTGCATCCGGCAAAGGGCCTGATCGCTCCCGACGAGTTCATCCCGATCGCCGAGGACACCGGCTTGATCGTGCCGCTGGGCGAATGGATCCTGGGAGAGGCCTGCCGCCAGCTCAAAGAATGGCACGGCAAGGGCGCCGATCGGCTGCGCATGTCGGTCAACCTGAGCGCGGTGCAGTTTCACGACAAGGATCTGCTGAACCAGGTCAATAACGCGCTCGCCGAGACCGGGCTGGCGCCCGAGTGGCTCGATCTGGAAGTCACCGAGACCATGGCCATGAGGTCGCCGAAGGACTCCATCGTCACCATGCGGGCGCTGCGGGATATCGGCGTCACCCTGGCCATCGACGATTTCGGAACCGGCTACTCGTCGCTGGCCTATCTGAAACTTTTCCCCATCCAGGCGCTGAAGATCGACCGTTCCTTCGTCAAGGACATCGAGAAGGACAGCAACGACGCCGCCATCTGCGATGCCACCATCGTGCTGGCGCACAAGTTGAATCTAGACGTGATCGCCGAAGGGGTCGAGACCGAGGCGCAGCTTGAGTTCCTGCGCCGCGCCGGATGCCGGACGATACAAGGCTATCTGATCAGCAGGCCGCTGTATGCGATCGATGCCTGGGAGTTCATAGCGGCGCAGACGATGGTTCGCTGAGCGCTCCGGGCAATGCGCGATGTTCGCATTCCCTGCCCGGCGATTGAACCGATCCCCCAACGCCCTGTCCATTTTTACTGTCGTCCAGTTCATAATGGCGGCAGTCCGCCGGGCGGCGGGCGATGCGCCGACTGAAACCGACCGTTTCAAATTTCCCGGAGGGACCGAGACCATGAAGAAAACCAGCGGCTGGTTAGCGCTCGTCGTCATCCTCGGCGCCGGCGCCGCTTATTACTACTGGCAGCAGGGCCGGCCGCCGCCGGCATCGCCGCCGATGGCGGCGGCGCCCCCGCTCCCGGCCCCACCGCCGGTGGCCGCCGCGCCAGCGATCCGCCATCCGATCGAGACGGCGCCGGCAACGGCACCGCCCCCGCCCGCGCTGGCCCAGAGCGACGCCGTGATGCGCCGGGAATTGGCGGCATTGTTCGGCGAGCACTCGCTGGCGACGTTCTTCTATCCCGACCAGATGATTCACCGCATCGTCGCCACCATCGACAATCTGCCGCGCCGGAAGGCCCCCGTGCGCGTGATGCCGGTCAGACCGGTGCCGGGTGCGTTCGTCACCGCGGGCGCGGAAGGCAGCACCGTCATCGGCCCAGGCAACTGGGCGCGCTACACCCCTTACGTGAATCTGGCGCAGGCGGTCGACGCCAAG
>DATKVJ010000075.1:0-31012 GCA_035530135.1 Rhodocyclaceae bacterium | reverse complement strand
AAGAAGATACTGATCGCCAACCGCGGCGAGATCGCCTGCAGAGTCATCAAGACCGCGCGCAAGATGGGCATCGCGACCGTCGCCGTCTATTCCGAGGCCGACCGGTTCGCGCGCCACGTCGAGCTGGCCGACGAGGCGGTGTGCATCGGCCCGGCCGCCTCGAAGCAGTCCTATCTCTCGATCGACAAGATCATCGAGGCCTGCCGGCAGACCGGCGCCGAAGCGGTGCACCCGGGCTACGGCTTCCTCTCCGAGAACGCCGAGTTCTGTTCCCGCCTGGAGGCGGCGGGCATCGTCTTCATCGGCCCCAGGGCCCACGCGATGAGCGCCATGGGCGACAAGATCGCGTCGAAGAAGCTGGCGCTGGCGGCCAAGGTCAACACCATTCCCGGCTACACCGACGTGATAGCGGACGCCGAGCAGGCGGTGAGGATCGCCGCGGGCATCGGCTACCCGGTGATGATCAAGGCCTCGGCCGGCGGCGGCGGCAAGGGCCTGCGCGTGGCCTGGAACGAGGCCGAGGCGCGGGAGGGCTTCCAGGCCTGCCGCAACGAGGCGAGGAACAGCTTCGGTGACGATCGGGTCTTCATCGAGAAGTTCATCGAGGAGCCCCGGCACATCGAGATCCAGGTGCTGGGCGACGGCCACGGCAACCTGGTCTATCTCTGGGAGCGCGAGTGTTCGCTGCAGCGCCGCCACCAGAAGGTGGTCGAGGAGGCGCCCAGCCCCTTCCTCGACGAGGCGACGCGCCGCGCCATGGGCGAGCAGGCGCTGGCGCTGGCGAGAGCGGTCCAGTACCAGTCAGCGGGCACGGTCGAGTTCGTCGTCGGCCGCGACCGCTCCTTCTACTTCCTGGAGATGAATACCCGGCTGCAGGTCGAGCACCCGGTCACCGAACTGATCACCGGCCTCGATCTGGTCGAGCAGATGATCCGCGTCGCGGCGGGAGAAAGGCTCGCCTTCGGGCAGGAGGACATCGGGCTCTCCGGCTGGGCGATCGAGTGCCGGATCAACGCCGAGGACCCGTTCAGGAACTTCCTGCCTTCGATCGGCCGCCTGGTGAAATACCAGCCGCCGGCGGAGGAACCCCCGGGCCTGGCGACGAGGGTGCGCGTCGATACCGGCGTGGCCGAGGGCGGCGAGATCTCGATGCATTACGACCCGATGATCGCCAAGCTGATCGTGCATGGCGCCAGCCGCGAGCAGGCCATCGCGCGCATGCGCGACGCCTTGAACGCCTTCGTGATCCGCGGCGTGTCCTCCAACATCGCCTTCCAGTCGGCGCTGATGCAAAACCCCCGCTTCCTCTCGGGCAACTTCAACACCGGCCTGATCGCCGAAGAATATCCGCACGGCTTCGACGCCGCCGACGCGCCCCACGACGATCCGGCGCTGCTGGTCGTGGTCGCCGCGGCGCTGCACCGCCGCTACCTGGAGCGCGGCGCCACGATCAGCGGCCAGTTGGCCGGGCACGAATACTCGCCGGGCGACGATTTAGTGGTGCTGCTCCAAGGAGAGCAGCACGCGGTGGTTGCCAAGCCCCGCCCCGGCGGGGTAGACGTCGCCTACGGCGGCGAGAACTACGCTGTGCGCAGCCCATGGCAGTTCGGCCAGACGCTGTACCGCGGCAGCATCAACGGCAGCGAATTCTGCATGCAGGTAGAACGCATCGGCCTCAAGTACCGCCTCTGCCATTGGGGCACCCAGGCCGACGTGATGGTGCTCTCCGCGCACGCCGCCTCGCTCCTGGCGCTGATGCCGGTCAAGGCACCGCCCGACCTGTCGATGTTCCTGCTCTCGCCTATGCCCGGCCTGCTGACCGAAGTCAGCGTCGCGCCCGGCCAGACGGTCAAGGCCGGGGAGAAGCTGGCGGTGATCGAAGCGATGAAAATGGAGAACACGCTCAAGGCCGACCAGGACTGCGTCGTCGATCGGATCCTGGCCAAACCGGGGGACAGCCTGGCCGTTGATCAGACCATCATCGCCTTCAAGTGAGCCGGCGGGGCGCCCCGGTCCGTTGACAATTTGGACCGGCAATAGGATGCTGACATCACTCTCGCCTCTCGCCCGTCTGCGCCGACCCAAGGAGGAACATCATGACCGAACGCACGGTGCTTCAATCCATCTCCCAGAGCCATGTCGTCACCGCCTCCCCGGAGGCGAGCATCTATGAAACGGCCCAGATCATGACCCAGGCGCGCTGCGGCAGCGTCCTGATCGTCGACGCCGAGGGCGCGATGCTCGGCATCTTCACCGAACGCGACCTGCTGACGAAGGTCGTCGCCAAGGCGCTCGATCCGAAGTTGGCGAAGGTGTCCGAGGTGATGACCAGGAATCCCGTGGCTGTTCCGCCGGAGACCTTCGTCTCCGACGCGGTGCTCTTGATGCGGAAGCACGGCTTCAGGCATCTGCCGCTAGTCTCCCCGACGGCGAGGCTGATCGGGGTGTTCTCGCTGCGCGACGCCACGCCGCGCGAGCTGGTCGATGCCGAGGACCTCGCCGAGCACCTGGAGCAGTTGAACGACGTTCTGGCCTGAGCTTCCCTAGCCCCCGATGAACTTCGGCTTGCGCTTGGCGACGAAGGCGCGCACGCCCTCGGCGAAATCCGCGTCGGCGATGGATTCGGAGAAACAGTCCTGCTCCGCCTGCAGCTGTTCGCTCAGGCTGTGGTTGAGCGACTCGTTGATCAGCCGTTTGGTGCGGCCATAGACCGCGGTCGGCCCCGCGGCCAGACGCTGCGCGAGCTTGCTCGTCGCGCTCGCCAGATCCGCTGCCGCCACCACCCGGTTCACCAGTCCCAGTTCCAGCGCGCGGCGGGCGTCGAAGCGCTCGCCCAGCAGGGCGAGCTCCATCGCCCGCTTGACTCCGGTGAGCCGCGGCAGCGCATAGGTGGCGCCGCCGTCGGGGGAAGTGCCGATGTGGCAGTAGGCCAGGGTGAAGTAGCTGTTGTCGGCGGCGAGCGCCAGGTCGCAGGCGCTCATCAACGACAGGCCGAAGCCGGCGACGGCGCCGCCGACGCTGGCGAGCACCGGTTTGGGCATGCGCCGCAGCCGGATCACCGTGGCGTGCACCTCGGCGATCAGGCGCTCGAACCGCAGCCTCCGGACGTCTCGCGGCTCGTCCAGCCCCTGATGGAAGAACTTGATGTCGCCGCCGGCCATGAAGTGCTCGCCCGAACCCCGGAGCACGACGCAGCGGACCTCGTCGTCTGTCTCCAGACCGGAGGTGAGTGCCGACAGTTCCCGGCTCATCTCGTTATCCAGGGCGTTCAATGCCTCGGGCCGGTTCAGGGTGAGGGTGGCGATGGCGCCGTCGATTTCCAGCAATACGCTGCTCATGCTCTCTCCTCTAGGGGCGGCGCTTGAGGGCGGCGACGACTTCTGCCGGCGCCTGCACCAGCTCGATCAGCACGCCCTCGCCGGCGATCGGGAAGGCATCGTTGGCCTTGGGGTGGAGGAAGGTGATGTCGTGGCCGGCCGCTCCCCTTCTGATGCCGCCCGGGGCGAAGCGTACGCCCTGGGCCGTGAGCCAGTCGACGGCGGCGGGCAGATCGTCTACCCATAGGCCGACGTGGTTCAGCGGCGGCTCATGAACGGACGGTTTCCTGTCGGGGGCTAGCGGCTGCATCAGATCCACCTCGACCTGGAACGGGCCGCTGCCCAGCGTCGTGATGTCCTCGTCTACGTTCTCCCGCTCGTTGGCGTAGTTGCCGGCGGCAGAGAGTCCCAGCATGTCCACCCACAGCCGCTTCAAGCGCGCTTTGTCCGGCGCGCCGATGGCGATGTGCTGGATGCCGAGTATCTCGAAGGGTCTTTGCGTCATCGCTGTCCCTCAAGCCGCGGGTTTGCCCCGCGAGCGGAACAGGAGGTACAGACCGGCCAGGATCATCGGCAGCGACAGCCATTGCCCCATGCTGACCGTGTAGGAGAGGCCGAAGATGCCGGCATCGGGTTCGCGGAAGTATTCGGCGAGGGAGCGCAATACGCCGTAGCCGATCATGAATACGCCGGAGATCGCGCTGCGTGGCCTGGGCTTGGCCGAGAACCACCAGAGGATCAGGAACAGCAGCAGGCCTTCGCCGAGGAACTCGTAGATCTGGGAGGGGTGGCGCGGCTTATTGTCCACCCACGGGAAGACCATCGCCCAGGGCAGGGACGGATCGGCGACTCGTCCCCACAGTTCGCCGTTGATGAAGTTGCCGATGCGCCCGGCGGCCAGTCCCAGCGGCACCAGCGGGGCGATGAAATCGGTCACTTCGAAGAAGGTCTTGCCGGTCTTTCTGGCATACAGCGTCATCGCCACCAGGACGCCGAGGAAGCCGCCATGGAAGCTCATGCCGCCCTTCCACACCGCGACGATTTCCAGCGGGTGGGAGAAATAGTAGCCGGGCTCGTAGAACAGCACCTGGCCCAGCCGCCCGCCGACGACCACGCCGAGCACGCCGTAGAACAGCAGATCGTCGAGGCTCTGCGCGGTGAAGCCGCGCAGCGGAAATTTTTTCGCCCGCAGCCGGCCCAGCCAGAGGAAGAGCATGAAGCCGGTCAGATACATCAGACCGTACCAGCGCACCTTGAGTGGACCGAGCGAAATGGCGATAGGGTTAAACTGGGGAGCGACGAGCATGGCGGGGTACGGTTTGGGCTAGAATCGGCATTCTATCGTAGGGCCGGCCGAGTGTTGCCCCATCGGTCGGCCCCGTCGCCCCAGGAGAAAGCGCAATGCCCGAATACCGCTCCAGAACCTCCACCCACGGCCGCAACATGGCCGGCGCCCGCTCGCTGTGGCGGGCCACCGGCATGAAGGACGGCGACTTCGGCAAGCCGATCATCGCGGTGGTCAATTCCTTCACCCAGTTCGTGCCCGGCCACGTCCACCTCAAGGACCTGGGCCAGCTGGTCGCCCGGGAGATCGAGGCGGCCGGCGGCGTCGCCAAGGAATTCGACACCATCGCCATCGACGACGGCATCGCCATGGGCCACGGCGGCATGCTCTATTCGCTGCCCTCGCGCGAGCTGATCGCCGACTCGGTCGAATACATGGTCAATGGCCATTGCGCCGACGCCATGGTGTGCATCTCCAACTGCGACAAGATCACCCCGGGCATGCTGATGGCCGCCCTGCGCCTGAACATTCCGGCGGTGTTCGTCTCGGGCGGGCCGATGGAGGCGGGCAAGGTAGAGTGGCAGAGCAAGACGATTTCGGTCGATCTGATCGACGCCATGATCATGGCCGCCGACCCCGCGGTCACCGACGGGGAGGTCGACCGCGTCGAACGCTCCGCCTGCCCGACCTGCGGATCCTGTTCCGGCATGTTCACCGCCAACTCGATGAACTGCCTGACCGAGGCGCTCGGCCTGTCGCTGCCGGGCAACGGCACGCTGCTGGCGACCCACGCCGACCGCCGGGAGCTGTTCCTGAAGGCCGGGCGTACCGCGGTCGAGCTGTGCCGGCGCTGGTACGAGCAGGGTGACCACAGCGTGCTGCCGCGCTCGATCGCCTCGTTCGCCGCCTTCGAGAACGCCATGACCTTGGACGTGGCGATGGGCGGCTCGACCAATACCGTGCTGCACCTTCTGGCGGCGGCGCACGAGGCAGAGGTCAAATTCGGCATGGCCGACATCGACCGCATCTCGCGCCGCGTCCCCTGCCTGTGCAAGGTGGCGCCCTCGACCCAGCAGTACCACATGGAGGACGTGCATCGCGCCGGCGGCATCATGGCCATCCTGGGCGAACTCGACCGGGCGGGTCTGATCCACCGCGAGCTGCCGACCGTGCATAGCAAGACCCTGGGCGAGGCGTTGGAGCTGTACGACGTGATGCGCAGCCACGACACCGCGGTGTTCGACTTCTACCGCGCAGCGCCCGGCGGCGTGCCGAGCCAGGTGGCCTTCTCCCAGGACCGCCGCTACGCCGAGCACGACCTCGACCGCAGTGCCGGCTGCATCCGTGACAGAGCCAACGCCTATTCGCAGGACGGCGGCCTGGCGGTGCTGTTCGGCAACATCGCGGAGAAGGGCTGCATCGTCAAGACCGCCGGCGTCGACGACAGCGTGCTCAAGTTCACCGGCCCGGCGCGCGTCTATGAGAGCCAGGAGGATGCGGTGACGGGCATCCTGGGCGACGAGGTGAAGCCGGGCGAGGTGGTGATCGTGCGCTACGAGGGACCCAAGGGTGGGCCGGGCATGCAGGAGATGCTCTATCCCACTTCCTACATCAAGTCCAAGGGTCTGGGCAAGGCCTGCGCGCTGCTCACCGACGGGCGCTTCTCGGGCGGCACCTCGGGCCTGTCGATCGGCCACGCCTCGCCGGAGGCCGCCGCCGGCGGCGCCATCGGCCTGGTGGAGAACGGCGACCCAATCGAGATCGACATCCCCGGGCGGCGCATCCACCTCGCGGTCGGCGCCGAGGAACTGCGGCGCCGCCGCGCCGCGATGGAGGCCAGGGGAGTTGCGGCCTGGAAGCCGGTCAAGCGCGAGCGGGCGGTCTCTTCGGCGCTCCTGGCCTACGCCGCGATGACCACCAGCGCCGACACCGGCGCGGTGCGCGACGTCTCCCAGCTCAAGCCTTGAGCGGCGATTTCGACAGCCTCTATGCGGGCCGGCTCTGGTCGGTGATGTCCTGGGACGGGCTCGCCGCCTTCTGGGCGCGCATCGATCCGACCAGCCCCTGGTATCTCTACGCGGTCGGCGAGCCGCCGCCAACCGCCCCCGCCGCCGCCGCGGAGATCGCAGAATTTCTGCGCCGCATCGACGAACTCCTGCGCCGCGAGCATCACGAGTCGTACTGCGGCATCGTCTATGCCGACGATCTGGAGCGCCCTTCCTTCGTCAAGATCTACGACCCCGGCCACCTCGGCTCATCCTGCGGCTCAGGCAAGCACCCGCCGCTGCCGGGCTGGATCATGAGCCCCGTGCCGCCCTCCGACCTGCAGGCGGCGCGTCCGGCGCCGGAGGGCCGCCGCCGCTGGTGGCGCGCCCTGTTCCCGGGTACCGCGCCGGCTGCGGAGCAATAGCCGGCGAAAGCGCATCGGGGTGAATGTCCCTTCCTTTGGCCATCGCGTACCTGCAAGCCTCGAACAGGGATTCATCCCTTCCCTGGAGGCGTTCGCGCGCGCCGTCCGCCCAAATGCAGGTAAAGGCCTCTGCCTGCCGCCGAAAGCAAGTACGCCGCACCCGCCAGCAGGACGATGGTCGCCCCGGCCGGCAAATCCGGCGCGAAGGAAAGCGCCAATCCCAGGCTGGTAAAGGCAATACCGAGCAAGATCGCCGCCGCCATCATGGCGGCGAGCGAACGCGCGTACTGGCCGGCGATGGCGGCCGGCAGGGTCAGCAGCGCCAGCACCAGCACCAGGCCCACCACCTGGATCAGGATCACCACGGTCAAGGCCACCATCAGCAGCAGCCCGAGGTAGAACACGGCGACCGGCACGCCGCGCAGGCGGGCGAACTCCTCGTCGAAGCAGACCGCGAGAAATTGCTTGCGGAACATCAGCACCAGCGCGACGATCACGCCGTCCAGGCCGGCCATGAGGAGAAGGTCCCCGCGCGGCACCATGAGAATGTTGCCGAACAGATAGCTCATCAGGTCCACGTTGTAGCCCGGCGTGCGCGAAATGAAGAGGATGCCGATGGCCATGCCGACCGCCCACAGCGCCCCGATGATGGTGTCCTCGTGCCGGCGGAAGCGCAGGCTCACCCAGCCGATGATCATTGCCGCCAGCAGCGCGGCGACCAGCGCGCCGCCGATCGGGCTCTTGCCCAGGAAATAGGCGATGCCCATGCCGCCCAGCACGGTGTGGGCGACGCCGCCGGCCAAGTAGCCGATGCGCCTGACCACGACGTAGCTGCCGACGATGCCGCAGGCGATGCTGGCCAGCGCGCCGGCGGCCAGGGCGTGCTGCAGAAACGCGTGGCTGGAGAGCGCCTCCAGAAACGCACTCATGGTTTCGTCTCCATCTCGCGAGCATCGCCATGCGGGATGCGCTGCACGGGCATGCCGTACAGTCTCTCGATCACCTCCGTCCCGATCGGCAGCGGCTGGTGGCACAGCAGGGTGCGGTTGAGGCAGGCCACCCGGGTCACGTAGCGCGAGATGAAGCCGACGTCGTGGGAGACGACGACGATGGTCATGCGCCGGTTCAGGAGCTTGAACAGGTCGAAAATCTCGGTCTCGCCACGCATGTCGATGTTGGCGGTGGGCTCGTCGAGGATCAGGATGCGCGGCTCGCAGGCGAGCGCCCGCGCCACCAGCACGCGCTGCACCTGCCCGCCGGAGAGCGTACCGAGCGGGCGCCGCCGCAGCTCGAGCACCTCGGTCTCGGCCATTGCGCGACGCGCCACTTCCCGGTCTGCCGGGCCATAGCCGCCCAGCAAGCGGGCTGTGCCGAGGCGCCCGAGCAGCACCGTTTCCTCCACCGAGATCGGGAAGTCGCGGGCGAAGCGGGCATATTGCGGCACGTAGCCGACCATCCGCCGCGCCGCCTGAGGCGTCCCACCGGCCACGCGCAGCTCGCCCGAACCCGGTTCCAGCAGGCCGAGCACGAGCTTGAGCAGCGTGCTCTTGCCGCCGCCGTTGGGCCCCACCAGGCCGAGGAACTCGCCTTCCGCCACGGCCAGGCTGACGCGCTCCAGCGCTGGCGGGCCGATGTCGTAGGCGAAGGAAACGTCCGTGAGTTCGATGATCGGCTTCATTTCAGGACATCGGCGAACTCGCGCGCGACCCGCAGCAGGTTTTGCGGATAATCCTCCGCCAGCGGGTCCACCGCCACCACTCGGGCGCCGATGGCCGCGGCGACGGTCTCGGCGGTGCGCCGGCTGAATTGGGTCTGCACGAAAATGACCTTCACGTCCTCCCGCTTGCCCAGATCGATTACGCGCGCGAGAGAACTCGCCCCCGGTTCCTTGCCTTCCGCTTCGATCGGGATCTGGCGCAATCGATAGTCGTTCGCGAAGTAGCCCCAGGACGGGTGGAACACCAGCAAGGGCTTGCCCCGGGCCGGCGCCAGAATCGCCCGGAGTTCCTGATCCAGCGCGTCCAACTCGGCGATGAACGCACGATAGTTCGCTTCGAACTCGCCACGGTGGGCGGGGTCGAGCTCGATCAGGGCGGCGCGGATCGTTGCCGCCATGATTTTCACCCGAGCCGGACTGGTCCAGATGTGCGGGTCCCTACCGCCAGCTTCCCCGCTGGGGCCGGCCAGGGGCAGCAACGCGACGCCGCGCTGCATGGGCGCCAGGCGCAGGGCGGGATTGGCGGCCTGGATACGTTTCATCCAGGTATCCTCGAACGCCACCCCGATGGAAAAGTACAGCCGCGCCCGCGACAATGCCGCCATCTGACGCGGCGTCGGCTCGTAGGTCTCCGGGCTTTGTCCGGGCCCCACCATCACCGAAACCGCAACCCGCCCGCCGCCGACGCGCTCGACGAAGTACTTTTGCGGCAGGATGCTCACGAACACCGGCAGCGGCGCGAGAACGGGCGCGGCGCCCGCGTGCAAGGCCCAGAGCGTGATCAAGAACGCGATGGTGTTGGCAATCGTAGCCACCGATCATCCGTCCTTCGTTGCTGCGACGACCACGAATGCACGTTCGCCGCGCCCTGGCCGCAGGGGTTCGATCTCCCGCGTCTCGGGCAGGGGGTGCGCCAGTGTCTGGCCCCAGGCGCCAATCGCGAAGCCGGTTGCCAGCAGCAGCTGCGCCACCTCGTCAGCGGAATGGAAAGTGGCCTCGCGGTAAAACACATTCTCTGCCTGGTGCGCCAGATAATCCTGCCCCATGGCGCTCTCCCGGTCGATGAAGCCCACCACCAGGCGCCCGCCCGGCTTGAGCACCCTGCGCGCCTCGGCGAGCATCGCTACCGGCGAATCCACAAAGCAGAGGGTGGTCACCACCAGGGCGTGGTCGAAGCTGCCGTCTGCGAAAGACAGATTTTCGGCCACGCCTTCCACGACCTCGATGCCGCGCGCAGCGGCGTGGACGAGCATCGCGGGCGAGGGATCCACGCCCACCTGCACTCCCAGCGGCGCGGCGAAGCGGCCGCTGCCCACCCCGATCTCGATTCCCAGCCCCTCCCAGGGCACGAACGGCCGCAGGGCGAGCAGCTCCGAAAGATAGGCGGCCTCGTGCTTTTCGAACCAAGCCTCGTAGCGCTGATGGTGGGCCTCGAAGGGGGCAACTCTAGGCACGGGGCAGCACCTCGCGCAGCGCTTCAATGAACCGGCGGTTGTCGTCGGGCAATGCCGTGGTGATGCGCATATAGCCCGGACCGAGCGCCGGGTCGTTCAGCGGCTTGACAAGGATGTTGCGGCTGCGGAGCCGGTCGGCAATCCCGGCCGCATTGTGCGGCGCGAAATCGGCCAGGAAGAAATAGGTCCGGGTGGGATAAGTGCGCATGCCCAGGATGCGCAACTCTCCCGAGAGTTCCTCGGTCCAGGCGTGCAACTGCGCGGCACGGGCATGAATCTGGTCTTCGTGCCGGAGCGTGGCGATGGCCGCTGCCTGGCTGGGGCGGGCGAGCGGGTAGGCGTCATTGTGGCCGTTCAGGTCGTCCGCGATGGCCTCGGGCAGCACGGCGTAGCCGACGCGAAATCCTGCCAGGCTGTGTGCCTTGGACAGTGTGCGCGTGACCAGCAGGTTGGAATACTCAGGCACCAGGTTGGCGACCGAGTCGCCGGCCAGTCCAATGAACGCCTCGTCGATCAGGAAGCGCGTCTTCGGGTGGCGGCGCAAAAGCTCCGGCAAGGGCGCCATGTCGAAGATGCCGCCGTTGGGATTGTTCGGGTTCACGATCACAACGAGCGTGGTGCCGTCCGGAACCCCCAGTTGGTTAAGGTCAAACGCGAAGTCTTGCTCGGGGAGCAGGCGGTTTTCGGTATACCGCCGGCCGATCTCCGGAAAGAGGGAATAGGTCGGCATAAGCAGGTGGACCTGCTGACCGAAGCGGTCAAAGAGCTGGCGCAGGATGAGCTCGGAACCGGCGTTGATGTGAATGAGCCGTTCAGGAACACCGATCTGCTCGCTGATGAGCCGGCGCAGCGGCGCCGAATAGGCCTCGGTGTAGTAGTTGCTGTGCGCCACCTCGGCTTGCGCGGCGGCGATGGCCTCGTCGATCGGCGGCAGCGGGTTCTCGCACAGCAAGAGCTTGATGCCCTGAAAGCTCCCGCCGCCTTTCTCCGCGATGGCACTCATGACCAGCCCCTTCCATGCATTTGGGGCCCCGCACCACGCCCACTTCCGCCGCCCGAGGGGCGTTGCGCGCAACGCTGGAAGGCAGGCAGATGCCTGTCCTGCGAGGCCGAACGCAGCGCTTGCAACACCGCGAGGATATCGGGCCTGCGTGTGCTCGCGAGCAGGCGGTCATAGAGCGCGGCGTTGTCGGTTTCCGCCTGCACCGCCGCCACGCAGGCCGCGTCGACGCTTGGGTAGTGCGGCGTCTTTCCCGGCCAGGGATTCGGCGGGACCGGCAGGCCATAACGCTCGAACAGCGTCAGCAGCGCCGCAATATGTCGCGCCTCGGCTTGGCGGATATGGCTGAACGGCGGCACCTCGCCGAAGTCGGCAATCACCTGGTCGTAGGTTGCCCACGCGCGATACTCATCGTCGAGCGCCTCGCGGAGGGCCATGGCCTCGTTGTCGCTCAATTCTCCAACAGTTTCATGATCGCCCTCGTGCGACATTCTTGTTCTCCCAAAAATGGGTCTGGCGTCCAGCCCGTGGACTCATGGAAATGGCGGGATCGTGGGCTCGGTTCCATGGATATCGACGGCGGGCAGGTGGGTCCTCACCCGCGCTTCGATCTCCTCGACCCGGTCGCGGGGTACATCGGCCATCACCAGGAGCGCACCAGCCTCGATCGCATCCGCGAACTGCCGGAGCCGCGTGTTACCGACGTTCATTCCGACCATGCCGCCTAGCCAAGCCCCCACCCCCGCGCCCGCCAGCGAGGTGGCGAGCAGCACGCCTCCGGCGATCACCACGGGGGCTGCCGGCAACGCCAGAGCCACGAGGCCTGCGAGCATCCCTGTCGCGCCCCCCAGAGCGAGGCCGCGCTGCGTCGCTGGTATGAAGTCGGTCTTTTGCAGCAGGCTCGCCTCAGGCAGATCTTCGAGCGGCGTGCCACGCTTCGCGAGCACGTGAAGGTGACGCTCCTCTATGCGCGCCAACAGCAATTCATCGACGATACGCTTGGCCATCGGGATGTCTGGAACGAGGAAGTAGATTCTCCGCATGGAATTCTCCCAGTAGGTAGGCAAGGTGGAAGATGTTTAAAAAATTAGCCACAGAGCGCTATGCAAAATTGTCAACGCAGCTCGGCTCCGTCACGCAGAATCAGAGCAAAATCTGCTCAATCCTCGAGCAGGCTGCGCAACATCCAGGCGGTTTTCTCGTGCACTTCCAGGCGCTGGGTCAATAGATCGGCCGTCGGCTGGTCGTTCGCGGCATCCACCAGCGGAAACAGTGTGCGGGCGGTGCGCGCCGTGGCTTCCTGGGCGGCGACCAGATGGCGGATCATGTCTGTCGCCTTGGGCACGCCGTCAACCTCCTTGATCGATGCCAGCTTGACGAACTCCTTGTAGGTTCCGGGGGCAGGATGGCCGAGCGCGCGGATGCGTTCCGCGATCATGTCGAGGGCATTCCATTGTTCGGTGTACTGGACCATGAACATCTGATGCAGGGTGTTGAACTGCGGCCCGGTGACGTTCCAGTGGAAGTTGTGCGTCATCAGGTAGAGCGTGTAGCTGTCGGCGAGCAGGGCGGAAAGGCCCTGGACGATTTTCCCGCGCTCGTTGGCGTTGATGCCGATGTCGATTGCAAGGGTCTTGGCTTTGTTCACGGTCGATTCTCCTTGGTAAAAAAATGATCAGCCCAGCGTGGTATCCAACACCATCATCAGGGCGAAGCCGGCCATCAGACCGAGCGTTGCAGGGGTCTGGTGGCCGTTGCGGTGGGTTTCCGGAATGACTTCATGCGAGACGACGAAGATCATCGCGCCTGCGGCGAGCCCGAGGCCGATCGGGTAGGCCACTGCGAGACCGCTGGACAGGCCGACGCCGAGCAGTGCGCCCAAGGGCTCGAGCAAACCGCTGGCGGCTGCCACCAGCACAGCCAGTCCCGGCGCGAAGCCGGCTCCGCGCAGTGCCAGCGCCACCGCCAGCCCTTCCGGAATGTCTTGCAGCGCAATAGCGGTGGTGAGCGGCAATCCCACCGCCATGTCTGCCTGCGAAAAGCTGACACCGATCGCCATGCCCTCGGGCAGGTTGTGCAAGGCAATGGCGAAGACGAACAGCCAGACGCGGCTGCAGCGCTCAAAGCCGGGCCCGCAGGGACCGGTCTTCTCATGCTCGTGGGGGGTGAATTCGTCGAGCCCAAGCATCAGCAGCACGCCCAGCGCCATGCCGATCACCACCACGGCGGCACCGAGTGGCTTGCTGCGGAGCATTTCCGCACCGGCTCCCAGCCCGGGCAGGAGCAGCGAGAAGGCGCTGGCGGCGAGCATCATCCCCGCCGCCAACCCCAGCAGACTGTCCTCCACGCGCTGCGGCAATCCGCGCAGCACCAGCGCCGGCAATGCGCCCAATGTCGTTGTCGCAAACCCGGCTACCCCGCCGAGCATGGCAAGACGCAGCCCCGGGGCGGCGTTGCCGCCGGCCGCCTGCACCAGGCTCTGGATCAGCAATGCAAGCACGCCCAGCAGGGCGAGTCCCAAACCCAGCATCGCCGGCCCATGGTGCCGCGCGTGGTCGCGCAACAGCGCCAGCCAGCCGGATTTTGGTGCAGCGAGATCCATCTTGATTCCTCGTTCTCAGCCCGCCTCGCTCACTGCGATGCCCAGCGCCCTGGCGATGCCCTCGCCATAAGCCGGGTCGGCCTTCAGGCAATGGCGAATGTGGCGCAACTGGATCTCGCGCGCTGCCTCGCCGATCGAGCGTGCGGTGTTCTCGAACAGGATCTGCTGCTGCGCCTGGCTCATCAGGCGGAACAGTGCTCCGGGTTGCGAGAAGTAGTCCGCGTCTTCGCGGTGGTTCCAGTGATCGGCCGCGCCCTCAAGGTTCAGCGGCGGCTCGCGGTAATCCGGCTGCTCGGCCCATTCGCCTTGGTCGTTGGGCTCGTAACCGAGCGTGCTGCCGTGGTTGCCGTCGACCCGCATGGCGCCATCGCGATGGTAACTGTGCACCGCGCAGCGGGCGGTGTTGACCGGAATCAGGTGGTGATTGACGCCGAGCCGGTAGCGCTGCGCGTCGCCGTAGGAGAAAAGCCGTCCCTGCAGCATCTTGTCGGGCGAGAAACCGATGCCGGGCGGCACACTGGCGGGGTTGAAGGCGGCCTGCTCGACCTCGGCGAAGTAGTTCTCCGGATTGCGGTTGAGCTCCATCACGCCGACCTCGATCAGCGGGTAGTCCTTGTGCGGCCAGATCTTGGTGAGGTCGAAGGGGTGGTAAGCGACCTTGGCGGCATCGGCTTCAGGCATGATCTGCACCTTGAGCGTCCACTTCGGGAACTCGCCCTTTTCGATGCTCTCGTAGAGGTCGCGCTGATGGCTCTCGCGATCCTTGCCGACCAGCGCCTCGGCCTCGGCATCGGTGAGGTTCTTGATGCCCTGATGCGACTCGAAGTGGAACTTGACCCAGTAACGCTCGTTTTTCGCGTTGATGAAGCTGAAGGTGTGGCTGCCGAAGCCGTGCATGTTGCGGTAGGTGGCGGGAATGCCGCGGTCGCTCATGACGATGGTGACCTGGTGCAGCGCTTCGGGCAGCAGCGTCCAGAAGTCCCAGTTGTTCTTCGCGCTGCGCAGGTTGGTGCGCGGGTCGCGTTTCACGGCATGATTCAGATCGGGGAACTTGAGCGGGTCGCGCAGGAAGAACACCGGCGTGTTGTTGCCGACCAGATCCCAGTTGCCTTCCTCTGTGTAGAACCTGACGGCGAAGCCGCGGATGTCGCGCTCGGCATCGGCCGCGCCGCGCTCGCCGGCCACGGTGGAGAAACGGGCGAACAACTCGGTTTTCTTGCCGATCGGCGAGAAGATCTTCGCCCGCGTGTATTTCGTGATGTCGTGGGTGACGGTGAGGCTGCCGTAGGCGCCGGAGCCCTTGGCGTGCATGCGGCGCTCGGGAATCACCTCGCGGTCGAAGTGGGCGAGTTTCTCCAGGAACCAGACGTCCTGCAGCAACTGCGGGCCCCGTGGGCCGGCGGTCATCACGTTCTGGTTGTCGACGACGGGGCAGCCGGCGTTGGTCGTGAGTTTCTTGTCCATGTTCGTACTCCTTGCTTGGTCGCGAGAGTTGATCGGTCAGCCGAAATTTTAAGTACTCCCAATATAATGCCTAATGAATAATAGTGCGAATGACAATTGACTTGCTCGGCGCGCAACTGGTGGGGCGGGGCAATAGCCGACAAAAACACTCTGGTTTTCGTGGCAGAATGGCGACTCGTCCCGGGAGCGCCATTCATGTCCACGCACGCCGCCAGAGGCCGCCTGGCCCTGGAGACCTCGCCCTATCTGCAGCAGCACGCCGACAACCCCGTCGATTGGTATCCCTGGGGCGAGGAGGCGCTATCGCTGGCGCGGCGCGAGGACAAGCCGATCCTGCTCTCGATCGGCTACTCCGCCTGCCACTGGTGCCACGTCATGGCGCACGAGTCCTTCGAGGACCCCGAGGTGGCGGCGGTGATGAATCGTCTGTTCGTGAACATCAAGGTCGACCGGGAAGAGCGCCCGGACCTCGACCAGATCTACCAGAGCGCCCACCAGATGCTCACCGGCCGCGCCGGCGGCTGGCCGCTGACGATGTTCCTGGCGCCGGACGGCTCTCCATTCTTCGGCGGCACCTACTTTCCGAGCGCGCCGCGCTACGGCCTGCCCGGCTTTACCGACCTGGCGGCGCGGGTGGCGCAGAGCTATCGAGAGCAGCGCGGCGAGATCGAGGAGCAAAACGGCAGGCTGCGCCAGGCGCTGGCCAGCACCGTGCCGGCGCCGGCAGATCCGGGGGCGACGCTCGAGCGCGGGCCGCTGGCGGCGTTGCGCGAGTACTTGGCCGGGAGCTTCGACCAGCAGTACGGCGGCTTCGGCAAGGCGCCGAAATTTCCCCATCCGACCGACCTCGCCTTCCTGCTGCGTCGCTATGCCGCCGATGGCGACAGCGCGGCCCGCGACATGGCGCTCGCCACCTTGCGGCGGATGGCCGAGGGCGGCATCCACGACCAGATCGGCGGCGGTTTCTGTCGCTACAGCGTGGACGAGCGCTGGGAGATTCCCCACTTCGAGAAAATGCTCTACGACAACGGGCCGCTGCTCGGCCTCTACGCCGACGCCTGGGCGATCACCGGCGAAGGGCTGTTCCGCGAGGCGGCGGAGGGCATCGCGGCCTGGGCGGTGCGCGAGATGCAATCTCCCGAGGGCGGCTACTACTCCTCGCTAGACGCCGATTCCGAGGGCGAGGAAGGCAGGTTCTACGTCTGGAGCCAGGAGGAGTTCCGGGAGGTCCTGGACCCCGAGGAATACCGGGTCGCGGCGCGCCACTGGGGCCTGGACGGCCCGCCCAACTTCGAGGCGGCGCACTGGCATCTGCGCGTCTCAGCAGCGCTCCCCGAGAGCGAGGCAGCACTCCTGGCCACAGCCCGGAAGAAGCTCTTCGCCGTCCGCGAACGGCGCATCCGCCCCGGCCGCGACGAGAAGGTGCTGAGCAGTTGGAACGCCCTGATGATCGAGGGCATGGCCCACGCCGCCCGGATCTTTGGCCGCCCCGACTGGCTCGCCTCGGCCAGGCGCGCCTTGGACTTCATCCGCAATACCCTCTGGCGCGACGGGGAGGCGACAAACCGTGGATTGGCCGAAGATTTGCGCCGGGCGAAGGGCCGCGCCCCGGAGGAAGTCCTCTTGGGGGACCCCGAGCCCGGCGCAGCGTGCAACACTGAGTCCCGCAGGGACGAACAACGGTTGCCCCCGCCGCCGGAGCGGGCGTTGGGGGGTGGGCACCTATTGGCCACCTACAAGGACGGCCGCGCCCATCTGGACGCCTACCTAGACGACCACGCTCTCCTGATCAAGGCCTTGATCGAACTAATGCAGGCCGACTTCCGCAGCGGGGACCTCGAATTCGCCCAGGCGCTGGGTTTTGCCCTGCTCGACGGCTTCGCCGACCGGGAAGACGGCGGCTTCTTCTTCACCGCTCACCGCCACGAGGCGCTGATCCACCGGCCCAAGCCCGGACACGACAACGCCACGCCAGCGGGCAACGGCGTCGCCGCCTTCGCGCTGCAGCGGCTGGCGCACCTGACCGGCTTGCAAGCATTCGGCGACGCTGCAAAGAGCACCCTGCGCCTGTTCCAACCCCAGTTCTCCCGCCACAGCGGCGGTTTTGCCAGCCTGCTGGAGGCCCTGGAGGATTGGCTGGAGCCGCCCCGCCTGGTGATCCTGCGCGGCCCGACGGACCAGGTGCGGGACTGGCAGGGAAGGCTGGAACGACGCTATCTGCCGGCAACGCTGGTGCTGCCCCTTCCCAATGGCCTGACCGGCCTGCCGCAGATTCTTTCCAAGCCGGAGGGTGATCAGGTCAACGCCTGGGTATGCAGCGGCGTTACTTGCCTTGCCCCAGTCGCAAGCTGGGCGGAAATGGAGCGGATGTTGGGCGAATTTCCTTGATGCCGAGATTCGGGTAAGATTCGCGGACGCTATTTCCGACGTTGCCTGGCAACGGTCTCTTAATTCAACCCTAGTGAGGAATTTATGAAATCTGTCATCATCTCAGCGCTCGTCGCTACCGCGGTCGTGGCCGCCGCCCCGGCCATGGCTTCCGCCGGTCTGGACCTGGCCAAGAAGAGCAATTGCCTGGCCTGCCACGCAGTGGATCACAAGCTGGTCGGCCCGGCCTACCGCGACGTCGCCAAGAAGTACGCCGGCGACAAGGGCGCCGAAGCCAAGCTGATCGCGAAGGTCGAGAAGGGTGGTTCGGGCGTCTGGGGTGCGATCCCGATGCCGCCGAATGCTCCCCAGGTCAAGGCCGCGGATATCAAGACCCTGGTCACATGGATCCTCGCCGGCGCCAAGTGATCCGGCCAGCGGCGCCCAACGAAGCCAGCCCCCGGGCTGGTTTTTTTTCGCGCCGAACCAGTATCCGCGCCGATCCGCTGTTGCAATGCGTCCAAGCATATGTCATAGTGCCAGCGTCTCCACCATTTCCATATCCTCCTCCCTTGGGAATGGCCTAGCCCGCCCAGTGCGGGCTTTTCTTTGCACTCATCCCATCGCTGCGCTGCACATCTGCGTGCAGCCCGGGTCGCCCGGAGGGCAGCCGGGCGGAGACGGGTCGGCACCCGAGGCGGGGCCGGTATCGACCGGGGCGTCCGGCTCGGCTAAGACCGTGCAGCCGATGGTCAGGCAAGTGGGCGGTGGACGGCTGTCCGCTGCCGTTTCGTCCGGTTCCTGGGTTTCGCCATTCCTGTCCGCTCCCGGCATCGACACAGGATCGTTCGGCTCGACGGCGTCGGATTGCATCTGCAGCGTGACGTGACTCACCACCGGGATACGATCGCTTCTGTAGAGCGCGCTGACAAACGGATCGCTGCCGTCGTCGCTCCAGCGCAACATGAATTCGATGACGGTATTGATCAGCGGGACCTTCAACTCATAGCCGTGAGTGATGCGGATCTGGATCAGATTGGCATCCTGAATGCTCTGACCCGACTGCGTCCCGATCTCGGCAGGATCCCTGAAGGCCAGTCCGCCGTTCGGGATAACGCGTCTGCCATCGCCGATCGTTTCCTGCAGAGTCTCATCCCGCCAGTCGTCGAAGCTCTCCCTGGCGGGATTGAGGAGTTCGAACTTGACGTTGGCCGAGACATCCTGGGCTGCCTTGTCGAATGCTTGTTTCAGTTCTTCGCTATTCTTCCCGCCGCCGTACAGGGGAATCAACGCCCGCACGTAGGCCCGCTTCACGCTGTCGATATCTGCATGGCCCATAGCGCCCGCCCGTGCAGCCATGAAGCCGGCGTGGTTGATCTGATTCTTGGCGAAGAACAACAGTCCGTATTGCAGGACGGCCATGCCCAGAAGCGTGATGAGCGGCCCCACCAAGGAGAATTCGATCATTGCCGAACCACGCTCTCGCTTGGGGAAGATGCATGCCGGCCGTCCTGCGCCTTGCCAGGCCGGGAAGTCCAGGTGATCGCCCGGCCCGAGTTCCAGGCGCTCTATCGAGCCGGCCTGCAGCTCCAAGGCATGGACGGCGCCTGCGCCGCCAAAACTGCAGCGCCAGGGCCTGAGTTTCGGCACGCATTTGACTGCGAGTCCCGTCCTGTCGAGATAAATCAGATCGATGGGATAGCGCATCCAGGCTGTATGCACCGAACTGCAACGAGTAATCAAGAGCCCCTGATCTCTGCGCAAGGGCGCCGCCAGCATCAGCCCCTTGAAGCGGCCGAAAAAGCCGTCGGCGAGCCTGATGGCTAGGCTGTGCGCGCCGGCACGGCTATGCAGTACCGCCCTCGTTTTGATATCGTCGTCTCGTCGCATCTCTTGCGCTCGTCGCGGAATGTCCTGCCCCAGTCTTACAGGCCCGCGTTCATGAATTTCATGGCGATGGGAAAGAACAGGACGATGAAGGTGCACGGGAAGATGAACGCGATCAGCGGGAACAACAGCTTCACGGGCGCTTCCATCGCCGCTCTCTCGGCGCGTTGAAAGCGCTCTGCCCGGCGCTGATCGGCTTGCGCCCGCAGCACCGGCCCCAGGTTCATGCCCATGCTCTCTGCCTGGATCACGGCGGTGGTGAAATGGGTCGCGCCGGGCTCGTTCAGGCGCTCGGCCATGTTGAGCAAGGCTTCGGCACGTGCCTTGCCGGCACGAATGTCGCGCAACACGCGCTGAAACTCATCCCTGAGTACCCCCTTCGGACCCTTTGCGACGGCTTGCTTCATGGCGCCTTGCACGTTCAGTCCGGCTTCGACGCAGAGGGTGATGATGTCGAGATAGAAGGGCAGGGTCTTGAGCAGTTCCCGGCGACGCAATGCGAGCCGATCCTTGAGCCAGATGGCGGGATAAAGCCAACCGAACAATGCGCTCGTGGCGATGACTTGGAAGTAGGCGCTCGCGCCAACTCCATCCGCGCCAGACTCTGACGCTGCGAAGGAAGCCAGCACCCAGAGACCGACCGTGACGAGAATCAGGGCGCAGACGCTGCGTGCTGCGATGAACTGCACCGGGCTGATGCTGTAGTCCAGACCGGCCTTGCGCAGTTGAGCGAGGAGTTTATGGTGGGTCCTGCGGAAAATGATCGGGCCGAGGTAATGGCTGATCCACTGAATCGGCCACCAGGCGAGGCGAAAAGCCAGTGGCGGGGGATCTTTGAATTCCCGCTGCTCCTCGGGGATGGCCGCCACCGCATGGGCGAAAAGCCCGGCAATTAGCGCCGCGGACAGACCCGTCGCGAGGGCCAGGACAAGTGTGAGCGGCAGTTCGCCTTCGGGAAAATATTCAGTCATGAGCGTTCAGCTTCAAACATCGATCGCGACGATCTTGCGTATCACGTATATCCCCATGAACTCGAGGAATGCGATCGCCGTTAGCGTCGCCCAGCCGATGCCGGTGTGCCAGAGCAAGCCCATGGCCTCGGGCTCCATTTTGTTGAGAATGGCCATGAGCACCAAGGGAAGCAATCCGACCACCCAGGCTTGCAGCTTGCCCTGCGCCGTCAGCGCGGCGATCTTCCCTTCCATTTGCAAGCGGCTGCGGACGGCTTGGGCGGTTCGCTGCAGGGTTTCGGCCAAACCGCCACCCGTCTCGGCGGCGATGCGCATTGCGGATGTCGCCAGCGTGGTGGTCTGCGTCGGCATGCGGCGGTTGAGATTGTTCAAGCTCTGCTCCAAGGTGGCACCGAGTCTCTGCTCGCGCAGCATCAGGGCGAATTCCTGGGCTAACGGTGCTTGTGCTTCGCGCACCACTTGCTGAATGGCGGCGCTGAGCCCGAGACCGGCTAACAGGTCGCCGGAAAGCATCATCAGGGCATCCGGAAGTTGTTCTTCGAACTTCTGCAAACGACGCCTGCGCATCCAGGCATATAGCAGTCGCGGCATCAGCGCCAAGGAAAGAAAGACCGGAAGCGCGGCCAAAATGCTGCCGGTGACGATCCAGACGAGCAAAGCGCCCAAGCTCATCACCGCGATGTTGGCGACGAATAGCTTGGCTGGGTCGATGAACAGAAAGAATTCCTCGGCCTGAAATTTCGCGCGTTCGGTGAAACTGCTGCGGTACCGGGCCAGAGTCGCCGTCCCGACGTCGATCGCGAACCACGCAAGCAGGCCGGTCGATAGGGCCACGACGAAGCTCAGGAGGCCGGCCGTCTCGCCGTCGCTCATGGCTCCCTCCCGAGGTCCAGGTCAGCCGATTCACCAGTCCGGCTCACGTCGCCCGCGGTCGGTTTGAAGATGGCCATATCCAGAACATTGCCTGCGGCAAGAAGTTCTTCATAGAATCTCGGCGCCATGTCGCAACCGGTAAAGTAGCCCTTGATTCTTCCGCTCGTCGGGTCATAAGCCTTGCCCGTAAACTTGAATAGTTCCTGCATCTGGATCTTGCCGCTCTCCATGCCGGTGATTTCCGTGATGCTGGTGACGATCCTGGCACCGCAAGAGAAACGTGTTTGTTGCACGATCAGGTCCACGGCGGCGGCCACCTGCTCGCGAATGGCGACGAGTGGCAAGTCCATGCCGGCCATCAGCACCATGGTCTCCAGCCGGGCCAATCCATCCCGCGGAGAATTGGCGTGCAGCGTGGTGAGCGAGCCCTCGTGGCCAGTATTCATGGCTTGCAGCATGTCGAGTGCCTCCGCGCCCCGGCATTCGCCTACGACAATCCGGTCGGGACGCATGCGCAGCGTGTTCTTGACCAGGTCGCGGATATGGATTGCGCCCTTTCCTTCGACATTGGCGGGCCGCGATTCGAGGCTGATCAAGTGCTCATGGTGCAGCTTGAGTTCGGCGGCGTCTTCGACGGTGATCACCCGCTCACTCGGGGGAATGAAGTTCGAGAGGATGTTGAGCAGAGTCGTCTTGCCTGAGCCAGTGCCCCCGGAGACGATGATGTTCTTGCGCGACTCGACGCAAACTCTCAGAAACTCGGCCATGGACCGACTGATCGAGCCAATCCGCACCAGGTCTTCCGCACCGAGCTTGTGTCTGGCGAACTTGCGTATGGTAAGCGCAGGACCCTTGAGTGCCAATGGCGGAATGATGGCATTGACCCGGGACCCATCCCTCAAGCGGGCGTCGACCATGGGGGAGGATTCATCGATGCGGCGTCCCAGGGGTGCGACGATGCGCTCGATCACCCCCATTACTGCGCGGTCGCTGGTGAAGGTGAGCGGGTGCTTGAGCAGAACGCCCTTGCGCTCGATATAGATTTCATCGCAGCGATTGACCATGATTTCGCTGACGCTCTCGTCCTCCAGCAGTTCTTCCAGCGGCCCCAGCCCGATCGCCTCGTCGAGCACCTGCTTGCAAAGCAGGTCATGCTCCAGAGCCGCTGGAATTTCGGCCTTCTGCTCCTGGAGGATTTGTCGAATCAGGCTCTCTGTTTCACTGCGCAGGTGTTCGTCGCTCATGGTGGAGATATCGCGGCGACGCAAGTCCATCGTTTCCAGCAACTTGCTGTGGATGCGCTTGCGCCACTCGAACTCAATCTCCCTGCGCTGCGGATCCTGATTCTGGACAACGCCGGTTGCAGGCTTCATCTCAGAGGTTGGTCCCGCCGCAGAGGTTTCGCCCCTTGCCCTGCGCGGCCAGCTGGAACCGGTATCCGAAAGAGAGCCGGGAGACACTGCTTGCGCCTCCGGGATAGCAGCAGCGAGCGCCGTCACGCGCAATTTGAAGGGGCCTATGCCGATGACGTCGCTTGCTTGCAGCGGGCCATACTGGACGTCGATTCGCTGGCCGTTTACGCTGACCCCGCCGAACGCTCCCATTTCCTCCACCAGCACGCCGGAAGGGCTCCTGAAGATGCGTGCGTGCTCCTTTGCCACTCTCCAGCTGCCCAAGGGAATCTCGTTTTGCGCACCCTTACCGATGATGCAGTCGTCCGGTGTCTGCACCACGCGTCGCGTCTGATCGGCATCGATGATTTCTATTTCCAGCATGGCGATTCTGTGGTCATTTATGCTGAGCCTGTGGATCGGAAGGTAGCTTGGCCAAGGTATCGGCGGTCAACAGGGGCATCTCAGAAGATCCCTCCACGTCTGACCCAGGCGGCGCTTCGTTGGTCCTGGCCGGATCTTGCCCCGGTTGCAGCGGCTGGCTCAGATAGGGCGGCTTGCCGAGATTCCGCCGCAAGCGTTCGGTGGTGCGGCCGATGCGGTCCACCAAGCCCGGAGAGTGGCTGTCGATCACGGTCGGGGTGACAAACACCACGAGTTCGGTCTCCTTGTTCTGATACCGTCGGGAGCGGAACAGGGCGCCTAGAATCGGAACATCTCCGAGGAAGGGCAGCTTGTCGATGTTGCTGCTGTCTTCGCGCTGTAGCAGTCCGGAGAGCACGATGGTTTCGCCGCTTTTCACGTTGAATTCGGTATTCGTCTTGCGTGTCCTCAGGGCCGGGCCCGCCGAAGTTTTGATCGAGTCGTCGATCGAACTCACCTCGTATTCGATGGTGGCGCGGATGGTGCCGTTGCGATCCACGCGCGGTAGGATGTCCAGCTTGACGCCGTATGGCTTGAAAAAGACGCTGGGACCGTTGATCGTCGAAACGACGTAGGGAAATTCGCCGCCGGCAAGGAAGCTCGCCTTCGAGCCGTTGCGGGCAGACAGTTGCGGCTCGGCGAGGATCACCGTCTTGCCTTCCTGCACCAACAGATTGAGTTGTGCGTTCAAGCCGAGATTGGCTGCACCGAGGATATTCAAGCCCCGTGACACCGGTGCGGGACCACTGCCATCTTGGTTGACAATCGGCGCAGGTGTGTCTTGCCCTGATGGGATATTGATCTGATAGGGACCCTCGTCGCCGCGCCGTATAGGCCCCCAAATGCCACCGATCGCAACACCCCCGGTGGTGCTCCACTTGATGCCGATGTCGCGCAGTTCGGTGACCGGAAACTCGACGACCTTGACATCCATCATCACCATCTGCTCCCAGCCGAGGCGGTTCGTGAAATTGACGATTTGCGGGTAGCGCAGCCCGAGTTGCTCGACTTTTGCGAGATCGGCGTCAGATAGGTTGTCGCCTTCCACGATCACTTTGTCGCCCACGATGGAGGCCTTGGCAGCAGGGATCGCAGTGAGAAATGCCGCCACCTCGCGGACGATGCGACTGATGTCACCCGGCACGATGTTGACCTTGACCCGCCGATAGAGACCATCCTCGTTCCAAACAAATAGCGAAGAAGTTCCAACCGCGTTGGCGAAGATGATCACCTCCTTTTTGTCGAGCGCCGCAGCCGTCATTATCTGACCGTTGCCAACGGCGATACGCGCCACTGACGGGGCGGGCAGTACCCTCGATTCGCCGACGAACATTTCCATCTCATAAATTTGTCCCGGCTCTTCCAGCCTTGGGACGGGATCGTCGACTTGACGTCGGGGCCGCACCGGGCGTTTGCTCCCTGGCCGGTCGCTATCGCTTATACGATTGTGCTCACCCTTTGCCGGAAAGGTCGGCACGGACATGACGGGGCTCCCGGATGGAGGTCGATTTTGCGCCTGGGCGGGGAAGGCGCAGGCGAGACAGATCAGGATCGCGCCCAAGAGGCTTCCTAGCGGCCCGGTTGGTTTGCGTTCGGCCGGGCGAATGTGCGCAGGAATTTGAGTCTTGCTCATGTCGGTGCCTGCTGTTCAGAGGATCTACGGGGAAGCCTTGGGATGACCCTTGTGCCATGCACTTACCGCCTCGGTGCGGCCGTGGCCGGGATCTGCGCGCCCCAATCGCCTTGCCGGACGAAACCCTCGGCACTGAGGGATTGGCCCAGCCTCAAACCATTCGTCGGGAACCTGCTACCGCGCCCTCCATAGAGCACCGGAATCTGTTGCTCGTCTCCGTCGGCAAGCTGTTCCGCGCCGTCCTTGATCCCGAGCAGCGCGGCGACATCGCCAGCCGCATTGGGTATTGCTTGCTTGTCTTGGGGATTGCGCAACAGCGCGGTGATCTTGCCCGCTTCGCGCGCGACGATGACGCGCTGCGCCTGCGCCGGAGAGGTGTCGAGCGTAACCGTGGAATACCGCCGCCGCTCGCCGCTCTTGGGGTCATCCGCCGAACGCTGGCCGGTCGCCATCACTCGGACGGACTGCAGCAACGGGAAGGTGATCTTCTTGTCCTTGCGCTCGATGGTGACCATCAGGTCGATAGTGTCACCAGGTTCGAGCATTCCTGAAATCGAGTTGATTTCATCGACGGGTACGGTCATAGCCCGACGACCGGCTTCCACCCGGGCGGAGAAGGTAGGGGACTTCTTGTCCTCGAGCAGGCCCCAAAGAATCATCTCACCGCTCTTGACTGGATAGGCCAGCACTTGGCCATCGACGCGATCGAACTGCTCCGGTACGACGGCAACCGAATGGGAAAATTTCTGGGGCACGGGACGTACGGCAAGGCTATCGGCAGAGAGTCTGGTGCCTTTGGCGAGATCGCGCTTGGCGACGATCACAGCGACGGTCTTGCCCGTGGCGCGGGCCTCGATTGCGGCCAGTTGATTCGACAGGTAGCGTTTCGCACCGATGGCGGCCACCACGCCGATACCGATGGCGAGGGCCAGGACCGCCCAGGTCTTGTCGGGTTTGAGACTACGTAGAATGGCCAGTTTCATCATCAACCCGGCAAAGAGAGCGCATAGCTGAATTTCTGGTAGGCGACCCTGAAGGCCTCAATGAGCTCCGACAACGCGCTGTCATCGCCGGCCAGCCCCAGGCCGATCGCCAGGGCAAGTGCTGCGCAGATCACGAGATATTCCATCGCTGACTGGCCGCGTTGTTCATGCACAAACGATGGGCGGAGCATCATTTGAATCGCTCCATGGCGGTGATGATGTTGACTACGATGGCGGTACCGACGCCCGCGCCGCTATAGATCACGGCGATCGCCTCCCGATCCTGTCCTTTGAACATTAGGAGTTCGCCGCCGTACCGGGAGCTCCCCTTGCCGTCGATAGAGACTCGGCGTTGAAGGGAAAATCCATCTGTGCGCATCAAGCTCTTGATCCTGTCGAGATTCAGGTCGGCACCGTGGTTGTTGATGGCCAAGAGATATTCCGCGAACTTTCCGCCGTCTTCAGATGTCATCCGCCTGATCGAGCTCGAACCTGAGGGCAGGCGGGAGCGCCAATGTTCTATGGCCCCGTCCGTTTCGGACCGGCGCTCGTATGCCGCCTTGAGATCGGCAATCGCCACCACCCCACGCGTTCCCGCTCCGAAGGGTTCCAACTGTACCGTCAGATAGTGCCTGCCTCGTGCCTGACCGAGAACCAGGCTGGCGCCGAGTTTGTTTTCGACCAGAGGCTCTCCCAGGGTACGGCGGAACCAGGTGGCCAGTTGTGCCGGTTTCATGGTCGACACGAATCCCTGCAGGTATGTCGGCAAGCCATTGATCGCCACGTGGTCGCCGATCTCGAAGACATCGGTCTCTTTGGGTAGTGAGATTGCCCACTGACCCGATTGGGCCGAGACAAACCCGCCCGACAGCGACAAGACGATGACGAAGGCGTGGGCGCACGACGTTCTGCGGGGACCGGGCATGATCTTTCCCCCTACTTGAGTCGGTCTGCCGGCACCACGTCGCGCCAGAATTCGAGCGTGCCGAGTTTGGGGGCGTTGAGTCCGCCCGGCAGGTCGATTACGCCGACCGCGGTAGCAACGAGAGAATTGGCTCCGCGGAGTGCAAGTGCCGGGAAAAGCAGTGGGCTGCCGCCGAAACGCAGTTCGACTTGTACTGGGCCATCGGCCGCCCATGGATCGATGACGACGCTAGTGCTGCGGACAAGCGCAAGATCGATCCGATCGAACGGCTCATAGCTCTTGACGCCGCTGGGTAGATTGGCGAGTGCCACCGATACCTTGGCGGTATAAATTCCGCGGGCCCGCAGGGCGAGCAGCCGATGCGTCGGAAAGGGCCAGTCGTCGGCCGCAGCGGTGAATGCGTCGTCATGGCTCGGACTGTCGTTTGGTCCGAAGCTGAGCTTGACGTCACGCTGAAAATCCGCGATCAGGGCATCGCCCTTGGGATCGCGCCAGAACGGATTCCGGTTTGTCTCATGACCCCCGTCACCGTCGTCGGTCCTGATAGGCGCGTCAGGATCGCTGAAAAATCGACGGCGCAGCTCTTCGGCCAACTGAGCTTCAGGCTTCCAGGTACCGTTGGCGTCATTGCGAATCATGGCGTCAAATGCCGCGTAGCGGCTCGCCAGCTGGACACTGTGTGCGATGTCCTGGTATTTGCCGATCATCGGAAGCAGCAGAAAAAGCGGAATCAGCACAAGGGCGACGACGATGAATTCAGTCAATGCCTGGCCGCCCTGTTCTGACGCCACGATCTGGATGGGCAGCCCTTCGATTTGCACAGGAGAGGGCAGCAAAAAGACAAATCCGGGCAGCTTCACGGCAGCACCGCTCCCTGCTCGTCTTGGGCCTGCCTGATGGCTTCGTCGGATTGGATCAGATGAACCTGCCAGTAGGGGTTGAAGAGACTGGCAAGTTCGTGTGCCCTACCCGACGTCGCACGCCCATAGCAGTTGTCGCGTCCCATCTTGATGCCATCGGAGCAGGAGTCGTCACGGTCGGGGCGCTGGAAGTACACCTCGGAGGCTGAAACGGCCACTAGCGCGGTACCGCCGGCAAAAGCCGCCTGGTAAGCATTGAGACGCCGGCCTGGACTGACGACCGAGCGCCCTTCGGAGGTTGTTGTCTGATCCTTGTTGCGCAGCAGCCTGACGGCGAAGCGGAAACGGGGAGCGTCCTGCTTCAGCGCGTCGCCCGAGAGCTCATAGAAGCTCGGTAAACCGGAATATGCCCACGATGCGCTTGAGGTAATCTGCGCCAATGCGCTCGACCCTGGATTGATCGCCACCGATCCACCGTATCGGGTGGGAGCCATGTCGTATGACGGCTTGTCGGCGGCGGACTGCGATCCCCATCCGTCGGGGAGTTCGCTTAAGCCCTGACAGAGCACGTCTTGCTTGCTCTTCGGTACCCAACGCTTTTCCGAAAGGGTGTCCATCGCCTTCCATTCATCGAAACCGATCAAGTCGGTGCCGCCGCTGCGGTTGAGCCAATCGATCCGGCCGGTGGCGGTTGCGCTGGGGCAGTCGCTCCATAAGCCAGGCAAAATCCAGCTGCGTTTGGGCACAAACTGGTCGCGATTGGCCGAAGTCATGGCGATTTCTGCGAAGCGGGTGCGCTGCTCGCCCGAGTACTTGGCTACGAATGCGCTCAATTCTTCCCCTCGGATGGGGTCAACGCTTACGCTGCCTTCGTCGCGGTAGTTGGCCTGAGCGACTTCGTCCATCACCTGCTCTCGTGCCGTCCCGATGCCTTCATTGGCGACGAGCTGCGCGTTCATCAACGCATGTCGGATGATGAGGTCGGACCCGCTTGCGAGGTCGCCGAGCGCCCCGGTGTCGACCAGGAGCTCCTTAGCGGTAGGTCCGACGGCAAGCGCGGCGAAGTAGGATGGGGCGAACTCGATGAACTTCGGATTAAGCGAGGCTTCGCCAAACCCGGCAAGCTTGTCGATGTACTGGACCCAGGACGAAAGACTTACCAATTGCGCCACGGCGACAGTATTGGCGATCATTGCGCGGTTGGTGTAGGCGTCAAAGTTCAGCAAGCGTGCGTGCATCACCCCGGCGCTATAGGCAACCGCGTCGCTGGCATTGACAAGCTTTGTTTTTTCACGGACCAACTGGCCGGTGTTGAACAGGAAGAAAAGAGCGGCAAGGCCGCTCACCAGAACGAACAGGCCATAAAGGAGCGCCTGTCCCCGCTGGCGCCGCGAAGGTGTGGGCAACGGCCAGCGCCAGTTTTTGCCGAGGAGAGCCACGGTGTCCGAGATTCAGGAGTAGGCGTTGTCAACGGGAATTGTCGTTTTGGTACTTGTCCAAGCCCTTTTTCGTCGTGCCTTCTGTTTCGGCGCTGTCTGCCGCTGTCTGCGCGTTGCCGATCGAGCTTGACGCGCTCTGGCCGGCGACTTCCTTGGCGATGCCGGCAGTCTGGCTGCGGATGGTCTGTCCGAAGAACTGATATACAGCGATGGCGGCGATCGCAATCAACGCCACAATGACGATATATTCGGTCATGCCTTGACCAAGCTCCCACGGGTTGATCGGTCGGCGGATCACGGCGCTCTCCTTCGAAAGAATGGAATCGATCTACGCGTCCAGGCACGTCACCCTAGGCCGCGAGATGCAGCGTCCAGTAAGACTAGATGTTGCACCGGGTGTTGGGCCTGGCCGATGGAAATGACGATAATATGCCAATGACATGTTTCGTCAAGTGGCAGGTGCGCTCAGGACTGCGAGTTTTTGATCGGTCCGGTTTGGGGGCTCTTCGTCGAAGAAGCAGGCATGGCCTGCAGGGGGCAGGGCAGTTGTGGTGTCGCGATACAGGAATTGAAGCCTTTTCGGGGTTGCGGTGAGTTATTGAACGACGAGTGCTCTCAGTCCGCCCTTATCCGGGTACCAGGTCAGCTTCCGGTGCTCTTGGGGTGAGCCACTTGGCCATTCTTCGTAAGTTTTGCGCAGTCGCTGCCAATAGAAACTCATCATGTGCACCGCTGATGCCACGTAGTCGCGGCTGGTCCAGCTTCAGGGTACGCTTGAGATGGGCAAACAGCATCTCGGCCTTTTTGCGATCCTTGCGTGACTGCTGGCACGCGTCCATTTAGGGAGACTCATGTATAAGCATTCCTGCCAGGCGAAGCCGTTCAGCTTTGCGCCGACCCCGCGGTTTGACCGGCAGCGGGCGAGCTCTTTCCTCAGGGGCGTCTCTTCTCCGACGCCCATCGCCGCAGGGCGGCGAGCGTATTTGCCACATGCTTATCCGGATTCATATCGGTGTATGTATAGATGATTCTGCCATCGGGCGCGATGACGTAGGAAGTGCGGCTCGCATAGTCCGGTTTTGCGGCCAGGATCGCATCGTAGGATCTCATGATGCTTTGATCGATATCGGCGGCGACCGGAAATTTGCTGCGGCATTCGCTTACCGAAAACTTGTTCAGGGTTTCGATCGAGTCGTGCGAGACGCCGATCACCGTGGCCCCCAGCGCCTTGTACTGGTCGACCGCCTCGGCGAAGTCGTGCGCCTCGACCGTGCAGCCCTTGGTGAATGCGGCGGGATAGAAGTAGAGCACGGCTGGCCCCTTCTTTAGCGCCCTGGACAGCGTGTAGCGGAACACCTTGCCGCCAAGCGATGCTAGGGTGCTGAAATCGGGCGCCTTATCGCCAACCTTGAGAGCCGCGTATGCGGGGAGAAAAGCAAGAATCGCCAGCAGCGCAACAATTCGTTTCACCGCGGTTCCCCTATGCTGGGTCGGCAAAATCTTTAGCCGTCGGAGCGGCTGCTACTCAAGCTGTCCGCGAATCTCCCCGCCCTTATGCGCGGCGCTATGAACATTGACGTAAAGCCCGCCCGCCTCATATGCCTTGTATTGGGCATCGGTCAGCTTCGCGCCGGCAGGAACCACCCAGCCGCTCTCGCCTCTCTTGGTCAAGGGAATGATCACCGGTCCGTTCTTTCCCGCGGCGCCCTGATGGATGTGCGCCATGGTCCCGGCCAAGCCTTTCGTCGTGATGCTGCCGGCAACGGTCCTATCGGCATTGATCGTGATGGTGCCGCTGCCGGTGGCTGCCGTCTTTACCGGCGGAACTTCCATGTTGCCAGCGAGTGTAAGCTTGATCTCGTTGCCGAGAGCCGTGCTCGAAAACGCCGCAAGCGAAATGACCACTGCGGCAAGCGTGCCCAGGTACCTCGGGCGATTGAACCTTCGCAAGATATTCATGCCTGGCCTCCTCTGTCGGGTTGAAAGGGCGACGCAATTGGCAGAAACGGCA
>DATKVJ010000074.1:0-10063 GCA_035530135.1 Rhodocyclaceae bacterium | reverse complement strand
TGTCCATGGAAGACTCCGTCAGTAGCGTCATCAAGGCGGAAACTCGATGCTGGCCGGTTCGGGGCACCGGATAGATGAAGTATGCCATAGCGATACTACAGGCACATTGCTGAATTGTGATCCTTGCCTCCGGCAGGCGGCTCTCGGTCGCCCGGGACGGAACAAGCTGCGCCAGTCGGTGCTCAAGCGGGCGGTATCCCGGCACACCAGCAGCTCGTCAGTCTCTATTACGACACGCCCGGCCTCTCGCTGCATCGACGGGGCATCGCCCTGCGGCTGCTGCGCAGCCTCGGGACGCTGCAGGACGAACTGGGCCAGTTGCACGACCTGGCCGACGCCGGCGTGCTGCTGATGCACTGCGCCGGCGACGACTTCTTCTGATTCGCGCCATTCGATCAGCGGCTTCCTCATCACCGGTCGCGGTCGCCGCCGAGATCAAGCATCACGGCCCGATGCCGCCGATCGGTGAGCCAGCCGCTGCCGGACAACGCGACCAGACTCAGGCCACCCGCGATCAGCGGGCAATAGAGCGTAGCGAAGCGCCACAGCATCAGTACGGTGGCCATGATCGCGCCGGGTACCCAGGGGGCGAGGACGGCGGCGAGCGCCAAATCGGCGCTACCGCCGCCGGCCGGGATGCCCGTCCATTGGGCCAGATGCAGAACAACCGCCTGTAGCACCAGAATGAAGGCGAAGGGCAATCGATGATCGACTTCCGCCAGCGCGGCCCAGAGCGCGCCGTAGCGGGCGAGCCACTGCAGGGTCGTCAGCAGCAGCAGGCTGAGATTGCGCCTGACATCTCCCTGCAGAAGCGCTCCCAGCTGCGTCCTCAGTTCCCTGAGGAATTGACCGTAGCCTTCGCGCTTGACTCGAAACCACTGGTTCGCGCCCACGATACCCCGCAGGGCCGCGGCCAGCCTATGACGACTGAGCCATAGTCCGCAGCTGGCCGCCGCGACAAATGTCAGCAGGGCCGCATAGGCCGATCTGGAAATACTCGGCACGACTTGTGCCAACAATGTGAATCCGGCGAGGGCTGCGACGGGCAGCGCCGCGGCGAAGAAAACCAGATCCAGCGCCTGTTCGACGCTCACCGCGGCGGTCGCGACGATCCAGGAAGTGCCGGCCGAGCGCAACAGCAGCAGGTTGACCACATAGCCGGCCGCCCCCGCCGGTGAGGACAGGAAGGCGAAGTCGGTGGCCAGGGATATCGCCAGGGTGCGCAGGAAGACGGGGCGCTCGCCCAGGCTCGCCAACAATACCTGCAGTTTTCCTGCCTTCGCAACGCCGCTGACCAGCGCCAGTCCAGCCATGATCAGGATCATCCGCGGCGTAACGGCGCGCAGACTGGCGACAAGCTCGCTGCCGCCGAGTAAGAACGGTGAGCCGACGGCAAACCCGAGGCCGACCAGTGCCGCTAGCGATGCGCTGCGGCGCACGGGTAGCGTGCCACGGCCTGGCCCTTGGTGAGAGCCGTCCTATCGCCAAGAAGACGCTCGATCAAACAGCGCCACTGGGCCACGAGAGCGGGATTGCTCGCATCGGCGGGATGCAGGGCGACGCGTAGCAGGGGCGCTTGGGCACAGGCCGCGGCCATGGTCTGGAGCCAGGCGCGGCTGGCAAAACGGCGCCACGGGGACCGGGCCGAGGTGGTGATGCAGGGTGCGCTGATGCGGACGCCGTCGGCGAGACGGAGCAAACCCAGTCGGGAACTGGTGTAGCTGAAGGAGGAGCGGCGGAGTGCAGCGCGTGCGCCAGGGCCGGCGAGCCACGCTGGCGGCACGAAGCCCGAGATCTGCCAGCCGCAGGCTTCGAGTTGGCTCCGACCCCGAACGATGCGTGCTTCAGCTTCCCCGACCGTCAGGGCGGCGAACTCGCCCTCCGCGGCGGTGAGCAGCCGCCGCCGCAGCCACGACCAGGGATCCCGCGGCGCCGGGGCTTCGTCGAGATGATAGTAGCCGTGGAGCGCCACTTCCGCGCCGCCCGCGATCCAGGCACCGAGTGCGGCCACGAACCAGGGCGCGCCATCGACGCGTCCGCGGCGATGGTAATCGGGAACGACGAGCAGCGTGACCGCCGGAGAGCCGAGGCGCTCGAGCATCTTCAGCAGCGTTTCGCATTCCCGCCAGGTGGCGGGGGCGACGTCGTGAATGGCGATGCACAGCTCGCGCTTCATGAGTCGCCCAGCGCGGCGGCGGTCTCGAAAACGCCGCCGCGGTGACGCACGAGCCGCGCGTAGCGCGCCAGTTGCTGCGTCAGCGTGCGCTGCCAGCAGTACCGCTGTTCGACCCTCTCCCGCGCCTGCCTGCCGAGCTGTTCGATGTCTCCTCTGTAGAGGGCTCGGACGGCTTCGGCCAGGGAGGCGGGATCGCCAGGCCTGGCGATTGCGCCGACCTTGGCGTCGACGATTTCGCCCACCGCTCCGGAACGAACGCCGATCACCGGTCGCCCGCAGGCCATCGCTTCGAGAAACACCAGGCCGAAGGTCTCGTGTTCCCCGGCGTGAATCAGCGCGTCGCAGCTGGCCAGGAGCCGACTCAGCCGGACGCCATCCTGCTCGTAGGGCAGCAGCGTCAGGCGGGGCGAGAGCCGCCGCCGTTCGTTGCCGCCGACCACCAGCAGGTGATAAGGCGGCCCCAGTCTTTCGACGGCACACCGGATCAGCGGCACCCGCTTCTCGACGGAAATCCGCCCCGCGTAGATGAGCAGGCGCGTGTCGTCGGGCAGGCCAAGCTCAGCGCGAAGCGATGGGTCGTGGCGGGAAGGATGAAACAGGGCGGTATCGACGCCGAGGGCTTGGACCACCACATTTTCGATGCCGAGCGCTTGCAAGCGTGTGGCGAGGGCCTGGCTCGGCGCCATGACGAGATCAAAGTGGCGATACAGTTCGCGCAGATAGGCGTCGACGCCGGCCCGCACCCAGACGCCGAGCCGTGCGCCGATCAGGCGGGACAGGTCTGAATGGACGAAGGCGACCGCCGGCACGCCGAGCCGATCAGCCGCGCGTAGCGCGGCCCAGGCGACGTGATAGGGATCGCCGGCTTCGATCACGTCTGGGCCGAGCGCAGCGAGCGCGTCCGCCCAGAGGCGCGTGCCGATGGGGAACCGGTAGCCGTTGCCGAAGGGAATCTGGGGACTGGGAAGCTCGACGACACCGGCACGGGGCGGAGTTCGACCGGAACCGGGGACAACGATCGTGTGCTTCACTCCGGATTGCGTGGCGAGAAAATCTTGCTTGCTCAGCAGATAGCGCTTGACGCCGCCGCTGTGCGGCGCGAAGAACAGCGTGGTATCGACGATGTGCATGCGTTCCTTGTGCTCCGGCGGGCCTGCCAGCGATCCTCAAGATTGCTTCGCCTGCCTGCGACACTGGCGAGGCATTCTGCGACGAGCAGGTTACGCAGCGATGACAAGCCGGTGCTGTGTCGGGGGAGCAGACGGCAGCGGCGGCGGCATGATCGGCGAGCCAGCCGAGTCTTGTTCATGAGCCTGTCACGCAAGGGGCTTACATTGTCGGATATGACTCGGTACTCGAATCGGGAGCGATTGGTGATCCTGGACGCAGACGGCACGACCATCGACGCCTTCCACGCCATCGAGCAGACCTTCCTGCGCCATGGCATGGCCATAGGCGACCATGAGCGCTTTCAGAAGCGGCGCAAGCTGTTGAAGTATCTCGGCGGCCTGCGCGAGTTTCCGACCAATCTGCGGCGCCAATTCGGCAAGCAGAGCCGCAAGCAACTGCTGGTGACGCTGACCGAGGTCTATCGCCATGAGGCCTTGCTGTATCCGGGTATCGAGGCGCTGCTGCACAAGCTGCTCAAGGCGGGTGACATCCGTGTCGGCCTGGTGACCCGAAACATCACCCTGGCGCCCGAGGAAACGCTGAAATGCCTGTTTCTGCGGCACGGCATCGACATCGGCGAATTCGACTACGTCGCTTGCCTTCCCCTGAGAGAGGACAAGACCAAGCATCTGCGCTTCGCCCGGGAACGATTTTTCATCAATCCGGCGCGCGCCTACGCTTGCGGCGACGAGTCGGGCGACTACCTCGCGGCCGTCGGCGCCGGCATGCACCCGTTCGTCGTGGCCTACGGCTTCGAGGACAGCATCCGCCTGACCCGGGAGTTCGGGGTGCCGCGCGAAGTCATATCGGCATCGCCGGCCGACTTTTCCGATCGTCTGCTGCACGCCCTGGATCTGTCGTCCTGAGAAGCGGCGGGACGGTCACCTGAGTCCGCCCCATTCAAAAAGCGCTCGGGCATCGGCGAGATTCAGCGTCAGCGCGGTGCTCTGTTCAATCCACCCCGGGCAGCACCGGCGTGCCCTGTCGTGCCACGGCTTCCAGGGCGGCGGGCGACAGGCCCAGGCACGCCAGCAGGGTGGGGGCCACCTGGGTGGTGAATACGGGCGTCCGGATCACCTCGCCGGCACGGTGCAAGTGCGGGTTAGCGATCAGCAACGCGACGTGGGTATCGTCGCTGACGAAGCCGCCGTGTTCGGCCCGCTTCTTGTTCCCGGCCTTGGCGTATATGACGCCCCGCTTCGGAATGACGATCAGATCGGGGCTACGGGAGTCGCTGCTGGGCGACGGGAAGTGCAGTGCCAGGCGCGGACCGTAAAGGACCCGCCTGATCTCCAGGCGCTCGCCGTGGCGTTCCAGGGCGCGGGCGACGGTCGCCGTCCTGGCCTGGTCGCGCAACCAGATCAGGGCGCCCTGGTCGGGTGTGATCTGCGCCAGAGCGCCCGGTGCCGAGTGCTCTACGACCGCCGAGATTTCATGCGCATCGACGTGACGCAGGGCCCTCGGGTCGATCGGGCCGTTGCCGTGCTTGGCCGTGAAGATGAGCAGGGTCGAATCGAGGAGCTTCCTCTGCCGCAAGGCGGCAACGATCTCGCCGATCAGCCCGTCGCAATGAGCCAGGGCGGCTTCCAATCGTCGCGTCGGATGACCGTCGGCATCCCGGTAGCCTGCCAGCTTCTGGCCCACGTTCACCGCCTGCAGGTTGAGGCCGAAGAGCGTCGGTACCGGTGCCGCCGTTTTCCCGTCGTGCCGCAAGCCGTGGATCTCGTCGATCAGCGCGCCGACCTTGGCCTGGTCGTAGCGCTCGGTCCGGTCGATCGAGGCGGTGATCTTGTCGCCGTGCCTGCCCTCCAGTCCTTCGAAATTCGCGCCGATCTCCGGGGTGTACAGATCCTCCACGCCGCGCCCGCTCGGTCCGTTCAAGATCTCATAGACCGGATGCTTGTCGATCCAGGCGGTGTGGCCGCCAGCCTCCCGGATGACTTCGAACACCGTATTGACGCGCAAATAGGAATGGGGATAGACGGGCCTGCAGCCCTTCGGATCCAGCGGCAGGAGAGCGGCGTTCAGCGCCGGCTCGCCCGACTCGGCGCCGGGAGCGTCGATGGATTCGTCGTAGATGACCGATGTTCCCTGCCGCCGGCAGCCGCTGCCCGGCGGCGACAGGCGGCGGTCATAGCTCTCGTCGTAATACACGCCGGTGACCGCCGGCGTGCCGCCGGTGGTCAGCGCCAGCAGCCCCGGAAAGGAGTCGGCGGGGCTGACCGTGTGCGCCTGCGTGTAGGTGATCCCGGTCTTGGCGAGCCGGGCCAGCGCGGAGCGCGGATGGCCGGCGGAAAAGTCGCGCAGATCGAGCGCGTGCATGCCATCGACGCTGATCAGCAACACGCGCTCGATGCCGTCGACCCTGACTCCCTGTGCCGTGCTGCTGACGGCCAGGGCCGTCAGCAGCACGCCGGCGATCACCCTAAGAGCGCTCGGATTCATCTCACAGGCTGACCGAGAGGCTCAGCTGATAGCTGCGCTCGGGAAGCGTGAAGTACATCGGGTTGCCGTTGGCATCGTAGGTGCCCAGCGAGTAGATGTCCTGCTTGTCGAACAGGTTATTGATCTGGAATCCGAGCTTGGTTTCCTTGGCCCATCCGGCGACATTCTTGAGCTTGTAGCTGGAGGAAAAATTGACCGTGGTGTAGGGATCCAGGGGGATGGTCTCACCGGTATCGCCGAAGCGGGAGCCGATGTGCTTGGCCATCAGGGATGCGTAGAGCGATCCCTGATTGTAGGTCACGCCCGCCGCCGCCGTGGTCTTCGGGGTATTGGGCAGCCACTGGTTGTTGGTCTTGTCCTTGGCGCTGTTGAGCGAGTAATTGCCGTAGAGGCTGAAGCCCGCACCGACGTAATAGGTGCCCTCGCCCTCCACGCCCTTGTAGGTGGCGCCGCCGGCGTTGGAGAAAATCGTGCCGTTGCCGCTGGGCGAAGAGACGATCTTGTTCTTGAAGTCGATTTGATAGACGTCGGCCGACAAGGCGAGCCGTCTGCTCGCCCAGGTCGTGCCGAGCTGATAGTTCATAGTCTCTTCCGGATTGAGCGTACCGAGATCCGGGTTTACCTTATAGAAGGAATTGAGATTGGGCGCCTGGAAGCCCTTGGCCAACTGCACATAGGCCGCCCAGTTCTTCTCGATCGCATAGTGGGCGGTCAATGCCGGCAAGACCTTGGTCCAGGTTTGCCCGCCGTTGTAAGGCAGGCCGGTCTTCTGGTTGACCGCCGCGTCCAGCGTGCGGCGGAAGGACACGTATTTCAGGCCGGGCGTGATGGTCAGCGCCTCCGATGCCCTCCACGCGTAGTCGATATAAGGCTGGAGCGTGGTCAGCGTGTCGTTCATCAACCTGGTGTAGCCGCCGTTGCCCGAGGCCGGGTCGATCGCTCCGCCCAGCGTGTAATCGACAGCCCACTCGGCACGGCTGTTGGTCTGATGGTCGACCCAGGCGCCGAGGTTCAGATTTCCCTGTCCTATCGCTCTGGAAAGACGCAGCAAATCGCCGTAAGAGCGGTAATTCATGTACATCTTGAATCCCGGAACATTGTTGGCGCCGTAACTGGTGCCGTTCGGCTGTGCGCCGCCGAGATCGGCGCCATAGTAACCGTTGTGGTAGTAGGCATAGGTGTAGAGCTTGTTGTCCACCTTCCAGAGGCCTTGATGCGATTTCAGGCCGAGATATTCGAAGTCGCTGGTGATGTCGTCGTAGTTGTAGCCGAAGTAGTCCTGGCTGGTGGGGTCGTTGTTCAGGCCGTAATTCCGGCCGTACTTCTGCAAGTTTGCGAGCGTCGTCCCTTGGGGCACGTTCTGGTGCAGTTTGTTCTGCATGCTAACGACGGTCAGCAGCGTGTTGTCCGAGACCGGCTTGACGAATTTCACGAACAGGTTGCCGCGCCTCAGATGAGCGTCGGTCAGATAGCCGTCGGTGGTGAAGTTCTTGTAGTCGATGAACATGCTGGCGTCGCCGTAGTTCTTCATCTGGCCGGAATCGAATTCGGCGCCCAGCAGATGCGTATTGAAACTTCCGAAGGAGGTATAAGGCGTGATGGCCGTATCTGCCTTGGGGTTTTTCGACGAGACTGCCATGGTGCCGCCGAAGGTGGCGTTGCCGACATTGCTGGCGTCTCCCGGGCCGCGATCGACGACGATAGTGCCCGTGTCCTGGGGCATGAAGTAGGAAGTGGAGTGTTGCGTGAAGTCGTTCGAATCGCCCCAGGGGATGCCGTCGAAGGTGACGTTGTATTGCCCGTTGGCAAAGCCCCTCAGGTAGGGTCCGCCCGATTGCGATTCCATCATGCCGGGGCCGTTCGGATCGATGCTCCATACGCTCGGCGCGATTTGCGCGATGTCGGTGTAATTGGCCGCGGCGGCGGCATTTTCCTCGATGTAATGCTGGCTGATGATCGACTGGGGCTGGGTGGCGATGAGAGACCCCTGTGTCGGCGCCTGATAGGGGGCCGACTCCGGGCTGTCGATGCCGGCGCCGGTGACTTGCACCCTGGCCACATCGTCGGCATTTTGCGCGAACGAAGCGTCCGCGCCCGTCACCAGGAAAGTGCTCAAGACCAACTGCACGAGAAGCTTGACGCGAAAATCGCTTTGCCTGTTCATCTGCCTGACTCCCTTGATCGGTGTGGGTTGAATTCAATACGGCGTCCGAGCAAAGTACGCACCGAGACTTAGGGCAAGGTGAATCAATTGTTACCGTATGGTTGCAGAGGCAATGACCGAAGAGCGGACGGAGAATCAGCCTGGAGCCGGGCGCTGCCGACGAAGGCTCTCTAGTCCGTCAGGCGGAAGAGGATGCGGGCGCTCAGGCCGTGCCCATCCCGCCTGTTCGCGAGCAGCACCTCGACCGACTCGCGCTGCGCGATCGCCTTCACGATGGCCAGCCCAATGCCGCTGCCTTCATTATCCTGACCCGCGGCACGAAAGAAGCGATCGAATACGCGCGGCAGCAAGAAAGGCGGGATTCCGGGCCCGGTATCCAGGATCTCGACGACCACTTCTGGGCCTGAAACGTCTACGCTGACATCCACCTTCCCGCCCTCGGGCGTATAGCGGATGGCGTTGTCGATCAGATTGCCGATCAATATGCGCAGGTCTTCGGGGTTGCCCATGATGATCGCGGTCTCATCACGAATCATGCCGAAATCGATGCCGCGATGATCGGCGAGGGGAATGAAGTCGGCAATGCAGGCCTTCACCAGGGTATCCAGCTCGAGCTCGCGGCGAACCACGGGCTTGTCCTGAGCTTCATAGCGCGCGACCTTGAGCAACTGGCTGACAAGATGCGACGCTCGCAGCGATCCGCGCCTCATCTCCTCGATCCTGACGCCGAGATCCTCGGGCGAGCGATTCAGCGACAGATTCTCGATCTGCAGCTGAAGCGCAGCCAGCGGGGTACGCAATTCGTGCGCCGCATCCGCTAGGAATTGGCGCTGCAGTTCGAGCGCCGTACCCAGTCGCGCGATGAGATCGTTGATGGCCCGTATCAGCGGGACGGCTTCCTCAGGAACATTTTCAACGGGAAGCGGTGTGCGGCTCGCCACGTCCCGATGGATGGCCGCCTCGGTGACCGATGCCAGCGGCCGCAGCAGGCGACTGACCACGACACCGACCAGCAGCCAGGAAAGCGGAATCAGCACGGCGACGGGAAACAGCACGCGCATGGCGGAACGGCTGGCAATTTCGCGCCGAACCGCTTCTCCTTGCGAAACCTGCACCGTGCGCTGCGGATGGATCAACGTATAAACTCGCCACCTCGATTTGCTCGAGGACAAATCCGAAAATCCGGATACCGCCATTCGGGGAAGATCAAAGCCGGGACGGGAGGAGCGGGCCGGGCCATTCTCGACCCAGACCTGGATGACGAAATCCCTCTCCTTATCCTCCTTGCTTTCCTTGCTGAATCTGGCCTGCATCGCCGGCAATTGCGAACCTTCGTCGACGCTGCGGGCGATCTGGAGCAGCTGGTGATCGAGCAGTCTGTTCGCTTCCTGCAGCGCGAAATGATAGGAAATGCCGCCGGCCAGCGCCCCGACCGCGGTCAAGAGCCCGATCAGCCAAAAAATGAGTTGCTGCTTCAGCGAATTCATGACGGATGCTTCACCACCATCCAACCGACGCCGCGCACGTTGCGGATGATTTCGCTGTCGAATTTCTTGCGCAGATAATGGATCAGTACGTCGACCGCGTTGCTTTCAACCACTTCGTTCATTGCGTATAGCCGCGCTTCGATCTGGGCGCGGGAGAGAATCGTTCCCGGTCTATCGACCAGCGCCTGCAGCAAGGCTAACTCGCGGGCAGGAAGCGGCAGGGCTTTGCCGCGATAGGTCGCAATGCGCGTCGCCAAATCCAGCGTGATTTCGCCGTTGCCGACGGTGGCTGCGGCAGGACCGTCGCTGCGCCGCAGGATCGCCCGGATTCTCGCCATTAGTTCCTTGAGCCCGAATGGCTTGATCAGATAATCGTCGGCCCCCAATTCAAGACCCGCCACGCGATCATCGATTTCGTCCCGCGCCGTGATGATGAGCAGCGGCGTGCGATCGCCCCTCGTGCGCATCGCCTCCAGCAGATCGAATCCGGATTTGTGCGGCAAGCCCAAATCGAGCAGGATCAGCGAATATCCGCCCGACAAGATGGCAAACTCCCCGGTCTCACCGTCCCGAACCAGATCGCTGGAGGCGCCGACGTCCTCCAAGGCCCGGGTCAGGCTC
>DATKVJ010000073.1:0-2829 GCA_035530135.1 Rhodocyclaceae bacterium | reverse complement strand
ATTCCACGGGATCGTGGGCAGGTCTGGCCGACAGTCTGAGCTTAAGTAGCTCTCGTGAACACGAGGAGCTGCGATGCCAACGGAACGACTGTCGATGCGCCGGATACGCGATGTTTTGCGATTGAAGTTTGCCCAGGGCTTGAGCGAGCGGGCCATTGCAGCATCGCTGGGGCTTGGGAAGGGCACGGTTGGGGCCTATCTGATGCGGGCCCGGACCGCTGGCCTTGAATGGCCGCTGCCCTCGGGCCTGTCCGACGACGACCTTGAACTGCTCCTTTTTCCAGTCGCGCCATCGATTCCGGATGACGAGCGCCCCGTCCCGGACTGGGCCGTGGTGGATCGCGAACTGCGCCGCCCCGGCGTGACACGGGCCCTGCTGTGGGAAGAGTACCGCGCCGGCACTCCTCTTGGCTTCGGCTACGCCTGGTTCTGCCAGCATTACGAGGCTTGGAAGGGGCGAGTCCGCCCGACCATGCGCCAGACGCATATGGGCGGGGAGAAGGTCTTCGTCGACTTCGCCGGCGACATGATCGACGTGATCGACCCGGTGACGGGCGAGGTGCGCGCGATGAAGCTGTTTGTCGCCGCGATGGGGGCTTCGAACTTCACCTATGCCGAGGCCGTCGCCTCCGAGGGGCTGGAAGACTGGGTCGGCGCCCATGTCCGGATGTTCGCCTTCCTGGGCGGGGTGCCGAAGGCGGTGGTGCCGGACAATCTCAAATCGGCCGTGATCAAGCCCGACCGCTTCGATCCCGGGCTGAACCGGACCTATGCCGAAATGGCGGCGCATTACGGCACCGCCGTTCTTCCGGCACGTCCCAAAAAGCCACGGGATAAAGCTAAAGTTGAGGTCGCAGTACAAGTTGCCCAGCGTTGGCTTCTGGCACGGCTGCGCGACAGGCGGTTCTTCTGCCTGGCCGAGCTGAACGCCGCGATCCGGCCGTTGCTGGACGAATTGAACATGCGCGTGATGCGCGGCTACGGCGCCAGCCGCGCCGATCTGTTCGCGACACTGGACCGGCCACATCTGCAGCCGCTGCCCGAGGTCGCTTACGAGTTCGCCCGCTGGAAGCGCTGCCGCGTCGCGCCGGACTATCATGTCGAGGTCGACAGTTCCTGGTACTCCGTGCCCTTCGCCCTGATCCGGCGCGAGGTCGATGTGCGGGTCTGCGGAGCCGTCGTTGAGATCTTCCATGGCGGACACCGTGTTGCCAGCCATCCGCGCTGCCCGGGACGGCGCAACCATGTGACGTTGCCCGATCACATGCCCTCGGCGCATCGCCGTTACGCCGAATGGACGCCGGCGCGGATGCTGGCGGCGGCGGGCAAGCTTGGCCCCTCCGTCGTCGCGTTCTGTGAGACGGTGATGACCGACCGGCCTCATCCGGAGCAGGGCTTCCGCACCTGCCTGGGCGTGCTGGCGCTGGCCAAGAGCTATGACGCCGAACGCCTCAATGGCGCTTGCCGGCGTGGGCTGTCGATCCGCGCGCGCTCTGTCGCCTCGATCCGCTCCATCCTTCAGACCGGTCTCGACCGCGCCTTCCTCGATGATGCCCCCGAGGAGCGCCCCCTGCAGCACGCCAATATCCGTGGCCAAGATTATTACCAGTGATGAAAGGAGACTGCCCCTTGCTGACCCACCCCACCTCCGAGCGGCTGATTGCGCTCGGCCTTACCGGCATGGCCAAGGCGCTGGATGAACAGCGTCATGCCCAGACCAGCTTCGAGGCGCTCAGCTTCGAAGACCGGCTTGGCCTGCTGGTCGACCGCGAAGCCGCGGAGCGGGACGCCAAGCGCCTGATCGCCCGGCTCAAGTTCGCGGCGCTCCGGCAGGCGGCCTGTGTCGAAGATCTCGACCTGCGCACGCCGCGCGGCATCGACCGCGCCGTCATGGCCCATCTGATCGACGGCGGTTGGATTGCGCGCCATGAGAACTTGCTCGTCACCGGCCAGACCGGTCTGGGCAAGAGTTGGATCGCTTGTGCCCTTGGCCACAAGGCCTGTCGCGACGGCAGATCCGTCGTCTATCACCGCGTCCCGCGCCTGTTCGAGGCGCTCGCGATCGCCAAAGGTGATGGACGCCATGTCCGCATGCTCAAGACCATCGCGCGTACCGATGTGCTGGTCCTTGACGATTTTGGCCTCTCGGTGCTGACCGCCGCCGAGCGGCGCGACCTTCTGGAAATCCTCGAAGATCGCCATGGCCGCGGTTCAACGATCGTCACCAGTCAGTTGCCCGTCGAACACTTCCACGAAGCCATTGGCGATCCCACTCTCGCCGACGCCATCCTGGACCGCCTGGTCCATAACGCCCACCGCCTGACCCTCTCTGGCGAAAGCATGAGAAAGCGCGCCGCGGTCAAAAAGCCTCTTGACCAAGCCGCTCAGGAATGAACCCATGCAGCCGTCGGCCAGGCCCGCCCGAGGCGTGGAATGGCTGCCCACGATGCCGTGGAATCGGTGCCCACCTTCGCGTGGAATAAGCGCCCATCTTCCTTGGAATGCGCAGTCAAATGCCACTCGGTCCATACCAACGGGCGACCAGTACCCATTGCGAAGGTTTTCGTTGCGCTTCATCGACCCTAAGACCGAGCGCGAATATCGTCGGACGGACATCGACCAGAACCGGCCACTAATTCGCGCCTATCTGATCGCGGCGGCGGCTCTCTTTCTCGCGTTTGGTGCGCTGGACCTTCAGGCGGCCGGCTCCGCGCTCGACCGCGTGCTGTTCGTCCGCTATGGGCTCGTCTGCCCTATTCTGCTGGGCGTAGCGTTCGCAACCTTCCTGCCAGCATTCAACCGTTACGCACAGATCCTGCTGTCCGCCGC
>DATKVJ010000072.1:0-35904 GCA_035530135.1 Rhodocyclaceae bacterium | reverse complement strand
GCTTCGCCCGCGAACTGCACGCGTTGCGCTTCGAGCTGAAACCCTCAGGCGTCTACCTCAACCCGACCGAGCGCTGCAACCTCGACTGCACCTACTGCTACCTGCCCGGCGAGCAGCGCAGCGGCGGCAGCCACATGCCGGCCGAAACGCTGCTCGCCTCGCTCGGCCGGCTGCGCGACTACTTCCGCTCGGTCATGCCGGAAGGGCGCAAGCCGCGCGCCATCTTCCACGGCGCCGAGCCGTTGATGAACAAGGCTGCAGTGTTCGCTGCCATCGAGGAATTCGCCGACGATTTCACCTTCGGCCTGCAGACCAACGGCACTCTGCTCGACAACGCGGCGGTGGAGTTCCTCACCGCGCGCGACGTCAGCATCGGTCTCTCGCTCGACGGACCCTTCGCAAGCATCACCGACGCCACGCGCCGCACCTGGGGCGGCAAGAGCGTGCACGACAAAGTGCTCTCGGCGATGGAGAAGCTGAAGGGCTATGGCTCGTGGAGCGTCATCGCCACCTGCACCACCGAGAATCTGCCTCACTTGACGCAGATGGTCGAACTCTTTCACGCCCAGGAAGTGCCGACCTGCATGCTCAACACGGTGCGCTGCACCCTGCCCGGCGCGCGCGGCGTGAAGCCTGCCGACGGCGACATGGCCAAGGCTTTCTTCGCCGCCATGGAGCGCACCCACGAGCTCTACCACGAAAGCGGACGAAAGCTCGTGGTCGCCAACTTCGCCAACATCCTGATCGGCATCCTCGCCCCGACGGCGCGACGGCTGATGTGCGATATCTCGCCCTGCGGCGGCGGCCGTGCCTTCTTCGCCCTGGCGGCCGACGGCGGCCTCTACCCCTGCAGCGAGTTCATCGGCCTGCCGCGCTTCAAGAGCGGCAATGTGCTGGACGAAGGCGGGGTCGAAGCGGCGCTGGCCTCCGCTGCTTTCCAGACCGTGACGACGCGCGATGTCGACACCTTCAGTCCCTGCGGCGACTGCGCCATCCGTCACTTCTGCGGTTCGCCCTGCCCGGCCGAGGCTCACGAGATGAACGGCGGCATGGAGAAAACCGGTGCCTTCTGCGAGTTCTACCGGGAGCAGGTCAACTACGCCCTGCGACTGATCGCCGACGGTAAAGCCGACGACTACCTGTGGGACGGCTGGGACGAGGACACCGAGACGGTGTTCGATCTGGCGATGTAAGCCTGTTGTTCAAGGGGGGAGATACTATGCGCGGGAACCGTGAGACCCCGGTTCCACCTGCGCAGCGTAGAAACAAAAAGTATTGTCCCCCTGCATCTTGGCTTGGTACATGGCTGCGTCGGCGTGCCTGATCAAGGCATCTACCTCTTGCCCATCGTCCGGGTAAAGACTGATGCCGATGCTGCTGCCAATGCTGACTTCTCGGCCTTCGAGCATCACGGGTTCGGACAGGAAAGCGAGGATTTTCGTCACGATCAACGTGATGTTGTCCTCGGCACCGACCTCCTCCAGCAGCACGACGAATTCGTCGCCTCCCAGGCGTGCCACCGTATCTTCGGCGCGAACGCAGGCGGACAGTTTTTGTGCCACGATCTGGAGCAGTTGATCGCCGGCGTGGTGGCCGACGGAATCATTGACTTTCTTGAAGTCGACTAGGTCCAGGAAGACCACCGCCAATTTCTTGTCGTTGCGCTGGGCATGGGAAATAGCGTGTAGCAGCCGGTCTTCCAGCAGTACCCGGTTGGGCAGGCCGGTGAGTGCGTCGTGCTGGGCGAGGAAACTCATTCTTTCCTCCGCTGCCTTGCGCTGGGTGATGTCGGAAAAAATGGCAACGTAATTGATGACCGCTCCCGCATCGTTTTTTACCACGTTGATGGTGATCCATTCGACGTAAATCTCCCCGTCCTTCCGTCTGTTCCAGATTTCTCCCTGCCAGTGTCCGTCCAGGGCGAGGGCATTGTGCATCTTCTCGTAGAAAGTGCTGTCATGCCTGCCCGAAGCCAGGATCGATGGTTTCTGGCCGATCGCCTCGTGCGCCTGGTAGCCGGTGATCAGCGTAAAAGCCGGATTCACCGATTCGATGAACTGGTCGGCGTTAGTCACGAATATGGCTTCGAAGGTGCTTTCAAACACCTTGGCCGCCAAGCGCAGATGCCCGGTTGAAATCGCCAGTCTCTCATCCCGTTCCTTCAGCGCCTCCTCCAATTCGCGGATATATTGACTCTCGATGTTGGCCAGAATGTCGGCAAACGAAATCAAGCCCAGCAGTTTGCCGTCGTCGTCGCTGACGCCAAGGTGGCGAATATTGTTTTCACTGAATTGCTTGCGGGCTTGGTAGAGACTGGAACTCGCGGGAATGGAGATGAGCGGGAAAGTGGCCAGTTCGCCGATGGTGCAGACCGGTGGGCTGGCACCGATCAGCCTCAACACATCGCGTTCGCTAAAGATGCCGTGGCCACCTTCCGGCCCTTTGACGACGATGGCGTCAAAGTTGCCTCGCCGCATTTCCCGGATCCCAAACGGTGCGGGCGTGGTGCTCGGGAGAATCAGGAGCTTCCGGCTGAATACCGATTTCACGTCGCGCAGGGAGAGGTAATACTCGACGCCTTGATTGATCACGACGTCGGACTGCGACACGACGCCCTTGGGCTCGCCCGATTCGCCGATCACCAGAAAATGGCGGACATTCTCCCGGCGGAACTGCGAGGCTGCCTCGCCGATGCAGGTGTCGATGTGGATGGTCTTGACCGGCGAAGACATCGACAGGGAAACCGGCGATTGGTCTGGCTCCGGAGCCGAGAAGTCCACCGTCAGGGCGTCGCGCTCGGTCCAGATGCCGACTATTTTCCCTTGGTCCTCGACCAGGATCGAGCTACGTTGCGCCTCGATCATTCTTCGTGCTGCTTCGGCAACCGGAGTGGCCGCGGCGCAACTTAACAGTGGGTGATAAATGAGGTTTCTCAGCGTGGTTTCGGTTTGACTCATTGCTTTGCTGATGGCTTCAGGCCCTGGACGGCTTGTGATCAATGTTCACCAACCATAGCATTAATTTCTCTGACCTTGTTATTCAGCCTTGCGGCTGAATAATTACGGAGATGGCTGGTGAGGGAGGGCCGTCTCCACGATTTTCACAGGTTTTCCTTGGATCGTTGTCTCCGGGCCGCGATGGAAGATCAAGTCTTCGACCGGTCGGCCGCCGACGAGATGTTCGTGTACCACGCGCTGCAGGTTCTCCGGCGTGATGTTGTAGTACCAGATGCCATCGGGCTGCACACAGAGGATCGGGCCGCCGCGGCAGGCGGCGAAGCAGGAGACCCGGCTGCGCTTGACGCGCAGTTCGCCCTGATCCAGTCCGGCGGCCTTGAAAATCGCGCCGAGGCTGTCAAAGAACGCCTGCGATTCGCCGTCGGCGGTGCAGCGGGGGCCGGTGCATACCAGCAGGTGGCGGCGATAATCGGCGATGCTGGGTTTCTCGACGGCATTCACGCGTCGGCCTCCTCGGTGTTTTCGCTATCGCCCGCCTCGTCCGCCTCGTCCGCCTCCGGCGCTTCGGCCATGGCGGCGGCGATGTAGCTGGCCGGCAGGCCGTACAGCACGGCCAGTTCAGCCGGCGTCTTGCCGCTGGTGCGGATCGCCTCCAGCCAGCCGTCGAGGCCGGTGGAGAGCGAGCGCCCGGCCTGCTCGCCGGCGTGGGTGTCGCCGCTGTCCACGCTGTATTTGTTGGCATAGCCGCGCGGGGTGACCATCAGGCCGTGGCGCACGAAGGTGTTGGAGTTGCCGATGAGCACGGTGGAGAGCATGCCGATGGCGCATCCGGCCATCTTGTCCAGGGTGGTGAATTCGATGCGCTGTTTTGGCCGGTAGGCGGATTTCACGATGACCACCGGCGTGTCGGGACCGCGATGGGCGAGAAACAGGCGCTGCGCTTCCTGGATCTGCCGGGTGCGGCGGCCGCTCTTGGGGTTATAGAGGGCGACGACGAAATCGGCCTCGGCAGCGGCGTTGAGGCGCTTGGCGATGACCGGCCAGGGCGTCAGCAGATCGGAGAGCGAAATGGCGCAGAAATCGTGGGTCAGCGGCGCGCCGACCAGCGCCGCGCAGGTGTTGAGCGCCGAGGCGCCGGGAATGATTTCCACCTCGATGTCGCCGGGTTGGCCACTGGGCGGCGTCCAGCCGGCCTGGAACAGCACCTCGAAAGTCGGGCCGGCCATGCCATAGACGCCGGCATCGCCAGAGGAGACGAGGGCCACTTTTTTGCCCTGTTTGGCTCGCTCGTAGGCTTCGATGGCGCGGTCCAGTTCCTCGGTCATCGACTTCTTGATCACCTCCTTGCCGACCACCAGATCGGCGACCAGGCGGATGTAGGTGACGTAGCCGATGACCGTATCGGCTTCGGCAATCGCCGCGCGGGCGCGCGCCGTCAGGTGGTCGTTGCTGCCGGGGCCGAGGCCGACCAGCATGATTTTTCCGGATTTTCCGGGTGTGTTGCCGATGGCGGAACTCATTGGGGAATCCTGGCAATGGAGACGGTGGCGCTGCGTCCGTCGGGGCCGCGCAGCTTGTGTTTTTCGACGATCAGATGGTTCTTGTCCGCGCCGGCGGCGAGCAAGGCGGCGGCCTCCGATACGGAAGGTGTGCCGGTGTATCGGCGCACGGTTTCCGACGGATTGGGCACGGGCACGGCGGCCAGTTGCTCCGGGGAGTAGAAGCTCAGCGTCCAGCCCTGTCCGGCAGCAAACGCCAGCAGGCCGACTTCATCCGCTTTCAGGGTGATGCTGGCGGTGGCCCGCACCTGCGCCGCATCGAGGCCGGCGCTGTCCAGGGCTTCGGCCACCGCGCGGGCGATGGTCCCGGCCGGGGTGCCCCGGTCGCAGCCTAGGCCAATGGCGACGTTCACTATGCCGCGTCCTGAGGCGGGCGATAAATCACGCGCTTGCCGGCCAGCTTCGCGGCCCAGCCGGCGGGCAACTCGCGCCGGCTCACCCACAGGATGGCGCTGAAGGCCTCGGGATCGATCTCTTCGAGCCGCGCAAATTGTTTGAGATTGACCGGTAGCGGGCCGCTGCGGCCGTTGGCGTGCCTGGTCCACCAGTCGCCGCCGCCCGCTTCCTGCACCAGCGCTACCGGCTCGTCGTTCACCATGGCGGCGCTGGCGCGGACGATTTCGTCATGGCTGGCTTCGAAGGTCCAACCCAGTTCGCGCCCGAGCAGGTCGACCGCCAGCGTTTGCCGGGCGTCGGAGGCCGTGGTCAGTACCGGTGTTGCGCCCAGCGCCTCGGCGAGACAGCCCGCCAGCGCATTGGCGCCGCCGAGATGGCCGGAGAGCATGGGGATGACGAAGCGCCCGGCTTCGTCGATGACGACGATACCGGGATCCGCTTCCTTGTTCTTCAGGTGCGGCGCGATCAGGCGCACCACGGCACCGAGCGAGACGATGCAGACGATGCCGTCAAAGGACGCAAAGAGCGCGGGAATTTGGTCGCCGGTTTTTCCCGCATAGCAAGAGACGGCGCCGGCCGCGGCCGCGTCGGCCTCAGCGCGGAATTTTTCCGGCACGAACAGCCGGGCGCCGGGCAGGGCTGCGATCACCCGGCCGGCCAATGTGATGCCGTGGCGGGTGATGGAGACGACGGCCACCCGGCTCGCGGGGAAGGGGAGCTGTCGCGTCACGCCGGCAGCTCCGCACGCTTGCGGCAACCGCGCCGCAGCTCGCCGCGCTGCCGCTTCGGGTTCTGCACCAGCATCAGCGACAGATAGCTCACCTTCTCGCCCCTCAGGCGGATGACGTCGGACACCACGCGCTCGTCGGGCGCTCCGACTTTTTCGATGAAGCAGCTGGTGGCCAGCAAGTCGCGTCGTTCCAGCAGCTCCAGCACTTCGTCGACCAGCGGTTTGACCTTGAGCAGAATCAGCGTATCGAACTCGTCGAGCAGATGGTCGATCAGCGCGATGCCATAGGCGGCGGGGATGATGGCGAGGGTTTCGTCCTCTTCCGCCAGCGTGACGCCGACGCGGGCGGCGGCGGCGGCAAAGGAGCTGACGCCGGGAATGGTCTCCACCTCGATTTCCGGCACCAGCTCGCGCACAACGCGGGCGAGATGGCCGAAGGTGGCGAAGGTCGAAGCGTCGCCCTCGACCAGGAAGACCAGGTCGCGCCCTTCGGCGAGCAAATCGACGGTGCGGGCGGCGGCGCGCGCCCAGGCCTTGATGAGTATCGCCGCGTTGCGCGTCATCGGGAAAACCAACGCTTCGGCATCGGCAGGAACGCTCAGCCCGCCGCGCTGTACGATGTCCAGCGCGTAGGAGCGCTCCTCGGCTTTTTTTACCGGGTAGAGCCAGCGCGCACCGGATTGCAGGGCGGCCCAGCCGCGCCGGGTAATCAGCTCCGGGTCGCCGGGGCCGAGGGATGCGCCGATCAGGCGACCGTATTTCGTTTCAGACATTTTCCGGGTTCTTTCGGGCGGTGACGATCCAGACCGGGTTTTGCGCCGCCAGCCGGTGCATGTCAAGAATCGGCTGGCTGCGCGAAGCCTGCAGTTGCACCACTTCCCATATGGCATTGGCGGCGGTCAGCGTGGCGGTGGCGGCGGTGAGATTTTCCAGGGCGACGAAATTCATGACCAGGCGGCCATCGAGTTTCAGGCGCTTCAAGATGAGCTTGATGAGTTGGGCCAGCTCGCCGCCGGAGCCGCCGATGAATGCGGCATCCGGGTCCGGCCAGGCTTCGAGTCCCGCCGGCGCCCGGCCTTCGGCGAGCGTGTAGTTACTGGCCTTGAGGCGGCGGGCGTTGTCGCGTGCGTTGGCGGCATCGCCGGCATTCTTTTCGATCGCCCAGACATGGCCGTGACGGGCCAGCCGCGAGGCTTCCAGCCCGACCGAGCCGGAGCCGGCGCCGATATCCCAGACGATGCTGTCGGGGCGCAGGCCGAGCTTGGCAAGCGAAACGGCGCGGACTTCGAGCTTGGTGATCAAGCCCTTTTCAGGCTGCCGCTGAATGTACTCGCCATCATCGAAACCGAAGATGGCGCGGTGCTCCGTCCCGCTGCGTTCGATGAGCACGACGTTCGGGTCGGGGAAGCTTTGTGCAGCCGCCGCCAGCGTGAGGTCGGGAAACAGGGCTTCATCGGCTTGCGCCAGTCGCGCCGCCACCGAGAGCCGGACTTCTTCGCCGTAGCCCGCCGCCAGCAGGGCGCGGGCGATGCGATCGGGGCCGTTCTCGGGGCTGGTGAAAACAGCGACGCGCGGATGTTCGGCCAGCGCGCGAACGATCGGATAGAGGCCGTGCGCCGGGGTGACGCCGGGCCCCCAGGCATTCCACTCACCAGCATCGGCGCCGTGGCAGGAGACGATCCGGTAGTCCTGCCACGGCCGCTTGAGGCGGGCGAAGGCGAGTTGCAGGGTGGATGGGGCGGGCAGGACTTCGACGCTGTCCGCGCCCAGTTTGCTCACGAGCAAGGCGGCAATGCCGTGGCAGAGCGGATCACCGGTGGCGAGCACGACGGCGGTCTGTCCTTGCGCCGCGGCGGCCCCGATCCAGCACGGCACCTTGCCCAGCGCACCGCCCATGTCATGAATCGCGGTGACGGCGCGCAAGTGCGGGCGCACCAGCGCCAGCGTGCGGCCAGCGCCGATGACGACGCCGGCGGTACCGAGGCGATGGCGAGCGGCATCGGAAAGTCCGGCCCAGCCGTCATCGAGTATGCCCATCACGGTGCAGTACGGTTCACGTTCAGGCAATCTCGCTCTCCTCGACACGAACGATGGGCCGGCCTTCAAAATCGCAGACCAGCACGGTGAGCCGGTAAGGGCCGGGATAACAGGCGCGCAGGCTCTTGATGGCGCGGATGGCCAGGGCGCGGTGGAAAGGTACGGCGAGGCCGAGCGTCTGTAGGCGTTCGGCGGCAAAACGCGCCGTTTCGGCATCCCGGATTTCCTCGACCAGGTCGGGCGGCGCACCCACCTCGGCGGCAGAGTCGGCCAACAGATCGCGGTTGACGGACGCCTTCCAGGCGTGGGTGACGGCGAGGCCCTGACCCATCTTGCTCAGCTTGCCCACCATCGCGCCGATGGTGATGCGTTGCATGCGCTGCCTGTTGGCGGCCTGAAAGGCGGCTTTGACGAAGTCGCCCATTTGCACGAAGCAGGATTCGTCGAGTTCCGGCAGTTGGCGCATGGCGAACTTCTCGGTGCGGCCGCCGGTGGTGAACACGACGTGGGTTTGCCCCTGGTTGGCGGCGACATCAATAGCCTGAACCACGCTGGCGCGGAAGGCGGCGGTGGAATAAGGGCGGACGATGCCGGTGGTGCCGAGGATGGAGATACCGCCGAGAATTCCAAGCCGCGCATTGAGCGTTTTCTTGGCCATTTCCTCGCCGCCCGGAACCGAGATGGTCACCTCCAGACCGTCGCCAGCCGCGAGCAGGGCGGCGCCGGCGCGCTGCACGTTTTCGCTGATATTGCGGCGCGGCACCGGGTTGATCGCCGGGCCGCCGACCTCGAGGCCCAAGCCCGGCTTGGTGACGACGCCCACACCCGGGCCGCCTTTGAGCATGACTAGTCCACCGCCGTCGGCGATACGTCGTACGTCCGCGGTCAGGTGCGCACCATGGGTGGCATCCGGGTCGTCGCCGGCATCCTTGATGCTGACGGCGTGGGCGCAGTCGCCATCCACCCGGCCATCCACGATGGTGAAGCACGCTTCCTGGCCGTTGGGCAGGCGACAGAAGACCTGTTCGGGCACGCGGCCCTGCACCAGTCCCTGGGTGGCGGCAACCGCCGCAGCGGCGGCGTTGGCGCCGGTCGTGAAACCGGTGCGGTTGCCGCGCTGGCGCCGGGCGGTGCCCTTGCGGATTTTATCCGCGGACGGCGCGTCGCTCGTCATGGGCGTGCTCAGGGCGTATTTCTCTGCCGGCTTTCAGCGCTGCCGAGAAGGGCGTGAATCGCCGCCACCACGAGGGTGGAGCCACCCTTGCGGCCGCGAATCCCGATCCACGGCACTTCGTCGATGCCAGCCAGCAGGGCCTTGGATTCGGCAGCGGAAACGAAGCCCACGGGCATGCCGATGACCAGCGCCGGACGCGCGCCGGCTTCGCGGATCAGGCGAACGACCTCGATCAGCGCCGTGGGGGCGTTGCCGATGCCGACGATGGCGCCATCGATCAGGCCGAGACGGTGCACCTTGCGCATGGCCTGCGCGGCGCGGGTGCTTGCTTCAGCCCTGGCTTGCTCGATCACGTCCGGATCGGAAATGAACTGGTGGACCGACAGGCCGAAGTGGGCGAGCCGGACGGCCGAGAGGCCGACGCAGATCATCTCGACATCGGCCACGATGCGTGTACCGCCCCGGAGTATGGCGGCCAAGCCGGCGCTCACCGCTTGGGGATGGAATTCGGTGAGGCCGTTGAATTCGAAATCGGCGTTGGCGTGGATCATGCGCCGCACGATCGGCCATTGTTCGTCGCTATAGGCGTGGGGTCCGACCTCGGCGTCGATGATGGCGAAGGAGTCGTGCTCGATGGCGCGGCCGGCGGCGGTGAGCTGTTCGGTGACGGTATTGGCGGTATTCATCGCGGTTCAGGCGGGCAAGGGATCGTGGGCGGGATGGCCATGGTCACGGCCGCCCTGAGTGTGGCTGTGTTCGTGAAGATGCTCGGCTTCAGCCGCCAGCCGGTACTTGCAGCCGTCGCATTCGAGCAGGCTGCCTTCGGACAATTCGCGACCGACGACTTTGCTGTCGAGCAGATCGAAGATGCCTGTGTCGAAACCGAAATGGCCGCCCAGGGCGAAGGCGATCGCCGGGTATTGACTTTGCAGCCGCACCACCTGCGCCTTGATGCGTTCGATTAGCACACCGGTGAAGAGATACACGGGAGCGATGCAGATTTGCGTCATGCCGAGGCGGACCTGTCGTTGCACGGCGGTTTCCAGTCGCGGCCAAGTGATGCCGGTGAAGGCCAGATCGACCAGGTCGTGGTCGCCGTCTTCGAACAGCCAACGCGCCATCTTGGCCAGTTCGCCGTTCGCGCCGGCATCCGATGAGCCGCGCCCGAGCAGGATGACGCCGGTGCTGCGCGGGTCGGGCATGTCCAGTTGTTTCATCAGGCGATCGACCTGGCCTTTGAGTACGCCGAAAATCTCGCGGCCCATGCCGAGGTGGCGCAAGCAGTCGAAATGCACGCCGGGATGGCGCCGGCGGGCGGCCTCGATGGCGGCCGGCAGTTCCATCTTCACGTGGCCGGCGGCGTTGAGAATGAAGGGGATGGTGATGACCCGCAGTGCGTCTCTTGCGGCGCGGTCCAGGCCCTCGTTCAACAACACCTCGGCGTGTTCGATGAAACACACCTCGATGCGCCATGCCGGGTGGCGCTCGCGCCACTGGGCGGCGAAGTGCAGGATTTCCTTGTTGCCCTCGCGGTTGCGCGAACCGTGGCCGACGAGGAGCAGAGTGGTGTCATTCATGATGAGGAGCCTTCAGTGAGCGATGCCCGGCGGAAGCGATGACCGAAGGCCGGGTTGTAGAGCTTGGAACGGGCGATGTCTTGCCAATGTCGCGCGCCGAGGGTCGGGCTGGCGATGATCATGGCCTGCGCGGCGATTTTTTCCTCCTGGCAGCGGCGCTTGATGTCGGCCAGCGTGCCGCGCACGATTTTCTCCTGCCCCGGCCAGCTCGCCTTTTGCACCACGACGATCGGCGCGTCTTCCGGCCAGCCCGCGGCCCGCAGGGCACGTTGCACCTCGTGCAGCAAGGTGACGGAAAGGAAAATGCAGAGCGTCGTGCGATGCGCCGCCAGCGCTTCCAGTTCCTCGCCCGGCGGCATCGGTGTGCGGCCGGCGACGCGGGTGAGGATCACGGTCTGGGTGACTTCCGGCAAGGTCAACGTCTCGCCGGCGGCGGCGGCAGCGGCCATGGCCGAGGAAACGCCCGGGATGACCGCCCACTCGATGCCGGCCGCAGCGAGCGGGCGGACCATTTCGGCCAGTGCGCCGTAGAGCGTGGGATCACCGGTTTGCAGACGCACCACCGTTTCGTGGTGCGCCGCCTGCTCGATCAGCCAGGCGACGATTTCGTCGAGCGTCATATCCTTCGAGTCGCGGATGGCGCTATCGTCGGGCGCATAGAGCGTCGCCGCTCGATCGACCAGCGATCCGGCAAACAGTACGGCGCCGGCGCGTTCGAGCAGACCGCGGCCTTTGACCGTGATCAGTTCGGGATCGCCGGGGCCGGCACCGACAAACCAGACTTTGCCGGCCACGTTTCAATCCGTGCGCAGGTCGAAGCAATCGTAATCGAGTTCGATAGGCATGATGACTCCCTTGCGTTCATGAACATAAACGGCGGTATCGAACCTGGGGGAGTGCAACGCTACAGACCATCGTCTGCGGGACTGGCGGGATGGACGAATGGAACCGGGCCATCCCTCGGTCAGCTGCGCCCACACCCCGGGGCCAATACCACACCTGGCGGATCAGGCCGGTCTTCTGGCTCGCCTTCATCCTCCTCCGCCCACCTTCCCGTGCAAGCACAGTGGCATTTGGGCGGATTTGTCTGGCTTACAGCAGCGGGGGCTGCGTCGGCTTCATCGAAAGCAGGCTTTCGACTACCGAACTTCCCGTTTCACATTCCCCGGGGCCGCCGGGGAATGAACCTAATCCGATCCGGATTCTATAGGCGAACCGGGGAATTTTCTAGGGGAATTTTCTAGGGGTTGCCAAAGCTCGTGTTGCAAGTTAATGATCCGTTCGCCTGATCCTGGCGGGTGTCCGGTTTTGTAGCACGACAACTGTCCGGTCGTCATAATGTCCCGAAGGGGGCACGAGATGAGACGAACGGAACTGCTACAGGGGATCCGGAAGATGAGATTTGAAGAAGCTCGTGAGGGATGGAACGCTGGACGGCTGATGCAGGCCGATTTCAAGCGAAGCCGCGAATCAACGCTGCCAGTTTCCCCAGCCCCGACTCGGCCTGCGCCTCGCTGGCGTGGCTGAAATTGAGGCGCAGCTGGCCGCAAGCCGCCGCCTCCATGGGCAGGAAGGACTCGCCGGGCATGAAGGCGACGCCCGCGGCCAGGGCCTTGGGCAGCAGCTCTCGGGTGTCGATGCGGCGATTCAGGGTGAGCCAGAAGAACAATCCACCGGGCGGCGTCTGCCAAGCGGCGATGTCGCCGAAGTGGCGACGCAGCGCGGTCTCGAAGGCGTCGCGGCGCCGGCGGTAGCGTCCCGCCAGCGCTTCCAGCTGCCGGTCGCGCGCCGGGTCGTTCAATTGCTGCAGCACCAGCCACTGACTGATGCGATTGCTGTGCAGGTCGGCGGCCTGCTTGAGGCGCGCGAGCTGCGGCAGCAGTTCCGGTGAGGCCGCGAGGTAGCCCAGGCGCAGGCCGGGCGCCAGACTCTTCGAGAACGATCCCTGGTAGATCCACGGCGCGCGCCGGAGCCGGGCGCAGACGGGGGTGCGCTCGCAGGGGTCGTACGCCAGATCGCGGTAGGGATCGTCCTCGAACAGGGGAGTCGTGGCGGCATCGCAGGCGGCGGCCAGCGCGGCGCGCTCGCCGGCATCCAGGCAGCGGCCGCTGGGATTCTGGAAGGTGGGGATGGCGTAGGCGAAGGCCGCCCGTTCGCGCTGCAGCGCCGGCGCATCCGGCGCCTGGGCGTCGAAGGCGACGAAGCGCGCGCCGAAGAAGCGGAACACCTGGAGCGCGGCGAGGTAGGTCGGCGACTCCACCGCCACCGCGGTACCCGGATCGATGAACAGCTTGGCGACGAGATCGATCCCCTGCTGCGAGCCGGAAAGAATCAACACCTGCTCGGCCGAGCAGGGCAAGCCCAGCCGCTGCAGTTCTTCGGCGATGCGCTGGCGCAGCTCCCGTTCGCCTTCGCTGGGGCCGTATTGCAGCAGGTGCTGCGGCATGCCGTCCAGGCTGAATTCCGGAAAGCTGTCGATCGCCGGCAGGCCGCCAGCGAAGGAGATCATGCCCGGCTGGTCCACGACGGACAGAATTTCGCGGATCGGCGACGGGTGCAGATCGCGGCTGCGCGAAGAAAATCGGGGACCTTGCTGCGGCGACGGAGGATTCATGGCAGGGCGTGTTCTCAATTGGTCGGCGCGATGCGTTGCGGCCAAATACGGATGGCCGCGCGAAGCGAGGTGAGGTCAATGGTTATCCATTGACGAGCCGAGGGACAAAGTGGACGCCGTATTTGGCCGCAACCCGGAGGGAGCGAGATATAGGGCCCCCGCGGCGGCGTTACTCGCGCCTTATTGGCAATAAGCCAACCGCGTTGCTCGTGCCTTGCCCCGGAAGCCCTATATCTCGTTCGCACACGTCGCCCAATTGAGAACACGCCCTAGCCACCCATGAACGTCAATAGAGTTGACCTATGGACAGCCTAACGGCTGGCCGCCTATCATGTCAATATGGTTGACCCAAGAGTCCCCGCCGGTCCGGTCTCGACCCTGCCGCGTGGCGCCGCATTGCGCCTGGCCATCGAGCAGCTTTACTTCGGCTACCGCGCCTTCACCGCGCCGCCCGACCGCATCCTCGGTCAGCGCGGCCTGGGGCGGGTGCATCACCGGATTCTCTATTTTGTCGGCCGCAATCCGCAGATGTCGGTCAATGATCTGCTGGGCACGCTCGGCGTCAGCAAGCAGGCGCTGAACGCCCCCTTGCGCCAGCTGGTCGAAATGCGGCTGGTGGCGACGGACACCGCGGCGCACGATCGCCGCGTGCGGCAACTGACACTGACCCCGGCCGGGGCAAGGCTGGAGGCACGGCTCACCGGCACCCAGATGACGCAGCTGCAAACGATATTCGCGCAGGCCGGGGCAAGCGCCGAGGCCGGCTGGCATCGGGTCATGCGCGGCTTGAGCGGGCGGGGCTGACGCCGGCCTTCACTTGCTAAGAGGTACTTGCTTGCGAGCTGCCGGTTTCGGCCCAGCCAAAACTGCACATGAACCATGAATCAGGCCGATTGTTCGATGCTTGGGGCAGGCGTTAGCGACTGACCGCGTGGTGGTCCATGCCACAGCGGCACAAGTGAGCTGAACCAAACCTCCCAGCAACATGGCGAGGCGTAAGCCGATCGCACTGTCGTGTGCAGCGGCAAACACCGCGCCCATTACGGCCACGCCGATTGTGGCGCCGGCCATCCGGGCGACGTTGATGAGCGCAGCAGCCGTTCCTGAACGAGCGGCAGATACCGCGCCGACAGCGACGGCGAGGAGCGGCCCGGTAGCCAGCCCCATTCCTAGGCCGGTCAGAATCAAGCCTATTTCATCCGCCATGATCGATTTCCGGCCAGCGCTCACACTCAGGATAAGGAGCCCGAACCCGATCAAAGCCACACCGCCGCTGGCCATCGAATGCACCCCGAATTTGCGGCTGAGCGAACCAGAGAAGGGCGAGACAAGAACGAATACGAGGGCCATCGGCACGAGGGCAAGGCCTACCCCCAGGGGATCAAGGATACCGCTGCCCTGCCACGCCAACGGCAACAGAAACAACACGCCATACATCCCGAAGGTCATCCCCGCCGTTGCCGTCACGGCGCCGAGAAACCCGCGCGTGCGGAACATGGACAGCGGCACCAGGGCTGCAGCGCCCCTTTGCGACTCGACCGCGATGAACAGCAGGAGAGCCGGCGTGGCGACTGCCAGAGCGATAAGAGCCGTGAGGGTCGCACCGTTCGTCTCGATGGCGGCAATGGCTAAACCGCCGAGCGCAAGCGCACCCAGGATTTGGCCCGGCGCGTCGAAATGACGCTCCTGCCGAGCAGACGATTCCGGAATGGTTGGCGCGGCTAATGCAAAAGCGGCGAGCCCCAGGGGAACGACGACGAGAAAGATGCTGCGCCATCCGAACTGCCCGATCAACAAGCCGCCGAAAGTGGGACCAATCGCCAGCGCCAAGCCGTTACAGCCGGCCCATATGCCAAGGACCCGACCGCGTTCGACGTGATCGGGCCAGACAACGCGAATGATGGCCAACGAGGCGGGCAACAGCAGGGCCGCCCCCAGCCCCGCGAGTGCCCGGCCGCCGATCAGCAGCGAGACGGTCGGGGCAAACGCACAGAGTAACGATGCCGTCGTAAAGACTGCGGCGCCCACCATGAAGATGATGCGCCGGCCGAGAAGATCGGCCAGGAGCCCGCCGGTCAACAGCAGGGCGGCGTAGACCAGATTGTAGCTGTCCGCGACCCATTGAAGCGCAGCGACGCCGGCCGTGAAATAAACACCGATCGGGTGAATGGCCAAGTTAACGACGGAAGTATCGACCTGCGCTATGAGCACGGCCATGCAGAGCGTGACGAGGGCCAGCCGGCGGCGATCGGCAACCCCCTGGGCAGGATTGTCGGCTCCCGCCGAAACGCGGGGTAGAAGGCTGTCGTGATCTCGCATGAGCGTGCTCCCTGCATCCAGTCGAGTGCCTATTGTCGGTTGCTATATGCACCCGATGCTTCGGCACACATCGAAATGTGCGAGCCCCTTCGGCGACTATAATTGTTCGGACCCTATGGGAGACCCAGCGTGCCCCCACTACCCAATTACGTGTCCTCCAGCGCCTTCCTGATCGCTGATCCGGCGAGAGCGGCGATGCTGATCGCCTTGGCCGACGGACGTGCGCTACCGGCTGGTGAGCTGGCCTATGCGGCGGGTGTCACCGCGCAAACTGCGAGTTCTCATCTCGCCAAACTCCTCGCGGGCGGATTGCTGGCGGTTGAGACGGAGGGGCGCCATCGCTACTACCGTCTGGCCGGTTCCCATGTCGCTCTGGCCCTCGAGCATCTCGCAGCGCTCAAGCCCTTGGAGGCGGTCAGGCGAAAACCGCTCAGCCGCGAAGGATCAAACCTGCGCTTTGCCCGCCGCTGCTACGATCACCTTGCCGGGCAGCTCGGTGTTGCGGTGGCATCGGGCCTGCAAGAACGAGGATTCGTTGTGCCGGCAGCAGATAAGCAGCTCGTGGTAACGCCGTCTGGCATGCAATGGTTCGGAGCCATGGGTCTTGATGTGACTGCGCTAAAGCCAAGCCGACGCGGACTCGCTCGGCAGTGTCTCGATTGGACGGAGCGTCGCTATCACCTGGCTGGGCCGCTCGGCGTTCAATTCATGGCCGTGCTTTGCTCGTCAGGCTGGCTGCGGCGCTCGAAGTTCTCCAGGGCAATCCAGGTTACGCCGTTGGGGTGGGCTGGACTAAAGAAATACCTCGGCCTTGATGAAGGTTCTGTGGGGCTACCAGCTTGCAAATTAGCGCCATCGATCAGCTAGATTTCCTAGCCAGGGAAAATCTTAGAACGAAGGTCGTTAGTGCTTGCGCTTAAACTCGTGTTCGTGGCTGCGTTTGCATCCAGGCCACGTCCAGGTTGAACGAGCCGTCGGTCTGCATCCGGAAGTGCCGCCTGGCTTCCTCCGCGGCTCGGGCCAGCACGTCGCGGATGGCATTCACGCGCAATTCGGGCGTGCGCATGCGTGCCACCCAGGTGGCAAACTCCATGGGCAGGGTCCAGGTGTCGGATTCGGGTGCGGCGAAGCCGGCAGCCTGTAGCAGTGCAGCCCATTCGGAGACGCGGTAGTCGCGGACATGAGAGGCGTCGCGCAGGATTTCCACCGTCTGCAGCAGGGTGTCGAGCAGCGGCGACTCCGGCGCGATCGCGTCGATCACCACCAGTGTGCCGTCGGCCCTGAGCACCCGCCGCACCTCACGCGTCGCAGCGGAGACGTCCAGCCAGTGATGCGCCGAGAAGCGGGTGGCGACCAGGTCGAATGTCGCGTCGGCAAACGGCAGATGCTCGGCCGGGCCACGCCGGGTTTGCATGCCGTGGATGCCGCGACGCTGCACTTCGCCTTCTACGACCGCCAGCATCTCGCCCGACAGGTCATAGGCCGTCACCCGCGCACCACCCTGCGCCATGGCGAAGCCCGCATGGCCCGCGCCGCAGCCGAGGTCGAGCGCGGCCGGACGATCGAGGCGGCGCGACAGTTCCGTCAGGCGCTGCAGATCGGTGCCCTGCGCGTGCACGCTGCTGCTGAGATAGGCATGGGCGCTGGCGCCGAATTGTTCGACGGCAAGACTACGCTGTTTCATAAGTGAGGCTCCTCATGGCGTTGCCGGGGAAGGTCTGGGCGGAACGCAAGGCGCTCCTGGACAGGACCATAAGCCCTTCTGTATCCCGGTACAAGATGACCATTTATGCTGGTATAAAAGCTACCGTCGATCATGGGCGCCTCCGATCCTGCCATCGACCAGAGCGAGCAACGCAAGCATCTGGGCACCCTCATCCGCCTGCACCGCCAGCGACTGCAGCCCGAGGCTGCGGGTTTCGCGACAACGGCGCGGCGGCGCACGACCGGGTTGCGCCGCTTCCACCACCCGCAGCATGGCGATCTGGTGTTCGAGCAACTGACCTTGCACCCGGCCGTGCGTAGCGACCCCAAGCTCGTGATACTGCTTCCCTCAGCTTGACTGGGCGCTTCGTCATTTAGACCGCGCAATCGCGCAATGCAACCTTCACCAGCCAGCGCCTGATCATTTGTTCGTCGCCCCGGGAGATGCCAGCCAGCAGGTCTTCTTCCACCGCTTTGACTCGTGCCCGGCACTTTGCCAGAAGCCGCCGACCAGCCGCGGTCACCTCAATGTGCCGTATGCGCCCATGTACCGCGTGCGGACGGCGCGAAACCGCACCGTTGCGTTCCAGGTTCGACACGATGACGCTCATCGTCTGAGGCGTCAGCAATGACAGACGCGCCAGGTCGGCACCGGACGCGCCCGGGTAGGCCACCAGCATGGTCAGCACCGAGAACTGCGGGAGCGTCACCGCGAAGTCAGCAAGCGCGCGCTCCATTCTGAGCCGATGGGCAGCACCCGCTTGCCTCAGCAGATAGCCGATGTGGCCTTGCTCTCCCCGCTTGCCCTCGCCAACGGCGGGTACGGCGGCTTGGCTTAGCGTTTTGCGCATATTGTAAGAGCTCTGTCATGATGTTAGAGTGCTTACATTCTCCCACGCGCATAGGAACGACGCAATGAAAGCTTTCAACCACGCAGCGCGCATGGACAGGAGCCGCTACGATCGAACCGTCCCGGCCGTCGTCGCCGCCCTCCGCGCCCTCGGCAAAGCGGTCGACGATTCGGGACTCGACAAGTCGCTGACCGAGCTGGTCGAGCTGAGGGCCTCGCAGATCAACGGCTGTGCGTTCTGCGTTCAGTACCACTTGAACGTGGCGCGCGGGCTCGGAGTGGCGCCGGTCAAGCTCGATCTGGTCGCCGCATGGCGCGAAGCGGGCGTATTTTCGGCGCGCGAGCGGGCAGCCCTGGCGTGGGCCGAAGCCTTGACACTGATGTCCGGAAATACCGTGTCAGACGCCGTCTACGCTGAGTTGCAGGGACAATTCTCGGAGCCCGAGATCGCATTCCTGACCGCCGCGGTCGGCGCCATCAATGTCTGGAACCGCATCGCCGGGGCACTGCATTTCGCACCGCCGCCGGGCTTCGAACCAGCCGCGCCGGGAGACTCGCGGTGAACGCCTCGGCGCCGGTCGCGCAGTAGTCGGAAATCGCCCGGGGCTCAACCCGACTCAGTAGGGCGCCGGCGTCGAGCAGTCCTCGTCCGGCCAGGAGTTCTCGAAAAGATAACGTTCGCCGGGCAGGCGGCTGCCCCAGCCCAGCGTTTCCAGCAGCGGCTTTTCCGGAAACGCATCGACCCGCCCGAGACAGAGGATGGCGATGGGCTTCGCACCCGCCGGCATCCTGAGCAGGGCGGCCAGCGCCGCGGGCTCGAAGATCGACACCCAGCCCAGACCGATGCCTTCGGCGCGGGCGGCGAGCCACATGTTCTGGATGGCGCAGGCGGCCGAGGCGATGTCCATTTCTGGCAAGGTGCGGCGGCCGAACAGGTGTTTCTCGCGGCCGTCCGTCAGCGCCACCACCAGCACCTCGGCGCAGTCCTTCAAACCCTCCACCTTGAGGCTCAGGAATTCCTGCTGCCGCGTCGGCAGCGCCGCCGCGGTGCGCCCGCGCTCCTCGTCGACCAGCGCGTGGATCTCCGCCCGCAGCGCCGGGGTGGCGATGTGCAGGAAACGCCACGGCTGCATGTAGCCGACCGAGGGCGCCTGATGCGCGGCGGCGATCAGACGATCGAGTAGTCCTACCGGCAGGGGGCCGGGGATGAAGTGACGCATGTCGCGCCGCTCGCGGATGGCGCGGTAGACGGCGGCAATCTCGACCTCGCTATAACGGTGTTCCTCGGTCATGGCATGAATATCCTGGCAGCGGCAACCGGATTCGCAGGAAAGTAGAAATGCACGTAGGAGGCGGTGAGCCGGCCGACGCGGTAGATCGCTTCGCCCGCCTGCCCGTCCGGCGTCTCTGCGCGGTGCAAGGGGACGAGCGGCGTCTCGCTCTTCGAGTAGTGGAAGGTGTGGCCGCTGATCCGGCCCTCCGGCAGTTCGGCCGTCTGCGTCCCCAGCGCCGAGAGACGCTGCTGCATTTTCGTCTCGCCCGGCAGCAGCCCGGCCATGGGGTGGCGCTGCCCTTCCCGGTCGGTCAGGGCTTCGAACAGCACCATCATGCCGCCGCATTCGGCCAGCAGCGGCTTGCCGGCATCGACGTGGGCGCGCAGGCTCGCCCACAGATCGGTGCGGGCGGACAGGATTTCCGCGTGCAGTTCCGGATAGCCGCCCGGCAGCCAGACCGCATCGCTCGCCGGCAAGGGATCTCCCGCCAGCGGCGAGAAGTAGCTGATCTCGGCGCCGAGATCTTGCAGGGTGTCGGCGTTGGCCGGATAGATGAAGCCGAAGGCGGCGTCCTTGGCAACGGCGACGGTCTTGCCCGCGAGCAAACGCGGCACGTCCGCCTGCTCCGACGCCGGGAACCGGACCGGCGTCGGCAGGCTCGCCGCGCCGGTCTCATCCAATCGGTCGGCGAGACGGTCGAGGCGGGTTGCCAGATCGGCTATCTCGGCCGCCTGAAGCAAACCGAGATGTCGCTCGGGCAGCGCGGCCTCGGCGTCGCGCGGCAGGGCGCCGTACCAGACCATGCCTTCGGGCAGGCTGGCTTCGAGCATCCGGGCGTGGCGATCGCTGCCGACCTGGTTGGCGAGGACGCCGGAGAAGGGCAGGCCCGGCCGGAAGCTGGCCAGGCCGTGGGCGATGGCGCCGAAGGTCTGGGCCATGGCGCCGGCGCCGATCACCGCGAGCACCGGGATGCCGAAGCGAACGGCGATGTCGGCTCCCGAGGGCTGGCCGTCGAACAGACCCATGACGCCCTCGACCAGGATCAGGTCGGCCTCCCCCGCGGCGGCCCAGAGGCGATGCGCCGCATCCGCCTCGCCGCACATGCCGAGGTCCAGGTTGTACACCGGATGACCGCTGGCCACCGCGAGGATCTGCGGATCGAGGAAGTCCGGGCCGCACTTGAACACCCGCACGCGCCGGCCCTGGCGGGCGTGCAGACGCGCCAGCGCTGCGGTGACCGTGGTCTTGCCCTGGCCCGAGGCGGGTGCGGCGACGAACAGCGCCGGGCAGGAGCGGGACCATCCCCCCTGCCCCCTGCCCGGGGCAGGGGGTGACTGCGGTTCGTCCCTGCGGGACTCCATGTTGCACCCTGGCTCCGCCTTGGGGCGGCCCGGCGGCGGAGCGGACCCTCCCCCCGACCCTCTGCCCGAGGCCGTCACCATTCGATCCCCGGCTGGGCCTTGATGCCGGCGGCGAAGGCGTGCTTGACCGGGGTCATGTAGGTGACGGTGTCGGCGGCGGCGACGAGTTCGGCCGGCGCGCCCCGGCCGGTGACCACGACGTGTTGAGCCGCCGGGCGGGCGGCGATGTCGGCCAGCACCGTGGCGAGATCCAGGTAGCGGAGCTTCAGGGCGATGTTCAGTTCGTCCAGCAGCACCAGGCCCAGACCATCGTCCTTGAGCAGTTTCTTCGCCTCGTCCCACGCCGCCCGGGCCTTGGCGATGTCGCGCTCCTTGTCCTGGGTCTCCCAGGTGAAGCCCTCGCCCATCACGCGGTAGGTCACATCATCGGGAAAGCGGCGGAAGAACCGCTCCTCGCCGGTCATCTGGGAACCCTTGATGAACTGGACGACGCCGACCCTCATGCCGTGGCCCAGCGCCCTGGCCACCATGCCGAAGCCCGAACTCGACTTGCCCTTGCCGTTGCCGGTGGTGACGACCAGGACGCCGCGCTCGATCTGGGCGGCCTCGATCTGGGCGTCGATCACCGCCTTCTTGCGCTGCATGCGCTTGCTGTGGCGTTCGGCATCGTCCGACATGTTTGTTTTCCTTCAGGCAGCAATGAAATAGCGGCAATCGCCGTCGGACAGTTCCCGCAGCGGCTGGCCGTAGAGCTCGGAGAGATTCTCCGCGGTGAGCACTTCCTCGCTAGTCCCCTCCTGCCAGCGGCCGTCGCCGAACAGCAGCAGGGCGCGCCGGCAATAGCGCCGGGCGAGGTTCATGTCGTGCAGGACGATGACGAAACCGGCCCGGCACTCGGCGGCGTAGCGTTTCACCAGCTCGAGCATGGCGATTTGGTGGGCGAGATCGAGATGGGCGAGCGGCTCGTCCAGGAGATAGAGCAAGGGTTGCTGGGTGAGCAGCGTGGCGATTCCCAGGCGCTGCCGTTCGCCGCCCGAGAGGGTATGCACCTCGCGCTCTTCGAGACCTTCGAGGCCGACCGCCGCCAGCGCGTCGCGGGCGATGCGTTCGTCGGCCAAACCCTCCCAGGCCCAGCGGCTAAGGTGCGGATGGCGACCGATCAGCGCGGTCTCCAACACGCTGGCGGGAAAGGCGTCGGTCTGCGTCTGCGTCAGCAGGGCGCGCCGGCGCGCCGCGGCGCGCGGTCCGTGCGCCGCGTAGGACTCGCCGAGGAGTTCGATGGCGCCTGCCGAGGGCGGCCGCAGGCCGGCCAGGGTGGTGAGCAAGGTGGTCTTGCCGCTGCCGTTGCGGCCGAGGATGGCCAGGGTGTCGCCGCCGTTAAGACTCAGGTCCAAGCCGCGCACCAGCGTCTTGCCGCCGACGGCGACGTCGAGCTCGCGGGTGGTGAGCAGAGGGGCTGGGGTGATGGGCCTCATCTCGGCTGGCGCGACAAGAGATAGAGAAAGGCCGGCACGCCGATCAGCGCGGTGAGCACGCCGACCGGCAACTGCTGCGGCGCGACCAGCGTCCGCGCCAGCGCGTCCGCCACCACCAGCAAGGTGCCGCCGGCGAGGACCGACGCCGGGAGCAGCAGGCGCTGATCGTTGCCGGCGCTCGAGCGCAGCGCCAGACGCACCAGGTGGGGCACGATCAGGCCGACGAAGCCGATGCTGCCGGCGCTGTTTACCGCGGTGGCGGTGAACAGCGAGGCGAGCACGTAGATCATCAGGCGCAGCCGCGCCACCGGCACGCCCAGCGCCTGGGCCGGGAGTTCGCCGCGGGCGAGTAGCCCCAGGTCGCGCGCAAAGGGCAGGACGAGGGCGAGGCCCAGCGCCAGAACGGCCAGCGCCGGCCACGGCGAGCCGGCTTGGGAGAGGTCGCCCATCAGCCAGAACAGCATGCCGCGCAACTGCTGTTCCGGCGCGACGGAGAGCATCAGCGCCACCACCGCGCCCGCGCCCGCGGCGACGACGACGCCGGTGAGCAGGAGGCGCGTCTGCGTCCAGCTGCCGTCGCCGTGCGCCAGGCCGAAGACCAGCAGCATGCTGATCAAGGCGCCGGCGAAGGCGCCCAGATGCAGGACCAAGAGCGGCAGGCCGAAGAGCAGCGCAAACAGCGCGCCCACCGAGGCGCCGCCGGAGACGCCGAGCACGTAGGGATCGGCCAGCGGGTTCTTCAGCAGCACCTGCATCAAGGCGCCCGCGAGCGCCAGCAGGCCGCCGCAGGCGAACCCGGCCAGCGCGCGTGGCAGGCGCAGGCTGCGCACCACCTCGAAGGCGATCCCTCTGTCCTGTCCGCTCAGCGCCTGCAGCAGTTCAGACGGCCCGAGCCGCACGCTGCCGACCGACAGCGACGCAGCGATGCTGGCCAAGGCCGCCAACGCCAGCAGCAACAGGATCAGCAGGGCGTGGCGGCGCTTGGGCATGGGTCTAGAACAGGTCCGCCTTGAGCGCTACGGAGAAGCTGCGCGGATCGGCGGGATAGTAGGTGCCGGGATTGTAGGCGCTACTATAACCGGTCGCGGCGTACTTCCGGCCGGTCAGGTTGGCAGCCCTGAAGATCACCGAGAAAGGTTTGATGTTCCACTGCGCTTGGTAGTCGAGCGTGGTGTAGCCGCCCAATTTGTTCAGTGTGTTGGCGAAGTCGTCGCCGATGGTGCGGCTGCCGACGCTGACCAGGGAGAGATCGTGCACGCCGGCCCGGGCGCCGTCCCACTGGACGCCGAGCGCCTCCTTGTGGTGCGGGACCAGGGGAATGTCCTTGCCGCTGTAAGCACCCTCGGTGAACCTGGCCTCGATCTCAGACAGACTGCCGCGCAACGTCCATGCCCGATCGAGACGCCAGCGTCCTTCCCATTCCATGCCCCGCCTGCGGGTCGGGTCGAGATTGGCGTTGCGGCCGTTGTCGGCGATGTAGCCGATCTCGTTGTGGTTGTCCTGCTGGAACAGAGTGAATTGCTGCATGAAGCGGCTGGCGGTCCAGGACAGGCCGCCCTCGACCAGGTGCCCGGTCTGGGGCTTGAGCGCGCCGTTGAATATCGCCTTGTAAGTCACCGGATCATAGGCGAACAGTTCGTCGGTATTGGGCAGACGAAAGTTTCTTGCCGCCTTCAGATAGCCACGCCAAGCTGGCGCGAAGCGGTAACCGGCGCCGAGTTCCCAGGCCGTGAGTTCATCGCTGCTCTGCGCTCGCAGATTGGCACCCTCGTCGCTGACTTGCTGCTCGAAATGCTGGCGACGGAGGCCGACCGTGGTGTCGATCCCGCTGTTCCACGACGACAGGTTTTGGAGGTAAATTCCCTGGCTCCGCTGTTGTCCGGTCTGGCGATTCTGGCGGGCACCCGTCGTGAAATCCAGGTCGTCGCCGATCGCCCTGCCGTCGTAGAGATCGAGGCCGGTGATCGTTTCGCTGCTTGCAGCGCCGGCAAGCGCGCGAGTCCACTTCAGTCGCGGCGATAAGGACTGCGTCGTGACCTTCGAGTCGTGACGATAGAGCCAGTCCGAGTTCTTCGATTTCAATCGTTCGTCGCTGTAGCTGCCGTCGATCTCGGCGTTGAGCTCGGCGCCGAGCCTGAATGCGCCGCCCGGCCGCACGCGGTAGCCGTCGTTCTCCAGGCGGTAATTCGGCGTCGCTGCCTGGCGGGGATCGGCTTCGTACTGGGCAAGACTGAGGGCGCTGGGCAGACCGTAGCGTTCCCGGTAATCGGAAAAATCGAGGAAGGTCTCGCCGCCATCGAAACGGCGGGCGACGCGGCCGCCGGCCGAGGTCTGCTTGGCATCGCTATTGGCGCGATAGCCGTCGGTCGATGCATCGTGGGCGAAGAGATTGCCGTACCAGCCGTCCTTGCCACCGCCGGCCGAGGCGTCGAGCGCCGAGTAAGCGAAGGAGCCGCGCTCGGCCCTGAGCGACGCCCGCGGCTTGTCGCTCTTGTCGGTGATGATGTTGATCACGCCGGCGCTGGCGCGATCGCCGTAGAGCACCGAACCGCTGCCGCGCATGATCTCGATCTGCTTGATCGCCGACAGCGGAATCGTTTCCCACTTGATGCTGCCCATATCCACCGGATTGAGCCGCTGGCCATCCACCAGGATCAAGGTGTTGCTGCCCGCGGCGTCGCCGGTGCCGCGGATGTCGACCACGGCGTCGATGCCCATGGAACCGTACAAGGGTCGGACATCGACGCCGGCGATGGTCTTCAACAGGTCCGGAACGCTGCGCGCCGGGCTGTGCTCGATCTCGGCCTGGGTGATGACGGAGACGTCGTTGGTCAGACTTGATGCAGGCTCGGGGAAGCGCGTTGCGGTGATGACGACGGTGCCCAGGTCGCCGGCTGCGAAGGACGGGATTGCGGAACAAAGGGCGAGCGAGATGGCGAGTGGCATCGCCGTGAGACGGATGGGTTTGGACATGAGGTTCTCCATTGCCGGCCTGCGTCCCCGCGGACCGGGTGGTTGCATTTGGAAACTTGCGGGGAGATGAAGGCTGGAGGGGCGTGATGTGAAACACCCGCGCACCGGCCATCGCTTCCCCGCGACGCTTCCGCTCGTCGATGTCCGTGGCCGGTCTCCGGGCTCGGAAGATTTAATCCATCGCCTTCCCGAGCGTATCGCTCAGTGGCGCTTCGATGGACTCGCGCTTCCTTACCGTTGCGGGGGCAGCACTGGCATTGCGTCGAGACGCGACGCGCACCAGTTTCCCGTTTCACCCGACGGCTGATTCGGCCGTCCGGGCACCGCGGACATCTGCGCCGCAAGATGCTGCGGCGAACCGGGAGTTTAGCGCAAAGCGGCTGGCCCGGTTGCTGGTCAGCCGCGGTTCGCTTCCGGGCGTTACTCCAAAGCACCTTCAAAACATGCCGTTATTGCTTGACCGAGAAACATTTTTCCAACAAACTTATGCTCATGAAAGGCGACCTGACCGCGCTCGAACACAAAGTCGAGCAGTTCCTCGCGTTCTGCCAGAGTCTGCGCGCGGAGAATCAGGCCCTGCGCAGTCGCGTGGCCGGACTCGAGGAAGAGCGTCAGGCGCTGGTCGATAAGATCGACACCGCCCGCACCCGGCTCGAAGCCCTGATGGAGAGGCTGCCCGAAGAATGAGCGCCCACCCCACGCTCGACATCACCCTGCTGGGCCGCGAGTATCGCGTCGCCTGCGCGCCCGAGGAGCGGGAGTCGCTGCTGGCGGCGGTGGCCCTGGTCGACGCCAAGATGGCCGAGATCGCCGCCCAAACCAAGAGCACCGGCGAGCGCCTGGCGACGATGACGGCGCTCAATCTGGCGCACGAGCTGCTGGCGTCGAAATCCGCCCCGGAAGCCGCCCCGGAAACCGTTGCCGAACCCGCCGCCGACAGCACTTTTGACGCCTTTGACAGGCAGGAATTTGCGCGTAGAATCGGCGCCATCGAGGCGCGTCTGGACGCGGCGATGGCCGAGCAGGAGAAGCTCTTTTAGTCCGGCCGTTCGCGTTTCCCGCGCCCAGGAAATCCCCTGCGGTGCTCGTCAAGGCCATACATTCCTTGAACCAATATCCAAGCATCGGGCCGCCGACCGTATCGCCGCCGTTGTGAGCGTTCCTCCGCCCCGTGCGTTGCGAACGCACCTGAAGCGGCAGGAGAGTGGCCACTCTGAACCCCAGGTTCAGGATGCTGGCCTAGCGGACATCGCGGGGGACCCGAAAGAAGCCTGGCCGGCCCTTCCCGAGCGGCCGGCGCAGCAAGGACGCCATGACTGAAGCAAAGGGACTCGGGCGCGGCCTGACCCATTACGGGGATCCCGACTTCGCCCGCTACCTCCGCCGCTCCTTCGCGAAGTCGATGGGCTATTCCGACGAGATGCTCTCGCGCCCGATCATCGGCATCGCCAACTCCGCCAGCGGTTTCAACAATTGTCACCGGCACTTCCCGGAACTGATCGAGGCGGTGAAGCGCGGGGTGCTCGCGGCGGGCGGACTGCCGCTGGAGTTCCCGACGATCTCCCTGGGCGAGGTCTTCCTCTCCCCCACCAGCCTGATGTTCAGAAACCTGATGGCCATGGACGTCGAGGAGATGATCCGCGCCCAGCCGATGGATGCGGTGGTCCTGGTCGGCGGCTGCGACAAGACCGTGCCGGCGCAGTTGATGGGCGCCGCCTCGGCCGATCTTCCCGCCATCCAACTGGTCGGGGGGCCGATGATGACCGGCCGCCACCAGGGGGAACGGCTGGGCGCCTGCACCGACTGCCGCCGCTTCTGGGGCCAGTACCGCGCCGGCAAGATCGGCGCGGCGGAGATCGACGCCGTCGAGAGCACGCTGGCGACCACCGCGGGCAGCTGCGCGGTGATGGGAACGGCCAGCACCATGGCCTGCCTCGCCGAGGCGCTGGGCATGATGCTGCCCGGCACCGCAGCCATCCCGGCGGTCCATGCCGGTCGACTGCGCGCCGCGGAAGCGACCGGCAGGCGCGCAGTCGAACTGGCGGCCGCCAAGATCCGGCCCAGCCAGATCATCACCCGGGCCTCGCTCGGCAATGCCCTGAGGGTGCTCCTGGCGATCGGCGGTTCGACCAACGCGGTGATCCACCTGACCGCGATCGCCGGTCGCTTGGCGCTGCCGCTGCCGCTCGCGTGGCTCAACGAGCTCTCCGAGAGTACGCCCGTCTTGGTGGACCTCAAGCCATCCGGCAGCCATTACATGGAGGACTTCTTCGCCGCGGGGGGCCTGGGCGCAGTCCTGCGCGAGTTGAGGCCGCTGCTCGATCTCGACTGCCCGACGGTCGCCGGCGAGACGCTAGCTGAGCGCCTGGCGCGCGCTGCCGGCTACGTCGATCACCATGTCATCCGTCCCATCGACGACCCGGTCGAGCCTTGCGGCGGCCTGGTCGCCCTGTTCGGCAGTCTCGCTCCCGGCGGCGCGCTGCTCAAGCGTTCCGCGGCGGATCGGAGCCTGTTCGAGAAGGAGGGGCGGGCGGTGGTTTTCAGCTCGCTCGAAGATCTCGCGGCGAGGATCGACGATCCGGCGCTTGAGGTCGGGGCCGAAGACATCCTGGTGCTGCAAAATGCCGGGCCGAGGAGCGGCTCGGGCATGCCCGAGGCGGGCTATCTGCCGATCCCCGCCAAGCTGGCGCGCCAGGGCGTGAAGGACATGGTCCGCCTCTCGGATGCGCGCATGAGCGGCACCGCCTTCGGCACGGTGATCCTGCACCTGACCCCGGAAGCGGCGGTCGGCGGACCGCTGGCGCTGGTCAGGAGCGGCGACCGGATTCGCCTCAGCGTCTCGGCGCGCCGCCTGGACCTTCTGGTCGACGAGGCGGAATTGGCCCGGCGTCGGGAGGAGGCCGGGCTCTCCAAGATCGCTTCGCCGACACGCGGCTACGCCAAGCTCTATGCAGAGCACGTGCTCCAGGCGGACCAGGGCTGCGACTTCGATTTCCTCAGGGCAAGCGGCGTCTGAACGGCCCGGTCGGGTCCGGCGGCAGGGGCAAGACCCTGCCGCATGATGGCTTGACACGCCATCGCCCGGATGCGGACCGCAACGAACGGAGGGGGTGGGCCGCCGAATTGCGACACCATCCCCCCCCGAACGATCCGTCTGAAATGCCTGCCCCGCGTCAACGTTTCGCGCAGTTCTCCTGCATTCTCCGGCCGACCTCCAGCATGAAGCGCAGCGTCTGCTGGTTGCGCGCGTCGGTCATCAAGCTCCAGGCGCCGAACACACCGCTGGTCGGAGGCAGCTGACTGGTCTTGGTGGCCGCTTCCTCGATGCACTTGAACATGCCGGTGATCATGTCGAGGCGCTCGACCAGGAGCGGCAGTCCGGTAGCGATCCGCTCCAGTGCCCCGGTGGATTGCAGATGTTCGAGCATCTCCACCAGATGGACGGCACCGCCGCGATTGAGGCGGTCGAGCAGGGACATGCCTTCGCCCACGGTCTCGGCCAGGCGCCCGACCATTTCGTCGCTCAGCACGTCCTGGGCGGAGCCATAGACGCGCGCCAACTGGGCCAAGCGCTCCAAGTCGCCGTCGGCGACCATGCCGGCGATCGTCGGCAGGGCCTTTTCTATGCCCGAGCGGTTGACCTGATCGAGCAGGCTCAAGCCGCCGCCGACGGCATCCGTGACCCGTCCCACCATCTCGTCGGTCAGGGCGTCCTCGGCCGAGCCCAGCACCCGCGCCAGATGCACCAGTCGTTGCAGGTCGCCGTTATGCACCAGTTGGGCGAGCATCGGGATGGCCTTGTCCAGACCGGCGCGATGGACCTGGTCGACCAAGTCCATCGTATCCGCGGCAGTGCTCGCCAGGCGGCTCACCATCTCGTCCGTCGCAGCATCGCACGCCGCCCCGACCACGCCCTCGAAGTCGGTCATTACCTTGGTTTCCGCGTTCATGTCGTCTCCCCTACAGGAGCCCGCGGGCCGATATCCAATAGAGCTTGTTGTAGGCCATCTTGAACCAGTGCATGGCCTTGGTCGGCGCCTTGGGATCCGGCGGGTTCTGGTAGTTGAACATGGCGTAGGTGGCGCGGTCCTTGCCGGCTTCGATGAAGCAGAACACCTTGCCGTCGTACTCGCGCACAGGCACGCCCATCTTGACCATCGCCGCGATATTCTCGGCCAGGGTGTCCGCCTCGAAGTGCGCTGTCGAGCCCGCCTTGCTGATCGGGATGTTGGTGGTGTCGCCGCAGACGAAGACGTTGCTGCGGCCTTCCATGTTGAGCTTGGTGCGGTTGGTCGGGATCCAGCCGCCTTGGCCGAGGCCGTTCTTTTCCACCACCTCCATGCCCTTGTGCGCGGGAATGGCGATCAGCAAATCGTACTTGATCTCGGTCCCCTCCTCGCTGCGCAATATCTTGTTCGCGCCGTCCACCTCCTTGATGTTGAAGAAGGTGTCGTAGGTGATGCCGAGCTTGTTCATTTCCGGCGCGGCCCACTTGGCGACGTTCTCCAGGCTGTGCACCCGGTTGATCGGATAGGTGTAGTGCAACTGCACCTTGTCGGAGAGGCCCCGGTCCTTGAAGTAGTCGTGCAGCATGAAGGTGATTTCGAGCGGCGCCATCGGGCACTTGTGCGGCACGCCGACGGTGATGACCACCTTGCCGCCCTCGAAGGACTGCAGGCGCTTGAACATCTTCAGCGCGGACTCTTCCGTGTAGAACAGCTCGGCGTTCTCCGCCAGGCCCGGTATGCCCTCCGGGAACATGCGCGAGCCGGTGGCGATGACCATGATGTCGTAGTCGATGGTCTTGCCGCTCCTGGTCTTCACCCGATTGTCATCGAGCATGAATTCCTCCACCGGGTCGACGTGGAACTCGATGCCCGGTTCGAGCAGGCTCGCCTGGTCGCGATACAGCTCGTCCGGCGTCATCCGGCCGATGGCCAGGTAGAGCAGTCCGGGCTGGTACATGTGCTTGTCGGATGCCGAGAGCATGGTGATGCGCGCCTTGCCGGCCTTGAGTTCCGCCGTGAGTCTCCGGGCCAGACTATTTGCCAGTATCGTTCCGCCCATTCCACCGCCAACAATCAGGATTTTCATTGTCTTCCTCCTTTGCGTTAGGAATTATTTTGCTTTACGTACGATGACATGCCAAACACCACCCTCTTCGGTGGTCGATACATATTCGTGGCCGACCTTGCGCACCCATTCCGGGATATCGTTGGCCGAACCCTTGTCGGTGGACAGCACTTCGAGTTCGTCCCCGATCTGTGACGACTTCAGTGCCGCGATCAACTCCATCAGCGGGCCGGGGCAGAAGCTACCGCGGCCATCGACGATTTTTTTGTCTGCCATATTTGTCTCTTCCAGAAAAATCAAAAAGTCCAAACTTGAGCGTCGCGAGCGTCATCCAGAAATCTCGTCAGCCCGGTCGGCTCGGCGATGAAGGATTCCATCTCCCCTGGTTCGACGCCGAGTACGTCCATAGCCATCGAGCAGGGAAATATCTTGGCATCGCCGAGAGCGGCCGCCTGCCCGAACAGCGTCTTGAAATCGGGCACGTTCTTGCCGTCCATCAACTGGCCCATTTCCCCTTCGTTGGGCGCTTTGGCGGTATGGCCCTTGACGAAATGAGGCAGCGCATTCATCGATAGGAACACCATGACCTCCTGCCCGCTGACCGCTGCGACGGAAGCGGTCATCGCCGCCATCTGCAAACGTTCCCGTGTGCCGGAAACGACCACCACGCAAATCTTGTTGGATGCCATGTTTCCCTCGAATAAGCGAACGACATGATTGGCTGCTCGCCAAAGACGAGCGTTTTTGCTGCAGATACAGTTACTATCTGGGGGGAACCCGACGTCGCCTTGAAGCGCATTTCAGGCAGGCCACGCTACGCCAGGGGACGGAGCGCGTCAAGCCCAAAGGTCAAGCCGAAGCGTGATGCTGAGTCTCGGGAAATGGACGGGCCCACTGTGCGGACCAGGATGCAAATCCGCCCAGTGGGCTCTGGGTGAGGCGTGGAGGGGATTGCTCGGGTCGAGGCGGTGCCTTAATCTGATACCAGTACCAGTTTGACGCCGATTTCGTAGGCCCTCACCACCGATCCCCACCGTTCTTCCAAATAGGAGGTCGCGCAGAGCAGGGGGCCGACATATTGCTGGAGCCCTTTATAGCTTACCTGGAAGCGCATGTTGAGTCCTTTGCTGGATCGATGTTGATAGCGTCAACGGCACGGAGCGAAAAAACATTAGGGCATGTTCTCAACTGTGGGTGCGTGCGAACGCGTGCCGGCGGCTGGCCAAAAAAAGTCCCGCGCGAGGCGGGACAATAGGGGGGGGCAAACACCATCAAGTACGGTTTCAGAATACGCTGTTGCGCGGCGGCAAATGTAAGCGATGTTTGCTGAAAGTGGCCAATCGCCGGGTTGTTTACAGCTTGTTACAATTTTTGCCCGCTGCCTTGACCCCCCTCCCCATTCCCGTCCTCGACGCGCGGTGAAGGGACGGCCGGGTCACATATTGCAACAATAATTCACTTGTCGGCGCCCACCCTCCTGGCCGACACTGCGATGCCTGACGCGCATCGTTCGTGCCGCGGCCATCAATCGGGAGATCTCATCATGAAACTTTCCTTTGCCTCGACGTTGCTCGTGGCCGGTGTCCTGGCCGCGACCCCGTGTCTTGTCAATGCCACGGATGCGGCGAAACCCGGCACGCCCGAGCGTTCCGGATCATTTCAGCGCAGGGCGAGAGATCCGGTTGCGTTCGCGACAAAACGCCTTGACGATCTCGGCAAGAAGCTGAACATCAAGCCGTCGCAGCAGCTTGCTTGGCAGACTTACTCCGACGCAATGATTGCCAGTGCGCGGGAGCGCAGGCTGCACTGGGAGCAGATGAAGCTTGCGCGACGTTCTCGGCGTGGAGACTTATCCACGCCTGAGAGAATGGTAAAAGTCGCCGACCGCCTGCGCCGAGCATCCGACCGGATGAGCAAGCTGGCGAGCGAGACCAAAGCCTTCTACGATCAACTCGGGCAGGAGCAGAAGACGATTTTCGATCTATACGCGAGAGCCGGGTGGCACGGCGCTCGCCTGGCTCGCGGCGAGCGTCGCTAGGAGATTCCTCCTGGGCGCGGCGCGGTGACGGGAGCGCCGCGTCAGGCCGGTTGCGGTGCCATCGTTTCTTGACTGAGCGCAGGAACGCCGCCATCGGTTATCCTGACGGCTTCCATCGGGCGCCGCCGCGGCTGCAGCGGTTCGCCCTGCCAAGCCCACGGTGTGTTTCATGCAACAGCAGCGCCCGCATCTCGAATCCGTCGCCGCCATCCTCGGCATTGCCATAGTCATGATGCTGATCGCCCTCGATCAGACGGTGGTCGGCACCGCCTTGCCGCGGGTGGTCGCGGAGTTGCAGGGCTTCGGTCTGTATCCCTGGGTCGCGGCGTCCTATCTGATGACCACCTCGATCCTGCTGCCGATCACCGGTCGTCTGGGCGACCTATACGGCCGCAAGCCCTTCCTGCTGGCGGCGATCCTGCTGTTCACCTTCGCCTCCGCCCTATGCGGCATGGCCCAGAGCATGATCCAACTGGTGCTGGCGCGCGGCTTGCAGGGTGTCGGCGGCGGCATGCTCGCCGGCGTCGCCTTCGCCTCGGTCAGCGATCTGTTTCCCGACGCCTTGGAACGCGTCCGCTGGCAGGTCGTTTTGTCTGCAAGCTACGGCATAGCCTCCGCCCTGGGACCCGTGCTCGGTGGCTGGATGACCGAGCACCTGGGCTGGCGCAGCGTCTTCTACGTCAACCTGCCGATCGGTATCCTGGCTGTCGCGGTGGTGGCGAAATATCTGCCGAGAGTGTCGCACAACGAGGGCGGTGAGACCACGATCGACTGGCTGGGTGCGGTCCTGCTGGCGATGGCGGTCTGCACCTTGCTGATCACCACCGAGAGAGGCGGCGACATCGGCTTCACCCGTCCTTTGTTCTGGGGGCTGGTGGGACTGTCGGCGCTCCTGGTCTGGCTGTTCATGCGCCACCAGCATCGCTCCAACGCACCGATCATTCCGCCTCACCTGTTTGCCAACCCCGCGGTCAGGCGGCTGACGTTGCTGGGCGCGCTGACCGGCTTGATCCTGTTCGTGCTGCTGTTCTATGCGCCGCTGCTGCTCCAAGGGGGCTTCGATCTCTCGCCCAAGGATGCCGGCGTATTGATTTCCCCGTTGCTGGTGAGCATCACCGTAGGCAGCATCACCAACGGTCGCCTGATGCCCAGGCTGCGTCGTCCAGAACGGCTGTTCTCCTGGGGCGTGCTCCTGCTGATCGCCGGCATCGCGCTGCTGTGCACGGTGAGCCGCGCCACCCCCCACCTGTTCGTGGGTCTGATTTTCACCGTCTGCGGCTTCAGCCTCGGCTTCCAGCTGCCCAACCTGACCCTGCAGATTCAGGCGGCGGTTGCCAAGCAGGATACCGGCATCGCCTCGGCGCTGATCCAGACCGCGCGCACGCTGGGCAGCATGTTCGGCGCCAGCATCGCCGGCTTGGTCGTCAGCCTGAGCTTCGGCCATCGCGCGGGCGAGGCGCTGGCGGGCGCAAAGATCACCAGCCCCCAAGTATCCCGGCTCTTCGGCAGTCCCCAGCTGCTGCTGCGGGAACAGGATCAGGCAGTCCTGCGGCAACTGGGGCGCTCCCTGAACTTCGAGCCCTCCGGCCTGCTCGAACAGGCTCGGCTCGGACTGGTCAGCGGCGTTCGCTACGCCTTCATCGGCTGCGTGATGCTGGCGCTGATCAGCTTCTTCATCAGCCGGCAACTGCCGCCATTTACTAGCAGAAGGAAAGAATGGAATCCCGAGTGAATGAATTGGAGGCCAAGATGAGCCTCGCGGAGGATCTGCTCGACGCCCTCAACCGCACGGTCTTTCGCCAGCAACAAGAGATCGAGCGCTTGCAGCGCGAGGTGCGAATTATGCAGCAGCAAGCGCCGGATGCCGGCCCGGCCGAGCTCGCCAGCCCGGCCGACGAGCTGCCGCCGCACTACTGAGCCGCGAATGAAGACATCCGCCACGCGCGAAGCCATTCAGGCGAGGCGGAACGACCCAACCGCGATATCCAGCTGCTGTGCGGACTGCGCCATGCCCTGCACCGCGGCTCGGCCCTGGCGCAGCCTGGCATCGGCCTCGGTCGCGATCTGGGCGATGTCGTCGAGATAGCGGCCGATCATTTTCACCGTCTCGGTCTGGCTGGCGTTCGCCGTCGCGATCGCCTCGAGCGCCGAGGCAACTTCCTTAGCCCCCGAGACAATGCGCGAAAAAGCCTGACCGGCATCCTGGACGTTTTCGACGCTGTCCCGCATCTGGTCCGTGCCCGCCTGCATGCCATTCACGGCGTCCGCCGTCCGTTCCTGGATACCCTTGATCATCACCCCGATCTCGCCGGTCGCGCCGGCCGTCTTCTCCGCGAGCTTTCTCACTTCATCGGCGACCACCGCAAATCCCCGTCCCTGCTCGCCAGCGCGCGCCGCTTCTATCGCGGCATTCAGGGCGAGCAGATTGGTCTGATCGGCGATGTCGCGAATCACCGCGATGATTCCGCCGATTCGGTCCGAGTCGGCCGTGAGTTCCGCGAGCGATGAGGAGGCCCGCGCAACCGTCTGGCTGAGCGTGGTCATGCCAGAAACCGCGCGAGCCACCACCTCTCCGCCGGCTTGTGCCGTCCCGTAATTCTGCCGCGCGAGTTGCGCGACGCTATCCGAATTCGCGCTCACCTCTATGACGGAGCCCGCCAAATCGTCTATGGCGTGGCTGATTTCCTCGGCGCGCTCCACCTGGGTAACGATGTCGCCGGTCAGCGCGTTTATGAAGACGCTAACCCCGGCTGCCCCCCGTCCGACCTCATGGCCGAGGCTGGCGGCTTCGCCGAGCAGACTGCGCAGATTGCCGGTCATGGCGTTGACGCTGGCGATGATCTCGCCCAGCGTGTCGGCGCTCTGTATCGAACAGCTCTGGCTGAGGTCCTTGTGGGAGATCGCGTTGGTTACGTCCGCGATCTTTCTGAGACGGCTGATGAGAATGCGCGAGAGCAGCCAGTAATTCGCCAGCCCGATGACGATGCCGGCCACGATGCAACCGAGCACGAACCAGGGCAGCATGCCCTCCTTCCAGTTCACGAAGAGGTTGGCGTAGAAGGGAAAAACCAGGGCCACGGCCAGGCCGAAGGCCAAATATGAAAACAGCAAGTTGCGAAGAATGCTCGGTTTCAAGGCCGGACCCCCGACGATTATTCTGGCGATCGACGAGAGCCTAGCACGGCCGGACTGGCCGGGCGAGAAGCTTCGGCGATCGTTCGTCCGCCAAGACGAGGTGCGCGGAAGCCGAATGAGAAACGGCTTCCATCGCTGGGAGCCGCTTGAGTGTTGGTGGACCCTGACAGGATCGAACTGTCGACAAACGGATTAAGAGAGCGGTCGGCTATTCAGGCCGTTATAAATCAGAACTCTACGGCGCTCGCCATGCTGCCGTGAAGTCTCAAGCAGTCCCATAAAGGCAATACTACTAAGTTGCAAAAAGCTACGCTTTGGCTACGTGGGACTGATCGCCCTCGACCCTTTTTTGCGGCCATCAGAGCTGTCCTGAAGCAGCCCTTCAATGCATTGCATACCCGGAGCCAGCGAAGCGCGGCATAGCCGACTTAAATTAGCTCTAGGTATTTGCGTTTGTCATAAAAAACTGATTCGCGCCGAATGATAGTCAATTTATGAAGGCCCATTTCCAGTTAGTTGATGATGCGCTCATGCCCTGACCGCCAATGCGAGGAGCGACGCGGGTTCCGGAATAAATCCGGGCGACCGGTCGGGCACGCGGAACCAGCCGAGGTAATTCTCGCGGTAGCGGGTCGCCACGCCTTTGAAGCGGCGCAGC
>DATKVJ010000071.1:0-4547 GCA_035530135.1 Rhodocyclaceae bacterium | reverse complement strand
TGCAGGCGCAACTGTTTCGCGCGGTGCAGGCGAACGACCTTGCCACGGCACGACAATTGAACGACCGTATCTGGCCCACGGCCGAGGTGTTCTACAGCGAGCCCTGGGTCGACATGCACAATCGCATGAAGGAAGCGCTGGTGCTGCTCGGCAGACTGCCGCGCGCCGTGGTGCGCCCTCCCCTGATGAAGCTTTCCGCAGCGGAAATCGAACGCATCCGCAAGGCGCTGGTCGCGGCCGGCTTGCTCGCGGACAGCACCGCGGCGACGAAGCAGGCGTCCCTGGTTTAGGGTCGCTCGACAGGGTGGGATGCCGGCCTGGACCGACTCTAATGGTTACCGGAATTCGTGGATTCCGGAACGAACGGCGGCGGCCCGGGTCCTAAAGGGAACGACAGCTTGACGATCGAGGGTGATCACGCCGCAGTCGAGCGACTCCATCCGGTATCCAATGCCCTCGACCCCGCGCGCGACCGCAACCGGGCACGAAAAGGAAATCGACATGAGCGCACCATGCTGCGAACCGATGCTGATGGTCATCCTCGGCGGTACCGGCGATTTGTCGCACCGCATGATTCTCCCCGCGCTCTACCGCCTGACGCAACAGGGGCGGCTCGATAGCAAGTCGCAAATTCTGGCCGCAGGGCGGCGGGCGATGCCCGACGAGGAATTTCGAAAGCGCGCCATGCAGGCGATACGGCAGGAGGTGGCGGGCACTTCCGCGGACGCAGCCTCGTCGTTCGCGCGCAATCTGCATTACCGGCAGCTGCAGGAGCCGTACGCCGAATACATGACGAGCTTCGGCAGTCAGATCGCGGCGCTCGAGCAACAGTGCGACCTTCCAGGCAACAGAATCTTTTACCTCGCCCTGCCTCAGGACGCCTTCGCTCCCGCGGCGCAAGCCATTGGCGAAGCGGGACTGGCCCGCAGCAGCGGGTGGACGCGCATCGTGGTGGAAAAGCCGTTCGGCCACGACCTTCGATCGGCGCAGCAACTGAACGCTCTGCTTCATCGATATTTCAACGAACCGCAGATTTTCAGAATCGATCACTACCTCGGAAAGGAAACCGTGCAGAACCTGCTGGTGCTGCGCCTGGCGAATCCGATCTTCGAGACGCTCTGGAACCGCGACCGGATCGAGAGCGTGCAAATCACCGTCAGCGAATCCCTAGGAATCGAAGGCCGCGCGGGTTTCTACGAGAGTGCCGGCGCGCTGCGCGACATGGTACAGAACCACCTGACACAACTGCTGTGCCTTGTCGCCATGGAGGTCCCCGGTTCCTTTGGTCCGGAAGCGATACGCGATGAAAAGGTGAAGGTGCTGCGCTCGGTCACGCCGGTTACCACCGCCAGCGCCATTTTCGGCCAATACCAGCCGGGCCGGGTCGGCGGCGAGCCGGTAGTCGGCTATCGCGAAGAGGCAGGTGTGGCCCCGGGATCGAACACCGAAACCTTCGTCGCGCTCAAGCTCGGGATCGAGAACTGGCGCTGGCAGGGCGTTCCGTTCTACCTTCGCGTCGGCAAACGGATGGCCCGGCGGCTGAGTCAGATCGTAATTCAGTTCCGGCGGCCACCGGTCATGATCTTTGAACCGTTTGAAGGGTGCGACGTCCATTCGAACGCCCTCACGATCATCTTGCAGCCTGATGAGGGATTCAATCTCTGTTTTGAAGTCAAGGAACCGGGACCGGGCATCGCCGTGCGTTCGCAGCGCCTGCATTTCGATTATGCCGAGGCGTTCGGACCGCTGCCTTCGGCCTACGAAACCCTGTTGCTCGACATCATGAGAGGCGACCAGATCTTGTTTGTGCGGGCCGACTGGCTGGAACAGTCGTGGCGCCTGTATGCGCCTTTGCTGGAGTCGCCGCCGCAGCTTCAGCACTATACCGGCGGCACCTGGGGACCGGAGGCAGCGAAGCATCTGCTGCAGCCGGAGCACGGGCAGTGGCTGCCGTCATGAATGAAAAAATCATCGTGACCTGATTCCGCGGCGACGGACGCGAGGGCTAAGAGCCCGTGGCAAAATGAATTTTGCAACGGTCCGATCTAACGGAGTATGAGGGGAGGTGTCCCCCTCAATTCGAAACAGATTCCAAGGAGAAAAAAATGAACGGGAAGGCAGACATAGGGCTCATCGGGCTTGCGGTCATGGGCCAGAATCTTGTGCTCAACATGAACGACCACGGGTACTCGGTCTCGGTGTTCAACCGGACGGTTGCGAAAGTCGACGAATTCCTCGAAGGCGCAGCCGCAGGCCGAAATACCATCATCGGCTCCCATAGCGTCGAAGAGCTGGTTGCGAGCCTCAAGCGACCGCGCAAAGTGATGCTGATGGTCAAGGCGGGCGAGGTCGTCGATTCCTTTATCGAGATGTTGCTGCCCCACCTCGAGGCCGGGGATCTGGTCATCGACGGCGGCAACAGCCACTTCCCCGACACGATCCGTCGCACCAAGTATCTCGCCGATAAGGGGCTGCTCTACATCGGCACCGGAATATCCGGCGGCGAAGAAGGCGCCCGCAACGGCCCGTCGATCATGCCCGGCGGCAACCCGAAGGCCTGGCCCCTGGTCAAGGAAATCTTCCAGGCGATCGCCGCGAAGGCCGACGGCGAGCCGTGCTGCGAATGGGTGGGGGAAGACGGCGCCGGTCATTACGTGAAGATGGTGCACAACGGGATCGAATACGGCGACATGCAGCTGATCTGCGAGGCTTACCACCTCATGCAGAGCGGTCTTGGCTGCAGCGACGAGGAACTGCACGAGGCTTTTGCGCAATGGAACCGCGGCGAGCTCGACAGCTACCTCATCGAAATCACCGCGGATATCCTGAAGTTCAAAGACCAGGACGGAACGGCGCTGGTCGAGAAGATACTCGATTCAGCCGGCCAGAAGGGCACCGGCAAGTGGACGGGCATCAGCGCGCTCGATCTCGGCATGCCGGTCACGCTCATCGGCGAAGCGGTGTTCGCGCGCTGCCTGTCGGCGCTGAAGGACGAGCGCGTCACCGCTTCGAAGATTCTTGCGGGCCCGCAACCCGCTTTTTCCGGTGACAGGAAGAGCTTCATCGAGGATGTCAGGCAGGCGCTCCTCGCCTCGAAGATCGTCTCGTATGCGCAAGGGTATATGCTCATGCGGGAAGCGGCGCGCGAGTACAAATGGAACCTCAACCGCGGCGGGATCGCACTCATGTGGCGCGGCGGCTGCATCATCCGCAGCGTGTTCCTCGGCAGGATCAAGAACGCCTTCGACCGGAATCCGAATCTCGAGAACCTGCTGCTCGACGACTACTTCCGCGATGTCATTGCGCGCTGCCAGCCATCGTGGCGCAGAACCGTTGCGCGGGCAGTGGAGATGGGGATACCCGTACCCGCCTTCTCGACCGCGCTGAGCTTTTTCGACGGCTACCGCTGCGAGCGGCTCCCGGCGAACCTGCTGCAGGCGCAGCGGGACTACTTCGGCGCCCATACCTACGAAAGGATAGACAGGCCCCGCGGCCAGTTCTTTCACACCAACTGGACCGGCACCGGCATGGATAACGTCTCGGCGGGCACGTACAACGCCTGAGCGGCAATTCCCCCGGCGGCGGTCTGGCGCGGCGAGTTGTCGGTCGCAACGTCGCTGGTCGCGGCGACCAGCACGTTTTCGAACACCGTCATGCCGCCGAAGGGCTGCGGCATCTGGTGCGAACGGGCGACGCCGAGACGGCAGCGCTCGGCCGCAAGGATCGCCACCGCCTTACGCGTTGTACGGCAACAACTGCGCGCCGATCGGAACGCTGGGGTCGTCCGCGTGTTCGGTGAGCGGCAGCGCCAGCTTGAACCTGCTGCCGGCCTTCGCCTTGACCCACTGGCTGCCGATGATCGGGGTCGCCGAGACGTTCGGTACCGGCCCCTTGGTGAAATCGAGCGGCCCGACCGGCGTGACGACCTTGAGCATGCTCATCGCCTTGGCCACGTCGGCCTTGTTCTTCGGGTTGCCGCTTCTTTCCAGCGCGGCGAAGCCGGCATCGAGCAGTGCCATGCTGGGGCCGATCTGCTGCGTCCATTGGCGTTTGGTGGTCTTCTCGTAGCCGTCTCCCAGCGCCTGCGAGGACAATCCGGTGAGCGGCGACTTGTACGGCCAGGTCGGGTGCCAGTAGCAGGCGGTGGCGAGCCTGGGGCCGAGCGAGCCGAGCGCCTCGACTTGCGAGGGGAACAGGCCGGTCTTCGCGATCTGCGCGATTTTCACCATGCGCGTGTAGCCCTGCTGCGCCGCCTGGCGCCAGAACGTCGCGAAGTCGGGCGGAATCGGGAAGGTGTTGAAGATCTCGCACTCCTCCGCCTTGAACTTGGCGATTTGCGCCGAGAAGTCGGTGGTGCCGTCCTCGTACGCGCCGGAGTCGACGATGGTGAAGCCGGCCTTGGCCAGCTCCGGCGCAAGGTGCTCGCGCACCGCGTTGCCGTCGGCGTCGTTGGGGTAGAGGATGCCGACTTTCTTGTTGGTCTTGACCGGACCGTTCCACTGCGAGTTGTAGGCGACGAAGAAGTCGTGGCCGCCGAAGCAGAAGTG
>DATKVJ010000070.1:0-75944 GCA_035530135.1 Rhodocyclaceae bacterium | reverse complement strand
AGGAGGGCGCCGAAACGGGCCTCCGTCTTCGCGGAAGCCTACGCGCCAGGATCCCTTGTCGGACATGCCGTGTCTCCTCGCTGCAAGCGAGCCGCGACAGTTCTACTACCGCCGACGCTCTTGAGGCCTAGCAGCCGGCCGTTTTCTTGAAGGACTTGCTGGAGTTCTTGCCATCCTTCTCGAAACGCGCGCGGATCTCGTCGCCTTCGACGATGCGCTTGTCCTTGAACTTGTCCAGGGTCAGGTCGTCGGTGATGGTCACGGTCACCGGCTCTCCAGTCTTGGCATCCTTGAGAACGGCGGTGGCCGACTTGCCGTCGGGAGCCAGCTTGAGCTTGGTGATCACGCCGACCATCTTGCCCTCGTCGGCGGCGGCGTCGCTCACATAGGCCAGACTGGAGATGGCAATCGCCACGGATACGATGATTGCGGAAAGTTTGCTTTTCATTTTGAACTCCTTCAGTTATTGACTTCAGTTATTGACTCTTGCCCAAATGTTCTTCCAACACAAATTTCGGCCGTGGCTGGGCATTGACGTAGGCCGCGAGATCAAGAGCATCCTTGTCGCTCAGGCTGGGGTTGCCCAACGGCATGGTGTATTTGAGGTAGGTGGCTAGCTTGAGGTTTTGCGCCAAGCCCTCGCCGCTGTTGTAGGACTTGGCGCCCCATAGCGGCGGGGACTCCCCCACGCCCGCCGCATCTTGGCCGTGGCAGTCGGCGCAGGTGGAGGCGTACAGGGTCTTGCCGTGTCGCATGTCGGCGGTAACCGGGTCGATTTTTAGCGAGGTCCGAGAGTTGGGGCCGAATGGGTCTTTCAGGCTCATCTTGATGGGATAGCCTTCTGACAGCCATGTGATGTAGGTGGCGATGGCCACCGAGACTTCGCTGCCGTTGGGAGGGCGCACCCCGTTCATGCTGCGCATGAAGCAGTTGAGGTTGCGGTCTTCCAGGGTAATGATTTGGTCTTTAGGGATGGGCACCGCCAGGGACCGGATGGATATGTCACCCTGCGCAGATACGGCGCCGCCGGTGGCAGCCATCAGCGCCAGGAAGAAAGTGCTGGCCAGTGCTGCCTTGATCAACGGATTCATTTTCGAAAATACCAATACTTCTACGGTGTCCAGAAGGAAAGTGCAGGGCGAGCGGGATGAATTCCGCTCGCCAGGATGTCAAATCAGAACTTGACCTCGAAGGTTGCATAAATGTTGGTTGCGTTTTCCAGCGGCGTGGTCGTCATCATCTGGCCATTGACGTCGGAGATCTTCACCGGCGCGCCGACCCAGTTGTTGCTGCCGGTGTATTTGAAGTTGTAACGCTGGACCCCGAGGCGGAAGAAGGTCCGGCTGAAGTAGGAGGAGATCGGTTTGCGATCCAGTTCCTGGATCAGGTAGGCCTCATAGACGTCGCCGCGCGTGCCGACTTTGGCCGTCCACATGTCATCGGCAGCGGGTGCGAAGGTGATCCAGTCCCTCGATCCATGGTTGTACTCGACGCCGAGTTTTGTTTTCGAAGGCAGGTCGTAGCGCATGCCGAGGGCAATCGCCGTGCCGCGCTTGCTGGTCGGCGCCTCGGGGGCGAAAAATGCGCCTGTCATCAGTCCTTGGAAGCCGAATTGAGCCGAGACGTTGTTGTTCGGATGGGTGATGCTCAGTCCCGCGTCGGCGAATACTTGCAGGTCGCCGGGGCCAACTTTCTTGAAGGTGCTCATGAAACCGGCACCCCACCAGTCGATGTCGCCGAGGTTGGTTTTTGGTGAGGTGTTGCCGAAGTAGGTGTTGCTCATCGCCGGCGCATCGAAGATGCTGAAGCCACGGTTCCATTGCAGCCAGACGCGCAGCGGGTCGGTGTCGATGGGAATCACGGCGATGCCGAGCATGTCGGTATCGGAGAGCGAATTCGCCGGCGTATTGCGGAAGCCGCTCTCGAAGCCGCGGCCGTAGCACAGCTTGGCGTAGGCGCCGGGCAGCCCATCGATGTCCGGGGCGTAGCCGACAGTCATGCCGTCGAAGGCGTAATCGACCAGCAAGGAAGGTGTGCCACCGTTGCCGGGACGCGGATTGTTGAGGCGCAGATTGCTCGGCGCACCGTTGGTGGATGGGCGGCGTCCGACCGACAACCAGATTTCCTTGTCGGCGATGTTGCTCCAAGTGGCATAGACACGGTCGACGTTGAGATAGCTGCTTGAAGGCACGTGGCTTAGCGTGCCATCGAAGACGCCGACGCGGTCGGCGAAGTAGGGTGCGGCGCCGGCGTTGGCGATGGCGTTGTCGTCTTGGGCGCCGAACACCTTGTACATCACCAGACGGGCATTGACGCTGACGTCCTGGGTCGCCTTGGCGCCGATGTCTAGCCCGAAGCGGTTGGTGTAGAGGCTGGTGTTCTCCGGCTTGTAGGCGGGCACCGTCGCGGCGAAGGTCCCGATGCCCCGGATCATGCTGGCGTTCATCGGGTTGGCGAGAAAGGCGCGCGCCTGATCGTAGTTGGTTACGCCCTTCATGGCCTGGGAGAAGCTCATCAGGCCGCTCAGCATGCCACCGGTGGCCGCTGACGGATTGGCGAAGAAACTGGCCTGCAGCGCATTCTGCGCATTGCTGAAGGTGGCGTTGACGTCGGTGAAAGTCTTGCTCTGGCCCTTCATGTAATCGTAGCGGAAACGATAGTCGCCGCCCACCGTCAGCCACTTGCTCAGAGACTTGTCTTCGAGTTTCTTGACCTGGCTTTTTAGATCGTCGAGCGCGCCTGTACCGGACTTGGCGGCCACGGCCTTGACCTGTTCCTCAGTCTTGACGGCCTTCTCCTCGTTGGCCTTGACCTGGTTTTTCAAGGCCTCAATCTCGCGGGACAGCGACTCGATCTTGTTCATCAAGTCGGCATCGGCGGCGCTGGCTGCCGAGGGCAGCATTGCCCCCGCCAGGACGGCGACGAGCAACTTCTTCCTAAACGTCTTGTTCATGAAATTCCCCCAGATATTGCGAATGTGCAAACCCGCTTGCCGACTTCATGTGCGCTTGACCGGCAAGGCGTCGTCCTCGAGATCCTCCCAGCCGGTAATCATGGCTTTGATGTGAGCCAGCGGCGTGTGGCCGGTGGTGGCGAAGTAGACATGGATGATGAGAAAGATCAGCATCAGGAAGGCCGCCAGCGTATGCGCCAGGGCGATGGGGCCGAGTTTCACCCCGGCCAGCGCGCTGTTCTTGACCAGTTCTGGGTAGTAGAGATAGAGCAGGCCACTGATCCAGATCAGGGGACTGATGAATAGCTTGACGAAGAGATAGGCAAGCCGTTGTAGCGGGTTATGCTTTGAGAGCTGGGTGGTGCGGAAGGGATGGTGGGCGTTGGCATCGAAGATGCCGAAGGCGTAGTAGCGCATCACCGCCACGATCTTCTCGCTGGTGGGGATGTATTGTTTCCACTCACCCGTGGTGAAGTGCCAGAAGATGGCGAAGGCCCACAGCACAATCAGCGCCCACGCCGCCGTGGTATGCAGGGAGCCGGCCTGTCGCCAGCCGAATACTTTATAGCTGCCATGAACCTCGAAGCCGGTGAGTAGCATGAGGATGATCAGCGCTGCCTGGGACCAGTGCCAGAACCGCTCGAAGCGCTTGAAGATATAGGTGCGTGACATGAGGGTTCTCCCTGTTAGCGGTTGCGCTTGTGAGCGATGAAGCGGCCGAGACCATGGCCGAGGACGGCGAGCAGTGCCAGCGCGGCGATCGCCCAGGCGCCCATGTCCAGCCATGAGGTGTGGTCGCGTCCGCGGCCCGGGATGTAGATGCCGTCGATCTTCTCGAGACGGCCGCCGCTGGCGTGGCATTCGGCGCAGGCGACGGCTTTTTCCTTCGGCGCCACCATATGGGTGATCGGCCACATGCTCTCTGTCTCGATGAAGTCGACCTTGCCGGAGAACTTGCGATTCGCTGCCGCCATGCCGGCAGTCACGGCCTTTCCCCAATTCAGGTTCTTCCAGAAGGCGGTGTCGTCATTGCCCGCAAGGTGGGTGACGACCAGCGTCTTGTTCACCGGGTCGTATTGCTGCTTGCCGCGGAACAGCTTGATCGGCCAGATCATCGACTTGCCGTCGGAGGCAGAGCCTTCAAAATGGTTGATCTGCGTCGGCTTGTCGCCCTTCTCGATCTTGTCGCCGATCAACGTGTACTTCACGGTGCCGTTGAACCAGATGTATTCGGGTTTAACGTTCTCGGCCCATTTGAAGTTACCCTTGATGGTCATATAGGTGTCGTAGCCGTCGTCGTCCTTGATGGTCATGAACTTGCCGTCGGGGCCCAACTTGCCGGCGGTGGACCAGTCCCAGGACATCTTGGTCGGGTTGCCGCCGCGGGCGAAGGCGGGAATGTGGCAGGTCTGGCAGGCGATTTTGGCGGTGTGATCGTTCAGCTTGGCGACCTTGTGCGGCGCCTGGCCGTGGCAGGCCTGGCAGGTAGCCGGATTGGTCTTGTCCGCCTCGCCGCGGATGTGCGCCGGCGCCTTGTCCATCGCGGTGGGGGCGTAGCGGCTGCCCGGCACCTGGTGTCCTTCGGTCTTGTGGCAGGTGGCGCAACTGAAGTTGTTGCCCTTGACGTCCATGTGCACGTCGAGGTCCTTGCCGGGCGCTTCCAGAGAACTGTCGAGATCGCCGTGCTTGACGCCGTCGCCACCGCCGCCGTAGAAGTGGCAGGCGCCGCAGGTGGTGCGCTTGGTCTGCCCGACCTTCTGGGCGATTTCCTTGAGGTTTATGCCCTTGACGATCTTTCCCGAGCCGGGCGGGAACTCGGTGTCCTTGGTGACCGGCAGGCCGGCGAAGCCACCGGGCTTCTTGTACTTTCCGGTCGCATCATGGCAGACCAGGCAGTCGACGTTCTCCTCGACCGTGAAGTCGTACTTGTCATCGCGCATGCCGTATCCGACGTGGCAACTGGCGCAAGAGGCGTAGTTGGACTCCACCGAGGTGCAGAAATTGTTGATGACGTTCTTCTTGCCCAGGCGCTGCTTAGTCTCGGGATTGAGATATTCCCACTTCCAGTGCTGTGTCTGCTGGACCTGCTTGGCGGCCTCGGTATGGCAACTCAGGCACGCCTTGGTAACCTCAGGGCCGGAATCGAATACCCGATCGAGCGCCTTGAACTTGCTGTGATCGGCGGTGGATTTCAGCAACTTCACCGGCGCCTCCACTGCGACACCCGGTGTTGCTGCGACGCACAAGAAGGCTGCCGTTGCGGCAGCCATCAATTTACCCAGAATCATTGCCATCTCCCTTTGTGAGGAATCAGCGATCGCAGCCGCGGTCCGCAGTTGCGTAAGGTTGATGTGAGCAATGTTAGCTGCGCTGCACCATCAAAAGTTGACATATATCAAATCGTCAATATTAATAAATGCATATGTACTAATTAATTGGATTACTAAAACTAATCTATATGAGAGGCTGCCAAGGGGGGCCGCATCGGCCTGATGAAGCGGCAGTGCATGAGAAGACCTCGCCGTAACCACACAGCCGCCTTCAAGGCCAAGGTGGCGATTGCCGCCCTCAAGGGCGACCAGACGCTGGTCGAATTAGCGAAGAAGTTTGACGTTCATCCGAACCAGATCACACAATGGAAGACGCAGTTACTGGAGAATGCTTCGGGCGTCTTCGCGACCGCTGCCGACAAACAGGCGGCCAGCCCGAACCTCAAGGACTTGCACGCAAAAATTGGTCAGCAGGCGCTGGAGATTGATTTTTTGGCCGGCGCGCTCGGTCGCATCGGCGATGCGAGCGCAAAGCGATGATCGACAGTACGCACGATCTGCCGGTTGTAAGACAAGTCCAGCTCTCGACATCTCACGCTCGTCGGTCTATTACCTGCCGCAACCAACGCCAGAAGGCGACCTTCGACTGATGCGACGAATCGATGAACTACACCTGGAGCGTCCCTTCGCTGGCGCCCGCATGCTACGCGACATGCTCAAGCTGGAAGGCATTGAGGTCGGCCGAAAACACGTCGGCACGCTGATGAAGAAGATGGGCATCGAGGCGATTTATCGGAAGTCGAACACCAGCCGACGCAACGCGGCACATCGAATCTACCCCTACCTGCTGCGCAGCCTCACCATCGACCGGCCGAATCAGGTCTGGGCGATGGCCACAACGTACGTTCCGATGAGCCGCGGCTTCGTTTATCTGACTGCCGTGCTCGACTGGGCGACCCGCCGTGTGCTGATTTGGCGTCTATCCAACAGTCTGACGCCAGATGCCTGCGTCGATGCGCTGGAAGAAGCGATCCTGAAACCTGGTGCCCCAGAAATCATGAACACGGACCAAGGCAGCCAGTTCACCTGTTCGGCCTTCATCGGCCTGCTCCAGCAGCATGGCGTCCAAGTCAGCATGGATGGCAAGGGCTGCTGGCGGGACAACGTCTTCGTCGAGCGGCTTTGGAAGACGGTCAAGTACGAAGAAATTTACCTCCATGGCTACGTCACCGTTTCCCTAGCCCGGCAGGCATTGACCCGCTACTTCGATTTCTATAACCGGCGCCGGCCGCACTCGACGCTTGACGGGAAGACCCCTGCCACCTCTATTTCAGAAGATGCCCAAGGCCAGACCCGCCGCCAAGGTGGCGCCGAGGGACCGGCACGATTCGAGGTCGGCCGGACCGATCTGCTTAGTGCGCAGGATCTCTTCCGGCGTTTGCGCGTGGGTGCAGACGATCAGGGCGGGCGCTATCGGCGTGAGGCGCCAGCCGGTGGCGATCCGCTCGATCTGCCGGGCGGCGTTATGGCCGTCGCTGCCGGCGCAGATCATGACGGCGTAAGGTCGGCCGTTGACTCGTTCCAATGCCGGGTAGTAGGTCCGGTCGAAGAAGTCCTTCATCAGGCCGGAGATGGCGGCGAGGTTTTCCGGCGTCGCGAACAGATAGCCGTCGGCCGCCAGCAGGTCGCCCGCAGCCGCGTCGGGCGCTGCGAGCAGCTTTACCGCCAGCGCGGTCTCGGCGGCGGCGCCGGCGGCCGCGGCCTGCGCCATCTGGAGGGTGCCGCCGGTCGTCGAGTGATAGACGATGAGCAGCGTCTTCACGGGCTCGCCCATCGCCCAGGTTGCCTCAGTTGAGCGTGCGCCCCAGGGCGAGGCGGAACTCGCGCACCAGGTCGTCGTGCTCGGGCTTGGCGCCGAGCATGGCGAACAGCGTCAGCATGGTCTTGCGGCCGACCTCGTCCTGGTACTTGCGGTCGCGGCGCACGATCTCCAGCAGGTTCTCCAGCGCGGCGCGGTAGTCGCCGTTGGCTGCCTGCGCGTTGGCGAGCTTCAGGCGCGCTTCCAGATTCGCCGGATCCTTCGCCACCTGTGCCGCCAGCGCCGCGGCGTCCAGGCCCTCGCTGGCGGCGGCGAGCGCGATCCGCGCGCGCAGCGCCGCGATGCGGGCCGGGTCCTTGGACTTTTCGGCGATGCCCTCGACGATCTGCCTGGCTTCGTCGAGCACGCCGATCGTCAGATCGAGTTCGGCGATGTCGAGCAGCGCGGACTCGTTTCTCGGGTCCAGGCCGATCGCGCGTTCCAGCAGTTGCCGCGCCGCCTGGTGTTCGCCGCGCGCGATCGCGGCCGCCGCTTCCCAGCGCAGCGGATCGGCCGGGGAGGGGATCAGGGCGTCGAGAAATTCGCGCACGCCGGACTCGGGCAGGGCGCCGGTGAATTCGTCGACCATCTCGCCATTGACGAAGGCCTTGACGTTGGGGATGCCGCGCACGCCGTAGCGCGCCGAGAGCTCCGGGTTCTCGTCGGAATTGACCTTGGCGAGGACGAAGCGGCCGCCGTATTCTTCCGCCAGCTTCTCCAGCACCGGCCCCAGGGCTTTGCAGGGACCGCACCAGGGCGCCCAGAAGTCCACGACGACGGGGGCCCGATGCGAGGCATCGAGGACCGTCTGCTGGAAGTCGGCGGTGCTGGCGTCAATGGCGTGGGCTGACATGGTTTCCTTCCTGATGGCTGATTCGGGATGCGGCCAAGGTGTGGGCGTTCGGCCGGGAATCAAGGTGGGCCGGGTATAATTCGCGCTTTACGATCCGCTTCGATCCTCCGCCATCATGCCCGAGATCCTCAAGTTGCAGGGCGGCGCCGCGCACTCCGCCGGCCGTCTCCACCGCATAGCCGAGCGCGCGCGAAGCGCCTGTCCCGGGCTCAAGCGGCTGGAAGCCGAGCACTGGTATTTCGTCGAGCTCGCAGCACCCATTTCCGTAGAGGAGTCGCAGCGCCTGAAGCAGCTGCTGGGCGTTCATGATGCCGCAGCCGCGCCGGCGGGACAACTGCTGCTGGTGACGCCGCGCCTGGGCACGATCTCGCCCTGGTCCTCGAAGGCCACCGAGATTGCGCGCCAGTGCGGCTTCTTTGCCGTGGCGCGGATCGAGCGCGGCACGGCGTTTCACGCCGAGGGGAAGTTCGAGCGCGGGGCGCTGGCAGCGATGCTGCACGACCGCATGACCGAGTCGGTGCTGTCCTCGCTTGACGAGGCGGACGCGCTGTTCCGCCACGTGCCGCCGCAGCCGCTCTCCACGGTCGCTGTGACGACGCGCGGCCGGGCGGCGCTGGTGGAGGCCAACGACGAACTGGGGCTGGCGCTGTCCCTCGATGAGATCGACTACCTGGCCCAGAGCTTCGCCAAGCTGGGACGCGACCCCACCGACGTCGAGCTGATGATGTTCGCCCAGGCCAACTCCGAGCACTGCCGGCACAAGATCTTCAACGCCGCCTGGACGGTCGACGGCGAGGTGCGCAGCGAGACCCTGTTCGGCATGATCCGCGAGACGCACAAGGCCCATCCTGCGGGCACGGTGGTGGCCTACGCCGACAACGCCGCGGTGATAGCAGGCACCAGGATAGGACGCTTCTATCCCGACGCCGGCGGCGCCTACGCCTACCGCGAGGAAGAGACCCACATCCTGGTCAAGGTCGAGACCCACAACCACCCGACCGCGATCTCGCCATTTCCCGGTGCCGCCACCGGCTCGGGCGGCGAGATCCGCGACGAGGGCGCGACTGGGCGCGGCGCCAGGCCCAAGGCGGGGCTGTGCGGCTTCTCGGTGTCGAACCTCGCCATCCCGGGCTTCGTCCAGCCCTGGGAGGGGGGGCCAGGCAAGCTCTACGGCAAGCCGGACAGGATCGCCTCGGCGCTGGAGATCATGATCGAGGGGCCGATCGGCGCGGCGGCCTTCAACAACGAATTCGGCCGGCCCAACCTGGCCGGCTACTTCCGCAGCTTCGAGCAAGAGGTGGCGGGCGAGATGCGCGGCTACCACAAGCCGATCATGATCGCCGGCGGCATCGGCAACATCGCCGCGCAACACGCGCACAAGATCAAGTTTCCGGCCGGCTCGCTCTTGATCCAGATCGGCGGGCCGGGCATGCTGATCGGCCTGGGCGGCGGCGCCGCCTCGTCGATGGCGACCGGCGCCAATGCCGCCGATCTCGACTTCGCCTCGGTCCAGCGCGGCAACCCCGAGATGCAGCGGCGTGCCCAGGAAGCGATCGACCGCTGCTGGCAGATGGGAGCCGCCAACCCGATCCTGGCGATCCACGACGTCGGCGCCGGCGGCATCTCCAACGCCCTGCCGGAACTGGTGCACGACGCCGGCCGCGGCGCGCGCTTCGAGCTGCGCGCGGTGCCCTCCGAGGAACCGGGCATGTCGCCGCGCGAGATCTGGTGCAACGAGGCGCAGGAGCGCTACGTGCTGGCGATCGCGCCGGAACGCTTGGACGAGTTTCGCGCGTTGTGCGAGCGCGAGCGCTGCCCGTTCGCGGTGCTGGGCAGCGCCACCGACGACGGCGATCTGGTGGTGCATGACCAGCACTTCGGCAACGACGCGGTGGCCATGCCGCTCGAAGTGCTGCTCGGGCGCGCGCCGCGGCTGCAGCGCACCGCCACGCACGCGGAAATCACCCTGCCGGCGCTGGATCTGCAGGCGATCGACGTCAAGGAGGCGGCGTTCCGGGTGCTGCATCTGCCCAGCGTCGCTTCGAAGAATTTCCTGATCACCATTGGCGACCGCAGCGTCGGCGGCATGACCGCGCGCGACCAGATGGTCGGCCCGTGGCAGGTGCCGGTGGCCGATTGCGCGGTGACCGCGATGGGCTTTGACACCAACCTGGGCGAAGCCTTCGCCATCGGCGAGCGCACGCCGCTGGCCCTGGTCGATGCAGCCGCCGCCGGGCGCATGGCGGTGGGCGAGGCGCTCACCAACCTGGCGGCGGCCGCGGTCGATCTCGCCTCGGTCAAGCTCTCGGCCAACTGGATGGCGGCCGCGGGCCACGGCGTCGAGGACGCGGCGCTGTTCGACACGGTGCGCGCGGTGGCGCTGGAATTCTGTCCGCAGCTGGGACTCGCGATCCCGGTGGGCAAGGATTCGCTGTCGATGAAGACCACCTGGTCCGAGGACGGACTGACCAAGCAGGTGGTCGCGCCCTTGTCCCTGATCATCACCGCCTTCGCTCCCTGCCTCGATGCGCGCCGCACGCTGACCCCGCAGCTCGTCGCCGACGCCGGCGAGAGCGAGCTGATCCTGCTCGACCTGGGGGCGGGTCAGAACCGCCTGGGCGGCTCGGCGCTGGCGCAGGTCTACGGCGGCACCGACAACCGGGCGCCCGATGCCGATCCGGTTCTGCTGAAGCGCTTCTTCGGCGCGATCCAGAAGCTGAACGCAGCGGCTCTGCTCCTCGCCTATCACGACCGCTCCGACGGCGGCCTGTTCGCCGCCGTTTGCGAGATGGCCTTCGCCGGCCATTGCGGCGTCTCCTTGAATCTCGACACGCTGTGCTTCGATCCGCTGATGAACGACGTGGACGGCATCGAGCGCGCCCCCGAGATCGTCGAGGGCCGCTTGTTCGACCGGCTGATTGCCGCGCTCTTCAACGAGGAGCTGGGCGCCGTGCTGCAGATCAGGCGCGCCGACAGGAGCCGCGTCATGGACCTGCTGCGCGCTGCCGAGCTGGGTTCCGTCGCCCACTTCATCGGCGAGCCCAACGGCTCGGACGAGCTGCGCGTCTGGCGCAACGCCAAGCTGGCCTTTTCTTCGCCGCGCAGCGAGCTCGTGCGCGCCTGGGCCGAGACCAGCTACAAGATTGCCTCCCTGCGCGACGACCCGGGCTGCGCTCTTGAGGAATATGATGCGCTGCTGGACAACGACGATCCGGGCCTCTCGCCGGTGCTGACTTTCCAGCCGGCCACGGCCCACGTGTCGAAGGGCGCCAGACCGAAAGTCGCGGTGCTGAGGGAGCAGGGGGTCAATGGCCAGGTGGAGATGGCGGCCGCCTTCGAGCGCGCCGGCTTCGCCGCCTTCGACGTGCATATGTCCGACCTGCAGGCCGGCCGCGTGGTGCTTGCCGACTTCCATGGCCTGGCGGCGGCGGGCGGCTTCTCCTACGGCGACGTGCTTGGCGCGGGCCAGGGCTGGGCCAAGTCCATCCTGTTCAACGCCAGGCTGCGCGATCAGTTCGCCGCCTTCTTCGCGCGCGCCGACAGCTTCGCGCTGGGCGTTTGCAACGGCTGCCAGATGATGAGCCAGTTGCAGGAGATCATCCCCGGCGCCGACGCCTGGCCGAGCTTCCTCAGGAACCGCAGCGAGCAGTTCGAGGCGCGGCTCTCATTGGTGGAGATTCCCGAATCGCCCTCGCTGTTCTTAGTCGGCATGAGCGGCTCGCGCCTGCCCGTGGTCGTCTCCCACGGCGAGGGCCGCGCCGAGTTCGCCCCCGGCGCCAAGGCCGTGACCGCGCTGCGCTACGTCGATAACCGCGGCCAGGTCACTCAGCGCTATCCGGCCAACCCCAACGGCTCGGCCGAGGCGATCGCCGGCGTCACCACCGCCGACGGCCGCTTCACCATCATGATGCCGCATCCCGAGCGCGTCTTCCGCAGCCTGCAGATGTCCTGGCATCCGGCGGACTGGGGCGAGGAGTCGCCCTGGTTCTCGATGTTCGCCAACGCCCGCCGCTGGCTGGGATAGTGCCTGCTCCGCGGTACCAGGGACTCGCCGAGCTGACATTTCCCCAGCTCGTTTTGCCGGCACTGAAAGGAAAACCCCGCCGGAGCGGGGTCTGTCGTGCGCGATGCCGCGTATGTTTAGGCTCGCCTGTTGCGCCGGCTGAATCCGAGTCCAGCGAGTCCCAGCGCCAAAAGGGTGAGCGAGGCCGGTTCGGGCACCGACACCGTGAAGTCCCGGGTGCTTGTTATCACCGCGCCTAGGTCGGCACCCGCGGTGCCCGTCCAGGTTTCCGTGTACTGCCAGTTTCCTGCGTCTTCAAGCCAGAACTGTCCGACGCTGCTATAGAGCTCTGCTATCGGGAAGCCCCAACTGCCCAGCCAGACGTTTGTCGGGAAGTCGAAGCTGTACGCGGGATTCGGGCCGTTGCCGAGAAAGGCCCAGGTACCCTTGTAGGCGTAGTCGGAGTTTACGTCCACGTTGACCGAGCTTGCGGCCCAGGCGTAGACGTTCGGGTCATACCAGTGGGAGCCGTCCCACACGGTCGGGTGGATCTTGAAGTTACTCTGGCTGGGGAGTGTGTTGGAATCGGGAATCAATGCGGGATTTCCGTCTACGGTCACGGTAAGCTGCCCGGGGACGCTATAGTCGACACTCGAACCCATGATCGGCGCGTCGTGCCAGCTCAATGTATACGCTTGAGCCACGCCGCAATTAAACGCCAGAACTGAACCGGCCATAATCAGGAAAGACAGTAGCTTCGATGCCTTATTCATCATGATCTCCCTTCAGGAAAACAAGCGGTTGATGCTGGTAAAAAGACCTTGTCGAGCCTCGTGGCCTTAATAATGCAATAGTCATACCATCATCTATGCTTCAATGTCTTATCTTTACCTTCTTACGTCGTCGTAAGGCGACTGTAAAAATTGTCGGCAATTTTCTATTTTCCATCCTTGAAGCATTCTCGCTGCGCCTCAGTTTCGCCGGCGGCGTCACAGGCAACCGGATTGATCCCAGGCGCGGAATAGTCCTGACTCGGACTAGAACCGCGCTGGAGGGGCTGGATGGCCACCCCAGATTCGGCGCTCAAGACGAGCACCAAAATCCTGTGGCAAAAATGTGGCAAAAATGTGCCCCAATGGGGGCTATTTCAGACCACTGGAGACCAACAGGGGCGGAAAGCGGGCAAGAAAAAACCCCATAAGAATCATGGGGCTTCGGTGGTCTGGAGTGGTCCAGGCCACCTATCGATTTGGTGGAGGCGGCGGGAATCGAACCCGCGTCCGCAAGTTCTCTACAGGCAGTACTACATACTTAGCCTCGTCATTTGATTTGACCGGTACTCCGCCGCCGGGCAGGCTGAGCACAAGCGATCCGCTGAGTTTTCGTGGCCTGCCACGCGGCGGGGCAGGTCCTTAGCTGATGTGAATGACTCTGCTGCTGCTTGCGCAACCCGGCCCATCAGCAAACCGGTGCAGAGCCAGCCGGTATTAAGCGGCTAGAGCGAAACGCTCGTCGTTGGCGTTTGTGGTTTTCCAGATGGATTTACGAGGTAGTCTGGTCCTCGGTATGCACTGCATCTGCTTCGCAACCCACGTCGAAGCCATGTCGCCCCCTGTGGTACTACGGTGCTGCACCGGATTAGTACGCCGTCCGGGTAAAAAGTTCAGTTCATTCTAACACGCACGCTCCAGCAGGCCGATGATATCCAGCGGGTCGCTGACGACCTCGTCCGCCCGCCAGCTCTGGTAGGGCTCGTCGCCGCCGAGATAGCCGTAGGCGGCGGCGACGGTGCGCATGCCGGCGGCGCGGCCGGCGACGATGTCGCGCAGGTCGTCGCCGACGTAGATGACGTGCTCGGGCGCCACCCGCAGGGCGGCGCAGGCCAGGAGCAGCGGGCTGGGGTCGGGTTTCGGGCGCAGCGCGGAGTCGCCGCTGACGATGCAGCCGGCGCGCTGCAGGAGGCCCAACTGTTCGACCAGCGGCAGGGTGAAGCGCTGCGCCTTGTTGGTGACGACGCCCCATTTGATGCCGCGCGCCTCGATGCCGTCGAGCAGCGCCGCCACGCCCGGGAACATGACGGTGCCGGCGCACAGCGCGCCGCGGTAGTGTTCGAGGAAGCGCTCGACCAGTCCGGGGTAATCGGCGTCGCCGGGCGCGAGCCCGAAGCCGGCCCGGATCAGTCCGCGCGCGCCGCCGGAGACGTGTGGGCGAAGCTGGGGTAGGGGCAGCGGCGCCCGGCCCTCCTCCTCCAGCAGGCGGTTCAGCGCCCCGCCGAGGTCGGGGGCGGTGTCGGCCAGCGTGCCGTCGAGATCGAACAGGACCGCGGCTAGCATCGCGCCTACGCGGTGGCCCGGATCAGGTAATTGACGCTGGCGTCGCGGCTCAGCGAATAGGTCTTGGCGAGCGGGTTGTAGCTCATGCCGACGATCTCGGCCACCTCGAGCCCGGCGTTGCGGCAGTGGCGCGCGAGCTCGGCCGGGCGCAGGAAGCGGGCGTAATCGTGGGTGCCGCGCGGCAGCAGCTTGAGCAGGTATTCGGCGCCGATCACCGCGAACAGGTAGGCCTTCGGGTTGCGGTTGATGGTCGAGAAGAACACCTGGCCGCCGGGCTTGGCCAGGGCCGCGCAGGCGCGCACCGTGCTCGCAGGGTCGGGGACGTGTTCGAGCATTTCCAGACAGGTGACGACGTCGAAGGCGCCGGGCAGCTCCTTGGCCAGGGCTTCGGCGGAGATGTTCCGGTAGTCCACCTTCTGGCCGCTCTCCAGCAGGTGCAGCCGGGCCACGCCCAGCGGCCGTTCCGAGAGGTCGATGCCGGTGACGGTGGCGCCGATCGCCGCCATGCTCTCGGAGAGGATGCCGCCGCCGCAGCCGACGTCGACCACCCGCTTGCCGGCCAGGCCGACGGCGCGGTCGATCCAGGCCAGACGCAGCGGATTGATGTCGTGCAGCGGCTTGAACTCCGAGTTGGGATCCCACCAGCGGTGGGCGAGCTCGCCGAACTTGTCGAGCTCGCTGGCGTCGGCGTTGAGGGCTTCGGTCATGGGGGCGTTCCTTCATCCAGAAAGAAAAAAGCCCTGCGGCGCAGGGCTTGTTTTCGATCGGGACCGGCTTACTTCTCTTTGGTGCCGATCACTTCGATCTCGACGCGGCGATCGGGCTGCAGGCAGGCGATCAGCTTCTTGGTCACTTTGTTGCCCTTGCACTGGCCGGGCTTGGTCACGGGCTGCGACTTGCCCTTGCCCTCGGTGTAAACCCGGTTCGGCTCGATGCCCTTGGAGACCAGGTAGGTCTTGACCGAATCAGCGCGCCGTTCGGACAGCTTCTGGTTGTACTTGACGCTACCGATGCGGTCGGCGTGGCCGACGGCGGTGATCACCTCCAGCTTGACGTCCTTGATCTGGCCGACCAGCTCGTCGAGCTTGGCCTTGCCTTCGGGGCGCAAGACGGCCTTGTCGAAGTCGTACAGGGTGTCGGCGGACAGCGTCACCTTCTCGGCGACGGGTTTGGGCGCGGGCACGGGCGGCACGACCGGCTCGGCGGCCTTCGCCGGCGGCGGGGCTTCCTTCTTGACCAGGTCGGGGTCGCATTCGGCGATGGCCATCGCCGGCGTCCAGTAGCCGGTGCGCCAGCATAGACCGAAGCCGCTCTTGACCAGGTTGCCGCTACCATCGACGACGTAAGCGGAGGTGTTGCTCGGCGCAGCCATGGCCAAGCTGCTGATGCCGAGTAGGGCTGCAACCAGCAAGGAATATTTAGTGGTTTGTATTTTCATGATCCCCTCGATTGGGCGCAAAATTGAATTATAGAACGATCAGTGCTTCTTGCTCGGTACTATAAAGGTGGAACGTTACAAGAACGTATAGGTTGACACCGCCGGGTGAAAAAATCACTACTAAACAATGAGCCGATTATGCCACGAATCCGCGATGTCAAGCAATTCAACGGCTTCGATGCCGAGCAGCTCGCCCTCGTGAACGCGGGGCTCGCCGGCCACCCAGACGTGGCTGACGTGCTCGCGCCCGGCGACATGGACGAGATGCGAGACCGGATCGAAGCAGGGTTGCAGCATCGGGTCGTCGAGGCGGACCGCGCACAGATCGGCCGCCTTGCCGGCCACCAGGGAGCCGATGTGCCGCTCCAGACCGAGCGCTGCGGCGCCGTCCAGGGTCGCCATGCGCAGCGCCTGATGGGCGCCCAACACGGTAGGATCGTGGTTCGCCACCTTGGCGAGCAGGGCGGCCTGGTGCATTTCGCGGAATAGGTCGAGGCGGTTGTTGCTGGCAGCGCCGTCGCTGCCCAGGCCGACCCGGATGCCCTGCTTTTGCAGCGCCAGGATCGGGGCGATGCCGCTGCCCAGCTTCATGTTCGAGGTCGGGCAGTGGGCGACGCTGGCGCCCAGGCCCGCGAGCAGGGCGATTTCGTCCGTTTCGAGATGCACCGCGTGCACCGCGATCAGGCCGGGCTCGAGCAGACCCAGGCGCTGCAGGCGGGCGAGCGGCCGGACGCCGTATTGCCCGATGCTGTCGGCGATCTCGGCCCGGGTCTCGTGCACGTGCATGTGGATCGGCAGGTCGAGCTGGTCGGCGAGCGTCATGATCCGCTCCAGCGTCCCGTCGCTGACGGTGTAGGGCGCGTGCGGCGCCATGCAGAAGGAGATCAGCGCCTCGTCGCGCAGGGCGTCGCGCGCCGCCAGCCCCTTGGCCAGGTAGTCGTCTGCGTCGGCGGCGTAGGGACTGGGAAACTCGAGCACCACCAGGCCCAGCGCGGCGCGCATGCCCAGACGGATTGCTGCTGCCCCGGCCTCCTCGGGGTGGAAGTACATGTCGTTGAAGCAGGTGATGCCTCCGCGCAGCATCTCGGCGCAGGCGAGCAGGGTGCCGTCGCGGACGAAGGCCGGCGAGACGTGCCTGCTCTCCGCCGGCCAGATGCGCTGGTTCAGCCAGTCCATCAGGGCGACGTCGTCGGCGTAGCCGCGCAGCAGGGTCATCGCGGCGTGGGTATGGAGGTTCACCAGGCCGGGCAGCAGCACGTGCTGCGGCAGGCTCACCCGCCGGCGCGGGGTGAAGCGCGTCTTTGCTTCCTCGCTCGGCAAGAGCGCGACGATCCGCCCGGCGTCCACGGCCAGGCTGTGGCGTTCCAGGGCGAGGCCGTGCGGTTCCACCGGGATGACCCAGCGTGCCTCGATGAGGGTGTCGATCGCCTGTGGCGGCATCATAAAAAGCCCCGCGTCGAGCGGGGCTGGCGAGATTGCGAAGGCCAGGCGATTTAAGCACAAAACTCAAGCAGATACAAACACCGGCCGGGGTCCGGTCGGGCTTTGCATAGCGCCGCGAGCCGGAAGCCCGACCATGGTAAAATCTTACGCTTTTGCACGGGCGGCTCGGTTGTCCCGTGCTCGCTTTTCCTGCGGTCACCCAGAAGATGACGATTACGACGTTCGCCAAAGAAACGCTGCCGATCAGCCTCGAAGAGGAGATGCGCCACTCCTACCTGGATTACGCCATGAGCGTGATCGTCGGCCGGGCGCTGCCCGACGTGCGCGACGGCCTGAAGCCGGTGCATCGGCGGGTGCTGTTCGCCATGCACGAGTTGTCCAACGACTGGAACAAGGCCTACAAGAAGTCGGCGCGGATCGTCGGCGACGTCATCGGTAAGTACCACCCCCACGGCGATACCGCGGTCTACGACACCATCGTGCGCATGGCGCAGGACTTCTCGCTGCGCTACATGCTGGTCGACGGCCAGGGCAACTTCGGCTCGGTCGACGGCGACAATGCCGCCGCGATGCGCTACACCGAGATCCGCATGGCCAGGATCGGCCACGAGCTGCTCGCCGACATCGACAAGGAGACGGTCGACTTCGGCCCGAACTACGACGGTTCCGAGAACGAGCCGCTGGTCATGCCGACCAAGATCCCCAACCTCTTGATCAACGGCTCCTCCGGCATCGCCGTGGGCATGGCGACCAACATCCCGCCCCACAACCTGTCCGAAGTCGTCGATGCCTGCCTGGCCCTCCTGGGGGATCCGGAGATGAGCATCGAGCGGCTGATCGAGATCGTGCCCGCGCCGGATTTTCCGACCGCCGGCATCATCTACGGCGTCTCCGGCGTGCGCGAGGGCTACCTGACCGGGCGCGGTCGGGTGGTGATGCGCGGCAGGACCCACGTCGAGGATCACGACAAGGGCGGCAAGCAGTTGATCGTCATCGACGAGCTGCCCTACCAGGTGAACAAGAAGACCCTGCTGGAGAAGATCGCCGAGTTGGTCAATGACAAGAAGATCGAGGGCATCTCCCATCTCCAGGACGAGTCCGACAAATCCGGCATGCGCGTGGTGATCGAACTGAAGCGCGGCGAGGTGCCCGAGGTGGTGCTGAACAACTTGTACAAGCAGACGCAGCTGCAGGATACCTTCGGCATGAACATGGTGGCCCTGGTCGATGGCCGCCCCCGGCTGCTCAACCTGAAGGAGATGCTGGCGGCCTTTCTCGCTCATCGGCGCGAGGTGGTGACCCGGCGCACGGTGTTCGAGCTGAAGAAGGCGCGCGATCGCGGCCACATCCTCGAAGGCCTGGCGGTGGCCCTGTCCAACGTCGATGAGATCATCGCTCTGATCAAGGCGGCGCCGAGCCCGGCGGAGGCCAAGCGCGGGCTGATGGGGCGGACCTGGCGCTCCGCCCTGGTCGAGGACATGCTCTCCCGCGCGGCCGCCGAGGCTTCGCGCCCCGAGGGCCTGCCGCCGGAATTCGGTATGTCGGGCCGCGGCTACCTGCTCTCCGACGCCCAGGCCCAGGCCATTCTGGAGCTGCGCCTGCAACGCCTGACCGGCCTGGAGCAGGACAAGATCGTCTCCGAATACCGCGAGGTGATGGCGCTGATCGCCGACCTGCTCGACATCCTGGCCAGGCCCGAGCGCATCAACCTGATCATCGAGGACGAGCTCGCCGCGATCAAGGCGCAGTTCGGCGACAAGCGCCGCTCCGAGATCGTGATGAACACCCAGGATCTCAACATCGAGGACCTGATCACGCCGCAGGACATGGTGGTGACCCTCTCCCACGGCGGCTACATCAAGGCTCAGCCGCTCGCCGACTACCGGGCGCAGAAGCGCGGCGGGCGAGGGCGCCAGGCGGCGGCGGTGAAGGAAGACGATTTCGTCGACCACCTGTTCGTGGCCAACACCCACGACCACATCCTGTGCTTCTCCAGCCGCGGCCGCGTCTATTGGCTCAAGGTGTACGAGGTGCCGCAGGGCAGCCGAACCAGCCGCGGCAAGCCGATCGTGAACCTGTTCCCGCTCGAGGAGGGCGAGAAGATCACGGCGGTGCTGCCGGTCAAGGAGTTCGACGAACAGCACTTCGTGTTCATGGCTACCGCCCTGGGCACGGTCAAGAAGACCCCGCTGTCCGACTTCTCCAACCCGCGCAAGGCCGGGATCATCGCCGTCGGCCTGGACGAGGGCGACTTCCTGATCGGCGTCGCGATTACCGACGGCGCCTACGACGTGATGCTGTTCTCCGATGCCGGCAAGGCGGTGCGCTTCGCCGAGGACGACGTGCGCGCCATGGGCCGCGGCGCCCGCGGCGTGCGCGGCATGATGCTGGACAAGGACCAGCGGGTGATCTCGATGCTGGTCGCGGCGACCGAGGAATATTCGGTGCTGACCGCCACCGAGAACGGCTACGGCAAGCGCACCGCGATCGCCGAGTACACCCGTCACGGGCGCGGCACCAAGGGCATGATCGCGATCCAGACCGGCGGGCGCAACGGCCGCGTGGTCGGCGCCGTGCTGGTGCAGCCGGAGGACGAACTGATGCTGATCTCCACCGGCGGCGTGCTGATCCGCACCAAGGTGGAACAGATCCGCGTGATGGGCCGCTCGACCCAGGGCGTCACGCTGATCAATCTCGACGACGGCACCTTGCTCGCCGGCGTCGAGAAGGTCATTGAAACCGAAGACGAAGACCAAGGAGAGTGATCATGACGCGTGTCATCAACTTCAGCGCCGGCCCGGCCGCGCTGCCCGAGGAAGTCCTGAAGGAGGCCGCCGCCGAGATGCTCGACTGGCACGGCAGCGGCCAGTCGGTGATGGAGATGAGCCATCGCGGCAAGGAGTTCATCAGCATCGCGGAGGCAGCCGAGCGCGACCTGCGCGAACTCCTGGCGATTCCCGCGAACTACCGGGTGCTCTTTATCCAGGGCGGCGCCACGCTGCAGTTCGAGATGATCCCGATCAACCTGCTCGCCGGCAAGGGCGCCGCCGACTACGTCAACACCGGCGAGTGGGCGAAGAAGGCGATCAAGGAGGCCCGCGTCTTCTGCCAGGTCAATGTCGTCGCATCGAGTGAGGACAAGGCGTTCAGCTACGCGCCGCCGCAGTCGGCGTGGAAGCTCAACAAGGACGCGGCCTACGTCCATTACACCGCGAACGAGACCATCGGCGGCGTCGAATTCCATTGGGTTCCCGACACCGGGGAGGTGCCGCTGGTGGCGGACATGTCCTCGAACCTGATGTCGAAGCCGATCGACGTTTCCAAGTACGGCCTGATCTACGCCGGCGCGCAGAAGAACATCGGGCCGGCCGGGCTCACCCTCGTCATCGTGCGCGAAGACCTGATCGGGCGGGCGGTGCCGACGCCGCCGGCGATGCTCGACTACAAGAGCTACGCCGACAACGACTCGATGTTCAACACCCCCCCCACCTACGCGATCTACATCGCCGGTCTGGTCTTCCAGTGGCTGAAGCGGCAGGGCGGGCTGGCCGCGATCGAGCGGCAGAACGTCGCCAAGGCCAAGCTGCTCTACGACTTCCTCGATCGCAGCCGCTTCTTCAGGAACCCGGTGGACAGAGCCGACCGCTCGCGCATGAACGTGCCCTTCACGCTCGCCGACCCGGCGCAGGACGAGGAATTCCTGAAGGGCGCCAAGGCGCGCGGCATGGTGCAGCTGAAGGGGCACCGCTCGGTCGGCGGCATGCGCGCCTCGATCTACAACGCCGTTTCCCTCTCGGGCGTGCAGGCGCTGGTCGCCTACATGGACGAGTTCGAGCGCGAGCATGGCTGAAAAATTCGGGGTTCTGGTCCTGAACCAGATCTCGCCGCTGGGTCTCGCCCGGCTGCCGGCCGAGCGCTACGCCGTCGGCAAGGATCTTGCCGCGCCAGACGCGATCCTGGTCCGCTCCGCCGACCTGCACCGGCTCGCCATTCCGGCCAGCGTCCGGGCGATCGGCCGCGCCGGCGCGGGCACCAACAACATCCCGGTGCCGGCGATGTCGGCGCGCGGCGTGCCGGTATTCAATGCGCCCGGCGCCAACGCCAATGCGGTCAAGGAGCTGGTCGTCGCGGGCATGCTGCTGGCGGCCAGGAATCTCGCCGAGGCGCTGGCCTTCGTCGCCGGCCTCGATCCGCGGGACCCCGACCTGGCCAAGCGGGTCGAGGACGGCAAGAAGGCCTACGCCGGCATCGAGCTCACCGGGCACGCGCTGGGGATCATCGGCCTGGGCAAGATCGGCTGCCTGGTCGCGGATGCCGCGATCAAGCTGGGCATGAACGTGTACGGCTACGATCCGGAGATCACCGTCGATGCCGCCTGGAGCCTGCCCGCGCAGGTCAGGCGCGCCAACAGTGTCGCCGAAGTGCTGAAGAACGCCGACTTCGTCAGCCTGCACGTGCCGCTCCTGCCGGCCACCCGCGACCTCATCAACGCCGGCAACGTCGGTTCGATGAAGCCGGGCGCGGTGCTGCTCAACTTTTCGCGCGAGGGCGTGGTCGATGAAGCGGCGGTGCTGGATGCCTTGGCCGCGGACAAGCTCGGCCGCTACGTCTGCGACTTCCCCAGCGCCGTCTTGAGCGGTCAGCCGCGGGTGATCGCCCTGCCGCACCTGGGGGCGTCGACCGCCGAGGCCGAGGAAAACTGCGCGTTGATGGTGGCCGACCAGTTGCGCGACTATCTGGAGCACGGCAACGTGCAAAACGCGGTGAATTTCCCCAATCTGACTATGCCGCGCGAGTCGGCTTTCCGCGTCGCCATCGCCAACGCCAACGTGCCCAACATGCTCGGCCAGATCTCGACCGCGATGGCCCAGGCCGGTTTGAACATCCACACCATGATCAACAAGTCGAGGGCCGACATGGCCTACACCCTGGTGGACGTCGACAGCCCGGTGCCGCCGGCGACGATCGCCTCGATCGCGGCGATCGCGGGCGTGCTGGCGGTGCGCTATCTGCCGCTGGAGGCGTGATGGCCGAGGGCTCCGAGAAACCCGAAGCGCGCGATGAACTAGGCCGGCTGCGTAGCGGCATAGACGCCATCGACCTGCAGGTGCTCGATCTGATCAACCAGCGGGCGCGGCTGGCGCACCGCATCGGCGAGATCAAGCGCGGCAATCTGTACCGGCCCGAGCGCGAGGCGCAGGTATTGCGCCGGATCGTTGAGGCCAGCGCCGGCCCGCTGCCGGCGACGGCGGTGCAACACCTGTTTCGCGAGATCATGTCGGCCTGCCTGGCGCTCGAACAGCCGCTCTCGGTCGCCTACCTGGGGCCCGAAGGCACCTTCTCCGAGTCCGCCGCGCGCAAGCACTTCGGCGCTGCTCCGACGCTCACCCCCTACGCCACGATCGATGACGCCTTCCGCGCGGTCGAGGCCGGCAACGCCGATTACGCGGTGGTGCCGGTCGAGAACTCGACCGAGGGTGCCATCGGCCGCACCCTGGACCTCCTGCTCACCTCGCCGCTGAAGATCTGCGGCGAGGTCAATCTGCGCATCCACCAGAACCTGCTGTCGACCGCGCCGACGCTGGCCGCCGTGCAGCGCCTCTACGGCCACGCCCAGTCGCTGGCCCAGTGCCACGAATGGCTGAATCGGAACCTCGTCCAGCTGCCGCGCGTGCCGGTGGCGAGCAATGCCGAGGGCGCCCGCCTGGCGGCCGAGGATCCCGGCTCGGCCGCGATCGCCGGCGAGGCGGCGGCGGGCCGCTACGGCCTCAAGGTGCTGGCGGCGAACATCGAGGACGACCCCAACAACACCACCCGCTTCCTGGTGCTGGCCGCGCACGACGCCGGAGCGTCGGGCTTGGACAAGACCTCGCTGATCTGCTCGGCGCAGAACCGCCCCGGTGCGATGCACGCGCTCTTGACGCCGCTGGCGGCCCACGGCGTCTCCCTGACCCGGCTCGAATCGCGCCCGGCGCGCGGCTTCGGCGGCGGCCGCTGGGAGTACATCTTCTACATCGACGTCGAGGGGCACCAGCAGCAGCCGGCGGTGACCCGCGCGCTCGAAGAACTGGGCCGGCACGCCGGCTTCGTCAAGATCCTCGGCTCCTATCCGGCAGCCGCACAATGAGGAGCATCCCATCGTGAGCATCGCAGAATTCGCACCGGCCTACGTCCGCGCCATTTCTCCCTACCAGCCGGGCAAGCCGATCACCGAGCTGGCCCGCGAGATGGGCATCCCGGTCGAGAGCATCGTCAAGCTCGCCTCCAACGAGAATCCGCTGGGCATGAGTCCGAGAGCGCGCGCCGCGGTACTGGCGGCCGTCTCCGGGCTGGAGCGCTATCCCGACCAGTTCGAGCTGGTCGCGGCACTCGCGGAACGGACCGGCCTGGGCCAGGAGCAGATCGTGCTCGGCAACGGCTCCAACGACGTGCTCGACCTGGCGGCCCGGGCCTTCCTGGCGCCCGGACGCTCTTCGGTTTTTTCGCGCCACGCCTTCGCCGTGTATCCGCTGGCGACGATGTCGGCGGGCGGCGAATGCATCGCGGTCGCGGCCAGGGAATTCGGCCACGACCTGGCCTCGATGCGCGCAGCGGTGCGTCCGGACACGCGCATCGTGTGGCTCGCCAATCCCAACAACCCGACCGGCACCTTCCTGCCCCACCGGGAGATCGAGGCCTTCCTGGAGGCGCTGCCGGGCGACGTCGTGGTGGTGCTGGACGAGGCCTACAATGAATACCTGCCGCCGGCGCTGCGCCAGGACACGGTCGCCTGGATCGCCCGCTTCCCGAATCTGGTCATCACCCGGACCTTCTCCAAGGTCTATGGCCTGGCCGGGCTGCGCGTCGGCTACGCGCTGGCATCAAGCGAGGTCGCCGACCTGATGCAGCGCGTGCGCCAACCGTTCAACGTGAACAACCTGGCGCTCGCCGCCGCCGCCGCCGCGCTGGACGACCACATCTTCCTGGCCGAGAGCTTCGACAACAACCGCCGCGGCATGGAGCAGCTGGTGGCGGGCTTCAAGCGCCTCGGCCTGGAGCACATCCCGGCGCACGGCAACTTCATCACCTTCCGCCTCGGCGACGCTGCGGGGGTCAATCAGAAGCTGTTGCGCCAGGGCGTGATCGTGCGTCCGCTCGGCAACTACGCGATGCCCGAGCATCTGCGCGTGACCATCGGCACCGAAGCCGAGAACGCGCGCTTCCTCGAAGCCCTGGCGAAGTCCCTGTGAGGGCGTGCGACGGGATGGCGCGTGACTGAATTGCGAAAAATCGTCATCTGCGGCGTCGGCCTGATCGGCGGCTCGTTCGGGCTGGCGCAGAAATCCGCCGGCGTTGCCGAGGTGGTCGGCATCGGCAGGAGCCGCGCCAGCCTCGAAGAGGCGGTCAGGCGCGGAGCGATCGACCGGCCGGCCGAGGACTGGGCCGGTGCCCTGGACGGTGCCGATCTGGTGCTGCTGGCCACGCCGGTCGGGCAGATGGAAGCGGTCATGCGCCAGCTGGCGCCGCATCTGTCGCCGGGGACGCTGGTCACCGACGGCGGCAGCACCAAGCAGGACGTGATCGCCGCCGCTCGCCGCGCGCTGGGCGACAAGATCGGACAGTTCGTGCCCGGCCATCCGATCGCCGGGGCCGAGAAGAGCGGGGTCGCGGCCGCGACCGCCGACCTCTACCAGGGCAAGCGCGTGGTGCTCACGCCGCTGCCCGAGAACCCGCCGGGCACCGTCGCCGCCGTGCGCGCCGCCTGGGAAGCCTGCGGCGCCGTCGTCAGCGAACTGGCGCCGCGGGCCCACGACCGCACCTTCGCCGCGGTCAGCCACCTGCCGCACCTGCTCGCCTTCGCCCTGGTGCATGAGTTCGCCGGCCGCGAGGATTCCGGGCAGTTGTTCGGCTTCGCCGCCGGCGGCTTCCGCGACTTCACCCGCATCGCCAGCAGCCATCCGGAGATGTGGCGCGACATCTGCATCGCCAACCGCGCGCCGCTGATCGTGGAGCTCGACGCCTATCTCGCCGAGCTGCTGCGCGTCCGCGTGCTGCTCGCCAGCAGCGACGGCGCGGGCTTGGAAGCCCTGTTCGGCCGCGCCCGCGCGATGCGCGACGCCTGGCTCGAATCGGTGGAGCCGCCCGGGGAATGAGCGATAAGCTAGTCCTCTCACCGGCCAACTGGGCCGCGGGCAGCGTCCGCCTGCCGGGTTCGAAGAGCATTTCCAACCGCAGCCTGCTGCTGGCCGCGCTGGCTGCCGGCGAGACGGAAATCCACGGCCTGCTCGATTCCGATGACACGCGGGTGATGCTCGCCGCGCTGTCTGTCCTCGGGGTCACGGTCTTGCCCCTCGGCCCCGAGACCTTCCGCGTCGTCGGCGTCGCGGGCGCCTTCCCGGTCAAGGAGGCCGAACTGTTCCTGGGCAACGCCGGTACCGCGGTGCGCTCCCTCACCGCGGCGCTGGCGCTCTCGGGCGGCCATTACCGGCTCTTTGGCGTGTCGCGCATGCACGAGCGGCCGATCGGCGACCTCGTCTCTGCGCTGCGCGGGCTGGGCGCTGAGATCCGCTACCAGGCCAACGAAGGCTTCCTGCCGCTGGAGATTTTTCCTGCCGCGGCCGGGGCCGCGCAGGAACAGCGCATCGGAGTACGCGGCGACATCTCCTCGCAGTTCCTGACGGCGCTCTTGATGGCATTGCCGCTGACCGGCCGGAGTGCGCAGATAGAAGTGATCGGGGAGCTGATCTCCAAGCCCTACGTCGAGATCACCCTGAACCTGATGGCGCGTTTCGGCATCGCGGTTGAGCGCTCCGGCTGGCAGCGCTTCGCCATCGCCGCCGGACAGCGGGCGAGAAGCCCGGGCGTGCTGACGGTCGAGGGCGACGCCTCGTCGGCCTCGTATTTCCTGGCCGCCGGGGCGATCGGCGGCGGCCCGGTGCGGGTCGAGGGCGTGGGCAGGAACAGCATCCAGGGCGACGTCGCCTTCGCCGAGGCGCTACAGCGGATGGGCGCCGAAATCGAGCTGGGCGACGACTACATCGTCGCCCGCGCGCCGGCCTCGGGCAAGCTCCTCGCCATCGACGGCGACTTCAATCATATTCCTGACGCAGCGATGACCCTGGCCGTGGCGGCGCTGTTCGCCGATGGCCCATCGACGCTGAGGAACATCGCCAGCTGGCGGGTCAAGGAGACCGACCGGATCGCGGCGATGGCGACCGAGCTCGCCAAGCTCGGCGCCACGGTGGTGGCGGGCGACGATTTCCTGCGAGTGACGCCGCCGCCCCGGCTCCTTTCTGGCGCGGTCATCGACACCTACGACGACCACCGCATGGCGATGTGCTTCTCGCTCGCGAGCCTGGGCGGCGTGCCGCTCACCATCAATGATCCTGGCTGCGTCGCCAAGACCTACCCCGGCTACTTCGCGGAATTCGCCCGGATCGCGGCGCCGGTGATCGCCATCGACGGCCCCTCGGCTTCCGGCAAGGGCACGGTGGCGGCGCTCGTCGCCCAGCGCCTGAGCTGCCACTACCTCGACAGCGGCTCGCTCTATCGCCTGACCGCCCTGGCCGCGCTCCGCGCCGGCGTGTCCCTGGACGACGAGGCCGCTGTGGCCGCCATCGCCGCGGCGCTGCCGGCGCGCTTCGAGGGCGGCCGCATCTGGCTCTCCGGTGAGGATGCGAGCGACGCCATCAGGAGCGAGGCGTGCTCGCAGGGCGCATCGCGGGTGGCGGCGCTGCCGACGGTGCGCCGGGCGCTGCTCGGCCGCCAGCGCGCCTACCGCCAGGCGCCCGGGCTGGTGGCGGAGGGCCGCGACATGGGCTCGGTGGTGTTTCCCGACGCGGTGCTCAAGGTGTTCCTGACAGCGAGCGCCGCCGCGCGCGCCGACCGCCGTCATAAGCAGTTGATCGAGAAAGGGATGTCTGCTAATATCTCATCCCTTTTGCGGGATCTGCAGGAGCGGGATGCGCGCGATGCCGCGCGCGAGGTGGCCCCCCTGCGGCAATGCGCGGATGCCCAACTGCTCGATACGACGGACCTGTCCGTCGAGCAGGCGGTGACGGCGGTGCTGGAGTGGGTTTCAGAACTCCGGCGCGGCCGGCAAGATTGACCAGGCAGCGCGCAGAAGTGGTAAGTCAGTAGCAAGCGCAAGCCCCGGGTGCATCAGGCGCGGGGCGGGCGAGGCAACAGGTGTCGCCGCGCGCCAGCGTGCGGCGGCGTTTATCAACTTTTCAACATATACAGCCGCCGATCCGGCAGCGGATTTGCGGCGATTAGGCTCTTATGACCACTGCTATCGCTCACACCGAAACAAGCCCCGCCCCGGACAGCTTCGCCGCCCTCTTCGCCGAGTCCCTCGAACGCCAGGAGATGCGCGCCGGCGAGGTGATCACCGCCGAAGTGGTCCGCGTCGACCACAACTATGTCGTCGTCAATGCCGGCCTGAAGTCCGAGAGTTTCATCTCCGTCGATGAGTTCAAGAACGATGCCGGCGAGATCGACGCCAAGCCGGGCGACTACGTCGCCGTCGCCATCGAGATGCTCGAGGACGGCTACGGCGAGACCCGCCTGTCGCGCGAGAAGGCCAAGCGCATCGCCGCCTGGAACGACCTCGACAAGGCCATGGTCGATAGCACCCTGGTCAAGGGCATGATCACCGGCAAGGTCAAGGGCGGCCTCACCGTGATGCTGAACGGCATCCGCGCCTTCCTGCCCGGTTCCCTGGTGGACATCCGGCCGGTCAAGGACACCACGCCCTTCGAGGGCAAGGAATTCGAATTCAAGGTCATCAAGCTCGACAGGAAGCGCAACAACGTCGTGCTCTCGCGCCGCGCCGTGCTGGAATCCAACCTCGGCGAAGAGCGCCAGGCGCTGCTCTCGAACCTCAAGGAAGGCAGCATCGTCAAGGGCATCGTCAAGAACATCACCGACTACGGCGCCTTCGTCGATCTGGGCGGCATCGACGGCCTGCTGCACATCACCGATCTGGCCTGGCGCCGCGTCCGCCATCCGTCGGAAGTGCTCAACGTCGGCGACGAAGTGGAAGCCAAGATCCTCAAGTTCGACCAGGAGAAGAACCGCGTCTCCCTGGGCATGAAGCAGCTCGGCGAGGATCCCTGGGTGGGCATCTCGCGCCGCTATCCTTCCGGCACGAGGCTGTTCGGCAAGGTCACCAACCTCACCGACTACGGCGCCTTCGTCGAAGTCGAGCAGGGCATCGAGGGCCTGGTGCACGTCTCCGAGATGGACTGGACCAACAAGAACATCCATCCCTCCAAGGTCGTGCAGCTGGGCGACGAGGTCGAGGTGATGATCCTCGAAATCGACGAGGAACGCCGCCGCATCTCGCTGGGCATGAAGCAGTGCATTCCCAATCCCTGGGACGAGTTCGCCATGAACCACAAGAAGGGCGACAAGGTCAGCGGCCAGATCAAGTCGATCACCGACTTCGGCGTCTTCATCGGCCTGCCCGGCGGCATCGACGGCCTGGTGCACCTGTCCGACCTGTCCTGGTCGGTCACCGGCGAAGAGGCCAAGCAGAGCTACAAGAAGGGCGACGAGGTCGAGGCCATGGTGCTGTCGATCGACGTCGAGAAGGAGCGCATCTCCCTGGGCATCAAGCAGCTGGAGGGCGATCCCTTCACCAGTTTCGTCGCCAACCACGACAAGAACAGCGTGGTCAAGGGCACGGTGAAGACCATCGACGCCAAGGGCGCCGTGATCGATCTGGGCAACGACGTCGAGGGCTATCTGCGCGCCTCCGAAGCCGCCCGCGACCGCGTCGACGATCTGCGCACCCTGTTCAAGGAAGGCGACGGCATCGAGGCGATGATCATCAACGTCGATCGCAAGACGCGCTCGATCAACCTGTCGATCAAGGCCAAGGACCAGGCCGAGCAATCGGATGCGCTGCAGAAGCTGTCGGCCGAGAGCGGCTCGGCCTCGACCGGTACGACCAGTCTCGGCGCGCTGCTCAAGGCCAAGCTCTCCAGTACCCAGCAATAAGCGTTTGGACCGGATATGACCAAGTCCGATCTGATCGCCAAGCTGGCGGCGCGCTTTCAGCAGTTGGTGGCGAAGGACGCCGATTTCGCGGTGAAGGTGATCCTCGACGAGATGACCGCGGCGTTGTCCCGCGGCGACCGCATCGAGATCCGCGGCTTCGGCAGCTTCGCCCTCAACTACCGGCCGTCGCGCGTCGGCCGCAACCCCAAGTCGGGCGAGAAGGTGAGCGTGCCGGAAAAACACGTGCCGCACTTCAAGGCCGGCAAGGAGTTGCGCGAGCGTGTCGATCAGCGCGGCTAGCGGCGTCCTGCCGGAGTTCGAGATGACGACGGGCGGCATCCTGCCGGATGCTGCCCGTCGTGACTGCTGATGCGACTCTTGATCTGGCTCTTGCGGGCCATCGTCTTCGTGCTGCTGTTCGGGCTCGCCATCAAGAATAGCGGGCCGGTCTATCTGCGTTCGTATTTCGAATCGTCCTGGCAGGCGCCGCTATCCTTGGTGATGCTGGGCTCGTTCGCCGCCGGCGCGGCGATCGGCGTGACCGCCGCGTTTGCTACGCTGGTGCGCCAGCGCCGGGAAATCATGCGCTTGAAGCGCGAGCAGGCGAGAACCGCTACCAGGCCCGATCCAAGGTGAGCGCAGGCGTCGAGATCCAGCTGTGGTGGCTGCTGGCGCTGCCCTTGTTCTTCGTCCTCGGCTGGGTCGCGGCGCGAATAGACATCCAGCACCTGGTGCGCGAGTCGCGCGCCCTGCCGCGGTCCTACTTCAAGGGCCTGAACTTCCTGCTCAACGAACAACCGGACCAGGCGATCGAGGCCTTCATCGAGGCCGCCCGCGTCGATCCCGAAACCATAGAGATGCACTTCGCGCTGGGCAACCTGTTTCGCCGCCGCGGCGAGACCGACCGCGCCATCCGGGTGCACCAGAACCTGATCGAGCGCGAGGGCCTGAACGACGAGCAGCGCCTGCAGGCCCTGTCCGAACTGGGCCAGGACTACCTGAAGGCCGGCTTGCTCGACCGCGCCGAGGAGGTGTTCCAGAAGCTGCTCGGCACGCGCCGCGACGAGGAGGCGCTGCGCTTCCTGCTGGAGATCTTCCAGCAGGAGAAGGAATGGCAGAAGGCGATCGATACCGCCCGCAAGCTGCCCGAGCACGCCGGCCACCTGTGGCAGAAGGAGATCGCCAATTTCTATTGTGAGCTGGCCGCTACGGCCCTGACCAACGGCGCACCGGGCGAGGCGAACCAGCTGCTCGACGCGGCGCTGGCGGCCAACCGCAAGTGCGTGCGCGCCACCATCCTGCAAGGCGATGCGGCGCTGGCGGAGAACGATACCGGCACGGCGATCGAAGCCTGGAAACGGGTCGAACAGCAAAACCCGATGTACCTGGCCCTGATCGCGGACAAGCTGGCCGAGGCATACCGGGCCCAGGGACGGGAGGAGCAGGGCGTGGCGCTGCTGCGCGGCTGGCTCGCCCAGCATCCCTCGCTCGATCTGCTCGATGCGGTTTTTCAATCCGAGCTCGCCGGCAACGGCCCCGAGGCCGCCTACCTACTGGTGCGCGACGAGCTGCGCCGCAATCCGACGCTGCTCGGCCTGGACAAGCTGCTCGAAGCGCAGATCCTGGTGGCGCCGCCCGAGCGCCGCGCCGACCTGGAACTGATCAAGAACCTGATCCACAACCATACCCGGCGCGTCGCCCGCTATCGCTGCGACGACTGCGGCTTCAAGGCCCGCCAGTTCTACTGGCGCTGCCCGGCCTGCGGCGGCTGGGAGACCTATCCGCCGCGGCGGACCGAAGAATACGATCTGACGCCTTGAGAGCGAGCGCGCAATGAAAATAACCGTCATCGGCACCGGCTACGTCGGCCTGGTCAGCGGCACCTGTCTCGCCGAGGTCGGCAACGACGTGCTCTGCGTCGACATCGACGCCGCCAAGATCGCCCTCCTGGAGTCCGGCGGCATCCCGATCTTCGAACCCGGCCTCGCGGAAATGGTGGCGAAGAACCGCGCCGCCGGGCGCCTGTCCTTCACCACCGACGTCGCCGCGGCGCTCTCTCACGGTAGCGTGGTGTTCATCGCGGTGGGCACGCCGCCCGACGAGGACGGATCGGCCGACCTGCAGTACGTGCTCGCGGCGGCGCGGAGCATCGGCCGGCATATCGACGGCTACAAGGTGATCGTGGATAAATCCACGGTGCCGGTGGGCACCGCCGACCGGGTGCGCGCGGCGATCGCCGAGGAGCTCGTGCGCCGCGCCGTGAACGTAGACTACAGCGTCGTCTCCAATCCGGAGTTCCTCAAGGAGGGCGCGGCGATCGAGGACTTCATGAAGCCCGACCGGATCGTGGTCGGCGCCGACGACCCCCGCGCCGTCGAGCTGATGCGCCAGCTCTACGCCCCGTTCCAGCGCAGCCACGAGCGTCTGGTGGTGATGGACGTGCGTTCGGCGGAGCTGACCAAGTACGCCGCCAACGCCATGCTGGCCACGCGCATCTCCTTCATGAACGAGCTCGCCAACCTGGCCGAGAAGCTGGGTGCCGACATCGAGCTGGTGCGCGCCGGCATCGGCGCCGACCCGCGCATCGGCTACCAGTTCCTCTACGCCGGTTGCGGCTACGGCGGCTCCTGCTTTCCCAAGGACGTTCGCGCCCTGATCAAGACCGCGCACGACGCCGGCCAGGATCTGCAGCTCCTTTCCGCCGTCGAGGCCGCCAACGAGGCGCAGAAGCGCGTGCTCGCGGCGAAGGTGGTCAAGCGCTTCGGCGCGGATCTGTCCGGCCGCCGCTTCGCCCTGTGGGGCCTCGCCTTCAAGCCGAACACCGACGACATGCGCGAGGCGCCGAGCCTGGTGCTGATCGAGGAACTGCTCGTGCGCGGCGCCTCGGTCTGCGCCTTCGACCCGGTGGCCATGATCGAGGCGCGGCGCCTGCTGGGCGACCGAATCGCCTTCGCCGACACGCCGCTGGCCGCACTAGCCGGGGCCGACGCGCTGCTGGTGGTCACCGAATGGAAGGAATTCAGGAGTCCGGATTTCGCCGCGATCAGGGCACGCCTACGGCAGCCGGTGATCTTCGACGGACGCAATCTCTACGATCCCGAGCACCTGGCCGGGATGGGCATCGAATACCACGCGATCGGCAGAAAGTGATGCAACTGCCGGATACCTCGAAGTCCCGCGTCCTCATCGTCGGCGACGTGATGCTCGACCGCTACTGGTTCGGCGAGGTCAGCCGCATCTCGCCCGAGGCGCCGGTGCCGGTGGTCAAGGTCGAGCGGATCGAGGAGCGTCCCGGTGGCGCCGCCAACGTGGCGCGCAACGTCTCGGCGCTGGGCGCCGAAGCGACGCTGCTCTCGGTGGTCGGCGCCGACGAGGCGGGGACGACCCTGTCCCGGCTGCTCGCTGCCGACGGCATCAGGACCAGCCTGCTCGAGGACGCCCAGCTGTCCACCACGGTCAAGCTGCGCGTGATCGGCCGTGGGCAGCAACTGCTGCGCATCGACTTCGAGACCTGGCCGGCGCACGAGGTGCTGCGCGCCAAGCTGGCCGAGTTCGAGCAGCGGCTGGCCGCCTGCGACGTGGTGATCCTCTCCGACTACGGCAAGGGCGGTCTGGCGCACATCGCGCAGATGATCGAGCTCGCGCGCGCCGCGGGCAAGCCGGTGCTGGTCGACCCCAAGGGCGAGGACTACGGCCGCTACGCCGGCGCCACGCTGCTGACACCAAACCGCACCGAGCTGCGCGAGGTGGTCGGACGCTGGACGAGCGAGGCGGAGCTCGAAGCAAAGGTCGCCCAACTGCGCGACCGGCTCGACGTCGGCGCGCTCTTGGTGACGCGTTCGGAGGAGGGCATGACGCTGTTTACGCCCGCCGGCCCGGTGCATGAGCCGGCCGTGGCGCGCGAGGTATATGATGTCAGCGGCGCCGGCGACACGGTGATTGCCACGCTGGCAGTGATGCTGGCCAGCGGCCTCGATCTGGCCTCGGCGATGCGCCTGGCCAACCGTGCCGCGGGCGTGGTCGTCGGCAAACTCGGCACCGCGACCTGCACGCTGGCCGAGCTACAAGCGCAACAATAGCGACTTATGACTCAGCTCTTCACATCGTCTGAGCAGGTTTTTTCGGAGCGCTGCTTGCCGGGGGATATACCAGGGGGGCGCCCCCTTGTTCCCGTTCGGGGGATAGGGCGGGTCTCCCCTTGTTCGTACTCTCCCGCTTTTCCGGTCTTACGGAGTGCTCCCGTTTGCTTCCGGCTCCGGCCGGCTTAAGGATAACCATGTATACCATCGTCACCGGCGCCGCTGGTTTTAGTTCCGGCATAACGCGCGTTCGCGCATTAGCCTACTCTGAAACCAGCGGACGGAAATGACTATGTACACCATCGTCACCGGCGCCGCTGGTTTTATCGGGGCCAATCTGGTCAAGGGCCTGAACGAGCGCGGCGTCACCAACATCATCGCGGTCGACAATCTCACCCGCGCCGACAAGTTCGTCAATCTCACCGATTGCGAGATCGGCGACTATCTCGACAAGCAGGAATTCCTCGAGGTCCTCGATGCCGGCCAGCTGGACGGCGCCGTCGAAGCCATCCTGCATCAGGGCGCCTGCTCGGACACGATGGAGACCGACGGCCGCTACATGATGGTCAACAACTACCGCTATTCCGCCTCGCTGCTGGATTTCTGCCTGGAGCAGGAAGTGCCGCTGCTCTACGCCTCTTCGGCCTCGGTCTATGGCGGCGGCGGCGTCTTCCGCGAGGCGCGCGAGTTCGAGGCGCCGCTCAACGTTTATGGCTATTCGAAGTTCCTGTTCGACCAGGTGGTGCGCCGGCGCCTGCCCGACGCCGCCTCGCCGCTGGTCGGCTTCCGCTACTTCAACGTCTATGGCCCGCGCGAGCAGCACAAGGGGCGGATGGCTTCGGTGGCCTTCCACTTCTTCAACCAGTTCCAGGCCGAGGGTCGGGTCAAGCTGTTCGAGGGCTGCGACGGCTACGCCGACGGCGAGCAGCGGCGCGACTTCGTTTCGGTCGAAGACGTGGTCAAGGTCAATATGTTCTTCCTGGAGCGTCCGCACCTCTCCGGCATCTTCAACCTGGGCACCGGCCGCGCCCAGTCGTTCAACGACGTCGCCGTCGCCACCGTCAATGCCTGCCGCACCGCGAAGGGCGAGGCGGCGCTGACCTTGGCCGAGTTGAAGACCAGCGGCATGATCGAGTACGTGGCCTTCCCGGAGGCCCTGGTCGGCAAGTACCAGAGCTACACCGAGGCGGATCAGTCGCAGCTGCGTGCCGCCGGCTATCGCGAAGAATTCGCCACGGTCGAGCAGGGCGTGGCCGGCTACGTCGGCCGGCGACTGGCGGCGGGGAGGAAATGACCATGTCCAGGACGCTCGAAGAGTTCGTCGGCAACACCCCCCTGGTGCGTCTGAAACGCATCGCCGGGGCGGAGCATGGCCCCGATCGCCGCAACAACCTGATCCTGGCCAAGCTGGAGGGCAACAATCCGGCCGGCTCGGTCAAGGACCGGCCGGCGCTGTCGATGATCCTGCGCGCCGAGGCGCGCGGCGACATCAAGCCCGGCGACACGCTGATCGAGGCCACCAGCGGCAACACCGGCATCGCCCTGGCGATGGCCGCGGCGCTGCGCGGCTATCGCATGATCCTGGTGATGCCGGAGAACCAGAGCGTCGAGCGGCGCCAGACGATGCGCGCCTTCGGCGCCGAACTGGTGCTGACGGCTAAGGCCGGCGGCATGGAGATCGCCCGCGACATCGCCGAGAAAATGCGCGACGAGGGCCGCGGCATCATTCTCGACCAGTTCGCCAATCCGGACAATCCGCTCGCCCACTACCAGGGCACCGGACCGGAGATCTGGCGCGACACCGGCGGCCGGGTCACGCACTTCGTCAGCAGCATGGGCACCACCGGCACCATCATGGGGGTGTCGCGCTATCTCAAGGAGCAGAACCCGGCCGTCCAGATCGTCGGCTGCCACCCCGAGGAGGGTTCGCAGATCGCCGGCATCCGCAAGTGGCCGGCAGCCTACCTGCCGAAGATCTTCGAGCGGCAGCGCGTCGACCGCATCGAGGAGGTCAGCCAGGCCGCAGCCGAGGACATGACCCGGCGCCTGGCGCGCGAAGAGGGCATCTTCGCCGGCGTCTCCTCCGGCGGCGCGCTGGCGGTCGCGCTGCGCGTGGCCGGCGAGCTCGAGAACGCGGTCGTCGTCACCATCGTTTGCGACCGCGGCGACCGCTATCTGTCGACAGGTGTGTTCCCCGCCTAGACGCTGCCGCTGCCCCGGGCGGCCGCCGCTCCGGCTGTTGGTACTTCTCGCCCTGGGACTGGCGGCCGGTCCGGCGCCGGCCCAGGATCTGACGCTGACGCTGGCCGCGGTGGACCATCCGGCGTTCTCGCTGCGCCGGGTCAGCATCCATAGCGCAGATCTCGCCGGCGGCCCCGCCGACATCGACATCGGCCGTCTGGTTGTGGGCGGCCGGAAGTTCCGCGATCTCAAGCTGCACTGTCGCCGATTCGACTGGTCGCGCGAGCGGCTGGCCTGCCGCGACGGTACGCTCAAGTCCGAAGGGCGGTCGGCGATGCCGCTGGCCTTCTCCTACAGCCTGAAGCGGCGGGTGCTCGACTTGCGTTTCACCGGCGCCGATCTCGCCGGCGCCGCGGCTTTGCCGCAGCTCGCCGCCTACAAACCGGCGGGCCGCTTCGACGCCCATCTGCTCGCCGCGCCGGCGAAGATCGAAATGAGCGTCAAGCTCGCCGATGCCAGCTTCTCCAGCGCCGATGGCGCGCTCGCCGCCGATCACGTCGGGGCCAGCCTGGACCTGGAGGCCGAACGTCGCGGCAGCGGCTGGGATTGGCGGGGGACGGTGGCCTGGCCGCGCGGCGAGGCCTACTGGGCGCCGCTGTACCGCGCCGGCGGGGCGCGGCTCACCGCGGCCGGCCGCTATGCGCCCGGGAGCCTGAGCGTCGATCGGGCGGCCTTGTCGCTGGACGGCATCGGCAGCGCCAGCGGCGAACTGCAATGGGGAGGGGGGAGGCTGATCGAAGCGCGCGTTGCGACCGGCCCGCTCGATCTGTCCGCGGCGGCGGCGCAACTGCTGCAGCCCTTCCTCGATCTCCGCGCCGGGCCCAAGCTCGCCGCCGGCGGCACGGGCAGCATCGCCGTCGAATGGCGGCAGGGCGTGCTCGAGCGTCTCGATCTCGGGCTCGATGACGCAAGCATCAGCGCAAACGGCCTGGCGCTGTCCGGGGTCAGCGCCAGCATCCCCTGGCGCCGCGACGAGGCGAGCTTGGCCGAGTTTTCCGCCGCGGGCGGCCGCTTCGGCCGCCTGCCGCTGGGCGCCTTCACGCTGCCGCTGACGATGCGCGGCTTCGAGTTCGATGCCGCTCACGTCGGCATTCCGCTGCTCGACGGCGAGTTGCTGTTCGACGGTTTTCACGCCGCGCGCGACAACGGGCAATGGCGCTGGCGCCTGGGCGCCGCCCTGACGCCGGTATCGATGCCGCTGCTGACTGCGACGCTGGGTCTGCCGCGCATGCAGGGCCGGCTCTCGGCCACGATTCCGGCGATCGGCTATGCCGATTCGACGCTGGCGTTAGACGGCGCGCTGGTGGTCTCGGTGTTCGACGGTTATCTCGCGGCGACCGGACTCAAGCTGATCGACCCGCTCGGGCCCCTGCCGCATCTCACCGCCGACGTCGAGCTGCGCCACCTCGATCTGGGTATGCTCACCGAGACCTTTTCCTTCGGCGACATCACCGGCTACATCGACGGCGAGATCCGCGGGCTGGATTTGCTCGGCTCGAAACCGCTCGGCTTCGCGGCAAGCATCAGGAGCAGTCCGGGCGATTACCGCAAGCGCATCAGCCAGCGCGCGGTGCAGAACATCTCCGCGCTCGGCGGCGCCGGTGCGGGCGCCGCGATCGAGCGCAGCTTCCTGGGTTTCTTCAAGACCTTCGGCTACCGCAGGCTGGGGCTCTCCTGCCGACTGCTGGAGAGCGGCGTCTGCGTGATGGGCGGCATAGAGAACGCCCCGCGAGGCTCGGGTTACCTGATCGTCGAGGGCGGGGGCATCCCGGCGCTATCCGTCATCGGATACAATCGGCGGGTGCACTGGGACGCGCTGGTCTCCCGCCTGCAGGCCGTGATCGCGGGCAACAGCAAGCCGGTGATCCAATAGGAGCGGGCATGAAGAACCTGATCGCGGCGACACTCGGCCTGTCCCTCGCCGCCTGCGTCACCATCAACATCTACTTCCCGGCGGCGGCGGCCGAGAAGGCCGCGGACCAGATCATCGACAAGGTCCTGCAGATCCAGAAGACCGCGCCCGACAAGGAGAAACCATGAACGCCCACTGGCGCAAACTGCTGCTTCTGCCGTTTCTGCTCTTAGCCCTCGCGGGCGGCGCAATGGCGCAGGGCAACCTGGAGATCAACACGCCGGCGATCACCCAGCTCAGCAATGCGATGCAGAGCCGCTTCGCGCAGCTCTCGCCGCTGTTCGCCGCCGGCGCCATCGGCCTGGCCAACGACGGCACGGTGAGGCTGCGCGACGCCAACGCAGTGCCGCTGGCCAGGCGTCAGGCGGTCACCGCGCTGATCGCCGCCGAGAACGCAGACCGCGCCGCCCTGTATCGCGAGATCGCGCGCGCCAACGGCAAGCCGGAATGGGAGCAGGACATCCGCGCCACCTTCGCCCAGCGCTGGGTGGACAAGGCGCAGCCGGGCTGGTGGGTGCAGAATCCGGGCGGCGAGTGGCGGCGCAAGTGAGGACGCAGGTGAGGACGCAGGTGAGGGCCGGGAGATGACGCCGATCCTGGTCTTCGACATCGAGACCATTCCCGACGTCGCCGGGCTGCGTATCCTGCACGAGCTCGATGGCGCGCTGTCCGACGCCGAGGTCGCCGAGTTCGCCTTCCAGAAGCAGCGCGCCAAGAGCGGCAGCGATTTCCTGCCGCTGCACCTGCAGCGCGTCGTGGTCGTCTCCTACGTGCTGCGCGACGCCGAGAAGCTTCTGGTGCGCTCGCTGGCCGAGACCGAATCGGGGGAGGGCGAGATCATCCAGCGCTTCTTCGACGGCGTCGAAAAATTCACGCCGCAACTGGTCTCCTGGAACGGCGGCGGCTTCGACCTGCCGGTGCTGCACTACCGCGGCCTGATCCACGGCGTCATGGCGCCGCGCTACTGGGAGATGGGCGAGGGCGATTACCGTGACAGCCGCGACTTCAAGTGGAACAACTACATCAGCCGCTACCACTCGCGCCATCTCGACCTGATGGATCTCCTGGCCCTGTACCAGCCGCGCGCGGCGGCGCCACTCGACCAGTTGGCCAAGCTGATGGGCCTGCCGGGCAAGCTCGGCATGGACGGCTCCGCGGTGTGGCAGGCCTGGCAGGAGGGCCGGATCAACGAGATCCGCGACTACTGCGAGACCGACGTGGTCAATACCTACCTGGTCTATCTGCGCTTCCAGAAGCTGCGCGGCATCCTCACCGCCGCCGAGCACGAGGCGGAGCAGGACTTCGTGCGCCGATCGCTGGCCGATCTCAAACTGCCGCACTGGGGCGAGTTCCTCGACGCCTGGGGCTGAGTCCGGCTATCTTGTCATCCAGGAGCGACTGCGCAAGGTGAGCAGCGCAAACGGAAAAATCCACAGCAGCGTGAATGCGGAAAAATACGCATAGGCGACCCCGTAGAAAAACTCCCAACTGCGCTCGCTTCTCAGGAAATACAGCGTGTAGAAGAGGGAGGCCAGACCGATGGCAATCAGGACGCGCACCAGGGTCCAGGGATCGCCGATGCTGAGGGTCACCAACAGGGCGAGCGAGAGATAAGCCACCGGGTATCTCAGGTTGGTGATGCTCTTTTCCAGCAGCGTCAGGAGCAGCGCCGGCAGGGGCAGCCTCCAGACGATCGTCGATAGCAGCCGCAGCTCTTCCCGGATATAGCTGCGATCCCAGCGCAGATACATCTTGCACAGCTTGCCGTAGGTCTCGGGCGCGACCGTATGGACGACGGCACTGCCCTGATAGACGGTCTTGTAGCCCAGTGCCAGCACATCGTTGGTCAGGGCGCGGTCTTCGCCGGTGGTGCAGGCGGCGCCGAGGAAGCGCTGGTTGAGCCAAGCCGGCAGAATCTTCCGGATCAGGGACAGGCGGTAAGCGGAGAGGGCGCCCGGACAGCAGTAGACGGCGCCGTAGGTCGATTGCACGCTGCGCAGGAAATCGAAGGACAGCACGTATCTGACGTGCAGCATGCGCGGCAGCAGCGCCTGAAAGCGGTTGAACACGGCCACCTTGCCGCCGACGGCGCCGATACCCGAGTCCCGGAAGGGGCCGGCGATCGCCAGCAGCGCGGAGCGCTCGATGATGCTGTCGGAATCCACGGTCACGGCGATTTCCCCGGTGGCGGCGTCGAATCCTGCCGCCAGCGCCGCTCTCTTGCCGCGGTTGGCTGGGAACCTGATCGCGCGAACCAGACCCGGATAGTCTGTCGCCGCCTGCTCGATGTGCGCCCAGGTGGTGTCGGTGCTGCCGTCGTCGATGACGATCACTTCGAGTTTGCCGCGCGGGTAGTCCGCCGCGACGCAGGATGCTATCGACTTGCCGACCATCGGGCCTTCGTTGAAAGCCGGGATCAGCACCGTCAGGCGGGGGGCGTCGCCGTGAGTGGCCGGCGGAATCGGGCGATAGCCGAACCAGAGCACGGTTCTGACCGCCAGCAGGCCCATCCCCATCGAGAACCAGAGCAGGCTGGGGCGATAAACGAAGGCCCACCAGCCGTGGGTGGACAGCCAGCTCAGGGTAGGCGAGAACAGCCTGAATGAGAATGAAACGAGGAAGATACCGGCGATGCCCAGGAGGATGCCGGCTAGCAGCGAGCCGACGATGCGCGCGTTGACCGGGTCGCCGGCCTGGGCATTGTCCCGGCCGGAACGCATGACCAGCGAGTTTCTCTTCGACATCGCGGAACTTTCTTGAGAGGTGTGCGCTATCCAGATTGGATACGCGATCAGTATAAACTTCTTGATCGCCGGTCGGCTCGGTTGTGACCGATTGTGTCAGCCTGCGTAAGTTGCCGTGAAGCTGCGGAGCCGTCCTTTATAATCGCCGGGAACGGGCCGCGGTCCGCAACCTCCGGCCCCAGACCTTGCCAAGGAAAAGGATGCGACGCGCACCATGAGCACACTCGTTTATACCCACGCCGACTGTCTCGAACATCGTCCCGGCCCCGGCCATCCGGAGTCGCCCGAACGCCTGAGGGCCGTGCTGCGCGCGCTGCAGGCGCCTGAATTCGCAACGCTGCAATGGCGCGATGCGCCGCTGGGCACGCGCGAGCAGCTGCTCTTGATCCATGAGCCGGCATTCGTCGACGAGGTCGCGGACCTCGCCCCGACCCAGGGCTACGTGCCCTTGGACGGCGGCGACACGGTGATGTCGCCGGGCTCCTGGAATGCGGTGATGCGCTGCGTCGGCGCGGCCTGCGCCGGCGTCGACGCGGTGCTGAGCCGGGAAGCGAACAACGTGTTTTGCGCCACCCGTCCCTGCGGCCATCACGCCGAACCGGATCGGGCGATGGGCTTCTGCATCTTCAATCAGGCGGCGATCGCTGCCGCTTATGCCTACGAGGTGCATGGGATCGAGCGCATCGCCGTCGTGGACTTCGACGTGCACCACGGCAACGGCACCCAGGCGGCCTTTTTCGACCGGCCGGAAATGTTTTACGCCTCCAGCCACCAGTCGCCGTTCTATCCGGGCACCGGCGCCGAGTCGGAGACCGGCGTCGCCCACAATATCGTCAATGTGCCGCTGCCCCGGGGCTGCGACTCCGCGCTCTTCCGGGCGCGGGCGGCAGCCGAGATGTTGCCGGCGATCGAGCGCTTCGATCCCGAGTTCGTGATCATTTCGGCCGGCTTCGATGCCCACCATCTGGATACCCTGGCGGGTCTGAACCTGACCGATGAAGACTTCCGCTGGATCAGCGATGAACTGCTGGAGATCGCCGCAGCAAGCTGCGGCGGCCGCATCGTCTCCATCCTCGAAGGCGGCTACAGCCTGGAAGGGCTGGCCAGCGGCGCCGCCGCGCACGTCCGGGCTTTGATGGGCTAGTGCCTGTCGCCGGGGAGCTGATGCCGCGGCTAGGTGCTAGGCGCTGGCGTCCTTGAGCGTCACATGTGCCACGGCGAGTCCGCGGCGGCGGGCGCCGTCTTCAGGCCGCCGGTCGCCGGCTTGGCCGCGGGCGTCGTCTTGGTCTCTGCCGCGGCTGGCGCCGGTGCCACAGCGGGAGCTGCTGCGGGTGTAGCGGGGGGAGCAGGTGTAACGGCGGGTACAGCGGCAACCACCGGCTCGGTCTCGGCGCCGGCCTTGCACTCGACGACCAGGTCGTGGATCAGTTCCCCGGTCGAGAATAGCGAGACGGAAGACCTGCCGGTATGCCTTTCCACGACCTTGTAGCCGGCGTTCTGGCAGACCTTGCCGGCGTCCTCCAGGCAGGAGTACCAGGCGTGTTCGCTGCAGGTGACGACGTGGGCGAGTTTGCCGTCGTTGTAATAGATCGTCCTCTGCGTAGCGCAGCCGGTCAACATGGCCATTGCCGCAAGTGCCAGCACGCTGGTCCTGATGGCGGTTTTCATGGGGTTTAGCCTGCGCTGTTGGAATTGTTGAATCTTATAGCATGCCGTGCGGAACGATCAACCGTTTGCGCCCCAGCGCGGATCCCGCAGAAAAGGAAAGAACCGGAGATCTTCATTGAGCACGTGCTTGACGATCAGGTCATGGGCCAGAAACTCGAACAGTTCGCCCAGACCGATGGCGCCGGCACCGAACCGCTGCACCAGTACCGCGGCCCTCGCGGCGAGTTCGCGGTGCACGGCCGTGTGCTCCGTCGTTCCGGAAAACGCTGCCACCTCGAGCATCGCCTCCTCGTCGTGAAAGTGCCGCACCACGTCGCGCATCAGGGTGTCGATCATCGAGTTCATCTCGACCGCCGGGCGTCCGGCCAGTATCGCGTTCAACAATTCATTGGCCGAGTCGAACAGGGCTCGGTGCTGGCCGTCGATCACCCGGTGACCGCTGAGAAAACGATCCTTCCAGACCAGCTTGACAAAAGCGTCGCCGCCCTCAGCGGCCGGCCGCGTTTCATCGTTGATGGCTTTGACCTCGACCCGATTCCGCCCCTGGTGTTTTGCCAGATACATGGCGCGATCGGCGCACTGGACCAGCGCGTCGGCAGACTTGCCGTGCCCGGGGTAAATGGCGACGCCGATCGACAAGGTCGTCTGCAGGCGAAATTCTCCGAACGGGACCGTCATTTCGGAAAAGTTCGCCCGCAACTTCTCGGCGCGCTCCAGCGCAGTATCCAGCGGCATTTTCGGCAGCAGCATGAGAAATTCCTCGCCGCCATAGCGGCAGGCGACGTCCTCGACGCGCGCCATGGTGCTCAGGATGACGCCTAGTTGCCGCAGCATTTCGTCGCCGGCCTGATGGCCATAGGCGTCATTGACCCGCTTGAAGTGATCGATGTCGATCATGATCAGCGCCAGCGGCAAGCCCTCGCGTTTGCAGCGCGCCAGCTCGCGCTCCAGCGTGTTGTCGAGGTAGCGACGGTTGTACAGGCCGGTGAGCGGATCGCGGTTGGCCTGCTCGCGCAGTTGTGCCTGCAACTGGTCGATCTCGCGCAGCCGGCTTTTCAGGTCTTCATTGGCCAGCAGCAGCACCCGTTCGCCCTGCCGCAAGCGTTCGCGGATCTGGCGCAGCTCGCGATTGCGGACGAAGCCGATATTGCCCATGGCCAGCAGGTAAGCGGTCAGGCCGAAGATGCAGAACAGGGTGACCGGCCAGCCGGTGTCTGGCGACAGCTTCAGGCCGGCCAGCGCGATCCAGGCCAGCATGCCGCCGGACAGGGCCAGGACGGCCGTCGGGACGCCGCGCAGTCCTCTGTTGCCCGCATTGTTGAACAAGGTGCCGATGATCGCGGAGAAGGCGATCCAGAGCGGAAAGCCGAGTGCCGCGATCCACACACCGATCAGGGCGGAGTCGATCAGCAGATTGTTGAGCTCCGTCGCCACCGGATTTCCGGCCCGGCACGCGCGCCAGTACTGAAGGTGCGGATAGAGCAGAAACTGCAGTGCCAGCAATGCCCAGAAGGCGCCGCCGTACGCCCTCCCCCAGATATGCAGGCCGATCGCCGCGAACAGCATGGCGAAGGAAACGGCGCGCATCCGATAATGCGTGCGCACGATCCAGGGCTTCTTTTTCGGCTTCTGCTCCATGGGGGCCGCGGCTCGGGCAGGGCCCGTCTGTGATCCAAGGCGCTGGATTATACGGACTTCCCGCGTCTTGCAGCGGGCGGCCAACGCCGCCTTTCAGCCGAACTGGGCCGGCCGCCACTTCAGCAGCCGGCTCTCAACCATGCTGAGCAGATGGTCGGCGCTCAGGGCGACCACCGCCAGGACGATCTCAGCCTGTCGCGCGCCGAGAGCGGCTACGCGATTCGCGACGGGGAAGCGGTGGCTTTGCAGGCGCTGGCCCACGAGGTGCTGATCGAACTCGCCGGCCTGGCCGAGGCGCGCGGCATCGACCTGGGGCTGGCGCCGGACGATCCCGACGGCGGCGTTCTGGCTGCGCGTCACCGTCAGCTTTGCGTCGGCGGCGCCGGGGCCGCGGCCGCTGCCGGGGGCACCGAGAAATTACTTGACGAGGAAACGAATTTAGATAAAATGGGAATATGTCCCATTTAATTGGGCATAGCGGTGCGCGGCGAAAGCGCGCGCCAATCCTCGATCAGATAAAGGATGAGACCATGAAGAAATCGACCATCGCGACTGCGCTGCTCAGCGCCGTTTTCTCCGTTTCGGCCATGGCACACGGGCATGACGGCAATGAAGGACACGAAGGCTATTCCTGGGGCACCTGGGTCCAGGTCGCCAGCGCCGCTCCGGAGCTCGGCGAACTCAATGAAGCCGCCGAGGCCCCCGAACCTGCCCACGCGCCGATCTCGGCGGTACCGGCGGGCACCGCCAACTATTCCGGCAGCACCCTCGCCGTCGTCAGCGACAGCAGCTCGGGCAGCACGGTCAGGTCGGTGAGCACCGGCGCCGTCAATCTGGCCGTGACCTTCAACGGCAGCCCCAATACCACCGAGACCGGCTCGATCACCGGCCTGACCGGCACGGGCGGCGCGGCAATCGGCGATCTGGCCTTCACCGGCACCGGGCTCAACCGGCACTTCGCCGGCACCGTCACTTCGGCGACCATCCCGGCGGTCGCCGCCACCGCCACCAGTGCGGCGACCGGCACCGGCTCGATCAGAGGCGAGCTCTCGGCCCCGCTCGTGGTCACCCCGGCGATCGCCGCCACCGCGACGGCCCCGGCGGTGCCCGCGGTCGTCGCGGCGCCGCTGTCGGCCAACGGCGAGTGGAACTTCGTCGCCACCTCCACCCTGAAGGTCAACGGCAACTTCGTGGCCATCAAGCAGTAAGACAATGCTTCGATCCAGGGGCGCCGATGAGATCATCGGCGCCCTTGCTTTGAGCGACGCTGACAGCCATGAATCGTCCGATCAGATGCTGGACTCTGCCCCTTTTCCTGTGCTGCCTGCTGGCCGCATCCCGCGCCTGGGCAGGCGACGCCCCAAGCGCCCAGAGCGCTTGCGAGAGAGCTGCATCGCCGCCCGCCAACGCGGACGAGACCGCCAGGCGCTATGCCGCGGGGGAGTGCGCCTTGCAGCGGCGCCAGTACCGCGAAGCCATCAAATCATTTTCCGAACTGGTCGGCATCGAAGCCAACCCGATATTCCGCGCCGAACTGGGCCGCGCCTATCTCGGCGCACAGGAATACGAGCGCGCCAGGGAGCAGTTCCTGATCGCGCTGCAGAGCAATCCTCCGGAAGCGGCGAAGCGGCTGCTGCGCCTGTTCATCCGCATGGCCGATCAGCAAAGAACCCAGGCCAAGGACTGGTTTGCGCAGGTCTCGGTCGGCGAGGCATACGACAGCAACATCAATAGCGGTCCGATGAGCCCCGGCGTGACCGTGTACGGTCTGCCCTTCACCATGACCCAGGACAGCATGCCCAAGAGCGATCACGCATTGCACGCGGCCTTCTCGGCGGTTCAGAACAGATCCTTGAGCGACCAGCTGTCGTGGCAGAGCGATGTGGCCCTCGATGCCATGAAATACGCGACCTACGGCAATTACGACACCAGCCAGTTCAGCGTCGATACCGGGCCGCATCTGGCGCCGGCCGGGGGCAAGAGCGAGTTCTACCTGCCTCTCGGCGCCTCCCGGGCGACGCAGGGCGGCAGCGGCTATTCGGCCTCCTGGTTCTTTTCGCCGCAATTCAGCCTTCGCGTCACCGGTACCGACCTGCTGGTCGCGTCGGCAGCGATCGCCCGCAACCGCTACGATGCGGCCCCGGCGCAGAATGCCACCGCCGACAGCCTGGGTCTGGCTTGGCGGCGCGTGCTGGGCGGCAACTGGACCATCGAGCCGTCGCTGAAATTCGCCAAAGAGCGCGCCGCCAGTCCCGCCTTCTCCGATCTCGCCAGGACGGCGGCTCTCTCCCTCTCGGGCAGCCTGCCCCACGGCCTGCGCCTGACCGCCGCGAGCGCCATTACCTGGGCCGACTACCAGGAGGCCGAGGCGTGGGCCGATGCCGCCAGAAGGGACAGGAGGCGGAACAGCAGCCTGTCTCTGAGCAAGGAATTGGACGGGGGCTACTACGCGAGCCTGTCCTGGCTCGACCTTCGCACCGGCTCGAACCTGGGGCTGTATTCGACCGCCAGGCGGCAGCTGCAACTGCAGCTCACCAAGTCGTTCTAGGTCAGATTTCCGCCAGTGCCGCCGGCCCCCAGATCCGGCTGGCCAGCCAGCCCAGGCCCAGGAACGGCAGCGCGGCGTCCAGGCGCGCCGGCGTCGCGGTGGCCAGCAGCGCCAGGCGGCCGGATCCGGCGCCGCTGCTTTGGCGCAGCACCTGGCGCGCGACCGCGTCGGCGACATCCACCAGTTCCGCGCGGCCTGCGACCATACGCTCGATGAGCGGCGCCAGGAAGCTGTAGTGGGTGCAGCCCAGGACCAGGCGGTCGATGCCGGCGTCGAGCAGTGGCAGTATCTTGGCCGCCACCTCGGCGGCGAAGGCCGGGTCGCTGTCGATCGGCTGCAGGGTCTCGACCCGCGTCGCCCAGCCCGGGCAGGCTTCGACACGGACGCTGACCGCTTTGGCGTGGGTGCGGATCAGGGCCGACAGGCGCTCGCTGCCCGCGGTCGATTCGGTCGCCAGCACGGCGATCGCGCCGCTCCTGGAGGCCGCGGCGGCGGGCTTCACCCCGGGCTCGACGCCGACCACATTGATGCCCGGATGTTGGCGGCGCAGCGCGCTCAGGGCGGCGGCGGTGGCGGTGTTGCAGGCGACGACCAGGGTGCTCGCGCCGAGCTCGGCCAGGTGCCGGCCGATCGCCAACACGCGCTCGCAGATGAATTCGTCGGACTTGCTGCCGTAGGGCAGGTGGGCGGTATCGGCGAGATAGACGAGATCGGCGTCCGGGCTGGCGCGGGCGATGGCCGAGAGCACCGAGAGGCCGCCCAGGCCCGAATCGAACACGCCGATCATGGGCGGCCCGCCTTGCTACTTGCCTACGACCGCGTGGGTGGTGAACAGCACGTCGGTGAAGTCGCGATTCAGCAGCTTGCTGTGGAACTTGGTCATGACCTGGCCGTTGGCGTAATGGACAGTGTCGCCGGCCTTCGCCGCGATCGCCGGCGACACCACCCAGCGGGTCTTGCCGCCGTTCTTGACCTCGAGGTAGGTGAACTGCTTGGCGTCGAGAACGCTCACCACCTTGCCGGTCTGGGTCAGCGGGGCGGTGGACTTGCTCATGTCCGCCGCGCCCATCGGGGGATGGCCGGAGGGGGCGGGCGGATTGGCGAGCGCGGCGCCCGAGGCGGCGGCGAGGACGAGCACGGCGATGACGGTTTTCATGGGACGTTTCCTCTGGAGGTTGGGTTAAATGGTCTTGACCGGAATCTTGCCGATCCGCGCCTGCCATTCGCGCGGTCCGGTCTCGTGCACGGAGATGCCGTTGGAATCGACGGCGACGGTGACCGGCATGTCGCGCACTTCGAATTCGTAGATCGCTTCCATGCCCAGGTCTTCGAAGCCCACGACCCGGGAGGCCTTGATCGCCTTGGCCACCAGGTAGGCGGCGCCGCCCACCGCCATCAGATAGGCCGAGCGGTGCTTCTTGATCGCCGCGATCGCGGCGGGCCCGCGTTCGGCCTTGCCGATCATGCCGATCAGGCCGGTCTCGGCCAGCATCATTTCGGTGAACTTGTCCATGCGCGTGGCGGTGGTCGGTCCGGCCGGACCGACCACTTCGTCCCGCACCGGATCGACCGGGCCGACGTAATAGATGACGCGGTTCTTGAAGTCCACCGGCAGCTTCTCATTCTTCGCCAGCATCTGCTGGATGCGCTGGTGCGCGGCGTCGCGGCCGGTCAGGATCTTGCCGTTCAAGAGCAGCACCTCGCCCGGCCGCCAGGAGGCGACCTGTTCCTTGGTCAGGGCGTTGAGATCGACGCGCTTGCCCTTGGAGGCGTCGTAGGTGAGCTTGGGCCAGTCGTCGAGATCGGGCGGGGCTAGCTTCGCCGGGCCGGAGCCGTCCAGGTGGAAGTGGGCGTGGCGGGTGGCGGCGCAGTTGGGGATCATCGCCACCGGCAGGCTGGCGGCGTGGGTCGGATAGTCGAGGATCTTGACGTCGAGCACGGTGGTGAGCCCGCCCAGTCCCTGCGCGCCGATGCCCAGCGCATTGACCTTCTCGAAAATTTCGAGGCGAAGCTCCTCGACCCGGTTGAGTTTCTCCCTGCGCTCGGCCCTCGCCTGGAGTTCGTGGATGTCCACCGGCGCCATCAGCGACTCCTTGGCCAGCAGCATGGACTTCTCGGGCGTGCCGCCGATGCCGATGCCGAGGATGCCCGGCGGGCACCAGCCCGCGCCCATCGTCGGCACCGTCTTCAACACCCAGTCGACGATCGAGTCCGAGGGATTCAAGGCGTAGAACTTGGACTTGTTCTCCGAGCCGCCGCCCTTGGCCGCGCAGATCACCTCAAGGTGATCGCCGGGCACGATCTCGTAATGGACCACGGCCGGCGTGTTGTCGCGGGTGTTCTTGCGGGCGCCGGCGGGGTCGGCGAGCACCGAGGCGCGCAGCTTGTTGTCAGGATCGAGGTAGGCGCGGCGCACGCCCTCGTTCACCATTTCCTGCACCGAGAGATCGGCGTCCCAGCGCAGGTTCATGCCGACCTTGAGAAAGACCACGGCGATGCCGGTATCCTGGCACAGCGGCCGGTGGCCCTCGGCGCACATCCGCGAGTTGATCAGGATCTGGGCGATGGCGTCCTTGGCCGCCGGGCTCTGCTCGCGCTCGTATGCGGCGGCCAGGGCCTTGAGGTAATCGGCGGGGTGATAGTAGCTGATGTACTGGAAGGCGTCGGCGATGCTCTGGATGAAGTCTTCCTGGCGGATGGTGCTCATGGGGGAACTCCTCAATGCCCCTGGCTGCCCAGCAGCAGGGTGCGGGTCATGATTCTGTCGGTGACCGCGAGGGCGATCGCGGAGACCAGGAAGCAGAGATGGATCGCCACCTGCCAGAGGATCACGCGATCATCGGTGTGTTCGGCGTTGATGAAGGTCTTCAGCAACTGGATCGAGGAAATGCCGATCAGCGCGGTGGCGAGCTTCACCTTGAGCACGCCGGCATTGACGTGCGAGAGCCATTCCGGCTGGTCCGGGTGCTCATCCAGGTCGAGGCGGGAGACGAAGGTCTCGTAGCCGCCGACGATGACCATGACCAGGAGGTTGGCGATCATCACCACGTCGATCAGGCCCAGCACGATCAGCATGATGTCGGTCTCGCCGAGGCTGCCGGTCTTGGTCACCAGCAGCGCCAGTTCGTGCATGAACTGATAGACATAGACGCCCTGGGCGGCGATCAGGCCGAGATAGAGCGGCGCCTGCAGCCAGCGGCTGGCGAAGATCAGGGCTTCCATCGCCTTGACGAATCTGGACATCGCTTGTTGCTCCATTCTGGAGAGGGGCGGTCGCGCCGGAGAACTCTCACCCGGCATTCTAACATTCATGCTGCGCTGCGTCAGAAGACGGTGCTCAGAGCGACGGTAAGGCGGCCGCAAGACGGGTGTAAGATTGGCGCCGCCTCACTGTCAGGGCGGTGGATCGGGTTCCCTGCCCCACGCGCGGGGCGCCGACGATCAAACGAAAGACGCGAAGGGAAGCTCTATGAACCGATCCCGCCTGACCGGATCGCGCCTGATCGCGATCTTCCTGTTGGGCTGCGTCCTGCTCAACTACCCGCTGCTGCCGCTGTTCGGCGGCGGCGCCACGATCTTCGGCATGCCGCTCTTGTACGCCTACGTCTTCACCGTCTGGGCCGGGCTGATCATTCTGATGGCGATCGTCATCGAGCGGAGCGACTGAAGCCATGCTCGCGGGATGGTTCATCGCCGCCGCCGCCATTGCCTATCTCGGCGTGCTCTTCGCGATCGCCTATTACGGCGACCGGCGCGCCGACGCCGGTCGCTCGATCATCAGTCGGCCGAGCATCTATGCGCTGTCGCTGGCCGTCTATTGCACCACCTGGACCTACTACGGCAGCGTCGGTCGCGCCGCCGAGAGCGGCATCGGCTTCCTGCCGGTCTATCTCGGCCCGACGCTGATGATGTCGCTAGGCTGGTTCGTGATATTGAAGATGATCCGCATCGCCAAGGCCAACCGCCTCACCTCGATCGCCGATTTCATCGCCGCCCGCTACGGCAAGAGCCAGCTGCTGGGCGGACTGGTCACCGTCATCGCGGTGATCGGCGTGGTTCCCTACATCGCGCTGCAACTGAAGGCGGTGTCCGGCAGTTTCACGATCCTGCGGCACTATCCCGAGATCGTCATGCCCAGTCGCGTCGCCGCCCTGCCCTGGATCCGGGACAACACGCTCTACGTGGCGCTGACGCTGGCCGCTTTCACCATCTTCTTCGGCACCCGGCACCTCGACGCCACCGAGCGCCACGAGGGCATGGTGGCGGCGATCGCCTTCGAGTCCGTGGTGAAACTCCTGGCCTTTATCGCCGTCGGCAGCTTCGTCACCTTCGGCATCTATGACGGCGTCGCAGACATCTTTGCGCGCGCCCAGGCGCAGCCCGACATCGGCCGGCTGCTCAGCCTGGGCGGCCCGTCCGGCAGCGCCAGCGGCTGGGTGGCGCTGACCCTGCTGTCGATGCTGTCGATCCTGCTGCTGCCACGTCAGTTCCAGATCGCGGTGGTCGAGAACGTCGATGAGAATCACCTGCGCCGCGCCGTCTGGCTGTTTCCGCTCTACCTGCTGCTGATCAACCTGTTCGTCCTGCCCATCGCCCTGGGCGGCCTGCTCTACTTCGGCGTCGGCGGCGATGCCGACAGCTTCGTGCTGACGCTGCCGATGGCCACCCATCACCCGGGGCTGGCGCTGCTGGCGTTCATCGGCGGCCTGTCGGCGGCCGCCGGCATGGTCATCGTCGAGACCATCGCGCTGTCCACGATGGTCTGCAACGATCTGGTGATGCCGCTCTTGCTGCGGCTCCGCTGGCTGGGCCTGGCCACGCGCGCCGATCTCTCGCACCTGTTGCTGGCGATCCGCCGCCTGGCCATCGTCGCCATCCTGCTGCTCGGCTACAGCTACTTCCGGGCCGCCGGAGAGGCCTACGCCCTGGTCAGCATCGGTCTGATCTCCTTCGCGGCGGTGGCGCAATTTGCCCCGGTGATGATCGGCGCCCTGTACTGGCGCGGCGGCACCCGCGTCGGCGCCCTGGCCGGCTTGTTCTCCGGCTTCGCGGTGTGGACCTATACGCTGCTCCTGCCCTCCTTCGCCAAGTCCGGCTGGCTGCCCGCGGGCTTCATCGAGCACGGTCCGTTCGGCATCGCGCTCCTGAAGCCGCAGCAATTGTTCGGCCTCACCGGTCTGGACGAGATCGCGCATTGCTTGTTCTGGAGCATGCTCGCGAATGCCGGCGCCTACCTCGGCGTGTCGCTCTGGCGCGCGCCCGACGCCGCCGAGGCGAAGCAGGCGAGGCTGTTCGTCGATGTCTTCCGCGTCACCCAGGCGCCCGCCGGTGCCGGTACGTGGCGCGGCCGGGTCCGGCTGGAGGATCTGCTGCCGCTGCTCTCGCGCTTCCTCGGCCCGGAACGGGCGCAGGCCGCGCTGGCCCAGTACGCTTCCAGCCGCGGCGTCGCCGCGGCTGCGCTCCTGGAAGCGGACGCCGATCTGGTGCGCTACGCCGAGAGTCTGCTCGCCGGCGCCATCGGCAGCGCCTCGGCGCGGGTGATGATCGCCTCGGTGGTGGAGGAGGAGCCGCCCGGTCTGGACGAGGTGCTGAACATTCTCGACGAGGCCCATCAGGTGCGGGCATACAGCCGCGAGCTCGAACAACGGTCGCGCGAGCTGTCGGCGGCGACGGCGGAGCTGCGCGCCGCCAACCTGCGGCTGACCGAGCTCGACCAGCTCAAGGACGACTTCATTGCCACCGTCACCCATGAGTTGCGGACGCCGCTCACCTCGATCCGCGCCTTCTCGGAGATGCTGTTCGACGATCCGAAGACCGATCTTCCGGACCGGCGCCGCTTCCTCGGCATCATCGTCGCCGAGACCGAGCGCCTGACCCGGCTCATCAACCAGGTGCTGGACCTGGCCAAGATCGAGTCGGGCGGCGCGCGGTGGGTGTGCGCCGAGATCGACCTGGGCGAAGTCGTGGCTTCCTCGGCCGAAGCCGCCGGCCAGCTGTTCAATGAGCGCGGCATCAAGCTGGAACTGGCGCTGCCGGAGACGGTACCGCTGGTGATGGCCGATCGCGACCGCGTGATCCAGGTGATGATGAATCTGCTGTCCAATGCCGTGAAGTTCTGCGCTCCCGGACAGGGGAAGGTGACGGTGGGGATACGCCGCGAGGCGGTTCAGCTGTGGGTCGATGTCGCCGACAACGGACCGGGCATCCGGCGCGAGGAGCAAATGCTCATCTTCGAGAAGTTCCGTCAGGGCGGCCACAGCGCCATGACCGACAAGCCGCAGGGCACGGGACTGGGCCTGGCTATCAGCCGCCAGATCATCGAGCGCTTCGGCGGCAGCCTGACCGTCGATAGCGACCCGGAGCGGGGCAGGATCGGCGCCCGCTTCTCGTTTTCGCTGCCGCTGGCGACGGCGGCGATGCCGAGGTGAGCCCCTTCGCCATCCAGCCGTTCGCCGCCGCCCGCCAGACCAGCCAGGCGCGCATCCGCTGCTGACGCCGTCATGCGCTGCGGGGTCTGATTCGCTGCTCGTCTGATCTGGGTCAACAGACAGACTGCCCGAAGCGAAGATCATGCGCGCTCCGCGCGAGCGACCCCATGGAGCCCAAGAAGTGAAAATCAACCTGCCCGTAAGCGACGTCGAACGCCCATTTCCGGCCGGCGCGACGATCGTCTCGAGGACCGATCTCAAGGGCAACATCACTTACGCCAACGATGTTTTCATCGAGATCAGCGGTTTTGGCCGGGAGGAACTGTTCGGCAGCAACCACAACCTGGTGCGCCATCCGGACATGCCGCCGGAGGCCTTCGAGGACTTGTGGACCGCCGTCAAGGCCGGCCAGCCGTGGCGGGGGATCGTCAAGAACCGCTGCAAGAACGGCGACTTCTACTGGGTCAAGGCGCTGGTGGTGCCGGTGCGCGAGAATGACCAGACGATCGGCTACATGTCGGTGCGTACCCAGGCGACCGCCGAGGAGAAGCGTTCGGCCGCGGAACTCTACCGGGCCATTCGCGAGGGGCGGGCCAAGCTGAAGAAGACCAGCCTCGCCGATCTGATCTTCAGGCTCTCCTTCAATACCCGCTTCGCCCTGTTCGTGGCGCTGATGACGCTGCTGGCGGTGGCCGCCGGCGCGGCCGGACTGGCCGGGTCGACGGGTCTGACCGCCGGCCTATGGGCCCTCAGCCTGGTTTCGGCGCTGGGCAGCATGTGGTTCATGTCGGCGACCATCGCCCGGCCGCTGAAGGAAGCGAGCGGCTATTTCGACAAGATTTCCCAGGGCAACCTGTTGAGCGAGATCCCGGTCGACCGGCCGGACGAGGTCGGCCGCGTGCTCGCCGGCCTGGCGATCGCCCAGACCCACATGCGCGTGATGATCGACCAGATCCGCCTCGGCGCGGAGGCGGTCGAGCAGCGCTGCGAACGCCTGGCGCGCGAGGTCGCGCACGTCACCGAGGTCTCCTCCGACCAAGCCGACCGGATCACCCGGGTGAGCGCTTCGATGGACGAGTTGTCGTCTTCGGTCGCCGTGGTGGCGGAGACCGCCGCGACCGCCGCCGATTCGGCCAGGAGCACGCAAGACGCGGTCGGCCAGGGCAACCAGCGGATGCAGCAGAACATCGAGGCGGCCGACCAGCTCGCCCGCGCCGTCCAGGCCTCCGGCGAGCACATCGGGCAGCTCAGCGTCTCGATCGACCAGATCGGCACCATGGCCGGGTCGATCAAGGAGATCGCCGACCAGACCAATCTGCTGGCGCTCAATGCCGCCATCGAGGCGGCGCGGGCGGGCGAGCAGGGACGCGGTTTCGCCGTGGTCGCGGACGAGGTCAGAAAGCTCGCCGAGCGCACCGCCAACACCACCGGCGAGATCAACCGCATGGTGGAATCCGTGCAGACCACCACCCGGGCCACGGTGACGGCGATGGACAAGGCCGTGGTCCGCGTCCGCGAGGGGCGGGAACTGAGCGAGCAGACGCACCAGAGCTTTCAGGAGATCACCCGCTCCAGCCGGCACGTCACGGAAATTTCAGAGAACATCGCCGAGGCGGCCAAGGAGCAGTCGGTCGCCACCGGGGAGGTCGCGGCGAACACCGAACAGATGGCGCAACTGGTCGAACGGAACAACGCTTCGATCGTGGAACTCAGGGACGAGGTCGGCGAGTTGAAGCAGACGGCCGACCAGTTGCGCGACATGGTGGCGCACTTCCGCGCCGCGCACTGAACGCTACTTGCGCTCCGTCACGGCGCCGCGGTGCCGCTAATGGATGCCCACCTCGGTCAGCTCGGTCTCCAGCCCGGTGACCGTATCGAGGATCAGCTCGGTCAGGCCTTCGTCCTCGTCGCTCCAGGTGGCGTCGACTTCGTCCGAGTCGCTGGCCAGCGGCGCGATGTCGAAGTCCACGTACTTGTCCCCGATCTTCAGCACCTGGACGCCGCTGCCGAGTTCGACGATCTCCCAGTCATTGGGGATCTCCAGCTCGGCGTGAATATGAACCGTCAGTTTCTTCATGTGGTGTTCTCCCAGTGCCGCGGCGATCGGGTCGCCGATCGCGACCCCCGGCAGTTTGCACGCGTTCGACTCGGCGCGCAAACGTCATGATCGCGGGGAGCTAAGATCTCGGACCGGGGTGCCGGATGCGGGTGTGGCTTCGTCAGGGTCTTGGGCGCGCCGGCGATGCCGCGCTCAAGCGGCGGGCTTGAGCGTGCGCTTGCCGGCCCGTTCGCGTCTGCCGTTCATCGCGCTGATCAGCATGGTGACGACGAATGCCAGCAGCGCCAGGCCGTTGCCGATCGCTCCGTCCTGACGCCACGCCGCGACGCCGACCAGGTCGCCGACGACCCGCAGCAGGAGCGAGCCGTGCAGCAGCGCGAACTGCAGATAGAGCGCCGGATGATAGGGGATCCTGACGCCGGTGACGGCGGGGAAAATGATCGGGGCGTGGCCGAAGATCATCGAAAACACGAAGCCCAGGAACACCGCGTGGAGCGCCGCGTCGCGCAGCCCGCTGCCCGGGACGAAGCCGCCGGCCAGACCGAGCAGGCCGCCCAGCGCGAGCCAGGCGTAACCCGAGAGCAGGCAGATGGCGATGAAGCGGGTGAGCCCCGCCTGCCTGACCGTGTGCCTGGCGATGTCGTGGCGCATCAGCCACAGCGACAGAGCGATCAGCCCGGCCCCCAGCAGGCGCAGGCCGGGATCTTCGCGCAGCAAGGCCAGGCTGGTGCCGGCGAGCATGGCCGCGACGATCAGCGCGAAGGCACGCCTGGCGCCGGCCGGGGTGGGCAGGAAGCGGGTCAGCTCCAGGCGCTCGCCGGCGATGGTGAGCACCAGGAACGCCAGCCACCAGGGAGCGGCCGGGGCGACCGCCCCGGCGACGGCCCATACGATGCTGCCGATCAGCCAGGACAGGGCCCCCAGCGCCAGGGTGGCGGTGTATAGCGCCGGCTGCTGGCGCAGGATCAGGGCGCTGCCGGCGCAGAGGATCGCCGCCGCGACGATCACCAGGGCCTGGGCGACGCCGGACGGTGCGCCGGCGAGCAAGGCCGCGCCGCCCAGGCCGGCGCACAGCGGCGCCAGATAGGGCCAGGGGCGGGCCAGCGCCACCGCCCGCTCCAGGCTGATCACCGCGCCCAGAAAGGCCGCGATCATCAACGCCCCGTGGCTGCCGGCCTGGGTCGCGGCGCCCTCGGGCACGGTCACCCCGAGGCGGGCCAGGCCGGCCAGGACGCCGACCACCAGCGAGACCATGGCGATGACGAGCAGCGGCAGGCGCGCCAGGGGAGACAGGGCGTTGTTGCTGCCGGGGGGCGTTTTCGATTCGCTATTGGCCATGGCGGCATAAAAGAAGTATAATCAATACAGCTTCAGCTTATCACCCCGGAACAACGAAAGCAATCTACGGTTTAATGCGACCATGCGCCTGACCACATTTTCCGACTACACGCTGCGGGTGCTGATGTACCTCGCCATCGATCCGGAGCAGCTGGCGACCATACCCGCCATCGCCGCAGCCTACGGCATTTCCGAGAACCATCTGATGAAGGTGGTGCACCAGCTGGCGCGCGCCGGCGTGCTCGAATCGACGCGCGGCAAGGGCGGCGGCATCCGCCTGGCGCGGCCGCCGGAAGAAATCCGTCTGGGACAGGTGGTCAGGATGTCCGAAGGCACGGCGCCGATCGTCGAGTGCCTGGGCGAGGATGAGAGTGCCTGCTGCATCGCGCCCGCCTGCCGGCTGAGCGGCGTCCTGGTGCGCGCCTTCGATGCGCTCTACGACGTGCTGGACGAATACACGCTGGCCGACCTGGTGAAGAACCGGCGGGTATTGAGTCAGGCGCTGAAGCGCGCCTAGCCCGGTCGGGTTGGTCAGGGGCATCCGATCATTGAAAAGATCGAAGGGGATTGCAATGGCAGGTTCATGGAGTTGCCCCCACGAAGTCGATGACCACTGCACCCGGGTGCGCAACCAGCGCTGCGATCCGGGCATGAAGGGCTGCGTGCTCGCGGGCCGCTACCGGTTTTTCGACGGCGGCGTCAAGGACGGCGAGAAGAACGAGCGACGCTTGAAAAAGCGCCTCGCCGAAGCGGGCGGCGTTCCGGTCGAGGCCGCGGGCGAGGACTGAGCCCCGCCCGGACCCTGGTGCCCGACTAGCGCCTGCCGTAACCCATCATGCCGTAGCCGCCCATGCCGTAGCCGCCCCCGTAGCCGCCCATATGGCCGAACTGCCGGTCGGCGATAGCCTGCTGTTCGGGCGTCAGCACCGCGTAGAGTTCCTTGAGCGCGGCGGACATCGCTTCCGCCTGGGCCAGGTGCTGCTTCATCAGGGCCGTGCGCTGGGCGATGCGATCGGGGGCCGAGCCCTCGGTGTTCAGCATCGTGCCGCGCATCGCGAGCATGATTCCGGCCTGCTCCCTGGCCTTGGTGCTGTATGCCTGCCAGGCGGTCTCCTGGGCCTTGGTGATGTTCAGTTCCGCCTTCTGATAGGCGAGGCGGCCCTCGATCATCGCGGTGGGGTTGAAGTCTGCCGGATTTCCCGCGTAGCCTTGCGGTCCCCGCGGGCCGCCGCCGGTGCAGGGCCCGAAGCCCGGACCGAAGCCGCCGCCCGGGAAGGCGTAGGCGGCGGCCGTCAGGCCCAGCGTGACGACGAGGGCTGCGGCGATCTTGTGCGTGCGTTTCATGATGTTCTCCTGTGCTAATCGTTGGATCGGCCGACCGCGATCCCGGTCGGGGCGGGGGAAGGAAATCCTTCGCCACGGCAGTCATTGGAGCAGGCGCGTGTAAGCGCGGCATGTCATCGGCGGGCAATTTTGTAGCGCACTGCGACGGCGCCGGCGGTCGACATAGTGCGTTACATTATTCTTGCCAAGGTCGCCGGGGAACGCTTATAAGTCAGTCATGGAAACGCCCGATCACATCCTGATCGTCGATGACGATGCCGAGATCCGCAAGCTGCTCGGCGACTATCTGCAGAAGAACGGCATGAAGACCAGCGCGGTGGCCGACGGTCGCGCCATGTGGCAGGCGCTGGAGGCCGGGCGGGTGGACCTGATCGTGCTCGACCTGATGCTGCCCGGCGACGATGGTCTGACGCTGTGCCGCAATCTGCGCGCCAAGTCGGAAATCCCGGTGATCATGCTGACCGCGAGGGGCGAGGAGACCGACCGCATCGTCGGCCTGGAGATGGGCGCCGACGACTATCTGCCCAAGCCCTTCAGCCCGCGCGAGCTGCTGGCGCGGATCAAGGTGATATTGCGGCGCTCGCGCAGCCTGCCGGACAACCTCCGTCCCGAGAACGCGCGGCAGTTGCGCTTCGCCGACTGGCTGCTCGACACCGCCCACCGCCATCTGGTCTCCGCCGCCGGCGTGGTGACGCCGCTGTCCGGTTCGGAATACCGCTTGCTGCGCATTTTCCTCGGCCATCCGAACCGCGTGCTCAATCGCGACCAGCTGGTCGATCTCACCCAGGGCCGGGAGGCCGATCCGCTCGATCGCAGCATCGACGTCCAGGTCAGCCGGCTGCGCCATCGGCTCGGCGACGATCCGCGCGACCCGCGCCTGATCAAGACGGTGCGCGGCGAGGGCTACGTGCTCTCGGTGCCGGTGGCCGGGGAGGGCTGATGCGTCTTCTGCCGCGCTCCTTGTTCTGGCGCCTGACGCTGGTGCTCTCCGCCGGCCTGATCGTCGCCCAGCTGCTCTCCGCCGCCATCAACCTGGCCGAGCGCGACCGCCTGCTGTTGCGCGTCAGCGGCATGCAGCCGGCGCAGCGCATCGCCGACATCGTCCGGCTGCTCGACTCGCTGAACCTCGAAGAGCGGCGCCGCATCGTCGGCATCCTCAACACGCCGGCGCTGCTGGTCACGCTCGACCGCGCGCCGATCGCCGAGGAAGACGCGGCGGGGCCACTGGTGGCGATGTTCTCGGCGATGTTGCACGCGGCGCTGGCCGACGACCGGCAAATCCGCGTCGCCCTGTCCCAGGTGCAGCCCCAATTGCCGCCGGATTTCCGCCGCGACCGCCACGAGCGGATGATGGCGCAGATGCTCGGTGGGCGTCCGGATTCGCCTGGCCGGATGTTCTTCATGACCCAGGTCCGGCTCCGGGACGGCAGCTGGGTCACCTTCGACACCCGGGTGCCGAAGGAGTCCGCGAGCCTGCCGCTGCGGCTGTTTCTGACCCTCTTGGTGCTCCTGTTCACGGTGCTGCTCTTGTCCTTCGTCGCCGTGCGCTGGCTCACCCGGCCCCTGCACGTGCTGGCCGCGGCGGCAGACGAACTGGGACGCGACATCAACCGGCCGCCCTTGCCCGAGGAGGGTCCGCTGGAGGTGAAGCAGGCCGCCCAGGCCTTCAACAAGATGCAGGGGCGGCTCGCGCGCTTCATCGAGGACCGCACCCGGATGCTCGCGGCGATGTCCCACGACCTGAAGACCCCGATCACCCGGATGCGCCTGCGCGCCGAACTGCTCGAGGACGAGGAGCAGCGCGACCGCTTCGAGAAGGACCTGATCGAAATGGAAGCGATGGTCGCCCAGACCCTCGATTTCATGAAGGGCCTGGATAAACACCAGGCGCTCCAGCCGATCGACGTCATGGCGCTGCTGGAGAGCCTGCAGTCCGACTACGAGGAGATGGGCCGCGAGGTCAGCATCGAGGGCGAAGCGAAGCTGCCCTGCCTGGGCGTGCCCCAGCTGCTCAAGCGCTGCATCGCCAATCTGCTCGACAACGCCGTCGCCTACGGCAAGCGCGCCGGGATAGTCGTCGAGGAGGGCGCGGCCGAACTGGTGATCAGGATCAGAGACGAGGGCCCGGGGCTTCAAGAAACCGAATTGGAGAAGGTCTTCGAGCCCTTCTTCCGCGTCGAAGGTTCGCGCAGCCGGGAGACCGGCGGCACCGGCCTGGGCCTGGCCATCGCCCGCAACATCGCCCAAACCCTGGGCGGCGACCTGCATCTCGCGAACCGTCCACAGGGCGGACTGGAAGCCATCCTGAGCCTGCCGCGCCGGGGGGCGACGGAGAGCCTCGCCGGCATCAAGTAGAATCGCGGCCATGGAAACCATCGTACTGGCACTCGCGGCCGGCGCCGCCCTGGCCGCCGTGCTCGCCGGCTGGCTGTTCTCGACCCGCTTGCGCGAGGCCCGCGCCCAGGGCCGGGCCGAGCAGGACGCGCAACTGGCGACGCTGACCGAGCGGGTGAGGGCGCGCGAGGAGGAGCTGCTGCGCCTGCGCGTCGATCTGGCCGAGGCCCACGGCGCCGCCGAGGTGCTGCGCCACAACGTCGCCGACCTGCGCGCGCACGAGGTCGAATTGCTCACCACGCTGGAACAGCAGCGCGCCGTCGCCGGCGAGAAGCTGGCGGCGCTGGAGGAGGCCAGGACTTCCTTCGCCGACGCCTTCAAGGCGCTCTCGGCCGAGGCCTTGCAGGTGAACAACCAGTCCTTCCTGGAGCTCGCCCGCGCCACGCTGGAGAAGTACCAGGTGACGGCCGCAGGCGAGCTGGAGAAGCGCCAGCAGGCGATCGGCGAGCTGGTGGCGCCGGTGAAGACCACGCTGGAGAAGTTCGAGCAGCAGATCCGTCAGGTCGAGCAGACGCGCGAGAACGCCTACGCCACCCTGACCGAGCAGGTCAAGGCGCTGGCCGAGTCGCAGGGGCAATTGAAGCAGGAGACCGCGAACCTGGTCAAGGCGCTGCGCGCGCCGCAGACGCGCGGGCGCTGGGGCGAGCTGCAGTTGAAGCGCGTGGTCGAGATGGCGGGCATGTTGGAGCACTGCGACTTCTTCGAGCAGGAGAGCACCGACACCGAGGAAGGCCGGCTGCGTCCGGACATGATCATCAAGCTGCCCGGCGGCAAGAACATCGTGGTCGACGCCAAGGCGCCGCTCGCCGCCTATCTCGACGCGCTGGAGACCGAGGACGAGGGCGCGAGGAAGAGAAAGCTCCAGGATCACGCCCGCCAGGTCAAGGACCACCTGGTCAAGCTCGGGCGCAAGTCCTACCAGGAGCAGTTCCAGCCCTCTCCCGACTTCGTCGTGCTCTTCCTGCCGGGCGAGACCTTCTATTCCGCTGCGCTCGAAGCCGACCCCAGCCTGATCGAGTACGGCGTCGAGCAGAAGGTGATCCTGGCCACGCCGACCACGCTGATCGCGCTGCTCCGCGCCGTCGCCTTCGGCTGGCAGCAGGAGGCGCTGGCGGCCAACGCGCAGGAGATCAGCGCGCTCGGGCGTGAACTTTACGAGCGCCTGGCGGTGCTGGCCGACCACTGGGGCGACGTCGGCAAACACATCGGCAACGCCGTCGGCGCCTACAACAAGTCGGTGGCGACGCTCGAATCCCGGGTGCTGGTCTCGGCGCGCAAGTTCCGCGACTTGAAGGCCGCTTCCGGGGACAAGGAGATCCGGGATCTCTCCCCGGTGGAGGCCATCCCGCGCAGCGTCCAGGCGCCGGAAATGCAGACCCTGCCGCGCGAATAGCAGAGCCCGCCGCCTGTACGGCGGAAAATGATGATGGCATAATCCCGGCACGCAGCCGCTCCGAAGCTGCGGCAGCGTCGATCATCCCACCATCATGCGCGAGGTTCATCATGAACGTCTTCCGGAAATCCATCGCCGCGCTCGTCGCGGCTTCGTCGCTCGCAATTTCAAGCGGCGCCCTGGCATTCGATACCGGCTACCAGCAGGGCAGCGCGGACGCTTCGGGCCAGGTGACCGGCGCCGCCGGCGTGAACGGCGGCCAGAACGCCGCACCGACGCTGGAGCACTGCGACCGGCCCTTCGGCAAGATCGCCGTCTATGAACCTCAGGACGCGATCCAGCGGGCGCTGATGTCCTACCGCCTGCCTTCGCCCACCGGCCTGCTGCGCCTGATGATCCAGCAGTCGAACTGCTTCGTCGTGGTCGAGCGCGGCGTCGCGATGAAGAACATCATGCAGGAACGCCATCTCGCGGAAGGCGGACTGGCGCGCGCCGGCAGCAACATGGGCGGCGGCCAGATGGCCAGCGCCGATTTCGTGTTGACGCCCGAGGTGGTGTTCTCGGACAACAATGCCGGCGGCGTCGGCGGCGGCGTCACGAGCGCCATCGGCGGGCTGTTCGGCCCGCTCGGCCGGGTGGCGGGCGCGATCGCCGGCGGCGTCAGGTTCAAGCAGGCGCAGACCACGCTGATCCTGGCCGACACCCGCAGCGGCGTCCAGGTCGCCGCTGCCCAGGGCAGTTCGGAGAAGACCGACTGGGCGCTGGGCGGCATCCTGGGCGGCGCCGGCGGCGCGATCGGCCTGGGCGCCTACGAGAGCACCGCCGAGGGCAAGGTGGTCGCCTCCGCCTTCCTCAATGCCTACAACAACGTCGTCGCCGCCACCCGCGGCTCGCCCGAGTTGAACCGGGACACGACGTCGCTGAAGCAGGAAGCCGGGACCGTGACCCGCGCCGGCGCCAGCTTCGAGGAGGGCGACGTGGTGCAGCCGAAGATCGCCAGGATCCGCGTCTACACCTCGCCGACCGCCAGCGCGAAGCCCGCAGCCCAATTCTTCCAGCGGGGCGGCGAGGCCGTGGTCGAGGGCAAGGAGAAGGACGGCTTCATCTTCATCCGCGGCGACGGTTTCGAGGGCTGGGTGGAGAAGCATCTGATCAGGAAGATCCAGAGCTGAGAAGCATCCTGCGCCAGGCTCACGCCATGAGCCTCGCGCCGCGGACAATGTCCTCCATCATTCAACGGGAGGACCAAGCCGTGTCTCAAGATTTCCTCGCCCAGCAGTGCCGTGATTTCAGCCGCGACCCCGACCCGCTGATCTTCTGGCTGATCGTCATCCTCTACCTGTCGTTCACGCTGTTCGTGCCGGGAGCCGGGTCCCCCCTGTAACATGGCGGCGATGGCTTCCCCCGCTTTCGCCGCGCGCCCGACCCTGGCAGAACTCCCCGCCGATGCGCCGGTGCTGTGTTCCACCCATCGCCTGGCGCGCAGCCTGCGCCTGGCCCACGACCGCGCCCGGATGGCGCGCGGCCTGGCGCGCTGGCAGCCGCTGCCGGCGCAGACGCTGGCGCAGTGGCTGGACGGCCTGATCGACGAGGCGCTGCTCGCGGGCGGGATCCCGGCCGCCGCCGCGCAGCGCCGGCCGCTCTCGGCGCTGCAGGAGCGCATCCTCTGGGAGCGCGCGATCACGGCCGGCGGCGCCGACGACCCGCTGACGGATCCCTTGTTCGACACCGAGGGCCTGGCCGAGGCGGCGGCGCAAGCCAACGCGCTGTGCGAGACCTGGCGGATCCGCGTGGCCGGCGCCGGACAGACCGAGGAGGGCCGGGCCTTCCTCTCCTGGCGCGAGGAGTTCCGGCGGGTGTGCAACGACGCCGGCTGGTTCGAGCCCGCCCGCCATCTCGACTGGCAGATCGAGCGCATCGCCGCCGGCGCCGGCCGCCTGCCGCGCGAACTGGTGTTCGCCGGCTTCGACCGGTACAACCCGCAGGAACTCCTGCTGATCGGGGTGTTACAAGCGCGCGGCGTGCAGGTCGCCGAACTGGAACTGGGCCGAACCGGCGAGCCCGCGGCAGCGTTCATCCACGCGCTGCCCGACCGCGAGGCGGAGTGCCGCGCCGCCGCGGGCTGGGCGCGCCAGCGCTTGACGGAAAACCCGGGAGCGCGGCTGGGCATCGTCGTGCCCGAGCTCTCGGCCCTGCGCCAGCGCCTGGCCGCGATCCTCGACGACGCGCTCGACCCCGAGGCCGCGAGCCCGGGGCAGGCCGAGCGGCCGCGCCGCTACAACTTCTCGCTCGGCCTGCCGCTGTCCGGCCAGCCCATCGTCGCCGCGGCGCTCGCCCTCGTCGGCATCGCCGCCCAGCCGCGGCGCATCGAGCTGCAGGCTCTCGGCGCGCTGCTCAACCAGCCTCACTGGTCGGCGGCCATCAGCGAGGCCGACGGCCGCGCGCGGCTGGATGCGCGGATGCGCGAGCGGCTGCCGCCCACCGTCTCGCTGGAGCGCCTGCTGCGCTTCGCGCAGCGGAACGAGGACGGTTCGGTCTCGCGCCTCGTCGGCGACCTCGCCGCGTTCCAGGCCGCGCTCGGGGCGCAGCCTGCGCGCCAGGTGCCGTCCGCCTGGGCGGCGGCCTTCGCGCATCTGCTCGAAGCCGCCGCCTGGCCCGGCGAGCGTCCGCTCTCCAGCCACGAATACCAGGCGCAGCGCGCCTTTCACGAGGCTCTGGCGGACCTCGCCGAGTTGGACGCGGTGCAGGGCCGGGTGGGCATGGCCGAGGCCAAGCGGCTGCTCACCCAGCTGGCCCGCGAGCGCATCTTCCAGCCCGAGACCGAGAACGAACCGCAGCTCGAGGTGATGGGCCTGCTCGAGGCGGTGGGCGTGCCGCTCGACGGGCTCTGGGTGATGGGTATGAACGATCATCTCTGGCCGCCGCCGGCCCGGCCCAATCCGCTCCTGCCCGCCCGGCTGCAGCGCGACGCGCGCGCGCCCAACGCCTCGGCCGAGGTGCAGGGCGAGTTCGCCCGCGCCGTGCATCGCCGCCTGATGCGCAGTGCCGCCGAGCTGCGCTTTTCCTGGGCGCAGACCGAGGCCGACCGCGAGCTGCGGGTAAGCCCGCTCTTGGCGGACGCCTCGGGCAACACGCCGGCCGCGACCGACGAGTCCTTCGCCAGCCCCCCGCTGCTGGAGACGCTGGCTGCCACCGCGACGCTGGCGCTGCTCGAAGACCACCAGGGACCGCCGCTGGCGGCCGATGAGGTGGTGCGTGGCGGCACGAGTCTGCTGCGCGCGCAGGCGATCTGCCCGGCCTGGGCCTTCTACCGCTATCGCCTCGGCGCGAGAGCGCTGGAGCTGCCGGTCGATGGCCTCGACGCCGCCGAGCGCGGCACCGTGGTGCACGCGGTGCTGCAGCAGTTCTGGAACGGTCGCGGCTCGCAGGCGCTGCTGGACATGGACGGGGCGGCGCGGCAGTCGGCGGTGGCGGCGGCCGTCGCAGCGGGGCTGGCAGCCTTCACCGCCAAGCGCGAGGAAGCGCTGACGCCCAACTTCCTGGCGCTGGAAGCCGAACGATTGCGGCGGCTGCTGCAGGCCTGGCTGGAAGTCGAAGCGCAGCGCGCGCTGCCCTTCCGCGTCGTCGCTTGCGAGCAGGCGTCGGAGGTGCAGATCGTCGGCATCGATGTGCGCTTGGTGGTCGATCGCATCGACGAACTCGAAGACGGCCGCCGCGTGATCCTCGACTACAAGACCGGGTCCGAGGTCAGCGCCGCGAGCTGGGGCGGGGAGCGGATTGCCGAGCCGCAACTGCCGGTCTATGCGATCACCTCGGAGGCGAAGCCGGCGGCGGTGGCCCTGGCCCGGGTGCGGCCGGAGGAACCCGGCTTCGTCGGCATCGCCGCCGAGGGCGGTCTGCTGCCCGGCTTGGCCGGCATCGGCGACGATGCAGCGCGCAAGTTGTTCCCGGACGTTGCGGGCTGGGAGGAACTGCTCGCGCTCTGGCGGGCGCGCATCGAGGCGATCGCGCGCGAGATCGCGGCGGGCTGCGCGGCGGTGAGCTTCGAGCGCGAGCAGGATCTCGACTACTGCGAGGTGAGACCGCTGTTGCGCCTGGCCGAGCGCCGGGCGCAGCTTGAGGGTGGCGAAGGGAGCGGGGCGTGAGCGTGCAGGCGACGAACACGGACATGAGCGCGGCCCTGCTCGAAGAGGACCGCGCCAGCCGCGCGCGGGCGCTCGGGCTAGCCTCCTTCATCGTCGAGGCGCCGGCCGGGGCGGGCAAGACCGAGCTTCTGAGCCAGCGCTATCTGCGCCTGCTCGAAGTCGTCGACGATCCCGAGGAGATCGTCGCCATCACCTTCACCAACAAGGCCGCCGCCGAGATGAAAAGCCGCATCCTGGACAGCCTGGCGCTGGCGGCCGCCGGCGTGCGGCCCGAGGCCGCCCACAAGCGCATCACCTTCGATCTGGCACTAGCCGCCCTGCGCTCAGCCGAATCCCGCGGCTGGCGGCTGATCGAGGAGCCGGCGCGGCTTCGCATCCTGACCATCGATGCGCTCTGCGCCAGCCTCGCCCGGCAGATGCCGCTGCTCTCGCGCTTCGGCTCCCAGCCCAGGATCAGCGACGACCCGGAGCGCCTCCACCGGGAAGCGGCGCGGCGCACCCTGGCGCTCCTGGACGAGGAGGGTGCCGCGGCTGCCGGGTCTGTGTCAATTGTCGCCGAGGCGCTGCGCCATCTCGACAACGACGGCGGACGCCTCTCCGGTCTGCTGGTCGCCATGCTCGCCCGGCGCGACCAGTGGCTGCGCCACACGTTCGCCCACGGCCCCTGCGAGGGCTCCGAGCTGGGCCTGCGCATCCTGGTGCAACGCGATCTCGAACGTGCCGCCGCCAGCCTGCCCGCCCGCTTGCAGGCGCTGATGATGGCCGCGGCGCGCTACGCCGCCGCGAACCTGCCCGGGGATGCGCCCATCGCTGCGCTGCTCGACTGGAACGCGCCACTCGAAGCGACGCCGGAAAGTCTGCCGAAGTGGCGGGGGCTCGCCGAACTGCTGCTGACCGGCAAGAACACCCTGCGCAAGAAGCTCACGGTGAAGGACGGCTTCCCGCCCGGCAAGGACTCGGAGCCCTTCAAGAAATCGCTGCAGCAGGCGCTCGCCGAGCTCGCCGCGGCGCCCGGCGCTGAACTCGTCGAAGTCGCCGTCGCCCGCATCCGCAGGCTGCCCGAGCCGCGCTACAGCGCCGAGGAGTGGCGGATCGTCGATGCGCTGGCGAGCCTGCTGAAGCTCGCGGCGGCGACCCTGTGGACGGTGTTCAACGAGGCGGGCGAGGCCGACTTCGTCGAGGTGGCGCAGCGCGCGCTGCTCGCCCTGGGTTCCGAGGAGTCGCCCAGCGATCTGGCCCTCGTCCTCGACTACCGCATCAGCCATCTGCTGGTCGACGAGTTCCAGGACACCAGCCCGACCCAGGTCCAGTTGCTGGAACGGCTCACCGCCGGCTGGCAGCCGGATGACGGCCGCACCCTGTTCGCGGTGGGCGATCCGATGCAGTCGATCTACCGCTTCCGCAAGGCCGACGTCGGCCTGTTCCTGCGTGTCGCCGGAATGGGCCAGCCCCCCGCCCCCCTTCCCGGGGAAGGGGGTGACGGTGGTTCGTCCCTGCGGGACTCCGGGTCTTACACTGCCCCGCCTAGGGACGGCCCGTCGGCGGCGCCCGGCATCGGCAGCGTCCGTCTGCAGCGCCTGCGCCTGTGCCGCAACAACCGCTCCTGTCCGGCGGTGGTGGACTGGGTGAATGCGGGCTTCGCGCGGGTCTTCCCGCTTGAAGACAGCGCCACCGCCGGCGCCATCCGCTACCGTCCCTTCGTCGCGACGCGGGCGGAACTGCCCGGCGCGGCGGTCCATGTCCATCCGCTGGTCCTGCCGCGCGCGCTCGCCGGCGATGAGGCCGACCGTCTCGAAGCCCGGACCATCCTGGCCATCATCGCCGAGGAGCGCGCCGCCGAGCCGCAGCGACAGATCGCCGTGCTGGTGCGCGCGCGCAATCATCTCGCGGCGCTGGTGACCGAGATCCGCCGGCACCGGCCGGGACTCTCCTTCCGGGCGGTGGAGATCGAGCGCCTGGGTGAGCGCCAGCCGGTGCAGGATCTGCTGTCCCTGACGCGCGCGCTAAACCACCGCGCCGACCGCATCAGTTGGCTCGCGATCCTGCGCGCGCCCTGGTGCGGCCTGACCCTGGCCGATCTCCACGCGCTGGCCGCCGACGACCAGCGAGCCACGATCTGGCAACTGCTCAAGGACGAGGCCCGGATCGATCGGCTCTCGGAGGACGGCAGGGGCCGTCTCGCCCATGTTCGCGCGGTGCTCGACGAGGCGCTCGCGCATCAGGGCCGCGCGCGCCTGCGCCGCTGGGTCGAGGGCACCTGGCTCAAGCTGGGCGGCGCCGCCTGCCTGGCCACGCCGGCCGAGGTGGCCGACGCGAAAGCCTTCCTCGACCTGCTCGATGAACTGGACGCCGCCGGGCGCTTCCAGCTCGACCGGCTGGAAGACGAGGTCGATGCGCTCTACGCCGCGCCCGACGCCCAGGCCGACGGCACGCTGCAGTTCATGACCATCCACAAGGCCAAGGGCCTGGAGTTCGACACCGTCATCCTGCCGGGGCTGCACAGGAAGCTCCCCAACGACGGGCACGAGCTGATGCTCTGGGAGGAGGTGGTGCTCGAAGGCCTGAGCGAACAACTGGTCGTCGCCCCGTTCACCCGGAGGGCCAAGGACGGTGCGCCCACGCCCTACGACTACCTGCGCCTGCTGGAGCAGGAGCGCTCGGGCAACGAGGCGGCGCGCGTGCTCTACGTCGCCGCGACGCGCGCGGTGCGCAGCCTGCATCTCGTCGGCGTCGCCCGGAGCAACGCCGAGGGCGAGGCGGTGAAGCCGGCGGGCAGCCCTCTCGATCTGCTCTGGCCCGCCGTCGCCGGGGACTTCGCGGCGGTCGCCGAACAGGTCGAGGCGGCGACCGAGCCGGTCGCCGAATCGCGCCGCTTCGTGCCGAGACTGGTGCGGACCGCGGTGCCCGTCGCGGCTGACATCCTGCACCGGCGTCCGCCCGCCTCGCCGGCGGCGCAGGCGATGGATGCAGCGATCAGCGCATCGGAGGCGGGCGCCGAGCCGGGCTCGCGGTCGCTCGAGGCCAGCGTCGGCACGCTGGTCCATGCCTACCTGGAGATCATCGCCAAGGACGGCGCGGCAGCCTGGTCGGTCGAGCGGGTCCGCTCCCTGGCTGCCGCGATGACGCTGTGGCTCATCCGTCGCGGCCACGGCGCGACCGAGGCGAGAGCGGGTGCCGCCCGCGCCCAAGCCTGTCTCGTGGCGACGCTGGATAGCCGTGACGGGCGCTGGGTGCTGGATGAGCGCGAGGGCGGCGCGATCGAGCTGGCGCTCGCCGCGCGCAGTCAGGACGCGATCGCCGCCCGCATCGCCACCCACATCGTCGACCGCAGCTTCGTCGAGGGCGGCGCGCGCTGGATCATCGACTACAAGACCGCGAGCGTCGAAGGAGGCGAGGCGGAACTCGCCGCCCACGCCGAGCGCTACCGGCCCCAGCTCACGCGCTACGCCGGTCTCTTCGCCGACGAGGGCCTGCCGCTGCGCCTGGCGGTCTTCTACGCCGCCATCGGCCGGCTGGTCGAGCTGCCGGCGGTGGTATCCTGAAAGCCTGGCGGCGGCCCGCCGACCGCAACACCGGCGAGCGGTTGTGATCGCGGATACATCAATTCCTTCGGCAACGGTATGAGGGGCGACCATGAGACACATCGAGAGACACCGGACGCACCGCATCGGCTGGCTGCGCGCCGCGGTGCTGGGCGCCAACGACGGCATCGTGTCCACCGCCAGCCTGGTGCTGGGCGTGGCGGCGGCGGGCGCGGACTCGAAGAGCATCCTGGTCGCGGGCGTGGCCGGCCTGGTTGCGGGCGCGATGTCGATGGCGGCCGGCGAGTACGTCTCGGTGAGCTCGCAAGCCGACACCGAGAGCGCCGATCTGGATCGGGAGAGGCGCGAGCTGGCGAGCGATCCCGTGCACGAGCAGGCGGAAATGGCGGCCATCTACGTCGGGCGCGGGCTGGACGCGCAACTCGCTTCCCAGGTCGCGACCCAGTTGATGGCGCACGATGCGCTGGGCGCCCACGCGCGCGACGAGCTGGGCATCTCCGAGACCCTGACCGCGCGGCCGGTCCAGGCGGCATTGGCCTCGGCCGCCACCTTCACCATCGGCGCCGTCCTGCCGCTCTTGGTGGTCCTTCTGGTGCCGGCGTCCATGCTGATGTGGGCGGTCTCGGGCGGCTCGCTGCTGTTTCTCGCACTCCTGGGTTCCTTGTCCGGGCGCGCCGGCGGCGCCCCGGTGCTGATCGCAGCATGGCGCGTCACCTTCTGGGGCTCGCTGGCGATGGCGCTGACGGCGGGCGTCGGGGCGCTGTTCGGCGTGGCGGCTTGAGCCGTGCCCGGCCCCACCGACCGCGCCGATGCGCCGCCAGAGGATCCCGTTGCCTGCGCCGAGTGCGGCTCGGCCTCCCCCGAGCGGCAGTATGTGCGGATACTCGAGCGCCCCACCTGCGAGCATTGCCTGCTCGATGCGCGCAAGCGCGCCGGCGGACTGGCGGATGATCCCTACGAACAGTTCGTCGAATCCCTGGCCGAGGCCCTGGATCTGAGGGAGCGGGAAACCGGGCTGCATTCCAAGCGGGTCGCGACCCATACGCTGCTCCTGGCGGCGCACCACTACACCGACGTGAAGGATCTGCGCGAGGTCTATTGGGGCAGCCTGCTCCACGACATCGGCAAGATCGGCGTGCCCGACGCCGTGCTGCTGAAGCCCGGGCGCCTGACCGACGAGGAATGGCGGATCATGCGCGAGCATCCGGCCAACGGCCATCTGATCCTGGAGAAGCTGCCCTTCCTCGCGATGGCCGCGGACATCGTGCTCTGTCACGAGGAGTGCTACGATGGCTCGGGCTATCCGGCGGGACTCAAGGGCGAGCAGATTCCGCTGGCGGCAAGACTCTTCGCGGTCATCGACACCCTGGACGCGATGACCTTCGACCGTCCCTATCGCAAGGCGCTGCCCTTCGACACCGCCAAGGCGGAAATCCAGCGCATGGCCGGCAGCCAGTTCGACCCCCTGGCGGTGGCGACCTTCCTCGCCGAGGAGGCGGCGCTGCGGGAAATGGTCGCCATGGAGTTCCCCCCGACCCGATAGCGCCGCCGGATGGCGCGCCGTGGGCGGCACGGCTATCATGCCGGCTGCTCGTCGGGAAACTCCCATTAGGCCCCAGGAAAATGATCCTTCTGCTCGCCCTGAAACTCATGCTCGTGCCCTCCCTGACCGCGGGCATCACGCTCTCCGGGCGGCGCTGGGGGCCCTCGGTCGCGGGCTGGCTGTCGGCCTTCCCGGTGGTCGGCGGCCCGATCCTGTTCTTCATCGCCGTCGAGCAGGGGTCGGCCTTCGCCTCGGCCGCAGCGGTCGGCACCCTGTCCGCGGTGATCGCCATCCTGGTCTATGCCACCTGCTACTCCTGGGCCGCCACCCGCCTGTCCTGGGTCGGCAGCCTGGGCTGCGGCATGTTCGGCTACTTCTCAGCGGTGGCGCTGCTCGACCTCCTCGCGCCCTCGCTGCCCGTTGCCGCGCCGCTGGTCTTGGTCGGCCTGAGCCTGGCGCCGCGCCTGTTCCCCCGGGTCGGTGCGCCCGCACGGGTGTTCTCGGCGCCCCGCGGCGACATGATGTTCCGGATGCTGGCGAGCGCCGTCCTGGTGCTGCTGGTGACCACCTTCGCCGCCAGCATGGGGCCGCGGATGAGCGGCCTGCTGGCGATGTTTCCGGTCTTGAGCACGGTGCTGGTGGTGTTCTCGCACCACCACAGCGGCCACGAGTACGCGATCACGCTGCTGCGCGGCATGGTCTTCGGCTGGTACGCCTTCGCCGCCTTCTGCCTGGCGCTGGCGCTGTCCCTGCCGGCGCTGGGCGTAGCCCCCGCCTTCCTGCTCTCGCTGGGCTGCGCCGGCACCGTCCAGTTGGGCACCCGCGCGATCATGCGCCGCGCGCCGGTCAAGTCATGAGCGGGCTTCAACGATGAACTGCGCGATGAACGGCGACGACATCCTCGAACGCGCCTACGGCACCATCCCCGAGCTGATCCGCGGCCAGGCCGCGCGCGCGCCGGCCCGTCCGGCGCTGATCCAGGACGGCGACAGCGTGGACTACGCCGGTCTCGACGCCCTGATGGACCGGGTGGCGGCGGCGCTGCAGCGGGACGGCGTCTTGCCGACGCAATCGGTCGCGATCTGCGCTTCGACCTCGATCGCCTACGCCGCGGTCTTCCTGGGCAGCCTGCGCGCCGGGGTCGCGGTGGCGCCGCTCGCCACCTCATCGACGGCCGAGGGCCTGGCCGCGATGCTCGAAGACGCCGGGGCGAGGCTGCTGTTTCTCGACCGGGCGGCGGCCGAGCTCCTGGCGCCGGTCGCCGGAGAGATGGCCGCCGTCCGCGTCGCGCTGGACGGCTCGGACGCCGGCATTGCGCTCTCCGACTGGCTGGCGGCCCCGGGGGCGGCGCCTGCGGCCGTGGCGTTGCAGCCGGAATGGCCCTTCAACATCATCTACTCCTCGGGTACCACCGGCACGCCCAAGGGCATCGTCCAGTCCCACGCGATGCGCTGGGCGCACGTGCAGCGCGGCTCGCTGTTCGGCTACGGCCCGGAGACGCTGACCCTGTGCGCGACGCCGCTCTACTCCAACACCACCCTGGTGAGCTTCCTGCCGACGCTGACCCTGGGCGGCGCCGCGGTGCTGATGGCGAAGTTCGACGTCGCGGGCTACCTGGAGCTGGCCGAGCGGCACCGGGTCACGCACACCATGCTGGTCCCGGTGCAGTACCAGCGGATCATGGACCACGCCGATTTCGGCCGTCGCGACCTGTCCTCGTTCCGCATGAAGTTCTGCACCAGCGCGCCGTTTTCGGCGGCGCTCAAGGCCGACATCCTGGCGCGCTGGCCGGGCGGGCTGATCGAGTACTACGGCATGACCGAAGGCGGCGGCACCTGCATCCTCGCCGCCCACGAGCATCCCGACAAGCTCGCCACGGTGGGCCGGCCCGGACCCGGGCACGACATCCGCGTGATCGACGAGGCCGGGCGGGAGCTCCCGGCGGGCGAGACCGGAGAGGTCGTCGGCCGCTCGCCGGCGATGATGAGCGGCTACCACCGGCAGCCGGACAAGACCGCCGAGGCCGAGTGGCACGATGCCGAGGGCCGGCGCTTCATCCGCACCGGCGACCTCGGCCGCTTCGATGCCGACGGCTTCCTGACGCTGTTCGACCGCAAGAAGGACATGATCATCTCGGGCGGCTTCAACGTCTATCCCAGCGACCTCGAAGCGGTGCTCCAAGGGCATCCCGGCGTGGCCGAGGCGGCGGTGGTCGGCGTGCCCTCCCGCCGCTGGGGCGAGACGCCGGTCGCCTTCGCGGTGCCGGCCCCAGGCGCCGCGTTCACCGCGCCGGAACTGCTCGGCTGGGCCAACGAACGGCTGGGCAAGACCCAGCGGCTCGCGGCGCTGGAGATCGTCGCCAGCCTGCCGCGCAGCGCCATCGGCAAGGTGCTGAAGCGGGAACTGCGCGATTCCTATCGCGCCGCGCACGAGCAGTCCTAGCCCCGACGCCACCGCCCCGATGAACATCGCTCCCTTCGCCGAACGCCTGCAGCAATGCCATCTGGGTCAGATCGAGGCGCACCTGGCCAAGCTCTCCGCCGAGGATCTGGCCTTCCGCTTCTTCTACCCGGCCACCATGGACTCGGTCAGGGAACGTTACCTCGCGCGTCTGGACCCCGCCCGCGACGTCTTGTTGGGCATCCAGATCGACGGCGAGATCGCTGCGCTGGCCCACCTTTACGTCGAGCAGCACAAGGCCGAGGTGGGCATCACGGTATTGCCCGAGTACCGGGAGCGCGGGCTGGGCGAGCAGCTCTTCGAAGCCTCGATACTCGAGGCGCGGGCGCTGGGCTGCTCCCAGATCGCGATCGAGACCCGGCCCGACAACGCGCCGATGATCGCGCTGGCGCGCTCCCATGGCTTCGCCGTCGGCTACGACTACGGCAACATCGCCGGCCGGCTCGAACTGGGGCCGCTCCCGGCGGCCGGCATGTCGCTGTGGACCCTGCATCGCCTGCTCGACGTCGGCTCGGGCCTGTGGCGTTCGCTGTTCGGCGGCGAGCCCACCGACAAGCGCTGAATCGCGGACCCCGATCGACATGTCGCTACTGCCCAAGAAATATCATCTCGTCGCCTGGATCAGCGTGGCCCTGGTCGCCGGCTTCCTGACCACCAGCATCGCCGGCTACCTGGTGTCGCGCGACGCGATCCGGCTGGGCGTCGCCCGGCAGTCCCTGCCGCTGACCAGCGACAACATCTATTCGGAGATCCAGAAGGACCTGCTGCGCCCGGTATTCATCTCCTCGATGATGGCGCAGGACACCTTCCTGCGCGACTGGATCCTGGACGGCGAGAGAGACCCCGGCCAGATCGTCCGCTACCTGAAGGAGGTCAAGCAGCAGTACGGCACCATCTCCAGCTTCCTGGTCTCGGCGCGCAGCCACAAGTACTACTACGCCGGCGGCACGCTGAAATCGGTGCGGCGCGGCGAGTCCCGCGACGCCTGGTTCTTCCGCGTCGAGGCGATGGCTCGGCCCTACGAGACCAATATCGATTTCGACATGGCCAACCGGGACAAGATGACCATCTTCATCAACTACCGGGTGCTCGACTACGACGGCAAGTTCATCGGCGCCACCGGCGTCGGGCTGGCGCTCGACACCATGAGCCGGCTCATCGACAGCTACCAGCGCCGCTTCCAGCGCAGCATCTATTTCGTCGATCCCGCCGGCAAGATCGTGATGGCCGGCAAGTCGATGCGGCGGGCCGGCGGCTCGATCCGCAGCCTGCCCGGCGTCAGCGGCATCGCCGGCGCCATCCTGAACGGCAGCGTCACCCCGACCCACCTCGAATACGGCCTGAACCATGCCAGCATCCTGGTCACCTCGCGCTTCATCCCCGAACTGGGCTGGTATCTGGTGGTGGAGCAGGACGTGGCCGACGACGTCAGGCCGGTCCAGCGTGTGCTGGTGATGAACCTGGCGATCAGCGCGCTGGTGACCCTGCTGATACTGGGCATCACGCTGTACGCGGTCAAGCGCTACCAGAGGCGCCTGGAGCGCGCCGCGACGACCGACGCGCTGACCGGCCTCAACAACCGGCAGGCGTTCGAGATCCTGGTGCAGCAGGCGATCCACGAATTCGGGCGCTCGAAGCAGCCGCTGTCGATGATCCTGTTCGATATCGATCTGTTCAAGCAGGTCAATGACAGCTTCGGCCATCTCGCCGGCGATCGCGTGCTGGAGGAGATCGCCAGGATCGCCAGAAGCGTCGTCCGCGAGAGCGACGTGCCCGCCCGTTGGGGCGGCGAGGAATTCCTGGTCCTGCTGAAGAACTGCCCCCTCGAACAGGCGGCAGCCCTGGCCGACAAGCTGCGTCTGGCGGTGGCCCGCCAGCGCTTTGCGCTGGCCTCGCCCGACGTGCCCATCACGGTCAGCCTGGGCGTCGCCCAATATCGGGAAGACGAGACGCAGAACGACTTCTTCATGCGCGCCGACGTCGCGCTCTATCGGGCCAAGCGCGCCGGACGCAATCGCACCGAAGTGTTCAGCGAGGCCGAGTCCGCCTGAGTCCTTCCGCGCGCCCGGACCGCAAAGGCTCAGTTCATCAGGCCCCTCAACAGGCTATCGACTTCCTTCTGGGACAGGCGCTGGTCGTCGGTGGTGCCGCCGACCTCGACCACGATGATGGCGCCGACCAGCGCCTTCATCGCCTTGCGCAGCGCCTGACCGGCGAGATCCTGAAATTCCTGGGCGACGATGATGTTGGTCAGGTGGCCGCCGATGCCGCGCAATGCCGCCTCCAGATCCCTGCGGCTCCAGTCCCTGCCGAGCGTGTCCAGCGAGCTGACGACGAGCTGCTTCGCGGACTCGGCTTCGGCGAGCGACTTGTCGGCGGCGTCGGCGGTCATGCGCTCGACGTTGCCGAGGATCACCGACACCTGCTTGGGGTTGCCGGCCGAGGTCTTGCCCAGCCCCGCCGCCGCCTTGTTCAGCTCCTTGGCCAGCGACTTGAGTTCGGAGAGCACCTGGCCGGTTGATTGCGTCGGCTTCTTCTTCGCGGTCTTCCTCGCCGCAGCCTTGATGGGCGCCGGCTTCTTCGCGACGATCTTCTTCGCCGCCGGCTTGGCGGCGACCTTCGTTCCTTTGCTCGCTGCTTTCATCCACCCCCCCTTGTGAAGTCCTGCCTGCCGCGCCCGCTCCCGGCGCCCGACGGTGAACTTATCAGCAAATCGGCAATTGCGCCAATTTCGCGTCGCCGCCCGCGTCACGGCTCGGTTCGCCCCAAGCGCCGAGCGTGTTCGGCCGTTCGCCGCCGAGGCTCATGCGCACGAACTTCGCGCTCACGGGGTTTGCCGGGGCGCGGTCGAGGACGCCGGGGGCGACCGCGAGGATGCCCGCGCGCGTCTGCGGGTCGGCAGCCGCGCGCGCGAGCGCCTCCGGATCGGTCCACACCACGGCGCCGGCGGCGATCTGCAAATAGATGCGGCCGCTGTCCTGTTCGGCGAAGTGGATCTCGGCCAGCCGCCGCGCGCACTGGACCATGAAGCCGGTGTTGCCCGCCGCTGCCGGGTCGCGGCTGCCTTCCCGGTAGAGCTCGTCGGGCGCGCCGGCGTTGATATTGACCTTGCAGAAGCGGTCGACGTCGAGCATCGATTTGACGTCGAGCACGAACATCCTGCCGTTCCAGCCGAAGGCGGCGGTGCGCGGCGATTCCCCGAGGGGCACGCCGTTGTCGAGAAACTCGTAGTGCACGCGCATGTCCTCGCGCTGCGCCCAGGTGAAGAACAGCTGCGGCATCCCGGAGTAGGCCTCGACGCTGTGCGCGAGCAGGTCGTCCACGGCCTTGTAGCG
>DATKVJ010000069.1:0-2273 GCA_035530135.1 Rhodocyclaceae bacterium | reverse complement strand
GGAGGCGAACGCCTTCGGCGCGCCGGCCGCGACGCCGGGCACAATCGCGCGCGACCACGACAAGTCCGCCTACATCGCGCATTTGCTGGGCTACATCGACATCGCGGCGCTGCGACCGCTGAAGATCGTGGTGAACGCCGGCAACGGCGGCGCCGGCGCGGTGGTCGATCTGTTGGCGCCGCATCTGCCGTTCGAGTTCGTGCGCATCCACCACGCGCCGGACGGCCGTTTCCCCAACGGCATTCCCAACCCGCTGCTGACCGAAAACCGCGACGCCACGGCGCAGGCGGTGATCGATTCGGGCGCCGACTTCGGCATCGCCTGGGACGGCGATTTCGACCGCTGTTTCCTGTTCGACGCGGCGGGCCGCTTCATCGAGGGCTATTACATCGTCGGCCTGCTCGCGGCGCAGTTGCTGGAGAAGAACCCCGGCGCGAAGATCATCCACGACCCGCGACTCACCTGGAACACCATCGACATGGTGCACGCGGCCGGCGGCGTGGCGATCGAAAGCAAGACCGGCCACGCCTTCATCAAGGAACGCATGCGCGCCGAGGACGCCGTCTACGGCGGCGAGATGAGCGCGCATCACTACTTCCGCGACTTTGCCTATTGCGACTCCGGCATGATTCCCTGGCTGCTGGTGGCCGAGCGCGTATGCACCACCGGCACGCCGCTGGCCGCGATGCTGGAGCAGCGCATGCAAGCGTATCCGTGCAGCGGCGAGATCAACTTCCGCGTCGACGATGCCGCTGCCACGGTGGCGCGCGTGATGGCGTTCTATGCGGACCGGCAGCCGCAGATCGAGCACGTCGACGGCGTGAGCGCGGCGTTCGACCAGTGGCGCTTCAACCTGCGCTCGTCCAACACCGAACCGCTGCTTCGCCTCAACGTGGAGACCCGTGGCGATCCGACGCTGCTGGCGGCGAAGACCGCCGAACTGAGCGCCCTGATCGGCAGCCCACCCGCCTGATCCCATCCGCACCGGACGCCATCGCGAGCGACACGCCGCCGCCCCTCACCGTTGTAGGAGCCCGCTCGCGGGCGATACGCCGCCGCCCCTCACCGTTGTAGGAGCCCGCTCGCGGGCGATGCGCCGCCGCCCCTCACCGTGTAGGAGCCCGCTCGCGGGCGATGCTCTTGGCCTGAATCTGGCATCGGCGCCAAGAGCATCGCCCGCGAGCGGGCTCCTACGGCTTCCGGTGGTGTGGGCTGACAGTTTTGTGGCTGTGCACACGGGCATGCTGTCGGCATGCCGATCTTTCCGCCAACCGGTCGTTCCGCCTTGCGTCACGGGCGGGTCTCGCTGCCGGGCCAGGTCTACCTGCTGACCACCACGACGTGGCAGCGCCGATGTGTGTTCGAAGATCACGCCTGCGCGCGAATCGCCAGCCGGGTCGCTCATGTGAACGATGTCTGGGGCGATGCCCGGCTGCTTGCATGGGTGCTGATGCCCGACCACTGGCACGGCCTGCTGGCACTTGGCGAAGAGCCTCTTGGGCACGTGATGTGTCGCTTCAAGGCGGGAGTTTCGCGCGCGCTGCATGCGTCTGGCTTGATCGACGGATCTGTCTGGGATCGCAGCTTCCACGACCACGCCCTGCGCTGCGACGAGGACATCAGGCACGCTGCGCGTTACATCGTGGCCAATCCGCTGCGGGCCGGGTTGGCTGACTCCGTGCTCGGGTATCCCTACTGGCATGCCGTCTGGCTCGACCGTGAAACGCCATCACTCACCCGCCCCGCGCCCCACCCGTAGGAGCCCGCTCGCGGGCGATGCTCTTCGCCTTGATGTTGCCCATCGGAGCCCAAGAGCATCGCCCGCGAGCGGGCTCCTACGGGCGAGCGATGGGGAAGGCCGGCGGGGCGATGGGGCAGGCAGGCGGGCGGGCGGTGGGGCAGGTGGGTTGGGCGATCGTCGTTGTCGCGGCGGCGTTCAGGCGCGGCCGTAGACGTCGTCGAAACGCACGATGTCGTCCTCGCCCAGGTAGCTGCCGGACTGCACCTCGATCAACTCGAGCGGCAGCTTGCCGGGGTTGCGCAGGCGGTGCACGGAGCCGAGTGGGATGTAGGTGCTCTGGTTTTCGCCGAGCAGGAATACCTTGTCGTCGCAGGTCACTTCGGCGGTGCCAGAAACCACGATCCAGTGTTCGGCGCGGTGGTGGTGCTTCTGCAGGCTCAGCGACGCGCCGGGCTTGACCACGATGCGCTTGACCTGGAAACGCCCGCCGGCCTCCAGCGAGTCGTAGCTGCCCCACGGCCGGTGCACCACG
>DATKVJ010000068.1:0-25058 GCA_035530135.1 Rhodocyclaceae bacterium | reverse complement strand
ATGGGTCCACCCCTGACCGAGAGTCCAGGGTGGTGTCAGGTCAACGAGCGGAATGGCACGCGGCGGAGCCCATCAGGGGCAAGCACGACCGCGTACCTTGCCTTTCACAGTGGAAGGGCAGGTGCTCGATTGAATGGCGGGACAGGTGCACCGGCATCAAGTGCCGGGCACGACATCAACCGTGACTGCGAAGCGCTTCAGGGAGCGCCCGGCGATAATCGCCGGCAGGTCGCAGACATAGGCTCTACGAATGACTTCTACAAGGCCGCCACCTCGGGGGTGACGACCGGTCCGATTCGAGCTCGGGACTTCAGAGGCGGGTAACGACCGCAACGCCTTTCGCTCCACAGGGAGCCGGCCATCAGGAGGGCCGTCGGGAGTCGTCAGTTGACACCAGGCATCATCCTGCGTCAAGGCCTCGTTCCGCAACCGCCGCGATTCGTCGGGGCTTACGGGTGGCATTGCGTCGGCGCTTGATGCGGCTCCATTTTCTGCTCAACATCGACAGGCAAGCTGTAGCAGGGGTTGACGCGAACAAGAGTGGCCTCTGGTACGGATCATGAATATTGCGAGGCTATGCGTCGCACTGAATTCAGGCTGTTCGCGCACGGTCGAATATTCAGTGCAGTGTTGGTCCAGTGTCAGACACTGCGGGATTAATCGCGTGACTGGGCAACGCTCACACTGCACTATCAGTGCATACGTATTGGGGTGTCACTGGAATGTCATCTGATCCGCCAATCATTCGACACAGCGACAGAAACGGCACCGCTCGGTGCGAACGCGCGAGTTGACAAGGCTGGTTTGCATGCGACGTTGACCGGGTACCCACAAGGAGGCCCCCATGCGTAGGTTCTGGTCCGTCAGCGGCCAACTGGTCGAAGTTCAGCGCTACATCAACGTGCCAATGCGCTGGTGTGAACAATACCCGGCGCGCGAAAGGCGCGAACTCTGGATCTCGACGACCAGCGGCCACGACATCAAGCTGGTCGTCCACTGCCGTGAGATGCCGGCTCGTCGCGGTCACATGGTGACTGCGTTGCTACTGGGTGAACGGCTGGTCGGGCTCTACAACGGGTCCACCGGGAAGCAGGTGAATTTCGTTCGAGCCGATCCACCTCTGCTCTGGCGACGATGCGACGCAGCCGTCGTCGTGGCCTTCTCGGTTGCCAGCCTCGCAGCCTTCGCATTCCCGGCGTGGCCCGCCCTGCTGATCAGCTTTCCGGTCGCGCTACTGTATCCGCCGTTGATGGTGACGGCGCGCTTCGCTCGACGCTGTCTCACGAGGGCACAGGTTGACCGGGCACTGGATATCGTGAAAGGCGACGCGGTCGTGCAACCGATACTGCGCAGGGTGAAGTAGCGAGACACGGCACCATGTGGCACCCAAACGATTGTCACGGACTATCAGGCTGAAGCCTGGTGTAGCGGCACAACATTCCAGATGGTCCCTAGCTCACTCGCCTGGAGAAATGCCGACCACATTTCGAGCGCCTTACGGCGTTCGGTCAAATAGTCGTGTTGGTCATACACGGCGACCAAACCGCCGAGAGAGTGATTAAGGCATCGCTCGGCGACAAGCAGATCGACACCCAGCGCCCCAAGGTGGCTCCTTGCCGTTGAGCGCAGATCATGGGGGGTGAAACGACGGCAGTTCGCTCCCAGAGTCTTGGCGCACAGGCTGTTGATCGCCGCATTCAATGTGACGGGCTCCATCGGAGCGTCGCCGATGGTCTTCTTCCGGGATCGGATCGGCAGGACGAACCGCGAGCCGAACGCCAGCGTCTGAAGTTCCGAGAACCATGCCGTCACTTGATCGGTCATGGGAATAACGAAGTCCTTTGTGTCCTCCCCTCGGGCTACCTTAACACTGCGTCCTTTGATGTTGGCGGCTGGGATCGTCCATAGGCGCTTCTCGAAGTCGACATCCTTCCATTCCGCAAACACCAACTCGCCGATGCGTGTGGCGGTCGCCAGCAGAATCTTAACCATCAACGTGTTTTGAGGTCCGATCACCGGCAACCTCGGGAGCATGTACCTCAGCTCCCCTTCGGTGAGCATGATCCGAGTGCGGTTCACAGGCCGAGGCCCGATTACAGAATTGGCCTTGACGTGGGCGCTGGGGTCGAACTCGACCACGTGGCGGGCAACCCCATGGGCAAACACTTCCCTCAAGGCGATCAGGACCAGGCGGGCAACGTGCAGAGACTTCTTAGATGCCCGCTCGGTGATTTCCACAATGTCTGCCGGACCAACCTCTCTTGCTGGCACGCCGCCGATCATGGGCATCACGTAGTCGCGTAGCTGCTGCCGCCGCCCCTTGATCGTTGCCTCGGCCAACCTGCCGACGGTTTTCTCCAGGTAATCGTCACTCAGGCGTTGAAACGTCCATGCCCGTGCCGCTGCCTGCTTTGTCTGCCGTTTGTCGCGACCGACATCTACACCCTGCTGAACTTTGACTCGGGCCTCTGTCGCCAGCTTCCGGGCATCGCCAAGGCCAATGTCCGGGTAGCGGCCAATGGTCATCTCCTTTTGCGATTTAGCGCCCGGTGCCCGATACCGTAACACCCATGCTGCCGTTCCCTTCGCCGATAGCGTAAATGTCAGGCCATCGCCATCCGATTTCGCTACCGGTTCCCCGGTTTTTACCCAGTTCCGAATTTGTACGTCGCTAAGCTTGCCCATTGCACTCTCCCTAGAGAGTAGCTAGACGGACTTATAGCTACTCAGAGCTTCTACAGCTACTCATATAGCTACTCAAATACCTATAGATGCAATGATACCCCATGGGATGCCACGAAACAACAAAGCCCGCTATTGCGGGCTTTGTAGGTTTATTGTGATGCCTTATGAATTTCAGTGAAATGCGTTTAAAGATTGCAGAAGGTCAGCTCGAAGGCGACATCGACTTCCGCCGGGCGCGGACGCAGGTCGCCGTCGGGGGTGGTGAAGCGGATGTTCAGCGCGTATTTGTTGGCGCTGATCTCCGGGATGAACGGGTCGCCGCGGCGTACGCGCAGGCGCAACATCTGCGCGGTTCGGCCGGCGAGCATCAACTGGTAGGCGCCGCTGGCGGCGAGTTGGGTCTCGGGCCTGCCGGAGGCCCGCAAGAGGCGTAGGACGATCGACAGCCCGGCGCTGATCGGCAGAATCGGCGCCAACCAGCCATTCAGATCATCGCGCCGCTCGCCGGCATCGCGATGCAACCAGTAGTGGTAAGCGGGCAGGTCGAACTCGCAGACGCCGCCGGGAATCGCGGCGCGGTTCTTGATCGCCATCAGCCAGTCGTTCTCGCGCAGGTACTGGCCGATCTTACCGTGCATGGAGAGCATCTGGGTGCTCGCCTGCTCGATCTCATAGAGGGCGCCTGAGAGGGCGTCTTCTGAGATCTCGGGGTTGTTGCGGAAGGACAGTAGGGTCTGGCGCTGGCGCTCGAGCTCCTGTACCAGGTCGAACTTCAGGTCGGCGCGGCCGGCGACTTCGAGGATCTCGAACAGCGTCAACAGCGCCACATGGTGGTCCATGGCGTCGGCGGCAGCGACGAAATACTGAGCCCGCTCGAAGAGGGACTCCAGGCGCAGCAGCGTGCGAATGCGTTCGCTGAGAGGATATTCGTAAGTGATCACACGCCCGCCAGGAGTGAAAAGTCGGGCAATTCTGACCGATTCGCGCCCAAACCTCAACCAAGCGAGCGGCTTTTTCGGGCAAGCTCGGAATACTGGCGGTGAAGAGTTTCGACTTGGGTACGCAGCGCGACGATGTCGCCGTCATTACCGATGACGTCGTCCGCGGCCGCCAGCCGCTCAGCGCGGCTCGCCTGGGCCGCCATGATGCGTCGCACTTCCGCCTCGGCCAGGCCGTTTCTCGCCATCACACGGGCGACCTGGGTATCCTCGGCGCAATCGACCACCGCGACGCGCGCGACGCGGCTCCGATAGCTTTTCGATTCGACCAGCAGCGGCACCACCAGCACGGCGTAGGGTGCGCCGGCGGCCAGTTCAACGGCGCAGCGACGCTCGGACTCGGCGCGGATCAGCGGATGCAGGATGGCCTCCAGGCGGGTCTTCGCCTGCGCGTCGGTGAACACCAGGCGGCGCATCGCACCCCGGTCGAGTGCGCCATCGGCGCCGATCAGCGCCGCCCCGAAGCTCTCCCGGATGGCGGTGATCGCGGCTCCGTGCGGGGCGGTCAGCTCGTGGGCGATGGCATCGGTATCGACCACCGCCGCGCCGAGTTCACCGAACATCGTCGCCGCCGCGCTCTTGCCGCTGCCGATGCCGCCCGTGAGGCCGACGATCAGGGCGGCCACAATCAACGTTCCGCCGGGCAGTCGGTCACACTGGCCGCCGGGAAGAGTGAGAGCAGTTGGGGCAGCTCTCGCGCCAGCGTATCGGTCTGGCCGCGCACCACCAGCAGCACTCCGACCGCCGGCTGCACGCGCGCCTGAACCTGCGCCGACCTGACGCCGCGCTTGACGAGTGCCTGCAGGCGTTCGTCAGCCGCCTGCCGGCTCTTGAACAGGCCCAGGGAGATGGCGAACTGATTCGGCCCCGCCGCCGTCAGCAAGGAATAATCTGAAACCCCGAGGCGCTTGAGTTCGGACAGTTTCTTCTCGGTTGCCTGCCGGTCAGGCAGCGGGGGAATCAGCACCCAGTAGCCGTCGGGCTGCCCCTCGGCGGTTTTGACGCTCAGTTGCAGATCCGGTGTTTGCTCCCCGACTTTGGCCCGCAGGTGCTCCGCCTCGGCCGCATTCAGGCCGCCCACCTGGCGGCAAGCCTGCGGCGGCGGCGCGGCGGCGGGTGGCGCAGCGGCCGCCGCCGCCAGAGTGCTGGTGACGCGCAGTTTCTCAGGCGACAGTTGTTCGGCCAGGCGCTGCGGCTCGTGGCCGTTGCTTCTGGTGCCGAAGTATCCCTGGCTCCAGGCGAAGAACAGCAGGTTCGCCAGAATCAGCAGGATGAAGACGGTGCGAAAGCGAATCATGCCCCCCGAAACCCTCCACAGGCCGCCGAAGCAACGGCAAGACCGGCAGCCAGGGCTGCCGGTCTTGCCGTGCCGCCGGAAAAGCAATTAGCCGACCTTGGGCAGCCGATCAAGCGCAGCCTGAATCTCAACCTCAGGATAATCGTAGTCCTCAAGTTTGCCGGCAAGATAGCGGTCATAGGAAGCCATGTCGAAGTGACCGTGGCCGGAGAGGTTGAAGAACAGAGTCTTGGGCTCTCCGGTCTTCTTGCAGTTCAAGGCCTCGTCGATCACCGCCCGAATCGCATGGTTCGACTCCGGCGCCGGGATGATACCCTCGGCGCGCGCGAACTGGACCCCGGCCGCGAAGGTCGCGACCTGCGGCACGGCCACCGCCTCGATCAAGCCCTCCTTGAGCAGTTGCGACACCAGCGGCGAATCGCCGTGATAGCGCAGGCCGCCGGCGTGAATCGAGGGCGGCATGAAGTCGTGGCCGAGCGTGTACATCAGCATCAGCGGCGTGTAGCCGGATTCGTCGCCGAAGTCGTAGGCGTAGTGTCCCTTGGTCAGGGTCGGGCACGAGCTCGGCTCGACCGCCACCAGGCGCACCTTCTTGCCCGCAGCCTTGTCGGCGAAGAAGGGAAAGGCCACGCCGGCGAAGTTGGAACCGCCGCCGCAGGGTGCGAAGATCATGTCGGGGTAGGCGTTGATTTTCTCGAACTGCTTTTTTGCTTCGAGACCGATCACCGTCTGGTGCAACAGCACGTGGTTCAGCACCGAGCCCAGCCCGTACTTGGTATCGTCGCGCCCGGCCGCCTCCTCCACCGCCTCGGAAATAGCCAGACCGAGCGATCCGGGATTGTTCGGATCCCGGGCCAGCGCGTTGCGCCCCGACTGGGTCAGATTGGTCGGGCTGGCCAGGACCTCGGCGCCCCAGGTCTGCATCATCGAACGACGGAACGGCTTCTGCTCGTAGCTGACCTTGACCATGTAGACGCGCAGTTCGATGTCGAACATCTGCGCCGCGAAGGCCAGGGAGGAGCCCCACTGCCCGGCGCCGGTCTCGGTGGTCATGCGCTTGATCCCGGCCTGCTTGTTGAAATAGGCCTGGGCCACGGCCGAGTTCGGCTTGTGCGAGCCGGCCGGCGAAACGCTCTCGTTCTTGTAATAGATCTTGGCCGGCGTGCCCAGCATCTTCTCCAGCCGTTCGGCGCGGCACAAGGGCGTCGGCCGCCACAGGCGATAGATTTCGCGCACCGGTTCGGGGATCGGGATCCAGCGTTCCGCCGACATCTCCTGCTCGAGAATGGGCATGGAGAAGATCTGCAGCATCTGTTCCGGCCCGACCGGCTTGCCGTCCGGCCCCAGTGGCGGCGCCGGCGGATTGGGCATGTCGGCGACGACGTTGTACCAATGGGTCGGCATCTCCGACTCGTCGAGTATCACCTTGTGTGCGGCCATTTTGTCTCCTCCTTGTTGTGGACTACGTCCAGAAGCTTCAGAGTGTGTATACAGAATACAGTCTTCAGGTAGTTTGACCCAGATCAACAGGCTCCGCCATCTTTCCGACAAGCCATTACCGTCACCGGCAACGAAACCGGTCAGTCCAGCTCCCCGTCCATCCGGGCGAGGCCCTGGAGAACCAGATTATCGCTGCCCAAGCACGGAATGCCCAGCAGGGGCGCGAGATTTTCCGCGGCACCGCCCGAGAGCAGGCAGACAGCGCCGGGCTGATCCGCCAGTTGCGCGAACATCCTTTCGATCGCGCCGGCGGTCGCCTGCAGGCAGCCGCTGACGATGGCATCCTCGGTGTTGCGTGGCAGCGCCTTGAACTCACCCGCAGCGAGCGGCAGTTGGGCGGTATTGCCGGCGAGCGCCGCGCGCATCAGGTCGATGCCGGGGAGGATCAAGCCGCCCTGAAACACTCCGACGGCATCGAGCATATCGATGGTGGTGGCCGTGCCGGCATTGACGACCAGGCAGGCTCCCCGGTGCTGCGCCCGCGCACCGACCAGCGCCGCCCATCGGTCGGCGCCGAGCCGCTCCGGGTCCTCATAGGAGTTCTTCACGCCGCACTGCTCAGTGCGGCTGCCGGCCCAAAGAAGCGGCACCGCGAGTGTCGCCGCAACGACCTCGATCGCGTGGCCTGCCCACTCGCCTGCGACGTTGCAGGCGAGCGCCCGGCGCGGGCGCGGCAGCGTAGCGAGCACACTCGGCAGTTGATCGATCTCGGCCAGCGGCAGAGCGCCCTGCGCCAACCAGCGGCCGTGTTCATTCAGACCCCACTTGAGGCGGGTATTGCCGCAATCGAGGCAGAGGAGCGTCACGCCGGCCTCAGCGAAACTTCGCCGGTGATGACCCGCCGCACCCCCGCCGCCGTTTCGAGCAGCAGCGCACCGTCACTATCGACGCCGCAACAAAGCCCATCGATCGGCTCGGCAAAGTCTGAGAAAAGCCGCACCATGCTGCCCTGGAAAGCGTGCATCTCCAGCCACTGTTCCCGCGCCGAGGCGAATCCCTCAGCGGCGAAGCAGACCAACGCTTCGGACAATGCCGCCAGCAGCCTCGCGAGCAAGGTGCTGGCGGCAGGCAACGGCAGGCCGGTGTCGGCCAGCGCCGCGGCCGTCAGCTGCAAGTCCTCGGGCCAGTCGCGCGGCCGACGCAGGTTGATCCCGACGCCGATCACCACCGCTTGCCGACGCACCCCTGGCGCCAGTTCGATCAGCACGCCGGCCAGCTTGCGGCCGTAGAGCAGCAGGTCGTTCGGCCACTTCAAGGCGATCCCGGGCAATCCCAGTTCCTCAAGAACCCGTGCCAGGGCGACACCGACGGCCAGCGACAGCCCCGTTAAGGCGGTATCGGGGGGAGGGCGCCAAAGCAGGGAAAACGTCAGGCTGTCATCGGCGCTGGAAAACCAGCTGCGGCCCCGCCGGCCGCGGCCGGCGGTCTGACGCAGCGCCGCGAACACCCGGCCGGAAGGAGCGCCGGCCTCCGCCAGGGCCAATAGCCGGGCATTGGTGGAATCGCACTCGGCCACCACCTCCACGTCGAAATGACGGGACAATTGTCCGAGTTCGGCGGCGATGGCGGCGGCGGAGAGCGGCCCGTCAGGCGAGGCCGCCGGATTCAAGCGCTTGGGTATAGAACTCTCATGCGGCGATTATAGGGGAAAGCTCATTCCGTCCCTTTCGCTTCGTCCATCCCGAGCTCCTGGATCTTGCGCGTGATCGTGTTGCGGCCGATGCCGAGCAGATGCGCCGCCTCGATGCGGCGCCCGCCCGAGGCGGCCAGGGCGTGGTGGATCAGGGCTCGCTCGAAGTCGCGCGACAGCCGCTCGAAGACGCTACCGGGGGTTACGACGATCAGGCGGTCAGCCTCCGTTCCGAGGGCGTCGAGCCAGTTTTGCGGGGCTTCGCGCGGCGCCTGCTCCCGCAGCTCGACTGGCAGGTCGGCGACCTCGACGGTCTGGCCCGGCGCCATGACGGTGAGCCAGTGGCAGAGGTTCTCCAGTTGGCGCACGTTGCCCGGAAACTCCAGCCCGGCCAGGTATCTCATGGCCGCCTCGGACAGCCGCTTGGGCTCGACGTTGAGATCCTGCGCGCTCTTCTGCAGGAAGTGCTTGGCCAAGAGCGGAATGTCCTCATGGCGTTCGCGCAGCGTCGGCAGGCGCAGGCGGATGACGTTCAGGCGATGAAACAGGTCTTCGCGGAACAGGCCCTGTTTCACGCGCTCCTCGAGGTTCTGGTGGGTGGCGGCGATCACCCGGACGTTGGCCTTCACCGGCTGATGGCCGCCGACCCGGTAGAAGTGGCCGTCGGAGAGCACGCGCAGCAGGCGGGTCTGCAGTTCTGCCGGCATGTCGCCGATCTCGTCCAGGAACAGCGTGCCGCCCTCGGCCTGCTCGAAGCGCCCCCGGCGCTGCGCCTGGGCGCCAGTGAAGGCGCCGCGCTCGTGCCCGAACAGCTCCGACTCCAGCAGGTCGCGGGGAATCGCCGCGGTGTTGATGGCGATGAAGGGTTTCTCGGCGCGCGGGCTGTGCCGGTGCAGGGCGCGGGCCACCAGTTCCTTGCCGGTGCCAGATTCGCCGTTGATCAGCACGGTGGCGTGCGACTGCGACAAGCGGCCGATGGCGCGGAACACCTCCTGCATCGAGCCGGCCTTGCCGAGGATTTCCGGTGTGATGCTGGAATCCTCGGCCACCGCATTCTGGCGTGCGCTCTCGCCGACGGCGCGGCGCACCAGCTCGACCGCCTGATCGACGTCGAAGGGTTTGGGCAGGTATTCAAAAGCCCCGCCCTGGAAGGCCGATACCGCCGAGTCCAGATCGGAATATGCAGTCATGATGATGACCGGCAGATCCGGGTAATGCGTCTTGACGTGGCGCAGCAAATCGAGCCCGGACTGCCCGGGCATGCGGATGTCGGACACCAGCACTTGCGGCAAGTCGCCGGCTTCCAGTGCCGCCAGCGCTTCGGCCGCCGAGGTGAAGCTGCGGTAGGGGATGCCCTCCCGCGCCAACGCCTTCTCGAACACCCAGCGAATCGAGCGGTCGTCGTCGATGATCCAGACCGGGTTCATTTCGTAGCCTCGTTCTTGTTGTTGCCGTGGTTCAGCGGCAACAGGATGGTAAAACAGGTGCGGCCGGGATGGCTGTCGACTTCGATGGTGCCGTGGTGCTGATGCACGAAACTCTGCGCCAGGGTGAGGCCGAGGCCGCTGCCGTCGTCGCGGCCGGAGACGAGCGGATAAAAGATCCTGTCGCGGATCGCCTCGGGAATGCCGGGACCGTTGTCGATCACCTGCAACTCCAGCGCCAAGTGGTAGCGGCGCTTGGCCAGCGTCACCTGCCGGGCGGCGCGGGTGCGGAACACGATCTCGCCCTGGCCGTCCATCGCCTGGGCGGCATTCCGGGCGATATTGAGTATGGCCTGGATCAATTGCTCGCGGTCACCGGTCAGGTCGGGCAGGGAAGTATCGTAGTCGCGGCGCACGACGACCCCGGTGTATTCGGCGTGGATCAGGCGACGCACCCGTTCGAGGATCTCGTGGATATTCACCAGCGCCGGCTGCATCATGCGGTGCGATGACAGCAGGCGCTGCATCAGATCCTGAAGGCGGTCGGACTCCTTGATGATGACCTGAGTGTATTCCCGGAGTTGCGGCGCGTTTTCCAGGGTCCTCAGTTCGTGCTCGAGCAGCTGCGCAGAGCCGCGGATGCCGCCGAGCGGATTCTTGATCTCGTGGGCGAGATTGCGGATCAGCTCGCGATTGGCCAGTTGCTGTTCGAGCAGCCGCTCCTCGCGCGCCACCTTCAACTGCTGCTCTATCGGCCGGAACTCCAGCAACAGGCGCGTACCCGGTGCATCGATCCGCGTCACCGTGCAGTCGACGTGCAACGGCGCGCCGGGGGAACGCTTCACCGAAATATTGTGGCTGGTGTAGCTACAGTTGTGGTGCAGGGCGCTCTCGAAGGCGGCGGTCAGCTCTTCCGGCTCGCCCAGGATCTGCAGCAGCGGCCGTCCGATCAGCTGCCGCTCGCTGGCGGCAAAGAGATTCTCGGCGGCAGGATTGAGGTGGCGGATCAGCAGGCGCGCATCGAGCAAAACCACCGCCGACGAAATCAGGTCGAGTCCGGCGAAGAGCGAATGCTGCTGCAAAGGATGCTGGGGCGAGTCGGACGCAGTCATACCCAGCTTCCTAGCAAGAATCCGGCCACGCCTCTCATGGCGCGGGCTGCGGCTTACCTGAGGGTCGCCATTTCGCGCCTCAGTGCCTCGACGTTGCGCTCGTGGAGGGCGACGTTGTCCTTGAGCTTCTGTACGCGATCCAAATACTTCTGGTAGTTCTTCTCGTTGCCCAAGCGAATCTGTTCGCCCTCGGCCAGGTCCTTCCGCGCCTGATCTAGGCTCTGCTGCTCAGTGGCGAGCTCCTGTTCGAGTATCTTGCGGCGCTCGCTGTCCCGCCCCTTCTGGGTGCTGTCAGTGACGCGCGGAAAGTCGCTCGGCGTCGCCTGGCGCGGAACCGGTTTTGGTGGGGCATAGGTGGACACCGGTTGGTCTTGCGACAGCACGATACAGTTCTTGCCGCCGCCCTTCTGATTGGTGTAGAGCACCACCCCGGTATCGTCGATGCACTTATAGAGCGTGTCGGCACGGACAAGGCCGCTGCCGAGCACCAGGAGAAGCAGTAAAAACAGGCGGACGGTCATGATCTTGTGCAGTGTATGCGAAAGCCAGGCGAAAAAAAAGGATGAGCGGGCTCATCCTTTTTGGGGCGGCGTCGGCAGAATGGGCTTGGCGGCGGGCGAACCGGCCAAGCCCGCGGCGACTACAGGCTGAAATACATGTCGTATTCGATCGGATGGGTGGTCATGCGGAAACGCGTCACCTCCTCCATCTTCAGTTCGATGTAGGCATCTATCATATCGGTCGAGAAGACGCCACCGCGGGTCAGGAACTCGCGGTCCTTGTCGAGGTAGTCGAGCGCCTGCTCAAGGCTGGAACAAACGGTCGGGATCTTCGCATCCTCTTCGGGCGGCAGATCATAGAGGTTCTTGTCGGCCGGATCGCCGGGATGAATCTTGTTCTGCACGCCGTCCAGGCCAGCCATCATCATGGCGGTGAAGGCCAGGTAGGGGTTGGCGGTCGGGTCCGGGAAACGAACCTCGATGCGCCGCGCCTTGTCGCTCTGAACATAGGGGATGCGGATCGATGCCGAACGGTTGCGCGCCGAGTAGGCCAGTTTGACCGGGGCCTCGAAGCCCGGCACCAGGCGCTTGTAGGAATTGGTACCCGGGTTGGTGATGGCGTTCAAGGCGCGGGCGTGCTTGATGATGCCGCCGATGTAGTACAGGGCGAAATCGGACAGGCCGGCATAGCCATTGCCGGCGAACAGATTCTTGCCGTCCTTCCAGACCGACTGGTGCACGTGCATGCCCGAACCATTGTCGCCGACGATCGGCTTGGGCATGAAGGTGGCCGTCTTGCCATAGTTATGGGCGACGTTATGGACGATGTACTTCAGCACCTGGGTCCAGTCGGCGCGGCGCACCAGGGGGCCGAACTTGGTGCCGATCTCGCACTGGCCGGCAGTGGCGACCTCGTGGTGATGCACTTCGACTTCGACGCCGCAAGCCTCCAACGCCAGGCACATGGCGGCGCGAATGTCGTTCAGGCTATCGACCGGCGGCACCGGGAAGTAACCGCCCTTCACCGTCGGGCGATGGCCGATGTTGCCGCCCTCGAACTTCTCGGCCGAGGCCCAGGCGGCTTCCTCGGAAAACACCTTGCAATAGGAGCCGGACATATCCACGCTCCACTCGACCGAGTCGAAAACGAAGAATTCGGGCTCGGGGCCGAAGTAGCAGGTGTCGCCCAGGCCGGTGCTCTTGAGATAGGCCTCGCCGCGCTTGGCAAGCGAGCGCGGGTCGCGGTCGTAGCCCTTGCCGTCGGAAGGTTCGACCACGTCGCAGGTCAGAATCAGCGTCGTCTCGTCCATGAACGGATCAACGTAGGCGCTGGCGGCATCCGGCATCAGCAACATGTCGGAGGCCTGGATACCCTTCCAGCCAGCAATCGAAGAACCGTCGAAGGCGTGACCGTCCTCAAATTTTTCCATACCGAAAGCCTTGATCGGCACGCCAACGTGCTGTTCCTTGCCACGGGTATCGGTAAAGCGGAAATCGACGAACTTGACTTCTTTGTCCTTGATCAGTTTCAGAACATCTTGGGGCGACATGGAGTGCTCTCCTAGCGGGTTACGAAGGGTAAGGGAAGATGATGTGTGCGCAGGATCTAGCAGCAATTGTGCCAGGCTATCTTGGCAGGCTGGCTATTGTGCCATAAGAGAATAGCCGCTGTTCTGCAAAAACAGGGAACCAGCATGGTGCAAACAGCCGAAAAAACGCACTATCTTGGTGCTACCCGGCAGTTTAGGCTCACGGCGCTGAAATAGGCGTCTCCGCTCAATCCCTCGGCAAGGCGTCGCTCGAGGTGGGCGACGTGAGACGGATCGAAGCACACCTCGGGTGGCAGAAAAATCTCCGCCTCGACACGGCGGCCCAGGTAATGCAGCAGGGTCTTCTCGAACTGCGGCAGGTCTTCGCCCAGAAGGGCACGCAGATGTCTGAGCAGCACCTCGCGTTCGGGCAGTTCGGCCGCCCTGATGCTGGAATCGAGATCCTCCTCGGCATCGACATGCATCAACACGTCGAGCACGTCCGGGTGTCCCGCCAGCACGCGCGCCCTCGCCCGCTCAGCGATCAGGTGGCCCTCCGAGACGCTGATCCTGGCGTCGACCTGGACATGGGCATCGGCCAGCACCCGGTTCGCCATACGCCGCGTACGGAGTTCATGCAGGTCCAGCACGCCCGGCGTCTCGCGCAGCGTCGCGCGGATACGCTTGACCTCCTCGTCGGACAGGCCGGTATCGATCAATTCCTGGATGGCTTCATAGGTAAACTTGGCGCCCATGCGCAGGATCATGAAACCTACGATCACCGCCGCCACCGGATCCAGAAAGCGGAAGCCGAGCAGGCTACCGCCGATTCCGGCTGCCGCCACTAGGGACGAGGCGGCATCGGAGCGCGCATGCCAGGCATTGGCCACCAACATCGGCGAACGCAGCTTCTCGGCTACGACCAACATGTAGCGGAACAGGGACTCCTTTGCGACCAGCGCGGCCAACGCCGTCCATAGCGCGATCGACGCCACCGCCGGCAACTGGTCGAGATGCTGCAAACGCACCCCGGCCGACCACAGGATAGCGGCGCCGGTGCCAACCAGCAGCAGTCCCAGCGCCAGCGAAGCCGCGGTTTCGATCCGGTGGTGGCCGTAGGGATGGTCGTCGTCGGCCGGATGCCGGCTCTGAGCATTGGCGGCGAGCACCATCAGATCCGCGACGAGATCGGAGAGGGAATGGAAGCCGTCCGCGACCAGGCTCTGTGCATGAGCAGCCAGGCCCACGATGATCTGCGCCAGGGTCAGGCAGACATTGACGGCGACGCTCACCCGGGTGACCCTCTGCGACTCTCGATAGCGCTCGTGATCCAAGGGCTCTTGCGACAACAGGATCTCTTCGCGGGGCATGGCAACCAGTCTGTCAGGCGGCCTCGGTTCAGGCCTATAATTTCAATTATACAATTCTGCCGTTTCAGCCCGCCGACATGGGTAGGATCACCGAAATACTGCAACTGGCCCAGAGCCGCGCGCGCGAACTCAATCTTCCCTACGAGGGCGCGGCAACGCCGAAGGAGGCTCACGCGATCCTGCGGCTCGCCCCGGGTGCCCGGCTGATCGATATCCGTAGCCGTGCCGAGCTCGACTGGGTCGGCCGTATTCCCGATGCGATCGAGATCGAGTGGCAGTTCTACCCGGGCAATCAATTCAATCCGCAGTTCATCGCCCAACTGCAGCACGCCGTCGATCGTGAATCCATGCTCCTATTCATCTGCCGCAGCGGCGGCCGCTCCAACGCTGCCGCCAAGGCTGCCACGGAAGCCGGCTTCCCGGACTGTTACAATGTCCTCGAAGGTTTCGAGGGGGACAAGGACGCCAACGCCCAGCGCGGGCATCTCGGAGGTTGGCGCTTGGCCGGCCTGCCCTGGGTGCAGAGCTAAATCGATTGAACCGCGGCGTTGCCGCATCCTCTAATCAAATCCGGTTAAGTCGATAAGATACTGAACATGCAAGTCGCTCCCATCAGTTTTGACCGCTACAACACACTCGCCGATGACGAAGCGCAGCAGCGCATCCTCGCTGCCCGCGCTAAGCTCGGCAAGCGCGCCGTGCTGCTGTGCCATCACTACCAACGGGCCGACGTCTATCGCCATGCCGACATCACCGGCGACTCGCTCAAGCTGTCGCGCCTTGCCGCGCAGTCCGACTCTGAGTTCATCGTCTTCTGCGGGGTGCATTTCATGGCGGAGGTGGCAGACATCCTGTCGCGTCCCGAGCAGACCGCCATCCTTCCCGATCTAGCCGCCGGCTGCTCGATGGCCGACATGGCCAGCCTGGCCAAGGTGGAACGCTGCTGGCGTGAAATCGGCGCGGTGCTGGATCCGGATGAACACTTCACGCCGGTTACCTATATCAATTCCGCCGCCGACCTGAAGGCCTTCTGCGGCGAGCATGGCGGCATCGTGTGCACCTCCTCGAACGCGCCGAAGATCCTGGAATGGTCTTTTGCCAGGCGCGAGAAGGTTTTGTTCTTTCCGGATCAGCACCTCGGCCGCTGGAGCGGCAACAAAATGGGGATTCCGCTGGATCAGATGCTGGTATGGGACCCAGACCTGGAGTCCGGGGGCCTCACTCCCGAACAGATCCGCAAGGCGAGAATCCTACTCTGGAAGGGTCACTGCTCAGTACACCAGATGTTCCAGCCGGCCCATATCCTACGTTTTCGCAATCAGTACCCGGATGGCCTGGTCATCGCCCATCCAGAATGCAGTTTTGAAGTCTGCAGGCAGTCGGACTATGTCGGTTCGACCGAACACATCCTCAGCACTGTCAAGGCGGCCGCGCCGAACACGCACTGGCTGGTCGGCACCGAGCTGAACCTGGTGGAGCGTCTCGCTGAAGAAGTGAAGCCCGAAGGCAAGACCGTGCAATTCATGTCCTCCACCGTCTGCATGTGCTCCACGATGCAGCGCATCGACCCGCAACATCTGGCGTGGACGCTGGAGAATCTCTCCGAGGGCGATGTTGTCAATCGCATCAGCGTACCAGCCCACGAAGCGGCTCTGGCAAAGGTGGCGCTGGAGCGGATGTTGGCGGTGTCCTGACACCCGCCTCGAGCATGACGCACTCCCTCCACGTCGCCACCTACAACATCCACAAAGGCTTCTCGCAGTTCAACCAGCGCATGATGGTGCACGAGTTGCGCGAGCGACTGCGGGTGCTGGGGCCAGACATCGTTTTCTTGCAGGAGGTGCAGGGCTTGCACCTGGGTCACGCCGAACGCCACAGCGACTGGCCGGCTGAGCCCCAGCACGAATTCCTCGCGGGAGATGTCTGGGCGAGCACCGCCTACGGCCGCAATGTCATATACGATCACGGCCATCACGGCAACGCCATCCTTTCCCGCTTCCCTATTATTTCATCACATAATCAAGATGTTACGCATTTACGCTTCGAGCGCCGCGGACTGTTGCATTGCGTGGTCGCGGATGAGGAGTGGGAACAGTCACTACACTGCGTCTGCGTCCACCTGTCGCTCTTCGGTCGCTCCCGTAAGAGACAGATGGAAGCGCTGGCGGCCAGGATCGAGGAACTGGTCCCCGCCAATGCGCCCCTCATCATCGCCGGCGATTTCAATGACTGGCGCAACTCCGCCTCCAGTCTGCTTGCCGAACGACTCGGCCTGATCGAGGTGTTCGGCGGCGCGGTGGGGCACCCGCCGAAGAGCTTCCCCAGCTCGCTGCCGGTTCTTCGGCTTGACCGTATCTACGTGCGCGGTTTCAGCATCGACTCTGCGACCGTGCATTTCGGTGCGCCATGGTCGCGCATTTCTGACCACGCGGCGCTATCCGCCCAGCTCGTGTCCGATAACTGAGTGCATGGAAACGGTCTTCCTGCCGGGTAACCGCATCCAGCTGCTCGAGACCGGCAACGAGTACTTCCCGGCCCTGATCGACGCGATCGAGGCGGCCGTCACGGAAGTCCATCTGGAGGCTTACATCTTCGAGGATGACGAGACGGGTCGCAGCATTGTCGCGGCAATGGCGAACGCTGTCAGTCGCGGGGTCAGCGTCCATGTCCTGGTCGATGGCTTTGGTTCGCACGGTTTCATGCAAAAGCTCGGGGCCAAGCTCGCCGCCAGCGGCGTCGACGTGCTGATCTATGGGCCAAACGTGTCGCCGCTCACCCTGAGCCGCCATCGCCTGCGCCGGCTGCACCGAAAACTGGTCACCATCGACAGGCGCATCGCCTTTGTGGGCGGCATCAACGTCATCAATGACACGGATGCTTCGGGGCTGCTGCCGCCGCGCTACGACTATGCATTGCGCATCGAAGGCCCTCTTCTGGCGCCCATCTACGCCTCGATGCGCCATCTCTGGCAGTTGGTGAGCTGGACTCGTTTCCGTCATCGTTTTGTGAAAGCGAGGCGCCACCCGGCTGTGACGAGCGTCTGCGGCGAGATAGCGGCGGCCTTTCTGATTCGCGACAATCTGCGCCATCGTCGCGACATCGAGGAGGCGTATCTTGATGCGATCGGCTCTGCGCGCAGCGAGATACTTCTCGCCAATGCCTATTTCCTGCCCGGCCGTCGCTTTCGTCATGCGCTGATGGATGCCTCGCAGCGCGGCGTCAAGGTGTCCGTGCTGCTTCAGGGTCAAGCCGATTACCTCTTGCTGCACCACGCCACTCAGGCGCTCTACGGCGCGCTGCTCTCTGCCGGCGTTCGCATTTTCGAATACAGGAAGAGCTTTCTCCACGCCAAGGTTGCGGTGATCGACGGCCACTGGGCTACCGTTGGTTCGAGCAACATCGACCCTTTCAGCCTGCTGCTGGCGCGGGAAGCCAACGTCGTGGTGAACAATGCCGATTTCGCCGGCTCATTGCTCGCCAGCCTGCGTCGGGCGACCCTGCTGGGCGCTGCAGAAGTCCGGCGCGAGGATTGGGGGAGAAAATCGCTAGTGATCCGGATGGTCAACTGGCTGGCCTATACCGCGGTGCGCCTCATGATCGGAATTTCAGGCTCCGGCAGCAATCGTCAGACCTGAGGCAGGCAGTGTGTGCCGGCGCGGTACCCGGGCCAGTTGCCAATGAGCCGCGGCCCAATGCCAGAATTCCGGGAGGGAAGCCTCTGCCAGTTCCGCCGGCGGCTCCTGTCCGAGGAAGCGTAACACGCTGAGCAGCGCGGGAATCGGCCGCGCTGCGTCGAGTGGCGCGGCGCCTGTCTGCTTTGACAGCTTTTCCCCGCGGGCATCGATCGCCACCGGCAGATGCGCATAGGCCGGCGTAGGCTTGCCCAACAACCGCTGCAGCAGGATCTGGCGCGGCGTCGAGTCGAGCAGATCGGCGCCGCGCACGACCTGGGTGATCCCCTGTTCACCGTCGTCGACCACAACCGCCAACTGGTAGGCAAAGATGCCGTCAGCGCGCAGCAGGACGAAGTCGCCGCTCGCGTCGGCCAAGTCCCGGGTAATTGTCCCCTGGATGGCGTCGTCGAAGACGATGCGCTCTTCATCGACACGCAGACGATAGGTGCGAGGCGACCTTCCCGGGGGCAAGCCGGCGCGGCAGGTGCCCGGATAGATTGCGGCGCCATCCGGCGCCAAGACCGAATCGGCCAGTTCGCGTCGGCTGCAGGCACAGGCAAAGACCCGCCCTGTGGCGCGCAGATGCTCCAGTGCATCACGATAGGCGGCGCTGCGCCGGCTCTGCCAAACGATCTCGCCATGCCACTCGAAACCGAAGGCTTCGAGGGTGCGCAGGATGCCGTTGGCGGCGTCATCCCGGCAACGCTGCCGATCGAGATCCTCCATCCGCAGCAGCCAGTCGCCGCCGCCTCTGCGCGCCTCTAGGTAGCTGCCGACGGCAGCTACCAGCGAGCCGAAATGCAGCGGTCCGGTCGGAGAAGGCGCGAATCGGCCGCGGCTTCGATTCGGGATATCGTTCATGAGCTCGAATACGGATTCTGAGGCATGGCATCGAACCGTTGGGCGGTGCAGGCGCTCTTCAAGCCCTCGCGGGATCCGGACTTCGCCCGAGGTTCAGGACGCCGTTGGCCAGCGCGGTGCCGAGAACAACCAGCGCCCCGCCCAGAGCCATGTTCCAACCGACGGAGTCCCCAAGGAACAGCACGCCCCACAGCACACCGAACACCGGAATGAGAAAGGTCACGGAAAGCGCCCGCATCGGACCGACATCTTCGATCAACTTGAAATAGAGCAGATAGGCGGCGCCAGTGCACATCACTCCCAAGGCAGTAACGGCGGCCCAATCCAGTGGCTTGGGCGTCATCGGAACCGGCAGGAAGAGCGCAAAAGGCAGCACCAGCACCACGGAGGCCCACATGCTGCCGTGCGCATTGTCGATGGGATCTACCGCGGCTGAGGATTTTTTGGCATAGGCGCTGGCTATGCCGTAGCAGAATGGTGCCAGCAGTCCGGCGGCGAGGGCCAACCACCAATTCTCACCCCTGGCCGCGACCTCACCGCCGACCAGCGTGCCCACGCCCGCCACGCCGAGCGCCAGGCCGAGTGCCGCCGAGCGGCTCACCGGTTGACGCAGCCAGAACACACCGAGCAAAGCGGCGAAAATCGGCGCGGTCGAATTGAGGATCGAAAGCAGGGAAGCGCTCAGGGTCCGTGCCGCGAAGGCGAAAAGCATGAAGGGCAGCGCGGAGTTGAACCACCCGACGATCAGGAAATGCCGCCAATTCTTGAGCAGTCGCGGCTTGCGGCCGAGCCAGAGACAAACTCCAAGAAGGAAGAGGGCTGCAATGCCGACGCGCAGCTCCACCAGAACGGCGGGGCCGAACACCGGCGCACCCAGGTGCAGGAAGAGGAAGGAGCCTCCCCAGATGGCCGCCAGGCCGATCATTCGCGCCATGTCCTGAAGCGTCATGTGCAGGTTGCCCGATTATGTCGAGAGCGTTCCCGCCGAAAATTTTCGTGCACCGCCACCCGATTGCTGCGCTTCAGACGTTAAACCGGAAGACCGGGCGGAAAGCCGCGCCGCTATTGATGATTCGCACTTCCGTCTTCATTTCGTACCCGCTTTCATACCCGCTTCTGAGATGGCGGCGGTATGGTCTGGCATCGCCGCGTCGAAGTCCAGATTGTAGCTGACCGGGGCGGCCGGAATCCGGTAACCCATCGCCCGGTACCCGAGTTGGCGCCGGTGCCACATGCGCAACAGGGCTGGGTGGCCGGCGTCGACGAAGTCGATGATGCGCACGCGGGTCTTGTTCGCATGCTCGCGGTGCAATCGACCGGCGTACTGTTGTAGCGTGCCCTTCCACGAAATCGGCATGGCCAGCACCAGGGTGTCGAGCGGCGGGTGGTCGAAACCTTCGCCGACCAGCTTGCCGGTGGACAGCAGCACGCGGGGCGCGTCGGGTGGCTGGGCATCCAGTTCGCTGACCACTGCCGCTCGCTGCTTCTTCGACATGCGGCCGTGCAGCGTGAATAGCGTCTGGACGCGGTTCGCCAACGCCGCGCCAATGGCGTCAAGGTGTTCGGTGCGCTCGGTCAGTACCAGCACCTTGTGCCCTTGCTCGAAGGCGATAGCGATCTCGTCCGCTATCGCCGCAGTGCGGCTGGCGTCACTGGCGACATACCGGAACACATCCTGGATAGCGGCGTCGGCAGCGAGATCGAGGCGAGTTGCCAGGTAGCGGGGGACCACCTCCAAAGTCTGCGGCGCGCCCGCCGGCTTCGCTGCGGTGTGTCGGGTCGGCCCACACTGCATGAAGATAATCGGTTGTCGCCCATCGCGCCGGATTGGCGTCGCGGTGAGCCCAAGTACGTACTTGGCTTTGGTCCGCTTCAGGATGGCCTCGAATGAAAATGCCGAGAGGTGGTGGCACTCGTCGACGATGACGTGCCCGTAGTTCTCCACGAGTTCGCGGGTCTCACCCTGCCGAGAGAGCGACTGCATCACCGCGATGTCGATCTTGCCGGTGGGCTTGGCTTTGCCGCCCACGATGGTGCCGATCACGCCCTTGCCAACGCCCAGGAAGGTTTGCAGTCGCGCCTGCCACTGCTTGAGCAGTTCGGTACGATGCACCAGCACCAGTGTGTTCACGCCGCGCCGGGCGATCAGCGCCGCGGCCGTGACGGTTTTGCCGAACGCGGTCGGCGCGCACAGGACTCCCGTGTCGTGGCGGAGCATTGCGGCAACCGCCGCCTCCTGGTCTGACCGCAACGTTCCGACGAAACACGCGTCCAGCCGTTCGCCGCCAAAGCATTCATCGCGCAGTTCGCAGCGAATGCCGTTGTCGCGCAGAAGTTCCCTGGCGGCATCGAGACAACCGCGCGGCAGGGCAATATGGTTCTGGAAATTCTCGGCGCAACCGATCACCCGTGGCTCATCCCACACCGGCAGGCGCATCGCCTGCGCCTTGTAGAACTCGGGGTTCTGGAAGGCCGCCAACCGGATCAGGCGGTTCGCCAGCGGTTGCGGAAGCTGCGCTTTGTCGAAGTAGAGGAGGTTGGACATGGTTACGGTCAGCGATGCCGGCATCGGGCCGAGCAGTCGCTGCTTAGCCTGCGCCGTGCGTTTCCACGGCTCTTGCTGATCCTCCTCAGTGATGAAGGTAACATCGAGCGGATGCGCGCAGCCGGTGGCGCGCAGGATCGTCGGTTCGATATCGTGCGGCGCCATGAGCTGCACCGACGCCAGGAAGGCCCACTGGTCAGGGTGCGGCCGTAGCGCGTCATCCACGAACACGCTGCCGCCATTCTCGCGAGGTGACTTCTGCAGCGGTAGTGCGATCAGGTTGCCGAAGCCGCCTTTTGGCATCGTGTCTTGATTCGGGAACAGCCGGTCATAGGACGTGAGCTGCAGTTGTCGGGTGCGGGCGCAGGTGTGGCTGATGACGGCAGTACCGAGCCTTCTCGCATCCCGCGCCGAGACCTTAGTCGAGAAAAACACCCACGCATGAGCGCCGTTGCCGGAGCGCGAAATTTCCAGCGTAATCGGAACTCCCAGTTCGCGACAGGATAGTGCGAACGCCCGGGTATCGCTGCGCCAATCGGCATCGTCGAAATCCACCGCGAGGAAGTGGCAGCTATCGTCAGCCAGTAGTGGATACACGCCGACGGTATGCCGACCCGAGAGATGGTCGTAGATCGTCTGGTCAGTCAGCGGCACGAGCAGCCGGCGGTCGCAATCAGCGCACTTGATACGCGGCTTCTCGCAAACACCCGCACGCCATTCGTTGGCACATGCCGGCGAATAGCCAGTCTTGCCGGCCTTGCTCGCCCAGCGCACGGGATAGACATCGGTGCGGCCGCGAAACAATCGGCGAAAGAGTGCGATCTTCTCGTCTGTACTCAATTGTCCGGCAGAAACAGGGGTGGTGACGGGTTCGGGCATGCGCGAGGCAATGCCATGGGCGTCCAGCAATCCGACCAGCCGAGCATTCTCGGCGCGCAGCCGAACGAGTTCGTCGTCCCTGCCCGCTGTCATCCCGACCATAGCCCCGCTTCGGTCAACCGATGCAGCAAGGCGCCTCGTGTCGCATGGCGCACCAGGAAGCGCCGCAATGCGCGCTCGAACTCTTTGCGGCTGGACGTGAGCTCGTAAGCTTCCGCCAGATCGGTCAGAGCCTGCACGGCCTGCATGTAGCCGGATGCAGAACCGCGCTGCGCCTGTGCGTTGATGGCCTCCCAGTGCTTGTCCGCGTCGGCCATCAACCGCCGCAGATGTGCCTCGCGCTTGCGAAAATTTTCGGCCTCCTGCTTTGCACACGCCTTCGCTTCGCGCTCCACCCGCATACCGGAGGCCAATTTGGCGAGTTCGCGAAGCTCGGCCACGCTGCGCCTGCGCGCCCTGGGTGCAGCGGACGGTCGTTGCGCTTTCAGCCAGGCAGCGTGGCGGGATTTGACTCGGCGTTCCGCTTCGTGTCCCCGGCCTTGCGCGATCAACTTCAGGATGGCCGCCATCTCGTCGAGCGACCATTCGCCCAGCCACGCATCGATGCGATCGGTCTCTGCGGCACCTGCCTGTGAAACGCGAGCACTCCCAGCCATCGCAGCCGCCAGCATGTCGGGATCGATTTCGAGGAATTCGACCAGCGCCTGCTGCGGCGGGGACAACTCCGACAGACCAGGTGGTACCTCCGGTTCCAGCACGCCCTCGGGGAGCTCGCCGCCGCCGGCACCAGCCAGCCAGCCCAGGTAGAGCGGCCGCAGGTCGCCGCGTAGCAGTTCGTCGCGCAACGGCGCAAGACGTCGCATCCAGCCACTGCCATCTTCCTCGGCGAAGCGGTCGTAGTCCTCGCTTTCATCAAGCGCCCAGTCGAAGATCCAGTGGTCGTCGCTTGCCTCAATAGTCAGGGCATGTTTCGTGACGAAGGGCTTCAGCTCGGCTTTGCCAAATGTAGTCAGCGGTACGCGCAGGGCCAGCCGGCAACTGCACCAGTTCGCGGTATAGACGAAGGCGTCGAAATAGCACCGCATCCAGTCGGCCGGATCGGCCTTCAGATCGCCCCACTCGTAGTGGTTGACGAAACCCGATGGCGTTATCACGGCGCGCGTGGAGACAGCACGCAGCTTCGCCATCACGGCACGGGTGAGCGGCCGGTCGATGGCGGCAAATTCGTAGTACTGGTACTCGCTCATGGTCGATGACTCAACGCAGGCTTACGCCTTGCGCTTGGGTGAGGGCTTCCCTGCCGCGGCCTGCCGGATGGCGCGGAACGCGGAGTCGTCGCCCTGGTAAATGAACAAGGTCCGTGCAGTCCTCCGTCCTCGATCTCGGCATGCCCGCGACCCTGCCCGGACTCTGGCCTTGACTCTGGCCCCGCCGCACCATCCGTGCTTCAGCTCCGGGGCCGGCAAAAACCGTTGCGGCGCGCCGCCAAATAACAGCAGCGCGCTCAGAATTTCTGGAACGGTTTGGACGGTGCTGGACTGAATCATCGCGCTCAATATAACATCCATTTACACCCCGTTTAGGCAGGCTACCAGGGCGCATTCTGCACCCTCCCCGACGCAAGCCCAACCGACTGGCTACGCACATGACTCAACTCGGTCCTCATCACTAATTCTGTACTCGTCGACTCATACGCCTTGCTTCCGCGTCAATCGCCTGATCCACCTGCCGCGCCAGCCGTGTCCTCGCCACAGCCCGCCCGATGCCGGCCATCAGCAGGTACGCCACCGCCGCCGGCACGAACAGCACCATGCCGATGTCGCCCCAGACAACCGCCATGACCAGGAACACTATCGGCAGCATCACGAATTCCCAGACGTGGAGCAGCGACGGTGCTTCGGTGCGCGCGTAGTTGACCCCGTCGATCGTGGACCAGTTGGCCAGCCCCAGGAGCTGCGGCACCTTGTGTGCGCTGACGATCAGGCTGACTTCATGCCCTCGCCGCGCCGGCATGGTCCGGGTGTTGACGGTGAACTTGCGCTCGGCGCCCTCACGCGGATTGATCCACAGCTCGTAGCGGTCGCTCGGCCCGGGCGGGCGGTGCCAAAAAAGAAGGTGTGCATTGGTGTAGTGTCGTAGATCGACGATGCGCCCGTGGACGGTTTGCAGAGTCGGCATGGCGGCTTCTCCCATGGAAAGATCTGCCCAGCATCTCGCGCCGGAAGCCCGTTTCAACCCCGTAATCCGGGTAGGTACTCCGACAATGCCCGGCACTCACTCTCGGGTGTCACTGCACTGCGACCCGAGTGTCGGCGTAGTGTCAGTGCCGGGCTGGGCATCTCCTTCCGAACGCCTTGCCAGGGATGCCGCTATCACCCAGGTGACACTGGAAAATATTCGCGTCACTGCCTCATTCATCGGCTTGGAGCCAGAGGTATAACGTTGCCACGTCAAGGCCACCGGAAATCCCGGCGATTGCGGCTGGTGGCGTGCTAATCGGCAATTTTTGCGCTTGCAAGGGCGCGTTTTAGGCGCGATAATTAAATCGCATCGACCTGGTCCAGCTGGCGGTCCATCGTGCATCGTGCATCGTGCACGGAAACGCAAGCCCTTAGAGTGGTGATCTTTCACCGTAGCGCCTTGCTTACCTTGGGCGCCTGTCGTATCGGACGCGGTTTTACAACGCGGCGTCCCTGATGTTTTGTTGATAGCGGCGCGGCCCATGGCTTGACCATGGTGCCAGTCCCAGCCTTTGCGCTCGACGCGAGGCAGGGGTGACGCGCCTCGGGCATCGTCCGCCCAGAGCGGCGATGCCATGGACGGTGGCTCGACCACCGGTGCCTTGAGCACCTGACTGCCGACGTTCGCACTTTGCTGCGACCGTCCTGGCAAACCCCCATCTCGCGCGCCTCATCCAGGCCGCGAATAACGCCAGCCCTGCGGGGCCGGCGTTCGAGTTCCTTCCCCTCGCACTCACGCACTGACGCTGTCAGCCGTGCGCTGCCGCGCCTCGGCGCGGCGCCACGGCCCGCGTGAACGGCATTGCGCGCCCGT
>DATKVJ010000067.1:0-7476 GCA_035530135.1 Rhodocyclaceae bacterium | reverse complement strand
TTGCTCGGCCTCGACCTCCGCCACCACCGCGCAATAGGCGCCGCTACCCTTGTAGCGGGCGTAGCCGATGCCGTGGCCCCTGCCCTCGCCCGCTGCCCAGTCGCGCCATGCCGAGCGGAGCAGCGCCCGTTCGATCACCGCCCGGGCGCGCGGGTCCGTCAGATGGCGCAGACGATAATCGATTGGATCGGCGCCGATGGCGCGGGCCAGTTCGTCGATGAAGGACTCGCTGGCGAAGACGTTGGCGAACGCGCCCAGGGCGCGCAGCGCCGAGGTGCGCAGCGGCATCGCCAGGACGCGGTGACTGAGCACGTGCCAGGCGGAGAAATCGTAGGGCGGCACCGCGTTGCGCTCCGCCCCGCCGCCGGCGGCGAGCGGCGCATTGACCGCGGCGGGGCGCTCGAAGGGCTGCGCGAGGTGCCAGGCGCCGAGCAGCGCCGGGCTCGCTGCCCGGCCCGGCCGCGTGCCGTGGCCGTTGCTCCACACCGTATGGCGCCAGCCGATCACCTCATCCGCAGCATCCAGATCGGCCTCCAGTTCGACCGCCATGGCCGGGCCGAAGGGCGCCCAGGTGAGCTCGTCGGCGCGCGACCACTGCACGCGCACCGGTCGGCCGGGGGCAGCGCGCGCGAGCCGGGCGGCGTCGAGCGCGACGTCGTCGGCACCGTTGTGGCCATAGCAGCCGGCGCCCTCGACGTGCTGGACGACGACGTCCTGTTCGTCGATGGCGAGCGAGAGCGCCAGATCCCGTCTCAGGTTATAGATGCCCTGGCTGTGACTCCACACCGAGAGACGCTCGCCGTCAAAGCGCGCCAGCGCGCAGGACGGTGCGATCGAGGCGTGCGCGAGGTAGGGCTTGGCGTAGGCGGCCTTCAGCGTGCGGGCGACATTCGCCGGGTCGGTCGATCCCTTGGTCGAGACGATGCCGGTGTCGGCGGCTTGAGCCTTGAGCCAGGCCGGCAGCGAGGACTCGTCCGGCAGGTCGGGCACGCTATCCCATACGGCCAGGCGGGCGAGTTCGCTCAGTGCCCGCTCCGCCCGCGGCCCGCTGTCGGCGATCACGCCCAAGAACGAGCCGTCGCGCACCACCCCGACGACGCCGCTCATCCCGCGGACCGGAGCCTCGTCCAGCGACACCAGCTTCGCCGATGCCGAGGGCGGCCGCAGCATCCGGCCGTGCAACATGCCGGGCAGTTCGAGGTCATGGATGAAGCGCGGCACGCCGAAGACCTTGTCCGGCAGATCGAGCCGCGCCGCCGCACGGCCGACCACGCGGTAATCGGCATCCGCCTTCTCCGTCACCATTGCGCCCGCCTCGCGTTCGAGCGGATGTTCGAGCGCCGGATCTCCGGCCAGATCCCAGTAGCCGGTGTGCCGGCCGTCGGGACAAGAGATCTTGCCGGCAGCTATCCGCAGCGCTTCCGCGGCGACTCCCCAACGGGCGGCGGCGGCCGCGAGAAAGATCGCCCGCGTCTGGGCGCAGGCCTGGCGCAACGCGGCGCCGGAATCCTGGATCGACAGACTGCCGGAGGTGACCGCTTCGTTCGGACTGAAGCCGGTATTGGCGGCGATCATGTCTATGCTCTCCAGCGGCAGATCCAGCTCTTCGGCGACGATCTGCGCCAGCGCGGTGAGTATGCCCTGGCCGATCTCGACCTTGCCGGAGAAGACCTGCAGCCTGCCGTCGGGCGAGAAGCGCAGCCAGCGATCGAGGCGGCGATTCTTCTCCAGATTGACCGGCAGGGACAAGGCGGCGGCGGTCACGATCGCGCAGCTTCGGCCGCGGCGCGGAGCACCGCCCGGACGATGCGGTTGTGGCTGCCGCAGCGGCAGAGGTTGCGCTCCAGCGCCAGACGCACTTCGTCCGCGCTCGGATGCGGACAACGCAGGAGTAGCGCCGCGGCGCTGATCAGCACGCCCGAAGTGCAATAGCCGCACTGCGCCGCCTGTTCCTCGATCAGTGCCCGCTGCAGCGGGTGCGGCGATTCCGGCGTGCCCAGGCCCTCGACCGTGGTCACCGACTTGCCCTCGACCGCCCACATCGGCGTGTCGCAGGAAGCCACCGCGGCGCCGTCCACCAGCACATGGCAGGCGCCGCACTGGTTGGCGCCGCAACCGAAGCGGCTGCCCTTCAGTCCCAGCGTATCGCGCAGAACGTCGAGCAGGCGCGCATCGGCATCGACGTCGAGCTGGTGAGACTGGCCATTGACCCGCAGATTCACCCGCACCCGACGATTCCTGCCGAACCCGTCAGCGGTCGACCCGCGCTCCGGAGATCTTGACGACGCGCGCCCACTTGACGATGTCCTTGTTGATGTAGTCGGCGAATTCGGCGGGAGTCATCGACATCGGACTCGCCCCCTGCTTCGCCCACTGCGCGCGCACCTCGGGTTCGGCGACGATCTTGGTGATCTCGGCATTGAGCTTGTTCACGATCGCCGCCGGAGTGCCGACCGGCGCCACCAGGCCGAGCCAGATCACCGCCTGATAGCCGGGAACGCCGGCTTCGGACATCGTCGGCACGTCGGGCAGCACCGCCGAGCGGGTCAATCCGGTCGTCGCCAGCGCGCGAACCTTGCCGGAACGAGCGAAGCCGGTCATGGTCGTGACCGCGTCGAACATCATATTCACCTGCCCGCCGAGCACGCTGGTGCGGGCACCCGAGCTGCCCCGGAAGGGAACGTGCAGGATCGAGATGCCGGCCATCGCGTTGAATAATTCGCCGGCCATGTGATAGGGCGTGCCCGGGCCGGAGGAGGCGAAGGTCAGCACGCCGGGCTTGGCCTTGGCGAGCTTGATCAGATCCTGCAGGGTATGGACCGGAACGGAAGGATTGACCACCAGCACCAGATCAGAATAGTTGAGCGGAGCGATGGGTACGAAATCGCGCATCAGCTTGTACGGCTTCTTGGCGAACAGCGACTCATTGACCGTATGGGTGTTCGAGATCAGGAGCAGCGTGTAGCCGTCCGCCGGGCTCTTGGCGACGATTTCGGTGCCGATGATCGAGCCCGCGCCGGGATGGTCCTCGACGATGAAGGGCTGCTTCAGGGTCTTCTCCAGGCGGTGCGCGATGAAGCGCGCATAGATGTCGGCAGGACCGCCGGCTGCGAACGGAACGATGATCTTGACCGGATGGGTCGGATAGTCCTGAGCACTGGCACCCGCGGCGACCAGGGCGAGCGCGGCTAAGGCGAGAATTCTTGCGATCTGACGCAGCATGGTGGGTCTCCTTTTTTTGGCGTTCATCACGATGAATGTGCCTCATCGCCAAGTGGTCAAACTTGGTTTTTTCGGTAACCAATGATCACCAATGATAGTTGCGGGGTGGGACCGCGTCAATCGCGGCCGGCGGGGATATTCACCGGACACCTTCGGAAGCCGAAGCAACCAATTGACACCAATTTGTCGATGCACTCCTATAATCTCGGATCACACCTTGGAAATAGCGCCCATCATGGCCTGGTCTTCGTCCGATCCCGCTTACCTGCTGAAGGAAGAACTGCTGGAGAATCTGCGCGAAGGACGCTGGCGGCCCGGCGAGAAACTGCCGACCGAACGCCAGCTCTCAGAATCCTTCGGCGTCGGACGCTCAACGGTGCGGCGCGTGCTGCGGCAACTGAAGGAATTGGGCCTGATCACGCAGATCGTCGGCAGCGGCACCTACATCGGCGAGGAACTGGCGGAGAAACTGCCCAAGCCGGAACCGCTCGATCTGGGCATCAGCCCGGCCGAACTGATGGACGCGCGGCTGATTTTCGAGCCGGGTCTGATCGATCTGGTGGTGAGAAACGGCACCGCCGTTGACCTGGCCGGGATGGAGGAATGCTGCCTGAAGGCCGAGCAGGCCGAGACCTTGGAGAAGTTCGAATACTGGGACAACGCCTTCCATCAGAAGATCGCCGAGGCAACCCACAACCAGTTCGTCATCAGCGTCTTCGAATTGATGACCAAGGTGCGCGAGCGCGGCGAGTGGGGTCTGCTCAAGCAGAAGAGCGTCACCCCCGAACGCCGCGACGCCTACCAGCGGGAACACCGGGCGCTCTGGGCGGCGCTCAAGAACCGCGACGCGGAAGCGGCGCGTGCCTCGATCCATTCCCACCTGATCCACGTCCGCCGCAACCTGTTGGGATACTAGCGCCCGTTTTGTCCGCAGGACAATTACGGGCGCTTGTGCCGCACAGCGGCATAGTGCCCGTAGTTGTCACGGAATGTTTTTGTCCGGGACAACCCAGGGCACTTGTGCCGCGCAGCGGCGTAATGCCTTCGTTACGGGCATTTATGCCGCGCAGCGGCGTAGTGCCTGCGCCGCTGCAAGATGCCTCTCGCCATGAAAGACATGCGGCACCTAACCCATTGGACATACTTGGTTTCAGTGCGTATGCTGCAGTGCTTTAGCCTGATCAGGTCGCGCACCTGATCGAGCAGCCTGGGCGGGGTGGGACTGAAGGTGTATCCGATTGCGCCGTAATCCGAGGCCGGACAGAGAACCATGGACGGCAACTTGACCCACACCACGGCCGACTTATATACATGTCATTTACGTCTTATACACCGCGGCGGGTGTCTACTTAAACGTTCGGCATCATAGGATGTGCCATGCAGAAGCTATATACAAATCAACTCTCCTTGAACCACAAACACAAAGGTGTCCCTTATGGCGGGTCGGGCGAAATCCGTGAGGATGGAGATGCTAATTACGGATTCAAAGACATTAAGGGGAACAACGCCCTGTTGCTAGATATTCCTGAACTGAAGAGAGACCGTGGCCTCATGCGCCTCATTCAAGCAATTAACGCCCCTCACACGGGGCTGTTCTCAGTCGGCTGTGTGAGCGGCCCAGTCGCAGATAAACACGGTTACCGTCACAGCGGATACGTCGAGTTCTCCGTTAATTCGGCCACTGCCATCGCTGATGCAAGAAATTACTTTCCTTTGTTCTTTCACTTCGATCTCATGCTGCATGAGGGTAACTTTTCGGGAAAGGTTACCTTCGATTAGAAGTGGCCTCGCAAATTTGAACAGCGCTATAAGTGGAAACTCTGGGAATATAGGCGGGCCGATGGAGGTCCATAACCGAGGAGTTTCTGATGGTAAAGAAGAAAGCGTCTGGACGGCGAACACGCCGTACCCACAATCCGGAGTTCAAGGCCCGCGTGGCTTTGGCGGCCTTGAGGGAAGATAAAACGATGGCCGAGTTGTGCGAGCAGTACGAACTGCATCCCAACCAGATCACCGAATGGAAGCGGCAACTGCTTGAGCGTGCTGCAGAGGTATTTGATTCTGGCTCGCGGCCGGCGCCAGTGGATCTGGCACCGCTACACGCCAAAATCGGCCAATTGGCACTTGAAAACGATTTTTTAGAAAGCGCGCTCACCAAGGCGGGATTGCTGAGCGCAAAGCCATGATCGACCGTGACCACAAACTCAGCATCACCCGTCAGGCCAGCCTGTTGAACATCAGCCGGGGGACGGTTTACTACATGCCCCAACCGGACAGTCCGGCCGATCTGGCGCTGATGCGCAAGATTGACGAATTGCACTTGGAGCATCCCTTCATGGGTGCGCGTATGCTGCGCGACCAATTGGCCCGGCAAGGCATCTACGCGGGCCGACGTCACATCCGGACGCTGATGCTTCGCATGGGTATCGAGGCGCTGGCGCCGCAAGCTGGCACCAGCAAAGCGGCGCCTGGGCACAAGGTCTATCCGTACCTGCTGCGCAAACTGACTATCAGCCGTGCCAACCAGGTCTGGGCCTTGGACACGACTTACATTCCGATGGCGCGCGGTTTTGTCTACCTCACCGCTGTGGTGGACGTGGCTTCGCGCCGCGTGCTTGCGCACAGGGTAGCGATCACGCTCGAAGCCATACACGCCAAGGAAGTGATCGAACAAGCCTTCGCCCGTTTCGGGACACCAGAGATAGTCAATACCGACCAGGGAAGCCAATTCACCGCCGAAGAATTCACCAGCGTCGTTCTGGACAAGGGCTGCAAGCTGTCGATGGATGGTCGCGGTGCCTGGCGTGACAACGTGTTCGTCGAGCGCCTGTGGCGCAGCATGAAGTACGAGCGGGTTTACCTCAAGGCATACGACGGCGTCAGTGCGGCTCGCGCCGACATTGCCGATTACTTCGAGTGGTACAACACGAATCGCCCTCATAGCAAACTGGACCGGCTCACGCCGGTTGAGAAATACTTGGCGGCTTCGCCGCAGTTGAAACAGGCTGCATAAAATGAGATCCTGGGTGCGCCCCGAGTTGCCCACCGCGTCGGTCGGTTCGTCGCAAGCGCCGACCGCCGCCGTGGACAACTCTGCACCGTCTGCAATCCGCCCGGTGTCCACTTATAAATCGGGGAATGTTGTTCAAACAAACGGAGCCACTTCTGATGCCGAAATGCCGATGATGGCGAGCTTATCTTTGCCGAGAAGCTTGCGTGCTTTCTGCGTGAATAAAAAAACGTCCATCGCGGGCGTTGCGGGCAAGGGGTAATCGAGCATCACCGGCTCCTGCTTTGAATAATCGACAATCAACAGTTGAATGTCAGGATGCTCGTTCAGCAACTTGAACGCGGTTTTGCCATCGTCGGCCACAAGGGTTCGCAAACATTGGGTATTGAGCATATGTTCCAACGTGGTTCTTGCACTCAGGGAATCGTCTACTATCAACGCCTTGATGCCGCGGTTCTTGTAAATGCGTCCTATCAGTTGGAGTATGTATTCATAGTTGATCGTGTCGCTCTTTAGCACGTAGTCAGCCACCTCTTTCTTGACGATCATTTCGCGCAGCTTGTCGTCAAGAATTTCAGTGATGGCGATGGTGGGTATGGCCAGTTCCTTGACCAAATCGATGATTTCGCCGTTGGGCGCATCGGGAAGTACCACATCGCATATCGCCGAGATGTAGTCCCAGCCGTACTTATCCAGATACTTTCCGGCTTCTTTCAGGCTTTCAGCGATGTGGACTTCGCATCCCCAGCGCTCGGTCAACATGGCCGCGATCGTTTTGGCTAACGAGTAGCTGTCTTCGACGATCAGTACGGGTTGATCTATGATTACTTTGCCGAAATTATTGCCGCCGTGGTCCACACGACTACTGTCGCGAATTCTAGCCATGGCAGCAGTCCATTGTTTAACTCCCGAAATAAGACGTGAACGATTTCACCACCGTCAAGTCAGCAGAGCTGATACAGAACCGTGGTGGCCGCCTTGGCGAATATCTTCATAGCCCGCCCCACCTGTTCGGACTTCAGCGGCGGAGGCGCGCCCCTTGAATGCAAAATGGCCGGACAGGGCGTGCGAGTTGGGGCCTCAGGGTCCGATTCGCCGCCCATTTCATCCCTCGCTTCAGAAAATGTGCTCGCCGTTTTCATCTGTCGCTACTTATTCGGACAATCCTTAAAAATCACCGTGGCTCATGGCTATGCTTCACACCTCTGTCGATTTACGGGCTGCAATGATCAGCCATTGATCAT
>DATKVJ010000066.1:0-41502 GCA_035530135.1 Rhodocyclaceae bacterium | reverse complement strand
ATGGGTCCACCCCTGACCGAGAGTCCAGGGTGGTGTCAGGTCAACGAGCGGAATGGCACGCGGCGGAGCCCATCAGGGGCAAGCACGACCGCGTACCTTGCCTTTCACAGTGGAAGGGCAGGTGCTCGATTGAATGGCGGGGACAGGTGCACCGGCATCAGGTGCCGGACACGACATCAGCTCTGGCTGCGACGCGCTTCAGGGAGCGCCCGGCGATGATCACCGGTAGGTCGCAGACATAGGCTCTACGAACGACTTCTACAAGGCCGCCACCTCGGGGGTGACGACCGGCCCGATTCGAGGAATCGGAGCTCTAGAGGCGGGTATCGACCGCAACGCCTTTCGCTCCACAGGGAGCCGGCCATCAGGAGGGCCGTCGGGAGTCGTCAGTTGACACCCGGCATCACGCGGTGTCAATGCCGGTTTCCGAAATCGCCCTGGTTCGCTGGCGCTTGCTTGTGGCATTGCGTCGGCACTTGATGCGGCTCCATTTTCTGCTCAACATCGACAGGCAAGTTGTAGCAGGGGTTGACGCGAACAAGAGTGGCCTCTGGTACGGATCATGAACCTTGCGCGGTCCTGCGTGGCGCCGAATTCAAGCCTTCGCATACTGCAGAATATTTAATGCAGTGTTATTCCAGTGGCACCGTCAGCGTAACGTGCCTATGCGCTTGTACTGGGCTGTCACTGGAGTGTCATTGGATTTGCCAATCATCCGGCATGACGACAAAAATTATCACGTCGGCGAAAAAGCGCGGGTTGACAAGGCTTGCATGCGTGCGATGTTGATCGGACACAGATATGGAGTCCTGCATGCGCAAGTTCTTCTCCGTCAGCGGCCAATTGGCCGAGGTTCAGCGGTATATCAACGTACCGATGCGCTGGTGTGAGCAATATCCGGCGCGCGAAAGGCGCGAACTCTGGATCTCGACGACCAGCGGCCACGACATCAAGCTGGTCGTCCACTGCCGTGAGATGCCGGCTCGTCGCGGTCACATGGTGACTGCGTTGCTGCTGGGTGAACGGCTGGTCGGGCTCTACAACGCGTCCACCGGGAAGCAGGTGAATTTCGTTCGAGGCGATCCACCTCTGCTCTGGCGACGATGCGACGCAGCCGTCGTCGTGGCCTTCTCGGTTGCCAGCGTCGCAGCCTTCGCATTCCCGGCGTGGCCCGCCCTGCTGATCAGCTTGCCGATCGCGCTGTTGTACGCGCCGCTGATGGTGACGGCGCGCTTCGCCCGGCGCTGTCTCACGAGGGCACAGGTTGACCGTGCTCTGGACATCGTGAAAGGCGACACAGTCGCGCAGCCGATACTGCGCAGGGTGAAGTAGCGTGACACGGCTACCGTTGGCACCCGAACGAATATGGGGAGTCGTCAATGATCCAGTCCGGCGATCCCATAAAAATGCAGCAAACGCATCATAGTTTTGCTAAAATGCACACTATGCATTGAATTTGGAATTCAGCACGTGGCGATTACAAGCATCTCTCAGCTTATCAAGACGGCACGGGACGGACGCAGCCAGGCCGAATTCGCCCGCGATCTGGGCGTAACGCAGTCGACGTTGAGTCGGTATGAACAGGGCGGCGCTAATCCAAAAGCCGAGGTTATCGAGCGCTGTATGCGTCTCGTGCATTGGGGCAATGAAGAGGGATCGCCGTCAGTCGATGAACTGGCAAACAAGGTACGTGCACAACTCAGTCGTGAGGATCAGGCACCTTTACGCGTGGCGCTGTCCAAGCTCATAGATGGGCTGGTAGCCGAAAAAGACCTGGCTCGCACTATGAGCCAGCACACGAATTAAGATGGAGGGTGAAATGGCGACCAAATCAAGCATTGAATGGACGGAACAAACCTGGAATCCCACAACGGGATGCACGAAAATTTCTCCTGGCTGTAAGCACTGCTACGCCGAAGTGATGGCTGGCCGGCTTCATGCCATGGGTGCGCCGGGCTACGAGAACGGCTTCAAGCTGGCAATCCTGCCCGGACGGCTAGTCCAGCCCATGCAGCGCAAAAAGCCAACCGTTTACTTCGTCAATTCGATGAGTGACCTCTTTCACGAGGACATCCCAGACCAGTATCTTGATCAGGTATTTTCGGTGATTCGGCAAACGCCGCAGCACACCTATCAAATTCTGACCAAGCGCGCCGACCGCTTGCCGGAATATTTCCGGAATCGCGGATGTCCCGAAAATGTATGGCTGGGCGTGTCGGTCGAGGACCGGCAATATGGGGTGCCGCGCATCGATTACCTGCGTCAGGTCGATGCGCACATCCGTTTTCTGTCGGTCGAACCGTTGCTCGAGGATGTCGGCGAACTCAACTTGACTGATATTCACTGGGTGATTGTGGGCGGTGAATCCGGGCCGAAGGCGCGGCCCATGAAACCGGAGTGGGTTGAAAACGTGAAGCAGCAGGCTGACGAAGCCGGTGCGGCGTTTTTCTTCAAGCAGTGGGGGGGGTGGGGCGCCGACGGCGTCAAACGCCACAAAAAGGCGAACGGCCGTATGTTCAGGGGGCGCACCTGGGATGCCTACCCACCGGCCGCGCAAATGGAGCTATAGCGTATCCAATATGGCCTTGGCTATCTTCGTCGCGAGTCCGAAAGCCGCAGGTTTCGGATTTGAGGCCGCGAAGTAAAGCGCGAATAGTGGCGCTCCACTCGGGTTTTTCGAGTCCCCTGACTGATACAGAACTTTCGGCTCGGTTACGGCCGGGAAAAGCCCTTTCAGTCGCTTGGACACAAAGTCCAACATCTGTCGGTGATCCGCCTCACGCTCATCACCATCATCCCCAACGAACAGAGTGGTCTGTCTCTTGGGTACATAGAACGCCTGCCGCCACTCATCGGTACCCAGAAGGCGCGTGATCGATTCCTCCTTGTCTGAATCCATCGCATCAGCATTCTTCGCGGCCTGACGATACAGCCCGGAATATGGGAAGAGATACCAGACATCAATCGCTTCGGTCTGGGCAATGGCCTCCAGCGTCGACCATTCAACGTGCATTCCAAACGGGTCGAGAAACAACACGGCACGCTCGTTCCGCCACTGGTATTTTCCGCAAAGCGTCTTCAGTGCGGCATTGGCATCGTCGTGGATGACCTCGATGTACTTTCCCGGGTATTCCGCTTCCAGTGCCTTGAGGGCCGCGAGCTTCTTGGGTCTCAGTTCAATGAAGCAGAACTTGTCGAACGGCGGATTGGTGCCCAGAGCCCGCCTCGCCGACCCATCCACGCTGGTCTTTTCCCCATCCACCTTGATGTCGCAGCGGCCCGTGCCCGCGAAGGCATCGATGTAAATTCGCGTGAAGCTCTGCCGGCTCAAAGCCGTGTTGAAGGCCACAAGATATTTCTCCAGCGCCTCCAGTTTGATGAGCGTCCAGACGCCGCCGAACGAATGTTCGTCGTCCGGTCCCTTGTCATCGTCAAACATCGATGGTTCCTTCGCACTCACTCCGTCACCCTCTCATCTATAGCCACGCTTGAAAATCGGCACGATGAACTACTTCGCACCTTCAAGAAGATTTGTGACCAGCGTGCCTTCTGCTTTCATGCTCGGATCTCAGTAGTATTGCCGGATGTAGCTGTAGGCCTTCTCAAACAGTTCTTCGTCGGCGTGCAGCTTGTACTTGAAGAGTGCTTTGCGTAGCGCCTTCTTGATTTCCCGCTCGCCAGCCAACGTGTCCTGCCAGCCCGGGAAGCGAACAAGACGCACAATCTCGTCGATATCCGTTACCACACGCTCGACCATGATCGGCGTCTCGGCGGTTTTCACCTCGGCGAACAATTCGGTCAGCGCCGCCTTGCCGCGATCCTCGTCTTCCTCTGGCGGGATTTCCTTCTCGGCCTGCAACACTTCCTTGGCGATCTGGAGCAACTGCTTCAGAAATTCCACGCTGTTCAGCACGCCCGACTCGAAGCGATCCCGCAGTGCATCCAGCCGTTCGGATAGCGCCTTGAATTTCGGATTGCCGAGGTGCTTGCGTAGCCGTCGCGCCACCTTGATCTCGATCTCTTTAGCCTTCTTCGGATCGGGATTGGAAAGCACAGCTTCCAGCAGGTCGGCATCCAGCACCAGGGTATCGAGGTCATCGCGCACGGCATCGACATGCACATTCTGGTGGATCAACTCGATGGTCTTCGCGCCCAGCGAGTGCCAGATCAGCTTGCCGTGGCCGCTGGAGGGCTGGACCGACTGATACACCTGCGACAGCCACTTGTAGGCCTTCTCGTGCTGGCCAAGGATAGGATCGGGCGAGATCGCCTCCCACAGTTTTCCGAGCAGGCTGTACTCGCCTGCAAAGTTGTCGCGCACCGCATTGTTGGGCAGGCATTGCTGGGCGGCGATCAGGCCTTCGTAGCCTTCCACGGTGCGATCAACGCCAGCGAAGAAGGCCAGACATTTCTGCATCGCCTCAGGTAGCCGATCCTTGAGTTCCTGGATATTCGACACCACCGCCGTAATGCCCTTCTCATCGAACTCCAGCGCCTTGGCTACGTCGTCGAAGATACCGAGGTAATCCACGATCAAGCCGTGAGTCTTCTGTTCCGAATAGGTGCGGTTTACCCGGCAGATGGCCTGCAACAGCGTGTGGTCGCGCAGCGGCTTGTCGAGATACATCGCTTGCAGAATGGGCGCATCGAATCCTGTCAGCAGTTTGGAGGTGACGATCAGCAACTTCAGTGGGTCATTGGGATCGCGGAAACGGTCGAGCAAGCGCTCCTCCTCATCCCGGCCGCGAGAGAAGGATTTGTATTGCGGCTCATTGGCGTTCACCGTCATCACGACATCGCTGGCCTCGGGCGGCAGCAGCTTGTCCAATTCCGTTTTGTAGAGCAGGCAGGATTCACGGTCGAAGGTGACGATCTGGCCCTTGAAGCCGTTCGGTTCCACCTTGCTCTGGAAATGCCGGACGATGTCTTCGCACACGCGCCGGATGCGTTCCGGCGTCTTGACCAGCACCGCCATCTTGGCGGCGGTCTTGCCGAGGATGTCGCGGTCCAGGTCCGAGAGGCCGCCGGTCATTTCCTTGAATGCGGCGTCGATGGCGGCTTTGTCGATGTGCAGTTCCAGCAGACGCGGCTCGAAGTGCAACTTCAACGTCGCCCCGTCGCGAATGGACTCCTCGAAACCATAGCGGCTCATGTAGCCCTTGGTATCCTCATCGGCACCGAAGGCGTAGAAGGTGTTCTTGTCGAAACGATTGATCGGCGTGCCGGTCAGACCGAACAGGAACGCATTGGGCAGGGCGTCGCGCATCTTTCGACCCAAGTCGCCTTCCTGGGTGCGGTGGGCTTCGTCCACCAGGGCAATGATGTTGCTGCGCTCGTTCAAAGCACCATCCGCCTCGCCGAATTTGAAGATCGTGGTGATGATGATCTTGCGCACGTCCTGCGCCAGCAGTTGTTGCAGCTTATCCCGTGTCTCGGCTTTTTCCAGATTCGGAATGTCGGCGCCGGTGAAGGTACCGGTGATCTGGGTGTCGAGGTCGATACGATCCACCACGATCAGCACCGTCGGGTTTTTCAGGCGCGGATGCAGGCGCAGCTTCTGCGCCGCGAACACCATCAGCAGCGATTTCCCCGAGCCCTGGAAATGCCAGATCAGGCCTTTCTTGGGAAAACCGGCCAGCACCCGCTCAACGATCTTGTTGGCCGCCTCGTATTGCTGGTAGCGGCAGATGATCTTGATGCGGCGCTGCTTCCTGTCCGTGGCGAACAGGGTGAAACTGGAGAGGATGTCCAGCACTACATGGGGGCGCAGCATGCTTTCGGCGGCGAGCTTCAGACCATGCAAAGGATGCCGCTGTGGGTCACCACCATCCGCATCCAGATTCCACGGCCCCCAGTCCTTGACCGGCAGTCCGAGCGAACCGTAGTGGTACTCCTTGCCTTCAGTGGCGACCGAAAACACGTTGCAGACAAACAGCTCCGGCACGAACTTTTCGTAGTCGTCATGCACCTGTACCGCGCCATCGACCCAGCTCACCGCCGTCCGGGTCGGCGTCTTGGCCTCGATCAGCACCAGCGGCAGACCATTGACCAGCAACACCAAGTCGGCCCGGCGCTCGGCGCTGCCGGCGCGGTAGACGAATTGCTGGGTGACGACGTACTGGTTCTGGTCCAGATTGTCGAAGTCGATCAGCCGTACCGGAACATGCTCGTTATTGAGGCCGAAGGGCATGGAACGCTCGCCGCGCAGCCAGGCAGTCATTTCCTCATTGGCGCGTATCAGGCCGTCGGAGCGCACCGAGAGAATAATGGCGCGCAGTTTGTAGAGCACCTCGTCGGCGCGGTCGGGCTGGATAGCAATTTCCGGGTTGAGGCGAATCAGCGCCTCGCGCAGCCATTTTTCGACCAGCACTTCCTGCGGCTGACGCGGAATGTCGCCGCTGGCGATACGGCGCCAGCCGAGGCCCTTGTGGGCGCGGCCGTAAATGGTTTCGGGTTCCTGAACGACGTTGACCGCGACAGGCTTGGTCGGGCCGGAGAGGAGGTCGTAGAGATAGGCTTCGACGGTGTTGGATTCGTTAAAAACGGCCATCTGGTTACCCCACGGACAACGCCATTCGATGGGCGACGTGCCGCATCTCGATGGCTTTTGTAAGCCTGTATGCCAACAACCGCTCGCCTGCCTCTATTGCCTTTATTGACTCGACAATTTCTTGCTGTCTTTCCAAACTTGGAACCGGTATCGGAAATTCCTTTAGCAAACCACAACTCAGAGCATGCTGGTTCGTACCTTGGGACCAATGGCGAAGCGCCTCGTAGTTGCTTTCCAGCAGGTAAAACAAATACCAAGGGTCAATTGCTTTGCTCGGGATGACCGCACCAAAGTTCTGATTGATGCAAGCGTCTAACGCAAGCATGGCAGCACGGCCTCTGGTCTGCCCCTCGCCGATCATTGCAACGAGGGTGGCTCCTGCCGGAATCAGGGTCAGAGGACACTCGGTGAGCGCTTTGTCAGTAATGAACTCATCGGCCGCTTCGATGATGCGTTCGTTCACCTTCCCGGTCGGAAGCCAGGGAGTCGAACCCTTCCAGTAATCCTCCCTTACCCTGCGAGGCGTCGTACCATTTCGAATGTCAGCAACAGTTCCCATTTTTACCTTTGGGCTGTCAATTGAAGAGAAGGCATCAAGCGCCACAGATTTCCTAAGCTTCTCGGTGGCGAAGCGTGCCGTAATTACAGATTCAATTTGCACCTCCACTGCCGAAAGAAGTTCCACCGATCTTCCCTGCTCAGTAATCGGCGGTAGCGAAAATTCCTGTACCGCCATTGTTTTCCAGTTGATGGTCGGCGAAAGCGATCCCACCGAAATCTCCACCGCTCGTTTCATGAACAGATCGCTCTGCATGAAGAACGGCAGGAAATCCGGTAGTACAACCTCAGTCTTGGCGCGCAGCACCATTGCGTGTGCCGAGCAGATACCGTCGAACTCGGCAACCCCCAGCTTGCGCTGGTAAGCGCGCCGCTTGGCAAAAATAATGTCACCGGTTTTGAAGAAGAGCTTCCCCGCCTCGACATCGTCGGGGCTACCCCAGCGCCGGATGCGCAGTGAATCAGGATCGAGGTGCTCCAGCCCGACGTAATGCTCCATGCCGGATTCGGACGGCTTGTCGATACGCACATTGACGTTGGTCACCATTTGCTCGAAGCGCCAAGTTCGCCAGCCCGCCTTCATCTGCTTCTCAGCCATGCCCGCCTTTCCTCACCCGCCAGGTGTAATGGCGCGATTTGACAAAATGCGCGCCATTATTTGGCGCGATAACCAAGTATCGCGCCACAAAGTCATGCCCGGTCCAGACCATCGAGGGTTTCCACCAAGGCATCCATCTGCTGCCAGAAGGCCCGGCCGTCTGTTTGCCATTGCGCCCAGGCGGCACCAAGTGTCGCGGCTTCCGTGCCGTCGGCTATGGCGGTCTGCTTCTTCACATACAGCGGGATCGACAGATTCGCGCCGTTTGCGATGATTTGCTTGATGGTCGCCAGCTCGGAGAAGCCTGCGTCTGCACTAAAAGCACGGAAGGCTTGAAGGATGCGCTCTTGCTGCTTGGGTGTGAGAAAGCTCTGTGCCCGTTCCCGCGTCACTTCGCTCAAGGCGTCGATGAACAGCACCTTGCCCTTGCGCGCCGCTGGTTTGCGCCGGTTGCAGATAACGATGCAGGACTCCATCGGCGAGTTGTAGAACAGGTTCGGCCCGAGACCGATCACGGCTTCGACCCAATCCAAGTCGACCATCTTGGCGCGCATGGTCTGCTCTTCGTTGCGGAACAGCACACCGTGGGGCCAGAGTACGGCGCAGCGGCCACGGTCCGAGAGGCTGGCCAGGATGTGCTGCTGGAAGGCGTAGTCGGCCCGGCCCTGGGGCGGGGTGCAGAGGAAATTGCGGCCCCATTTGTCCTGGGTCCAAGCCTCGCGACCCCACTGCTTGATGGAGTAGGGCGGATTGGCCAGGATCACGTCGAACTTGCGTAGTCGGTCGCCCTCGATGTGCTTGGGATCGGCCAGGGTATCGCCGCGGATGATCTGGAAATCCTCGACGCCGTGCAGGAAAAGATTCATCCGGGCGATGCCGGAGGTGATGAGGTTGCGTTCCTGCCCATAGAGCTTGAGCGTGCGGTATTCGCCGCCACTGCGCTTGACTTCGGCCAGCGCCGAAATGAGCATGCCGCCGGTGCCGCAGGTGGAGTCGTAGATCGACTCGCCGGCCTGGGGGGCGAGCAGTTGCGTCATCAGGTGCACGACAGTGCGGTTGGTGTAGAACTCGGCGGCGGTGTGGCCGGAGTCGTCGGCAAACTTCTTGATGAGGAATTCGTAGGCGTTGCCGAGTTCGTCCTCGGGCACGTTGGCGACGGAGAGTGTCTGGGTCGAGAAGTGCTCGATCAGGTTCTTGAGGGTTTCGTCGGGCAGGCGCTCGCGATTGGTCCACGGTGCGTCGCCGAAGATGCCGGCGAGCAGATCTGGGTTGGCGGCCTCCAGTTGGCGCAGGGCGGTCTGGATGGCCATGCCGACATTTTTCGGCGTCTGGCGCACTTCTGACCAGCGTGCCTCTTCGGGAATCTGGAAGCGGTGATTCTCGGCGAACTCTGCATAGGAGAGATCGCCGTCGGAATCGGCCAGCGCCGCACGGTATTCCTCTTCCCACACATCCGAGACGCGCTTGAAGAACAGCAGTGGGAAGATGAACTGCTTGTAGTCGCCGGCGTCGATCAGGCCGCGCAGCAGGACAGCGGCGCCCCAGAGATAACTTTCCAGTTCTTGTTGGGTGATGCGGGAGATCATTTATTGATCGCCTTTTTTTTGGCAGTTTTACTTTTAAGTGCTGTCTTTGCCGGCGTTGGCTTCTTCTTTGCGGTTTTGCCAAATTTTTCCATCTTGAAGTTCAAAAGGTCGTTGGGAAACACGCGAACCAACAGAGCCTCCAAGTCGTCAATCATTCCATCGGCGACAGCATAGGCGCTGAAATACGCAGCAAGGTCGTGTAGCTTGAGATTGATATCGGTGGGCTGACGTACTTTCTCATATGCAGGCCGAAAATCGACATCATTGGTCGGATGTCTAACCAGCGTCATGACCTGAGCGCTACGATCTCGGTTGAACGCTGAGTTCAGTTCTTTCCACAGGTTTTGCTTTTTGGTTTGGCCTGCATATAGGGCTCGCCCTCGAGTGTCGTAAAAGACATAAAGCCCTTGAGAGGCCTCAAGAATCGTTCTAAGGCCGTTCGACTGCTTTCCAGCGTTTTTACCTGTTTCGAAGACCTCTTGCTTCTTCCCTGCCTGCACTGCGTAAATTGGAAAGAATTCGACGAGAGGCTTAATCGCAGCTCGGTGTGCGTCCTTCTTTGCGGCATCTCTCACTTTAGCCACTGTATTCGCAAGCTGAAGAGCGGAGACGTCATTCTTTTGGTTTCGCCACTGGATCAATGCCGGACCAGTTATGCCCAATGCCTTAGCCAATGCGCTATCGGTCTTCACACCGAGCTTTTGCTTAAGTGCTTGAATCAACTTTTCAGCATTCAATGTTTATCTCCCCCAAGAGTATTTTGAAATATGGTGATCCATTCGCTTTCTACTATTACGCGATCCAAAGTTTCTTCTGCCTCTCGGCAGCGGGTGAGTGCATTCTTGAAGGCGGCAATGGCTTCCGGCAATGGTGGAATGTCTTCCTGCAAGGGCGGCAGCACGTAGCGGGAGATGTTGAGCGTCCAGTCTTCGGCCTTGATGTCGTCGAGGCTGACGATGCGCACGGCGTCCTGCACGTCTTCGAATTTCTCAAACCAGCGCTGGATGTCGAGGGCGTGCTCCGGCTCCAGGTGGTTCTGTGCCCGGCCACGCCGGAATAGCCGCGAGGCATCGGCGATCATGACTTTCTTGCGTCGCTGGGTGGGCTTCTTCTTGCGCAGCACCAGGATGCAGGCGGCGAGTCCAGTGCCGTAAAACAGGTTCGGTGCCAGGCCGATGACCGCCTCGACCAGATCTATCTCCAGCAGCTTCTGACGAATGCTGCCCTCGGCACCTTTGCGGAACAGTGCGCCCTGCGGCAGTACCACAGCCATGCGCCCTTTGACCTCGGCCATCGACTTGACCATGTGCTGCACCCAGGCGAAGTCGCCCGAACTAGAAGGCGGCAAGCCGGCGAAGTTGCGGCCGAAGGGATCATTGATCCACTGCTCCTCGCCCCACTTTTCCAGTGAGAACGGCGGATTGGCGATGACGCAATCGAAGTCGGCGAGGCGGTCGCCGTCGAAGAATGCCGGGTTACGCAGGGTGTCGCCGCGCACGACCTGAAAATCCTCGATGCCGTGCAGGAATAGGTTCATGCGAGCGATGGACGAAGTGGTCAGGTTCTTCTCCTGGCCGAAGAGCTTGCTCCACAGGCGCTTTACGTCACCGTGTTGTTCCTTCACGTGCTGGACGGCGGCGAGCAGCATACCGCCGGTGCCGCAGGCCGGGTCGTAGATGGTCTCGCCTTCGCGGGGATCGAGCATCTCGATCATCAAGCGCACGACACTGCGCGGGGTATAGAACTCGCCCGCCTTCTTGTTGGTGGCGTCGGCGAACTTCTTGATCAGGTATTCGTAGGCGTCGCCAATCAGGTCTGACCTGACGTTCTGATTGCCGAAGGACAGTCGCGAGAAGTGCTCGATCAGATCCTTGAGCAGTGCGTCGGACAGCCGATCCTTGTTGGTCCACTGGGCATCGCCGAACACGCCGTACAGCGTGTCGGGGTTGGCCTTCTCGATCTCGCGCATGGCGCGCTGCAGCGCATTGCCGACGTTGCTGGCGACTGCTCGGACGTCGGTCCAGTGGCAGCCGTCCGGGATCTGGAAACGGTGGGATTCGGGGAACAGGGCGAGTTCGGCATCGCCCGTATCGGCGACAATTTCTTCATATTCCTCGTCCCAGACGTCGCAAATACGCTTGAGGAACAGCAAGGGGAAGATGTAAGTTTTGAAGTCGGCTGCATCTACAGGGCCGCGCAGAATGTTGGCGGATTCCCACAAATGGGATTCGATCTGGTTGAGCGTGACGGTTTGAGCGGGCAAAATTATTTATTTTATAGATTGTACAAATGGCATTGTCTCACCAGTGTGGGGGAAAATATGAGCCACCACAATCCTCTCTTCGGCACGAGTTGCCACGAATCGCGTTGAGCGCTCCTTCAAGATCGACCAGATATTCAGCTGCAGGTGGTGACTATCGCGGATTCTAGCCGTGTCAGCAAAATTGACCGCCAAGCGTTAATGCATGATGAATTCTGAATTTGCCACGAAAAAGGAGATCGCCATGACCTAGTTACCAATAACTGGAGCTATGTCATGGCACGTACGTTTCGCCGCAAGCGGGAGCTTCACGAGTATTACTGGGTGCTGCACGATTGGGAGTCCCGACTTCCCTACGGCCACTGGGTTCAACTCAACCCGCAATCTAAGCTTTGGCGCAAGGCAATTGCACGTTTTCATTCCGACAAGACGGTCACCATGGGCGGCTCCGCGCCGCGCTGGTACCGCAAGGTGTCCGATCACCGGATTCGCACCGGTAACGACCGCATGCTGCGGCGGTGGCTGGATGATCCCGAATTCGATCCGGTGTTTCGGTCTTGGCACAACCACGATGCGAACTGGAGTTGGTGGTGATTACTGAGTTTGTTCTGATCTATCGCTTCGCGGGTTTCTTCATACGACCGGTCGGGCCCATCTCGGGTGCCGGCCGTAATCAGGAGAAGCCCGATGAAAAACATGAAGCGCGCCCTACGTCGACATCATGTCGCTCGATTGAAGGCCGCACGTCGTTTCCACTGGGGTCGAGACATCCGTCACGATGCCAAATCCCTCGGTAAGGCTGTCGATACGCCGTGTCCATGTAGCTGCTGGATGTGTGGCAATCCACGTCGCCACTTCAAGGAAATCACCCGGCCGGAGCAGGCCGCTATTGATCGAGCGAGGTCGTTTCGGTAATAACCTCGAACTGTTCCAGTAAGTGCGCACCAGATACGCGCCATTATTTGGCGCGATAATCAAGTATCGCGCCACAAAGTCATGCCCGGTCCAGACCGTCAAGGGTTTCCACCAGTTCCAAGCGTACGAACCGCTCGATACGCTCAGTTGCCGGATCGGCACAGCGCGCCTTGGACAGGCGCGCATGACGTCGCCAATTTGACCTTGCGTTACCTGCCTTCAAACCTCCCACACGCGCACTTCTGGCGCGATGTCTGCGTCTCGTGCCGCCTTGCAGAAGTTCCGGTCGAAGCTGTGCATGACGGCGGTGCCTCATGCGGCCAGATGCAGCGCGTCGGCAAAATCGGCACCCTGTGCATACCACTTGAGCGCTATCCTCAGATGTGCTTCTTGCCTACTTCCCAGTCCGCGCTGTAGTCCACCGGCTTGCACAGTTCTTCGGTGGATAGCGGTTGCCCCTCATGTTTGAGCATGCCAATGAGGTCCTCAAATTTGCGGCCGGTTTTCTTCGGCACGGCTTTTAGCGTGACGCCGGAAGCAGTGGTGACCAGAGTGATCTGTGTGCCCGCATGCCAATGCAGTTCGTCCCGTATCGCCTTCGGGATGACGACTTGCCCCTTGCTGGAAAGGGTGATGGTGACGATAGACATGGCGAATCTCCGGCGCTAAGGCGAAAGGTAAGACGAATTGTCTGTTCACCGAGGGCATTGGGCAAGTGGCGTGACAGCGGTTGTTGCGAGTTCGTGGGTGCGGTTTTTGGGTGGGCTACGGAGCGCACTCGTTTATTTGTCGCAATTGCCCCGTATCGCGCCAGTTTATTTGTTGCAAAAGCCATTTTTTTGGCACAAATAGGGCGATTCATCCTGGTCGATGACTGGGTGGGGGAGGTGTGGGCACATATGTTCCGATCCATCGGTAGATATTGACATCTACCGATGTTATGCAACACCATGCCCAATATAGACACTACCGCCGAGAGGCTGATCGATCTCGCGCGATCCCAAGGGCTGATCCGCCCCTGTGATCTGGCACCGCTGGGAATCCCCCGGGTTTCCCTGACCTGTGCCGTCCGCTGTGGGCAACTGGAGCGGGTCGGGCGTGGGCTCTACGGGCTGCCCGGGCGCGAGGTTTCGGCGCACGGATCGCTGGCCGAGGTGGCGCGCCGGGTGCCCAAGGGTATTGTCTGTCTGCTATCGGCACTACGTTTTCATGGTCTGACCACCCAGGCCCCCTTCGAAGTGTGGCTGGCCATCGAGAACAAGGCCCTTGCGCCGAAGCTCGACTACCCGCCACTGCGCATCGTGCGTTTTTCCGGCGCGGCTCTTACCGAGGGTGTGGAGGAGCATGTCGTGGATGGAGTAACCGTCCGCGTCACGGGCGTCGCCAAGACTGTCGCCGACTGCTTTAAATACCGCAACAAGATCGGCCTCGACGTCGCCCTTGAGGCGCTGCGCGAGGCCTGGCACGAGAAGCGCATGAGCAGTGACGACATCTGGCGCTATGCGAAGGTCTGCCGCATGGCCAACGTAATGCGCCCCTATCTGGATAGCCTGACATGAGCGTTCGTAATATCGGCGCGTCCATCCGTGATCGACTACTCAACAAGGCACGGGCCGAGAAACCGGGACTTCCACCCACTCTTTCTGTTCAGCATCTTCCCAACAGGTTGTGCCTGGGGGCAACTCTGGGGGCAACCATGAAAGCGTTTGGTGCGAATAAGGCTCAATGGAGCGGCATTGCGAGAATAGTTCGATAGTGTCCCTGGCCACCAGCATTCAAGCGGCTCTCAGAGACGGGAGCCGTTTTCTTCTTGGCAGCTGTAGCTCAGGCCGACATCGCGTAGAATTCCTCAGAGCTGTAGTACAAGACCTCGATCTCGCCGTGGCTTCGGGCGTTGAGGCGCAACCATTCCGCTGCCTGGTCAAACCGCGCGCCATCGACGCCGGCCGGGCCAGCGGTACGAAATCGATCCGACGCGATTTCCCGCAGAAGCCAGTTAATCATATCTTCTTTGCTCATGACCGTTTCCTCGGGGTACGCCCTCATCTAGCTATCGGGAAAAACGCCAGCAACTTTAGCTCGACGAGAAGGGGGCAGAAGACGAGGTGAGCATCGGACAACCGACTGGACCGCAGCCACCTCCACGGTCAATTTTCAGCCATAGCAATCAGCAGCATCTGCCTAACAGGGGCGAAAACCATCGGCAATTCTGCGCATCAGCCCCCGAAACCGGCGGTTCCCGGTCGTCTATCGGGGTTCCAACCGGGCGATCGCGTCAGCTACAAGGCGATGTAGCTCTCCAACTGCCGGATGACAAAAGTCTGTTCGGCGATGGTCTCCTGGACGAGATCGCGCATCGACACTAGACCGACCACGTCCTTGGCATCGTCCAGAACGGGAAGATGACGAATGTGGTTTTCGGTCATGACGGCCATCGCCTCTTCCATGCTCATGTCGAGCGTTGCGCAAATGACCCGCTCGGCCATGATCTCGTGCACCTGGGTTTCGTGCGACAGCCTCCCCCTGAGCACTACCTTGCGGGCATAGTCGCGCTCGGAGAGTATGCCGAGAAGTCTGCCTGTTTCCACTACGAGCAATGCGCCCACCTCGTGTTCGGCCATTATCTGGAGTGCGTAATGAACCGATTCGGTCGGCCCTACCGAGACGACGACCCCTGCCCGCGAACCGAGAATCTGCGAAATTGTCTTCATGGTCTCCTCCCTGTGATGAATCCTGGATTCTCGGCGCCGACCACGAGCCTGGAAACGAGTTCCGACAGATCGACGGGCTCAAGGGTGCAGCGCTTTTCGAGAGCGGCAGGTATTCCTGCTGTTCGGAAATTAGCCCACTTGGCGCAATTACGAAAATAGATTGTGTAGATGGGATAATAGGATTTACTAGCCGATGCAGCATTTGCTGCAGCGCGGAATCGCGGTGACGCATTGCCACCACCGGTATTCCGAAGGCATCATGTGGCAGAGGTGAATGATGAAATTGACGGTTTATAAAGCGCTCTTTACCGCGAGCATCGGGCTGTTCGCGCTAGCGCTCGCGCTCGAAGCGAGAGCCGACACCGCCGTCAAGCCTGATCCGGCCCTGGTCGACGCCATCGTCCACCGCATCGAGAGCGATGGCACGCTCGACCAGGCGGTCGAGAGGTCACTGGCGCGGATTGCGAATCGCCAGGAGGCAGCCCGCCGTGCCGAGCAGGCTCGAGCGCAGCAGCAGCTAGAGGAAAAAGCCAAGAGCGCGAGACCGGTGACTGCCGGCCGCGACCACATCCGCGGCGACGCAACCGCGCCGGTCTCCCTGATCGAATACTCGGACTTCGAGTGCCCTTACTGCAAGCGCTTCCATGACGCACCCAAGGCCCTATTGGAGCGTTTTGGCGGCAAGTTGAACTGGGTCTGGCGGCATTTCCCGCTGCCCTTCCACGAACCGGCCGCGCGGCGGGAGGCCATCGCCTCCGAATGCGCAGCGGACCTGGGCGGCAATAGCGCTTTCTGGAAATATGCCGACGCGCTCTTCGCGAACACGCGTTCAAACGGCCATGGTCTGCCCGATGGCAAGTCCTTGCAGATGCTGGCGGCGGCTGACGGACTGGACGCTGGAGCGTTCTCGCGCTGCCTGGCGCAGGGCAAGGTCGCGAAGCGTATCGATGAGGATGCCGCCGACGGCCAGAAGGCGGGGGTCAGTGGCACGCCGACGACGGTGGTGCGCAACAATGTAACCGGTGCGACCGAGGTCTTGGTCGGCGCGCTTCCGGTCGAGGCACTGGCCGCCGCGGTAGAGCGCGTGCTCGGCCAGACGCGATGATGACGGCTAGGGGGATGCGGCGGTGATGCTCAACTCTTGACCACGCGAAGATTGCGGCTGGTCTTCGGTACCGGGTTCGCCATCCACTGATAAGGCTTCCTTTCGCTGCAGCGATAGACCAGGCCCTTGTCCGTCAGCCAATCCAGAATCTGGGCGGTGAAGTGATGCGAGTTTTCCGTCGGATAATTTCCCGGCAGTCCCATGCCCGAAGCGATTTTGTTGGTCGTAATGCCCGGTGTTTTCATGACCAGATGATAGACGCGAATGAACAGGGTCCAGAGCGCATCGTCATCCGCCCGGATCTCGCGATCGAGCAGTTCATCTTCGTCGGGCGGGTCGATCTCGTCCGCCAGTTTCAACAGCTGCTCCGATGATTTGACAAAAGCGCTCGCTTGCGAGCGCAGTTGTTCGGCTACTTGGCTGCTCGAAAACATCATTTTTCTCCCCGATTGATCGCCCTTGAATCGATGCTATACGCCCGATTTCCACAATGCAATATGACGAAAGTCAGGCTATTACGAAGTTGCTAGTACCAAGGTTATGCTTGTCAAGACAATGGGATAGGGTCACCAGACGGGCCCGGGTCGAATCGACGCGCTCTGGCGCTGCCGGCTGGCCGGCCAAGGGCCGGCAGCGCCCGCCGGCGTCTGGAATATGAAGACCTGGTGTTGCCAGAGAAGGGAGCGGCGTATATATTCCGCCTGCTAGGGACTTGGCGTCAATGTCGCCGGAGCTAGTCGGACCTGGAATCTCGGATTAGAATCACCAGTCGAATTGCCAGTCGGAATACCTTCCATCAATTGCCAAAAGGGGAAATTATGAACAAGTCGGAACTGATCGAAGCCGCCGCCAAGGAAGCCGGCGTCTCTAAAGCTGCTGCCGGCAACGTGCTCGACGCCGTTCTCGGCGCCATCAGCAAGGCCGTCTCGAAGGGCGACAGCGTCGCCCTGATCGGCTTTGGCACCTTCAAGTCGGCAAAACGCGCTGCCCGGGTCGGTAGGAATCCTCAGACCGGGAAAGAGTTGAAGATCGCTGCGACGACCGTCCCGAAATTTTCCGCTGGCGCAGGTTTCAAGGCCGCCGTTGCGGGCAAGAAAGCCGCCAAGAAGAAGTGAGCCGTTTTTTTCCAGCGATACGACCCGCGCTTGCGCGGGTTTTTTTTGCGACAAAAGCGGCGCTCACCGCCGCCAATGGGGTTCGGGCGGTAAAAACCATACTTTAAACAATGGTATACTCTGCTCCAATGGTGATCGATAGACGATAAGGTTGCTCAGATGACGGCGCATAAGAAGGCCAATCAAAAGCTCAAGGCGGAAAAGGTTAAGGAGGAGTTTCCCCGCGTCGCTTTGCCGCGTAGCGTCTTCTTTAGAGCGAGGTTTGTCTCCGGCAGCCGCCTGCGGCCCTTGCCCCTGGTACAGCCGGAAAAGGGCGAACTGGTGCGGACGATGCGCCGTTTCGAGCTGTTCTCCAAGCTGCCGCTGAAAGCGCTCAGGGAACTCGCTTCTGCCACCACCGTGCGTCTCTATCGCCGGGGCGAGTTCCTCTGGCGCCGAGACGACAAAGTCAAGGATATCGTCCTGCTCGACTCCGGCTTCGTCAAGGCCGCAAGGCGGGACCGCAACGGGGCGAGTAAGACCTACGGGCTGTATGGCCCCGGGGACTGCCTCGGCCTGTTTGCCACCTTTGCCGGAATGAAGCACTCGATCGATGCCGTGGCGCTGAACGAGGGGCTGAAGGCAATCTGCATCGATGCCGCGGTGCTCTTGAAGTTTGCCGAGACCTCTCCGCTGCTTTCCTCCAATCTGCACGGTCAGCTGACCCGATTCACCGAGGCGCTGATCAAGAAGATCGAGATCATCAGCGCCGGCACCATGCCTCAGCGTCTGGCGGTCCTGATGCTGCAGCTGATCGAGCGCTACGGCATTGACCGCAAGGATGACCGGGTGCATCTGCCCATTTCCTTGACCTTGGAACAGCTCTCCGAAATCATCGATGCCCGCCTGGAAACGGTGGCCAGGGTGCTCGGCGACTGGAAGCGTGCCGGTTGGCTGAGCATCGACGCCACCGGTTGCCACTTCAGCCATCTCGACAAGATCCGCGAACTGCTCGTCGATTGATCCTGTCTGGTCCCGCCCTCACTGCATGTACCAGCCGTGGCTGACCACCACCGATTGCCCGGTCAGCGCGTTGCTCGGAAACGCCGCCAGGAACACCGCGGTTTCGGCCACGTCGGCCGTGGTGGTGAATTCGCCATCGACGGTGTCCTTGAGCATGACCTTGGCCACGACGTCCGCCTCGCTGATGCCCAGCTCCTTGGCCTGCTCGGGAATCTGCTTCTCGACCAGCGGCGTGCGCACGAAGCCCGGGCAGATGACGTTGGCGCGCACCCCGTGCTTCGCGCCTTCCTTGGCCAGTACCTTGCACAGGCCGAGTAGGCCGTGCTTGGCCGTCACGTAGGGCGCCTTCAGCGGCGAGGCCTCGTGCGAATGCACCGAGCCCATGTAGATCACCGAGCCGCCGCGCCCGCTCGGATAGAGGCGGCGCACCAGGGCGCGCGTGGTGAGGAAGGCGCCGTCCAGGTGGATGGCCAGCATCTTGCGCCAGTTCTCCAGCGACAGCGCCTCGATCGGGTTGATGTGCTGGATGCCGGCGTTGCTCACCAGCACGTCCGGCACGCCGAGAGCCGCCGTCGCCTGATCGAAGCCGCGCTCCACCGCCTGCTCGTCGACCACGTCCATCTGCACCGCCATGGCGACGCCACCGGCGCGCTCGATCGCCGCCGCCGCCGCTTGCCCCGCCGCGAGCGACAGGTCGGCGATGCACACCTTCGCGCCCTCGCGCGCGAAAGCGTGGGCGATTTCCAGGCCGATGCCGCTGGCGGCACCCGTGATGACGGCCACTCTGTCTTTCATGCGCATGCTGTTCTTCCTTCCGGTTATTGAAACGCTCATTCGAGATAATCGTAGACGACCTTGCCCAGCGGTAGCGTCAGGTCGGTCATGATATGCGTGGCCGAGAGGATTTGCTGCACCGGCAGTTCGGCCACCGGCGCCAGCGCGTGGGGGTGCAGTTCCAGCGCCCCCGGGCCAGTCCAGGCACCCTTGACGCGGATGTCTTCGAGAGTGTAGCGGACCAGCTCGCAGATGCGCGGCGTGCCATCGACGTGGGGCATGATCTTGAGCAGAAAGCTCGGGCCGCTGAGTCCCTTCAGCACCGCGCCCTGGTCGAGGCTGCGGTGCTTGTAGCCCATGGTGCCGGTGGCGATGCGCAGTCCGCCGTAATCCAGCGTCCCGACCAGGGTGTCCTTATGCACCCGCAGCACCGGCTCGCCGAGCTTCTTGGGAAAGCCCCAGAGCTCGCGCCCGGCGGCGATCGGAGCGTGATCGTTGAGATACATGGCGTGCACGTAGCCGCCCAGCTCGCCCTTGAAGCTCACCGGGATCACCTGGCCGGACTCGCAGTAATGGCCGAAGCCGGTCGAGTCGGGCATGCGGATGAATTCGAACTTGACCACCGGCTCCGCCAGTTCGAGCGGCGCCGGGATCACCCGGCGCAGCAGTTCCGGATCGCAGCGGTAGGCGATGATCAGGAATTCGCGGTCGACGAAACGGTAAGGGCCCGGCGGGAAGGCCGGATTGGACAGCGGCATGGCAAAGGCGCGGCGGCGGACTTCATCTTCGGTCATGTTCAATTTCCTTCGGCGAGTTCGTGCACGACGACGCCGCAGTGGCGAGGCACCGGCGCCAGCCAGCCGGCCTGTTCGATCGCCCGGCCGGCATCGCGGTAACCCCGATCCCAGCGCCATTCGATCGAGCCCCGGGAAAAATTGATGTCCTTCGACGCCATGTGCCAGTCCTGCCCGGGGTAGGGCAGGCGCACGATGTGCATGGTGGTGTCGCAACCTTGCGCCGCGATTTTTTGCAGTTCGGGGGCCTCCCGCTGTTTCTGGGGAAGCTTGGCGTGCAGCGCCTGCACGGCGCGACGCAGATCGTGGGTGCGCCGGTAATCCTCGATATGCTGGGTCGAGCGGGAGGCGAACATGACATCCTTCTGGCGCGTCTGCACCTCGTCCAGCGTCGTGGGTTCCGCTCCTTCGGCGCGCCACAGATCGACCATGAAGCACAGCGTGTCGGTCCTGGGCTCGTCGTCGAGGACGAGATCGAGCGGCGTGTTCGAGTACAGGCCGCCGTCCCAGTACAGTTCGCCATCGATGCGCACCGGCGGGAAGCCGGGCGGCAGGGCGCCGCTGGCCATGATGTGTTCGACTCCGAGACTGCCGCGGGTGGAGTCGAAGCTCACCAGTTCGCCGCTGGTCACCCGCATCGCGCTCACCGTCAGGCGCATCGCCCCCGGCGTGGTCAGGTGCGGGAAATCGACCAGGCGTGCGAGCGTCTCCGACAGTTCCCGGGTGTCGTAAAAGCTCGCCGACTCCGGAGCCACCGCGAGGCCTGCGGCAAAGGGGTTGAACAGTCGCGGCGAGAAAAAGCCCGGCACGCCGCGCATCCCGGCATCGAGCGAGGCCAGCCAGGTATTGGAACGACGCAGCGTCTCCGGCACCCGCTGCATGTCGAGCAGGTCGTCGCGGGCCACGCCGTGCCAGAATTCCTCGAGACGGGGCAGGCGGGCGGCTGGAGCGTTGCCGGCGATCAGCGCGGCGTTGATCGCCCCGATCGAGGTGCCCACCACCCAGTCCGGGATCAGCCCGTGTTCGTGCAAGGCCTGATAGACGCCGGCCTGATAAGCCCCCAGCGCGCCGCCGCCTTGCAGCACCAGTGCGACGCGGCGGTCGCCGCGCCGGGGTTTGCTCTTCTGTTTCATGCTTAGCCGATCTTGAAGACCATAAATACCGACGCGATGCCCAGGAGAAATAGGCCGACCAGAAATATCGACTCCGCGGTGGTCTCGAGCTGAACCGCCCGAGCATCCATGCGCGCCGAGGCGAAGGACACGACGGAGCAGGTGAGGAAGGTGATGCTGTCGACGGCCAGAAGCTTGTCCACGTAATAGCCGACGGTGCCCACGTGCATCAGTTTGACGATACCTATCGCCGTCACGCAGACCCCGACCATGGTGGCGGACGTCGGCAAGATATGTCCGGTGAGCGTGGCCGGACTTTCCCGAGTTGCCATTGATCGTTCTCCGGTTCGATTCAATCATGCGCAGGGGCGAGCATTGCCGTCCCGCCCCTGCGCCCGCCGCCACCAACCTAGCCGAGATCCACCGGAATGAAGATCTTGCCCTCGTCGCGTTTCACCAGCAGCGCCACGTGCTTGCCGGCTTTGGCGACCAATTCGCGCAGGTGCTCGACGCTGTTCACGGTCGTGCCATTGAACGAGAGCACCACGTCTCCGGCCTCGATGCCGGCGCGTGCCGCCGGGCCGGACACCTGCTCGACCAGCAGGCCCCCGGTCACACCGGCCTGTTTTCTTTCGTCGCGGGTGAGCGGCCTGACCGCCAGCCCGAGCCTGCCCTGATGCGCGGCGCCCTGGTTGCTGTTGGCGAGCTGATCCGGTTTCATCTCGCCGACTTTCACCGACACGGTCTTCTTTTCGCCCTTGCGGATGATGTCCACCTGCGCCGACGTCCCCGGCTTCAGGTCGGCCACTTGGGTTGGCAGGTCCGACGAGTGATTGATTTCCCTGCCGTTCAGAGCGACGATCACGTCCCCCGGTTTCAACCCCGCCCGTTCGGCCGGGCTGCCCTTCTCGACCGCGCTCACCAGCGCCCCGTGCGGCGTCTTCAGGCCGAAGGAATCCGCCAGCGCCTGATTGACCTCCTGGATCGTGACGCCCAGGCGCCCGCGCGTGACCTTTCCGTATTGCATCAGCTGGGCCTGCACCTTGGTTGCGACGTCGATCGGAATCGCGAATGACAAGCCTTGGTAGCCGCCGCTCTCGGTGAAGATCTGCGAATTGATGCCGATCACCTCGCCGCGATCGTTGAACAGCGGGCCACCCGAGTTGCCGGGATTGACCGCGGCGTCGGTCTGGATGAAGGGAACATAGGTGTCATTCGGCAGCGTTCGCGACTTGGCACTGACGATGCCCGCGGTCGCGGTGTTCTCGAAGCCGAAGGGCGAGCCTATCGCCAGCACCGGCTCGCCCACCCGGGTGGCGTTGGGATCGCCGATCTTGACGGTGGGCAGATTCTTGGCATTGATCTTCAGCACGGCGATATCGGTCTGGTGATCGGTGCCGATTACCTTGGCCTTGAACTCGCGCCGGTCGGTCAGCTTGACCGTGACATCCTGCGCGCCGTTGACCACGTGGGCATTGGTGAGGATGATGCCGTTGCTGCTGACGATGAAACCAGAACCCTCGGCGTGCTGGATTTGCCCGCCCTGGGGGATCTGGAACTGCGGGCCGAAATGCTGGAAGAACTGATAGAACGGATCGTTGGGATCGATCTGCGGCCCCCCGTTGTTGAGGACGGTCGCTTGCGTTTTGCCGGTGACGCTGATGTTGACCACCGCCGGGCCGTAGCGGGCGACGATGCCGGAGAAGTCGACGGCCCCGGCTGCTGCCGGGGTAGCCACAGCGCTGGCCGGGGCTGTGGCGGCGTGAGCCTGGGAGAAACTGGGGAGACCGAAATGCGCGCTCGCCCCGATAATGGCGGCGAGTATCGCGGCGGTGACCGCGCTGCGGGAAAACGTCTTGCTGTTCATGATGCACTCCTTTCGAGAGTGGCAGCCTGGCGCTGCCGATGGACTGCATCCTAGGGAAGAAGATTTAAAGCAGACTTAAAGCGTATGCCACGAAAAAAACTTTAATGTAACGAGATGTTGAGGCGCTGAGCGCCGCGATGCTTCAGGTCCTGGGCAGCGTGATCGACACCGACAGCCCCCTTCCCTCCGGGCCTTCCTCCAGACGTATGCTGCCCCGATGCCGGTCGACCACGTTCTTGACGATCGCCAGGCCGAGCCCGCTGCCTTGGGCCTGGGAGCCGTCGATCCGGTAGAAGCGATCGAACACCCGTTGTCGGTCGCTCGCCGCGATGCCCGGTCCGGTATCGGTGACCGTGAGCGTGACCGCTTCGTCGGTGGCAGAAACGGAGACGTCGATGCGGCCGGCGGCGGGGGTATAGCGGATGGCGTTGTCGATCAGGTTGCCGAGCATCGCGGCGAGCGCCACGGGGTCGCCGGTGATCGTCGCCGGGGCCCCTTGGGCGATGCCCAGATCGATGTCCTTCTCGGCGGCGATGGGTGCCTGTTCGACGACGATCTGGCGGGCGACCTCCAGCAGGTCCACCGAGGTGAGCGGGCGATCTGCCGGGTCAGTCTCCTGGCGCGACAAGGTCAGCAGCTGCCGGACCAGATGCTCGGCCCGATCGAGTCCGCGGTTCAGATCGCTGATCGCCGCGCGCCGCTCCGCCTCGCCTTCGGCGCGTTCCAGCAGTTGGATGCGCAGTTTCAGGGCGGTCAGCGGCGTGCGCAATTCGTGCGCGGCGTCGGCGACGAAGGCGCGCTGGCCGTCCAGGGCGCGGTCGAGCCGGGCGAGCAGATCGTTCAGGGCGTGGGTCAGCGGCGCGATTTCCTCCGGCATGCCTTGGTCGGTCAGGGGCGTCAGGGTGTCGGAGCCGCGCGAACGCAGTTCGCGGGCGACCAGGCTGATCGGCGCCAGACCGCGCCCGACCGCCAGCCAGATGAAAATGCCCATGAACGGCAGCACCAGCAGCAGGGGCGCGGTGGTGTTGAGCGCCGTCTTGGCCGCCAGTTCCTGCCGGGCGGAGAGGGGCTGCGCGACCTGGACCACGGTCTCGCCGAGTTGGGCGCTGAACACGCGCCAGACGCCGTCCTTGGTCGCGACGTTGATGAAGCCCAGCGCCGCCCGCTGCGGCAACCTGGGGCGTTCGTGGGAATGATAGATACGGATACCGGTCTGGTCCCAGATCTGGATGACCACGTCCTTGCCGATGTCGAGCGCGTCGCCGGCGGATCCCATCGGCGCGAATGCCTGGTGCGGCAGGGAGAGCGCGATCTGCTTCATTTGATAATCGAACAGGCGGTTGGCCGCCGCGCGCGCCTGGACGTAAATCAGACCCGCCGCCGCGATGATGCCGGCGCACAGGGCCAGGGACAGCCAGAGCAGCAGGGTGAGCCGGATCGATCTCACGGCTGTCTCGGCACCATGTAACCGACGCCGCGGACGTTCTTGATGAAGTCGGGGCCGAGCTTCTTGCGCAGCGCATGGATGAATACTTCGACGGTGTTGCTGCCCACCTCTTCGTCCCAGCCGTAGATGTGCTCCTGCAGTTGGGCCACGGAGAGCACCGCGCCCGGACGTTCGAGCAGTGCCTGGAGCAGGGAGAACTCCCGCGCCGACAGCGACAGGGATCTGCCCTCGAGGCTGACCTCGTGGCTGATCGGATTCAGGGCGAGCGGACCGTGGCGGATCACCGGCTCGGCGCGCCCCGAGCGACGGCGCAGGATGGCGTGAATTCTGGCCACCAGCTCGTCGAGGTCGAAGGGCTTGACCAGATAGTCGTCGGCGCCGGCGTTGAGTCCCTCGATGCGGTCGGGCACCGCGTCCCGCGCGGTCAGGATCAGTACCGGGATGGGATTGCCTCTGGCGCGCAGGGCGCGCAGCACGTCGAGCCCGCTCTTGCGCGGCAGTCCAAGGTCGAGCAGCATCAGGTCGAAGTCCTCCGTTTCGAGCGATCGCTCCGCCGCTACGCCGTCCTTCACCCAATCCACCGCGAAACCCTCCCGGCGCAGGCCCTTGACGACGCTCTCGCCGATCATCGCGTCATCCTCGACCAGAAGCAGGCGCATCCGCTGTCCTCGGCGTCATCGAATATTTCCTCTCGCAAGCCGGCATTATCTGCCTTATCGGCGGCACGTTGGACACGCGCCGGCGGCGGTGCGCGTGGCATAATCGGCATGAGTACGCTAAGGGCATTATTTTATCAGGGTGCATCCCGGAATCCTCATGCCAGCTTCGATGGACGACATTGGCTCGGTCGCGCGGGTCTGGCATCGACTCCCGCTCGAGGCGGCCGCCCGCAGCCTCGGCGTCGATCCCGAGACGGGGCTCGACGCCGCGGAGGCGCAGCGGCGCCTGGTGCGGTACGGCCCCAACAGCCTGCCCGAGAGCGCGCGCCGCAGCCTCGTGCGCATGATCGCGGACCAGTTCAACGACTTCATGATCCTGGTGCTGATGGTGGCCGCCGTGGTCTCGGGCATCATCGGCGATCCTGGCGACACCGTCGCCATCGTGGTCATCGTGCTGCTCAATGCCGCCATCGGGTTTGCCCAGGAATACCGCGCCGAGCGGGCGATGGCGGCGTTGCAGCGGCTGGCCGCGCCCTCGGCACGGGTCAGGCGCGGGGGCGCGGCGCTCACCGTCCCGGCCGATCGGCTGGTGCCGGGCGACCTCGTGCTGCTGGAAGCGGGCGCGATCGTTCCGGCCGATCTGCGCCTCATCGATACCGCGCAACTGCAGCTGGCTGAGGCGGTGCTGACCGGGGAGTCGCAGCCGGTGGACAAGAACGCCGCCGCACTGGCCGCTGCCGATGCTCCGCTGGGCGACCGGCTCAACATGGCGCACAAGGGCACGGTGGTCACGCGCGGGCGCGGCACCGGCGTGACTGTGGCCACCGGCCTCGCCACCGAACTGGGCAAGATCGCGCAACTGCTCGCCGGCGCGGAGGAGGTGAGGACGCCGCTGCAGAAGCGCCTGGCCCGCTTCGGCACGCGTCTGTCCCTGGTCGTGCTGGCGATCTGCGCCATCGTCTTCATCGTCGGCCTGCTGCGCGGCGAGCCGCCGGTGCTGATGTTCCTCACCGCGGTCAGCCTGGCGGTTGCCGCCATCCCCGAGGCGCTGCCCGCCGTCGTCACCATCTCGCTGGCGCTCGGAGCGCGCAAGATGGCGAGGCATTCCGCCCTGATCCGGCGCCTGCCGGCGGTCGAGACCCTGGGCTCGGTTACCACCATCTGCTCCGACAAGACCGGAACGCTGACCGAGAACCGGATGCGCGCCGAGCGTTTCTTCGCCGACGGAACGGTCGCGACGAGCTTCGCTTCGGGCGAGCCCTGGACGACCCTGGGCCGCGCGCTCGCGTTGTGCAACGATGCCGGCATCGCAGCTTCGGGTGCCTCGATCGGCGACCCGACCGAGCTGGCGCTGCTCGCGGCGGCCGCCGCCGCCGGCTACGCCAAGGCGGAGCTCGAGGCCGAAGCGCCGCGCGTGGCGGAGCAGCCCTTCGATTCGGAGAGGATGCGCATGGCCACCTTCCATCGCACCGGCGGGGGCTACGTCGTCTATGTCAAGGGCGCCCCCGAGGCGCTACTGCCGCTGTGCGCGGCGCGGCTCTCGGGGTCCGGTGGGACCCTGCTCGATGCCGGCGCGACGCTCGCCGCCGCCGAGCACATGGCGGCGGCAGGACTGCGCGTCCTGGCGGTGGCGTATCGCCGGCTCGCCGAGATTCCGGCGGATCTCGATGAGGCGGAGGCGGGCTTGTCGTTCCTCGGCCTGGTCGGCCTGATCGACCCGCCGCGGGCGGAGGCCGCAGGTGCCGTGGCCGAGTGCCGGCGCGCGGGCATCGTGCCGGTGATGATCACCGGCGACCATCCGGCCACGGCCCGCGCCATCGCGCGGCGCCTGGGGATCATCGATGACGCCGCCGCCGTCATGACCGGGGCCGAGCTCGCGCTCCTCTCCGACCCGGAATTCGCCGCCCGGGTGAGAGGGGTGGCGGTGTATGCCCGCGTCGATCCGGCACAGAAGATCCGCATCGTCATGGCGCTGCAGCGGGCCGGCGAGATCGTCGCGATGACCGGCGACGGGGTGAACGACGCGCCGGCCCTGAAGCGCGCCGACATCGGCGTCGCCATGGGCCGCGGCGGCACCGACGTGGCGCGCGAGGCGGCGCACATGGTGCTCGCCGACGACAACTTCGCCACCCTGGTGCACGCCGTGCGCGAGGGGCGACGCATCTACGACAACATCCGCCGCTTCATCAAGTACGCGATGAGCACCAACGCCGCGGAGATCTGGACGATCTTCCTGGCGCCCTTTCTCGGCCTGCCGATTCCGCTCCTGCCCATCCACATCCTCTGGATCAACCTGGTCACCGACGGCCTGCCCGGGCTGGCCCTGGCCAGCGAGCCGGCAGAGCGGGACGTGATGCGCCGTCCGCCGCGACCGCCCGAGGAGAGCGTCTTTGCCCGCGGCATGTGGCAGCACATCGTCTGGGCAGGGTTGTTGATGGGCGGGGTGGCGCTCGGCACCCAGGCCTGGGCCCACCACAACGGCTCGGCGCACTGGCAGACGATGGTGTTCATGGTGCTGACGCTCTCCCAGCTCGGGCACGTCCTGGCCATCCGCAGCGAACGGGAATCGCTGTTCGCGATCGGCATCGCCTCGAACCCCAGGCTGCTCGCCGCGGTGCTGTTTACCGTCTTGCTGCAGCTGGCCACGGTCTACCTGCCGCTGTTCAACGCCTGGTTCAAGACCGAGCCGCTCTCGGCGGGAGAACTCGCCGCCTGCCTGGCGCTGTCGGCCATCGTCTTCCTCGCCGTCGAGTTCGAGAAGTGGCTGGTGCGGGCAGGCTGGATTTACCGGAACAAAGGCTAGCCGCCGCGCTCGCGGCGCAGCGCCTCGCCCAGGGCGCGGAATCTTTCGTCCCCTCGCCATTGTTCGATCTCCAGCGGCAGTTTGCGGCGCCAGTTGGGATATTCGGCGATGCTGCCCGGCAGGTTCGCCTGCTCGATCACTCCGAGGACGTCCTCGGGCTGCACCGCCATGACCCCGGCCGGGCTGCGCGCGAGATAGCGATGCACCGCGACGGCGAGTTCCAGCGTGATGTCGGGCACCGCCTGCGGATCGGTGACCATGCCCTCGGGCAGCAGATGCTCCCGGGCCAGCGCCTGCAACAGGCGGGGGCGGTCGCGGGCGCGGGACGCCAGCAGCGATACTCGCAGTTCCTCCGACGGATACAGCTCGAGGGCGGCGCGGGTCGCGAGGTCGTGGCCCAGCCAGAAGCCGCGCAGCGTCGGCAGATCGTGGGTGCCGATGCAGACCAGCGCCCGATCCGGATATGCTCCCGGCGGCAGGAAGTCGCCCTCGGCGTCGCGCGCGAAAAACAGCGGCCGGTAGGAGAGCACGCCCAGGGCGGCGAGCGCCGGGCGCAGGCCGTCGGGCACGGTGCCGAGATCCTCGCCGATGACCAGGCAGCGGCTGCGCTGGCTCTCCAGGGCGAGGATGCCGAGCAGATCGTCGATCGGGTAGCAGACGTAGGCGCCCTCGGCCGCGGCGGCGCCGGCCGGCACCCAGAACAGGCGTGTCAGGCTCATCACGTGGTCGATGCGCAGCGCGCCGCAATGGCGCATGTTGGCCCGCAGCGTACTGATGAACGGGGCGTAGGCGACATCTCTCAGGCGGTGCGGCACGAAGGGCGGCAGACCCCAGTCCTGGCCGTGCAGGTTGAAGTCGTCAGGCGGCGCGCCGGCGTGCGCTGCCGCGGCATAGACGCCCTGGTTGGCCCAGGTCTCGGCACCGCCCGGATTCACTCCCACCGCGAGATCCTGGTACAGGCCGACGCTGAGGCCTCGCCGACGGGAGCGGTCACCGGCCTCGGCCAGTTGCAGTTCCGCCTGCCATTGCAAGTAGGCGTAGAAGTCCGTCTCGACCGCGTGCGCCTGGGCGAAAGCGCGTACCGCCGGTCCTTGCGGGTCGCGGTAGTCCGGCGGCCAGGCCGGCCAGCCCCACACGGCGGCATCCCGCTTGCGAAAATGCGCCTGCAGCGCCTCGAACAAGGCGTGGCTGGCCAGGGCATCGCCCTGCTCGGCGCAAAACCGGCGGAAGGCGCGGCCGCGATCGCTCCCCGGTGCCAGGTGCTGCGCGCGGAAGTGCCGATAGGCGAGATCGAGCGCCGCCAGCTTCAACGCCGCGACCCCCTCGTAGTCCACTAGCTCTGCTTCGCGCAAGCGGCGCAGCCGGGCCTGAAAATCCGGATCGGCGGCGAGGTCCTGTTCCCGGAAATCTGCGACCGCCTCGACGTCGAGATACAGGACATTGACGAACAGCCGGCTGGACGGGCTGTAGGGACTGAACTGTCCGGGCTGGTCGGGGAACAGGGCGTGCAGCGGATTGACGCCGACGATGCCGGCGCCGGTCTCGGCGGCGAGATCGAGCAGCGCCTTGAGGTCGGTGAAGTCGCCGATGCCCCAGTTGCGCTGTGAGCGCAGGCCATAGAGCTGCACCGTCGGGCCCCAGCTCCGTCTCCCCTCGCGCAAGGCTGGCGGCAGGTAACACTGGTCCGGGGCGGCGATCAGCAGCATTCGCGCCGGGGCCTCGCCCTCCTGGCCGAGCCCGGTCAGTTCGAAGTGGTGGTAGCCGGCGGGTAGCGGCAGCGGCAGCGGTAGGGCGCGGCGCTGGTACAAGGTGCCGGCCACGCTGCGCTCCGCCACCGCTTCGAGATCGGCCAAGAGAAAACCGCCGCTCTGGCGTTCGCCGCTCTCCAGCGTCAGCGTCCACGCGCAGCGCTGCTGCGCGACGGCCGCCGGCAGCGTCAGTTCTATCCGCGGCGGCGTCGCCGCGGTCCGCAGGACCATCGCGGGTGCCAGCGGTCTCAGCCAGTCGCGGTTTTCGAATTCCAGGGCGAGTGCCGTGAGGTCGCCGTCGACCGGCAGGTGCATGGCCGAGAGCAGACGGCGCCGGGTGAGATCGGAGACGACGTAGCGATTGCCCCAGATGTCGTGGTAGTCGGGCAGGATGCCGCACAGCTCAGCCAGATGCCGGAGCGCCTCGCTCATGTGCCGATCTTCCCCGCGCAGGACTCGGAGGTCGCCGGCTCACCTTGGCCGTCGAGTTGCACCAGCAGGACCAGCGAGCGTCCCTGTATCGGATAGGCGTCCAGTCCCGAAAAGCGGCCGTCGCTGACCAGACCGGCGGCAAAATGGGTGTCGACCAGCGCCTGCCACCGGCAACCGGGGCACAGTTCCGGCAACAGGAAGCGAATCTCCTCGTGGTGCGCGTTGAACAGCAGCAGGAAGTTGTCGTCCTTGATCGGCCGGCCGCGCCGGTCGCGTTCTTTCAGTGCCCAGCCGGCGAGATAGACGCCCAGGCAGCGGGCGAATTCGTGGTTCCACTCCTCGTCGCTCATCTCGGCGCCGTCGGGCTTCAGCCAGTGGATGTCCTTGATGCCGGTGCCGTGGATCTCGCGCCCCTGGAGAAAGTGGCGCCGCCGGAACACCGGGTGGGCGCGGCGCAGCGCGATCAGCCGCTGCACGAAGGCGAGCAGTTCGCGGTCTTCGGCCGACAGCGCCCAGTCCACCCAACTGGTCTCGTTGTCTTGGCAGTAGGCGTTGTTGTTGCCGTCCTGGGTCCGGCCCAGCTCGTCGCCGGCGACCAGCATCGGCACGCCCTGGGAAAACAGCAGGGTGGCGAGCAGGTTGCGCTTTTGCCTGGCACGCAGTTCCCTGATCGCCGGGTCGTCGCTTTCCCCCTCGACGCCGCAGTTCCAAGACAGGTTGTTGTCGACACCGTCGCGGTTTTCCTCCAGGTTCGCCTCGTTGTGCTTGTCGTTGTAGCTGACCAGGTCGTGCAGCGTGAAGCCGTCGTGGGCGGTGATGAAATTGACGCTGGCGTAAGGCTTGCGGCCGCTGTGTTCGTAGAGGTCGCTGGAGCCGGTGATGCGCTGCGCGAACTCGCCGATCAGGCCGCCGTCGCCCTTCCAGTAGGCGCGCATGGTGTCGCGGTAGCGGTCGTTCCACTCGGCCCAGCCGACCGGGAAGTTGCCCACCTGATAGCCGCCGGAACCCAGATCCCAGGGCTCGGCGATCAGCTTCACCCGCGACAGCACCGGGTCCTGACGCAGGATGTCGAAGAAGGCGCCCAGGCGCTCGACCTCGTGCAGCTCGCGCGCCAGCGCCGAGGCCAGGTCGAAGCGAAAGCCGTCGACGTGCATCTCCAGCACCCAGTAGCGCAGCGAGTCCATGATCAGCTGCAAGACCCGCGGATGCTGCATGTTGAGGGTGTTGCCGCAGCCGGTGAAGTCCTCGTAGTGGCGCGGATCGCCTGCCACCAATCGGTAGTAGGCAGCGTTGTCGATGCCGCGGAAGGACAGCGTCGGGCCGAGATGATTGCCCTCCGCGGTGTGGTTGTAGACCACGTCGAGGATCACCTCGATGCCGGCCGAGTGCAGCGTCTTGACCATGGTCTTGAATTCGCCCACGACGCCGCTGGCGCTGTAGCGGTGATCGGGAGCGAAGAAGCCGATGGAGTTGTAGCCCCAGTAATTGCGCAGGCCGCGCTCGACCAGATGGCGGTCGTCGACGAAGGCGTGCACCGGCATCAGTTCCACCGTGGTCACGCCCAGGCGCTGCAGGTGCTCGATCACCGGCGCGGTGGCGATGCCGCCGTAGGTGCCGCGCAGACGTTCGGGCACCTCCGGATGCTTCAGGGTGAAGCCGCGCACGTGCAGCTCATAGACCACCATCTCGTGCCAGGGGATGCGCGGCGAACGGTCGTCGCCCCAGGAGAAGGCCGGATCGATGACCCGGCACTTTGGCATGCCAGCCGCATTGTCGCGCGCATCCGTGACGAAATCCGTGCTGCCCTGGCCCGGGCGATAGCCGAAGTGGGCGTCGCTCCAGCGCAACCTGCCGACGATGTCCTTGGCGTAGGGATCGAGCAGCAGCTTGTGCGGATTGAAGCGCTGGCCGCGCGCCGGATCGTAGGGGCCGTACACCCGATAACCGTAGAGCAGGCCGGGGCGCGCGTCCGGCAGGTAGCAGTGCCAGACCAGATCGGTTTGCTCGCGCAACTCGATGCGCTGCAGCTCGCGTCTGCCGCTGGAATCGAACAGGCACAATTCGACGCGTTCGGCGTGCTCGGAGAAGAGCGCAAAATTGACGCCCTCGCCGTCCCAGGTCGCGCCCCTCGGATCGGGCTCGCCCGGCCAGGATGCGCTGATCGTCTCCGGCATTTCGCCTACCCGTCGGCGCGCAGATAGAGCACGCCCAGCGGCGGCAGGGACAGACTGAGCGAGTGCTCGTGGCCCTGTGCCGCCAGCGGCGCGGCCAGGGCGCCGCCCAGGTTGCCGCCGCCGCTGCCGCCGTAGATTTCCGCATCGCTGTTGATGATCTCCCGCCAGTAGCCGCCGGCGGGCACCCCGACGGTGTAGTTCTGCCTGGCCACCGGCGTGAAGTTGCAGACCACGAGCAGCGTGTCCCCGGGGCGGCGGCCGCGACGCAGAAAGGTGATCACGCTCTCTTCCCAATCGTGAAAGTCAACCCACTCGAAGCCGTCGGCGGAAAAGTCCTGCTCGTAGAGCGCCGGCGTGGCCCGATAGCAGCGGTTCAGATCGGCCACCCAGCGCTGCAATCCGGCGTGCAGCGGGTAGCGCAGCACGTGCCACTCCAGGCTCTCGTCGTGCTGCCATTCCCGCCGCTGCCCGAACTCCCCGCCCATGAACAAGAGCTTCTTGCCCGGCTGCGCCCACATGTAGCCGTAGAGCAGGCGCAGGTTGGCGAACTGCTGCCACTCGTCGCCCGGCATCTTGCCGATCAGCGCGCCCTTGCCATGCACCACCTCGTCGTGGGACAGCGGCAGGACGAAGTTCTCGGTGAACGCATACCAGATGCTGAAGGTGAGCTGGCCGTGGTGAAACTTGCGGAACACCGGATCCTGGGAAAAATACTTCAGCGTGTCGTGCATCCAACCCAGGTTCCACTTCATGCCGAAGCCCAGGCCGCCAGCATAGGTGGGACGCGACACCATCGGCCAGGCGGTGGATTCCTCGGCGATGGTCTGGGTGTCGGGATGGTCGCGATAGACCGCCTCGTTGAGGCTGCGCAGGAACTGCATCGCAGCGAGATTCTCCCGCCCGCCGTATATGTTGGCGATCCATTCGTCCTCCTTGCGCCCGTAGTCGAGATAGAGCATCGAGGCCACGCCATCGACGCGCAAGCCGTCGATGTGGTATCGGTCGAGCCAGAACAGGGCGCTGGAGATCAGGAAGGCGCGCACTTCGTTGCGGCCGTAATTGAAGATGGCACTGTTCCATTCCGGATGGAAGCCCTGGCGCGGGTCGGCGTGCTCGAATAGGTGGGTGCCGTCGAAGTAGGCGAGGCCGTGTTCGTCGCTGGGAAAGTGCGAGGGCACCCAGTCGAGGATTACGCCGATGCCCGCCTGGTGCAGGTGCTCCACCAGGTACATGAAATCCTGCGGCGTGCCCTGACGCGCGCTCGGCGCGAAATAGCCGGTGGTCTGGTAGCCCCAGGAACCGAAGAACGGATGCTCGGTCACCGGCAGCAGTTCGACGTGGGTGAAGCCCAGTTCGCGCACGTGGGCGACCAGCAGCGGCGCGAGCTCCCGGTAGGCGAGGGAACGGTTGCCTTCCTCGGGCACGCGCCGCCAGGAGCCCAGGTGCACTTCGTAGATCGACATCGGGGCGTCCAGCGCGTTGGCCGAGCGCCGCCGGGACACCCATTCGTCGTCATGCCAGGCATAAGCCAGATCCCAGACGCGCGAGGCGGTGCGCGGCGGTACTTCGCCGAATGCGGCGTAGGGGTCCGCCTTGTCGACCTGGTAGGCATGTTCTCGCGAGACGATGCGGTACTTGTAGCACTCGCCGCAGCCCACGCCCGGCACGAAGCGCTCCCATACGCCGGAGCCGTCGGGCCGCTGGGTCATCGGGTGGGACGAGCCGCTCCAGCCGTTGAAATCGCCGATCACCGACACCGACGCGGCGTTGGGCGCCCACACCGCGAAGCGCACCCCTCGTTGTTCGCCCCGGACGCACAGGTGGGCGCCCAGCTTGTCGGCCAGGCGTGCGTGGGTGCCCTCCTTGAACAGGAAGACGTCGTGTTCGCTGAGCGCGCCGGAATCGGCGGGCTGAATCTGTGCATCCATCGTCGCGGCTTGGTTCATCGGGCCCCGCACCATTGTTGCCTGCGGCCGCCCCCAGGTTCCGGTCTGTCGTCGGGAGATGATGCCGTGATGATAGTCCGATTCGCGGGCGCACGGGACGGTGCGGTCGTGCGATCTCCGAGAAACGGCATCTCGGAGATCGCTACGGGCACAACACCTGCTGCGCAGGTATAAGTGCCCGGGTTGTCGCGGGGGAGTGCTTCGGTGAGAAAACGGCCCACGCCGCTGCGCGGCATAAGTGCCCGGGTTGTCGCGGGGGAGCGCTTCGGTGGGAAAACGGCCCACGCCGCTGCGCGGCATAAGTGCCCTGGGCGATCTCCGAGAAACGGCATCTCGGAGATCGCTACGGGCACTAAAATGCCTGGTCCCAGCGGATGGACAGGCGGATGGCCGAGTTGATCAGTCCCACCATGCTGTAGGTCTGGACGAAGTTTCCCCACTGCTCGCCGCTCACGGGATCGATGTGCTCTGCGAACAGACCATGGCTGTTCCTCCGGGCCAGGAGTTTCTCGAACAGGGCGCGGGCTTCGTCGCGCCGACCCAGGGACGACAGCGCATTGATGTACCAGAAGCTGCAGATGATGAAGGCGTTCTCCGGCTCGCCATAGTCGTCTTTCTCGACGTAGCGGAAGATGAAGTCGCCGCGCCTGAGTTCGCGCTCGACCGCCGCCACCGTGGCGGCGAAGCGCGGATCTTCTGTATCGAGAAACCCGACCTCGCAGAGCAGCAGCAGGCTCGCGTCCATGGCTTCGCCCGCGAAGGTGGACACGAAGCTGCCCAGCCGGGAATTCCAGGCGCGCTCCTCGATCACCCGGTGCATGCGTTCGGCGTGCGCCTGCCAGTAGTCTGCCCGCCCAGACAGGCCCAGCCGGGCCGCGATGCGCGCCAGGCGGTCGCAGGCCGCCCAGCACATCACCGCCGAGAAGGTGTGCACGCGGGCGCTGCCGCGCAGTTCCCAGAGGCCGGCATCAGGCTGGTCGTAGAGCTCGACCGCCCGTTCGCCCAGGGGCTCCAGCTTGCGGAACAGCGCCTCGTCGCCGCGTCTCGCCAGCCGCCGGTCGAAGAAGGCGTGGGTCGCCGCCAGCACGGCGGAACCGTAGACGTCGTGCTGCACCTGACGGTAGGCCTGGTTGCCGACGCGCACCGGTCCCATTCCCCGGTAGCCGGGCAGGGTGGCGATCTCCCGCTCCTCCAGGGCGGCCCGGCCGTCGATGCCGTACACCGGCTGCAGCAACCCGTCGGCGGCGTTGGCCGCGACGTTGACGATGTAGGCGATGTAGCGCTCCATGGTCCGGGTCGCGCCCAGCCGATTCAGGGCGTTGACCACGAAATAGCCGTCGCGCAGCCAGCAGTAGCGATAATCCCAGTTGCGCTTGCTGCCGGCCGCCTCGGGAATGGAGGTGGTCATGGCGGCGATGATCGCTCCGGTGTCCTGATAGGCGTTGAGCTTCAGGGCGATGACCGCGCGAATCACGGCGTCCTGCCACTCGTAGGGGATCGCCAGGGTGCGGACCCATTCGCGCCAGTACTGGGCCGTTTCCTCCAGGAAGCGGTAGCCCACCTCGCCGGCGGCTTCATGGACGGTCTCGTCCGGCCCCAGGAGCAGGGTCGCCGCATCTTCGAGGAAAAAGGTGAGCTCCTGCAGCACCGCGGTGATCGATACGTCGGTGGTCAGGCGCAGCACCAGTTCCGGCGTCGCGTAACGGATGTGGTTGCTGCCCCAGGTGAGGGCGGGGCGCTCGGCGCCGTCATTGCAGGCGGGCCGAAGCCGCAGCGTGATCCGCGGACTGCCGGAGAGGCGTTTCAAGCGCCGGATCAGCATCATCGGTTTGAAGGTGCGGCCGTAGCGCCCGAAGCGCGGTGCGAAATCGGTCACCTCGACGCAGCCGCCGTGGCGGTCGAACAGCCGGGTGACCAGGATGGCGGTGTTCTCCAGATAGTTCTGCTCGGCGCGCTCGAAATCGGCGAGATCCACCGCGAAATAGCCGAAGTCCTGCGGACCGCCCCGCTCGCGCAGCAGCGAGCAGAACAGCGGGTCGCTGTCGAAGCGCGGCAAGCTGGCCCAGACCATCTCGGCGCGGGCGTCGACCAGGGCGCCGACCGAGCAGTTGCCGATGAGGGCGAGATCGAGTGAGTTCACGGTTTTCCTTCCTTCGTTGCATCGCCGAGCCAAGCGCGCACCGCGGCCACGTCGGGCAGCCGGTAGCGGGCCTCGGTCGGGCCGGGGCCGACCTTGACCGACAGGCCGCGCAGCCGATTGACCACCGCGAAGCCGTGCTCGTCGGTGGCGTCGTCGCCGATGAACACCGGTCGGCGGCCCCGGAAGGGCGGCTCGGCCAGGTACTCCTCTATCGCCGTGCCCTTGTCGAAGCCCAGCGGCTTGATTTCGACCACCCGCTTGCCCGTCTGCAACTGCAGGGATTCGTCGGCCTCGTCGATCAGGCGCCGCAGCAGGCGATGCAGGGCGCCGGCGAGCGCCGGCGCCTGCCGGTAGTGCACGGCCAGGGCCATCCCCTTGTCCTCCAGCAGCAGGCCAGGGTGGCGTTCGAGCACTGCTTGCAGTCGAAGGCGGATTGCCGCCATGGCTGCCGTCGGTGCGCCATGGACGTGCATCGCGCCGGCGGCGTCGCGCCGCTCGAGTCCGTGCTGACCGGCGATCGGCAGCTTGAGGCTGCCCAGGCGCCACTCCAGGTCGAGCAGGGCGCGGCCGCTGACCAGCGCCAGAGCGCCGCCGCAGTCCCGGTGCAGGCGGCTCACCAGGCCGAGCAGGGCCTCGTCCACATGGACGGCGTCGGGGGTGTTGGCGAACTCGATCAGCGTGCCATCGACGTCGAGGAAATAGCCCCAGTCGGCTTGCGCGGCTGGCGGGGGGCTGGTCCTGCTCCGGCTCATGCGGAAGACTTGTTCATGGATAGCGCCTCACGCAGCGGGTACGCCTGGCTTTTCCGTCAGACGGCCGCGTCGGCGCATGGTCGCCGCGTCGAGCAGCATGCGCCCGGCCCAGCGGTAGACGTTGAATTCCCTGACCAGGCCGCGCATCAGGCGCATGCGGTCGCGCTGTTCCGCTTGGGGCATGGTCAGCGCCAGGTGCAGGGCCGCGGCGCACTGATCGGCATCGTAGGGATTGACGATCAGGGCTTCCGGCAGTTCGCCGGCGGCGCCGGTGAACTGGCTCAGGATCAGCACCCCCCGGTTGTCGTCGCGGGCGGCGATGAACTCCTTGGCCACCAGGTTCATGCCGTCGTGCAGGCTGCTGACGAAGCAAAGTTCTGCCGCCCGATAATATTCGTAGACTTCCCTCGCTTCGTGATGCTCCACCTTGAGCACTATCGCCGGCGGGTGGCCCGGTCCGAAGCGCTCGTTGATCTGGGCGGCCAGGGCGATGACCTGGGCCTCGTGATTGCGATATTCGTCGATGCTGGCGCGGGTCGGGGCGGCGATCTGGACGAAGGTGAAGCGCCCGATCCATTCCGGCTTCAATTCAAGCAGACGCTCGACGGCGCGGAAGCGTTCGATGATGCCCTTGGTGTAGTCGAGCCGATCGACGCCGATGCCGATGAGCTGTTCCGGCGGCAGACCGCTCCTCGCCCTGACCACGGCCCGGCAGGTCTCCACGTCCTTGACGAGCAGTTCCGGCTCCGGCGGCCAGGCGATGGAGATGGGATAGCGGCGCACGGCGGTGAGCTTGCCGCCCAGGGAGACGGTGAGCGCCGCCCGATCGACGCGCGCCTCGATGAAGCGGTCGACGGTGTCCACGAAGTTGTTGCAGTGGAACTGGGTGTGAAAACCCAGGATGCTGCTGCCCAGGAGGCCGGCGAGGATCTCCTCGCGCCAGGGACAGATGGCGAAGGATTCCGGGTTGGGCCAGGGGATGTGCCAGAAGGTGATCACCGTCGCCTCGGGCAGTTCTTCCCGGATCATGCGCGGCAACAGCGCGAAATGGTAATCCTGGACCAGGACGATGGGTGCCTTGGTCTTGGCTTCGGATGCCACCGCCTTGGCGAACTTGCGGTTCACGGCCACGTAGTGGGCCCAGTCGCTCGATCTGAAGGTGGGGCGGACGTGTGCGATGTGGCACAGCGGCCACAGACCCTCGTTGGCGAAGCCCGAGTAGTAGCCGGCCTCTTCCTCTGGCGTCAGCCAGATGCGGCGGATATTGTAGGCCGGCTTGTCCGGCGGCACCGCGACGTGATCGTGGCGGTCCACCGTGTCGCGGTCGGCCGAGCCGCTGCCGTGGGCGATCCAGGTGCCGGAGCAGGCCCGCATGATCGGCTCCATGGCCGTGACCAGGCCGCTGGCGGGGCGCTGCACCTCGATCTGCTCGCCGTGGCGGACATGGATGTAGGGTTCGCGGTTGGAGACCACGATGATGTCCTCGCCATGCAGTTCCCCGTGCAGGATGGCGCGCAGGGTTTCCGGCGTCCAGTGCAGCTGGCTCTCGTCCCGCGACAGAACCTCGGACTCCAGTTCGCGCATCAGTCGCTGCAGGTCCCGGGCGATCGGCCTGAACTCCGGCGCGTTCGCCTTGACCGGCAGTTCGGGCTGGCGCAGCAGGCCCTCGCCGCGCAGCAGGGCGCGCATCCCCTGCACCCAGCCGCGCCACGACAGCTGGGCGATGATCACGGTGATCAGGGAAACCACGGCGGCCAGGCCGACGAAGAAATAGAACAGATAGCGCTTGGTCTCCTCGCTGCGCCGCTCGACGAAGCTCATGTCGTGTACCAGCACCAGGCGTCCGTCGGGCGCCGCCTCGCTCTCCATGGGTCGCACCGTCACGTGCAGCAGGCCGTTGTCGCCGGAGAGCAGATTCTCGCCCGGCCTCTCCCAGCGCGCCAGATCGTCGCAGCGGATGATCTTCGGCAGAAAGCGGGAAGCCATGGGTTTGCTCTCGGGCGAGGCGCAGTAGCCGATGGCATAGAGGCGCTCGTCCTGGGTGATCTTGGCGAAGAATGCGATGACCCTCACCCTGGAGCCCGACGTCAATCGATCCTGCAACGGTTCCTGGATGGTGTTGGCGATCAGGGCGGAGCGGCTGTCCAGGTCGCGGACGAACCAGCTCAAGGTCATTTTATCCACCAGCGGCACCACGGCATAGGCGAAGGCCGCCAGGACCAGCATCAGGGGAATGACAAAGCGCAGGGAGAGCCGCATATTTTTTGCTCCGTCCTTCGGGAAGTGGAAGCCTCGCGCCGCGCGCGGCGCTGAAACTCAGCTCGGGTAGCGCAGTTCCACCCGGCGCAATGCCCTTCGGCAGGCTTCCGTCCGGCAGGGCTTGGCCGGGGATTTCTCGTAGCCGTACCTGGACGCGATGCGGATCTGCCGCGGCGACACGCCCAGTTCGAGCAATGCCTGTTCGACGGCCTTGGCGCGCTTCAGGCAGAGGGCGTCGTTGTATTCCCGGCTGCCCAGATCATCGGTATGCCCGATCAGGGTCACCACCAGCCGGGCGTTGCCGTTGAGTCGCCTGGCGTGACGCTTGAGCGCGGCCATGGCTTCGCTGCCCAGTGCATGAGAGCCCAAGGGGAAATAGACGTTGTGCGCGTAATCCAGCGGCGGCACGAATTCTTCGATCGTTCCGTCTGCGGCATCGTCCGCCGCAGCGCCGGTGCCGTCCTGGGCAGCACCGATGCGCTGCCGGGCAGACTTCGCCTGGACCGGAACGGCGCCGCCGGTTCCGGCGACAGCGGCGCCACTCCTCCCGGCTGCGGGCGCCGCGGGCGGCTGCCAGGCGGCGCAGCCGGCCAGGCCCAGCGTCAGCGCCAAGGCGCAGGATCCCGCCCGCATCATCCGCCGGCGCAGCAGCGCGACATCCCCTGCCATCGTCGTCATGATCACAGATCCGCCAGCGGCCGGCCGGCGTGGTGTTCGTCCCGGGTCCGCAGCAGCTCGATCATCTCGGCCAGGTTGCCGTGCAGCGTCTGGAGCGCCGTCTTCGGCAGCGCCTGCAATGCCTCCGGCAGTATTCCCTCCGCCGGTCCCGGCGCCTTGGCGAGCAATCTTGCCGCCTCCGGTGCCAGCCGCAGGCCGACCCGTCGTTGATCTTCCTTCTTTCGGATCTTGATCACGTAGCCGCGGGAGACGAGCTTTTCCACCAGCAGACTGCAGGTCGATTGATGAATCGACAGACGGTTCGCCAGTTCGCTCACGCCGACTTCCGGCGTCTTGCCGATTTCCTGCATCAGCCATAGCTGCGATCCGGATACGCCGCAGGTCTGCTCGACCTCGTGAAAATGCTGCCGCACCGATCCGTAGATCAGGCGGAACTGCATCAGGACCTGCAAGCTGAGTTGAATATGGGAGGGGTTGGTCAAGGTCGCTCCTCGTGTCCGAGACAGGGCCGGTGGCCCGCCGCGCTGTGCTGTAGCGGCGCACCGCCATTCGTCCTCTTGTATTATACTTGGGCGTCAATTATATTGGCACCCATTCTTGTATTCGACGTTCCCCTCAACCAACATACTAGGCCCACGAACATGATGAAACTGTTGACCACCACCGCTGTTTGTCTTGCCCTCGCCGCATGCGCCTCCACCGGTCCGACGCAGAAAACGGCCGCGGAGTCGACGCCTGCCCACGTCAGCACGCCACCGGCGCAGCCCAAGCCGGTCGCGGAAACGGAGGCGCAGAAAATGAGCCGCTTGCTGACGCAACTGTCGAAGGAGAGCGTCTACTTCGACTTCGACAAATCCAACCTGAAACCCCAATACCAGGACGTCGTGCAGCAGAACGCCGACTTCATGAAGGAGTTCGGCAAGGACTCCGTGGTCCTGGAGGGCAATACCGACGCGCGGGGGAGCAAGGAGTACAACCTGGCGCTCGGCCAGAAGCGGGCCGAGTCCGTGCGCCAGGCCTTGAAGCTGATGGGTATTCCCGACAGCCGCATCGAAGCGGTCAGTTTTGGTGAGGAAAAGCCCCGCGCAACCTGCAATGAGGAGAAGTGCTGGAAGGAAAATCGCCGCGTCGATTTCGATCACAAATCGAAGTAAGAGGAGGAGGAGGCAGCAGCAAGAAGGAGGCGCTCATGCTCTATGTGGGCTTTATACGGGGGGCGATCAGCCCCCGTTTTTTTGCCCATTTTTACCGCTGCCGGCACAAAAAAAGCCCGGGCGCCTGAGCGCCCGGGAGGGACATCATACAACCAAGGAGAATCGGTGAGGGCCCCCGTCACCCCCGCCCGCGGGGAGGGGGCTGGGGGGAAGGCCCTCAGTGAGCGGCTGCCTTGAAGAGCTTGGACTTATCGACGAGGTCGATGTGCTTGCGCTTGAAGCAGGTCCACTTCTTCGAGTTCTTGTCATAGACGGAATTGACGAAGCAGTGCCAGTTCTTCTCATCGACGAAGTTCTTGTCGG
>DATKVJ010000065.1:0-5146 GCA_035530135.1 Rhodocyclaceae bacterium | reverse complement strand
CGCCATGCTCCCGCTGATGCGCAGGCACGCCTACGGGCGCATCGTGAATGTATCCAGCGGTTGCGCCGCCAACAGTTCGCGCAGCCCCCACTGCGTGGCGTACCGGACATCCAAGTCCGCGCTCAACGCCTATACCCGCACACTGGCCGAAGAGCTCGACGGCAGCGGCATCGTGGTCAATGCGGTGTGTCCAGGCTGGGTCGCCACCGCACTCGGTGGCCCCGGCGGGCGGCCGGTGGAACACGGTGCCGTCGGTATCGTATGGGCGGCCAGCCTGCCGGCCCCGGCGCCGACCGGCCAGTTCTTCCGCGACGGCCAGCGCATCGCCTGGTGATTCTCCGCGCGGCAGCGCCGATCGGGCGTGCCTGCCTGCAGGAGTTTCCGCAGCTGCCTCGAGACGGCAGCGATCTCGCGCCGCCGGGCGAGACCGCGCAGCCTTCGCTGGCACTGGGCGGGCCGGGCATGCCCGGCTTCACCGCCTTCATCGGCCGGCTCGAGGGACGCAACTTCGGCAAGCTGGTGCTGCGCGTGGCCGACGCCTGACGTTCCGCAGCCGGAGCGCCTCAGTCGCTCCGGGCGCTGCTGTGCTGCGAGTACAACGCGTGCCAGCGGCCGTCGACGTAGACGAAGATGTCGGACGAGCGTACGTCTTTGGCCGCGCCCTGGGCCGGGTCGTAGAACGTAAGAATGGCGGTATCGCCGTGAATCACCACGGACTCGCCGGATGGATGCGTTTTCAGCCACGCTTCGACCTTGCGTCGCTCTGCGTCGTTGCCGCGGTTCTTCGCCGCATGCGCCATGAGCGCGACCTTCGGATGCACCGCGCCGTCGGTACCGACCGAGCGGTACTCGGGTAGCAGCATGTTGTCGAGCCAGGCCGTGTCGCCGCCGAGCTCGGCCTCCATCCAGTGCTGGTCGACGGCGATTACCGCCGCCTCGGTCTTGCTGGTTTCGTCGATGCCGACCGCACTCGCGGCCGAGGTCGCCGCGATGATCGTCTCGGCCGCCAGGACCAGCACGGCGAGACCCGCCATGCCGATCTGAAAGATGTGTTGCCTGCGCATGTTGCTGCCCTCGTTGTCAGCGGGTTTGCCGCCGGTCGACATTGCCGTGCTGGACAGACGGCCGCATCGTTGCTGTGACGAACGCCCGTGACGACGTGACAAGCGGCCGGCATGCCGCGGCCGGCGGCACAAACCATACCGGTGCGGCGGCTGTTCCGTCATGCGGAACCTCGCGACATCCGCACTTGCTACCGGCGGCGCGAATGCCGGCACCGTTCATCACCACCGTCGCGCCGGTTGTCACAAGACCCGCGACGGTACCGATGCCGCGCGCCATCCTGTGCCGATCATCCACCGCGATGCCCCCGCGGGCGACGACCACATCTGGCAGGTGTCGCTGGCGCGATGGCTGCATGCACCGGCCCGCGGCGACCGCTGACGACGGGCCGTTCGATCGTCCTGCCCCCCGCCCTTCAAGAAGGAGAACTCCATGCGATTTGGCCCCCCGTCGCCGATCCTGTCCATCGCGCTGGCCTTGGGTCCCTGCGCGGTCGCGTGCGCGCTGCCGGCACACGCGGCAACGGCTGCCGCCCATCCCGCCGCCGCGCCGCTCGCTGCTGGACCGTGGACCGCGGAGCACGACGCCTCGCCTGCTTTCACGCCGGACGGCGGCACGGTGGTGTTCGCCCGCGGCCATGGGATCACGCGCCGCCTGTTCGTCTCACGGCGCCAGGACGGCCGCTGGTCGGTACCGCAACCGGCGCCCTTCTCGGGTGGCGCCTGGATGGATCTGGAACCGGCAATGGCGCCCGACGGCTCCTACCTGGTGTTCGTCTCCAACCGCCCGGCCCGGCCGGCCGGCAAGCCCCTGGACGGCAACTACGAGGGCCACTTCCTGCCCGGCCGCGGCGGCAACCTGTGGCGGGTCGAGCGCACCGCCCACGGCTGGTCCGCACCGCGCCGCCTGCCTGACACGGTCAACGCCGGCTCGTCGGTCTACGCGCCCGCGGTGGCGGCAGACGGCAGCCTGTATTTCATGCAGCCGGATCCGGTCACCGGCCATTTCCGGCTCTATCTCAGCCGGTTCGCCGACGGCCACTTCCAAGCCCCGCGCGCACTGCCCTTCAGCAACGGACGGCTGGCCGACTACGACCCGGCGATCGCTCCGGACCAGTCCTTCATCGTGTTCACTTCGGATCGGCCACCCTCGACCGACACCCGCAGCGCGATCTTCGTGGCATTTGCCAGCGCCGGCGGCTGGGGCACGCCGATCCCGCTGGGACCCGCGGGCAACGAGTCGCGGCTGAGCCCGGATCACCGGACGCTGTATTTCAGCGGCGCGGGTCAGCGCATCCATCGCCTGTCGCTGGCCCCCTGGCTGCGCCGCCGGCCGACCCACTGAGCGCGATGCGGTCGCCGAAGCATGGCCTCCAGCACTGTTGCGCACGGCGCCCCTGTCGCACTCTGGCGTCACACCTCACCGCCAACTTTTCGGGAGCCCAACATGGCCACTCAGGAACTCGTCGAGCTCAAGCGTGTTTTCCTGTCGCGACTCGACACCCTTGATCACATCCTCGACGTTGGCGAGAAGCACCTCGCCGATCTCGACGCCGCGCTGCGCGAACGCCTTGCGCCGGACATGTTCCCGCTCGGAACCCAGATCGCTTTTGCGTGCAACCAGCCGCGTGGCTTCTCGCAGTGGTGCGCCGGCGAACCGGTGGAAAATCTGGCGACGGACGTCGACTCCGTAGCATTGGCTCGCTCGCATATCCGCCAGACCAGGGAGCTGGTTTCCGGTATCTTTGCCGGCGACGAGAAGCTCGATGAGGTCAAGCGCATCGGTCTTGGCCCCGGCAGATACTGCGAGCTGCCCGGCCGACAATACGTGAGCGATTACCTTCTGCCGAACCTGTACTTCCACATGACCACCACCTACGCCATCTTGCGCAAGCTCGGCGTCCCGCTGGGCAAAGCCGACTACATGAGTTTCTTGGTTCCCCACGTAAAGCTCGAGGGCGATGCTTGACCAGTCGTTCATGCCGGAATCGATTCGTTGTGGCAATGCCACGGCGGAGCCTGCCTGCCATGCGCTTGCCCTCACGCTGGACGTTACAGGAGATTAAAGTGCAGATCCGCAAGACTGAAGATCATGACTTTGAGGCCATCCTGGCCATCATCAACGACGCCGCCGAGGCCTATCGAGGCGTGATACCCGCCGACCGGTGGCATGAACCCTATATGCCCGAGGACGAATTACGCCAGGAGATGGCTTGCGGGGTAGAGTTCTGGGCGGCGTTCGACGGCGACAGCTTGCTTGGTGTCATGGGCATACAAGACAAGAAGGATGTTTCTCTGGTCCGCCACGCTTACACGATGACGACGTTACAAGGCAGAGGCGTGGGCACGAGGCTCCTTCGCCACGTCCAGTCTTTAACGAGCAAGCCGATGTTGATAGGTACGTGGGCTACGGCGTCCTGGGCCATCGGGTTCTACCAGAAGAACGGGTTCAAGCTGGTCTCCCCGGCCGAGAAGAATCGACTCCTCGCTACATACTGGTCAATTCCACATCGTCAGGTTGAAACATCCGTCGTCCTGGCCGACAGGGTGTGGATGAACACCTGCAGTCAAGATGGATGACGCGCAGCCACTCATTGGAGACCGACGTCACCTCCGCAGGCTTCGCCTGTTCCGCCGACGCCGCTCGACTCGGACGTCATGCCGATGTCAGAGGATTTCAGCATGCAGAATACGTACAAGGGCTCATGTCATTGTGGCCGCGTCACTTTCGAACTTCGGGCGGAGCTCGGAGCCATCCCGGGAGCCACCATTGAATGCAATTGTTCCCTCTGCAGTCGCAAGGGAGCACTTTGGTTCGGCACCGATGACGCGCACTTCGAGGTCCTGACCGGCGAGGACGACCTGGTTCTCTATCAGTTCGGCACCATGACTGCGAAGCACTACTCATGCCGTCATTGCGGCATCAGTACTTTCAGTCGTTCTCGCATTGCTCCAACCTCCTGGGTCGTCAATGTCCGCTGCGTGGATGGAATCGACATTTCATCGCTGAAGATTCACGCATTTGACGGCCAGAACTGGGAACAATCCGCACAGCGCTTCATTCGGAGCCGTGCATAGAGCGTGGTTTATCATCTCATCCAAGCGAACGGCCACGCCGCCGCTCGGCTCCAACGGTAGACCACCGAATGCGTACTTACAGCACAAGCGCAGATATAGCGGCCCCGGCGAAGGCTGTTTGGCCATTCCTGTGCGCCGTGTCTTCATGGCCGCAGTGGTTGTCGACCTTCTCGGTCGTCGAGCCCATCGCCGGAGACGCCTTCGGGGTCGGTGCGCGATTCCATGTTACGCAGCCCAAACTTCGCCCGGCTACGTGGGAGGTCACTTCCATCGAACCAGGGCGCAGCTTCGTATGGCGATCCAGGTCATTGGGCTTCGCCATGCTGGCAAGCCATACCATCGAGCCGCTGGATGCTTCGAACTGCAGGCTCACACTCGAGTTCACGTTCTCGGGTGTCCTGAGTGGGCTTGTCGCGCTTTTCGCCGATTCCTTGACCCAACGGTACATGGCAACAGAAATTCAGACGCTCAAAAAGCTGGCCGAGACTGCTCATGCTGGCGCCTCGGTCTGACTCGATGCAGCGCACGGCGTCCGACGGGCCACTGCTGATTGCAAGGGTTGCCGTGTCGGAACCTCACCGCCGGCACGGGAGCATCGCGTGACCGACCAGGACACCTCACACCGGCAACGACTCGCCCTGGGCTTCGGCTTCTGGACGCTGCTGGCGCTGTCGTATGCGCTGAGCGGCGGACTGTCCTCGATCAGCGAGAGGTACCCTCCGGACTGGCCGCGCGCGCTGGCGTGGAACCTGTCCAACTTCTGGCTGTGGATGGCCCTGGTGCCGCTGGTGGGCTGGTTGGGGCGACGGACGGCGGGGCATGGCTGGCGACGCTTCTTCGCCCTGCAGGTACCGGCCAGCCTGGGTGTGGCGCTGCTGCAGATGCTGGCCCACCTGGTGGTGTTCTGGTACCTGAGCGGGCCCGGCCGCATGCCGGTGCACACGCTGGGCCAGTACCTGCGGATGGAGTTTGCCTACAGCTTCCACCTTGCCGTGCTCACCTACTGG
>DATKVJ010000064.1:0-2400 GCA_035530135.1 Rhodocyclaceae bacterium | reverse complement strand
CGCCATGCTCCCGCTGATGCGCAGGCACGCCTACGGGCGCATCGTGAATGTATCCAGCGGTTGCGCCGCCAACAGTTCGCGCAGCCCCCACTGCGTGGCGTACCGGACATCCAAGTCCGCGCTCAACGCCTATACCCGCACGCTGGCCGAAGAGCTCGACGGCAGCGGCATCGTCGTCAATGCGGTCTGTCCGGGCTGGGTCGCCACCGCACTCGGCGGCCCCGGCGGGCGGCCGGTGGAACACGGTGCCGCCGGTATCGTATGGGCGGCCAGCCTGCCGGCGCCGGCGCCGACCGGCCAGTTCTTCCGCGACGGCCAGCACATCGCCTGGTGATTCTCCGCGCGTCCGCCCCGATCGGGCGTGCCTGCCTGCAGGAGTTACCGCAGATGCCTCGAGACGGCAGCGATCTCGCGCCGCCGGGCGAGACCGCGCAGCCTTCGCTGGCACTGGGCGGGCTGGCCATGTCCGGCTTCACCGCCTTCATCGGCCTGCTCGAGGGACGCAACTTCGGAGTGATGCTGCTTGCGCATCGTGCTGCGCTCGTGCGCGGCGGGATGGCCGCCGGATCAGGCTCCACGGCGCGGCGCCGGGCCGCATCGTTCCTGTGACGAGCGCCCGAGGCGAGAGGACAAGCGGCCGGAAAGTGCCGCTCGGCGGCGCGCGGGCAGGGATCGTGGCGAGCGGAAACGTGCCTCGAAGCCCATCTTTCCCGAAGGCCTGCTTTCCCGCAGCGCTTGCCGGCGCCGCCCTTGGAGGTTCCCGTACCGCTTGTCACGACCCGAGCGCCGATCGTCACAAGGCCGGCGACGACGGTGGGCATGCATGCCAGCCTGCGTCCGGCACCCCATCGACGCCGTGCCCAGGCCATCGCGGCGGCGGGTTGGGTCGCCGATGCGGCCAACGCCTGCCCATCGCGTTCGACGAAAGCGAAACGGCTGCCTATGCCCGTTCCCGAATCCCAAGGAGACAATCATGCGAACCCTCCATTTCGTCCCGACCATGCTACTGGCGCTGGGCTTGTGCCCCGTCGCGTTCGCGTCGCCGGCGCGAGCGGCAACCGCCGGCGCCGCTCCCACGTCCGCGCCACAGGCCACCGGGCCGTGGACAGCGCAGCACGATGCCTCACCAGCCTTCACTCCCGATGGCGGCACGGTGGTGTTCACCCGCGGCCGTGGCCTGACGCGCCGCCTGTACCTGGCCCGTCGCCACGGCGACAGCTGGTCGACACCGCAACGCGCGCCGTTCTCGAACCGCTGGATGGACATGGAACCGGCCATGGCGCCGGACGGCAGCTATCTGGTGTTCGTCTCCAATCGGCCGGCGAATGGCGAAGGCAAGGTGCTGGACGGCAACTGGGGCGGCCAGCTGCGACCGGGCCGCGGCGGCAATCTGTGGCGGGTGGACCGCGTCGGCGACGGCTGGGGAACGCCAAGGCGCCTGCCCGACAACGTCAACGCCAGCGTGTCGACCTTTTCGCCGGCCGTGGCGGCGGACGGCAGCCTCTACTTCGTGCGCGCCGACCCGTCCAATGGCGCCTTCCGCCTCTATCGCAGCCGTTTCGTCAACGGCCGCTATCGGTCGGCGCAGTCGCTGGCGCTCGGTAGCGGCGACGCCACTTCCAACTACGATCCGGCGGTGGCGCCCGATCGGTCGTTCCTGATCTTCAGCTCCGATCGCGCGCCGGCGGTACCGAACGGGGGCGACCTGTTCATCGCCTTCGCCGCCGCGGGCCGCTGGAGCAAGCCGGCCGATCTCGGCCTTGCCGGAGACGAGGCCCGTCTGGGCCCGGATCGCAAGACGCTGTATTTCAGCGCTCCCGACCACCGCATCCATCGCATCCCTCTCGCCCGCTGGCTGACTCGACGACGGCAGGCGGCGCGCTGAACCGAGGGCACGTCTTTCCGCACTGTTCAGCACCATTCCACGCCCCCAAACTACGGGTCGATGCGTGCCGATTCGCCGACAGTCGACCATCCCGGGAGGATTGCGTGACCGACCCCGTCCGATTCCAGCGCCTGAAGAAGCCGGCCTTGGCCTTCGGCTTCTGGACGGTGCTGGCGCTGTCTTACGCGCTCAGCGGGGGGCTGTCGTCGATCAGCGAAGGCTATCCGCCCGGATGGGCGCGTGCCTTGACCTGGAACCTCAGCAACTTCTGGCTGTGGATGGTGCTGGTGCCACTGGTCGGCTGGCTCGGACGACGGGGCGCCGGGCACGGCTGGCGTCGCTTCTTCCTCGTGCACCTGCCGGCCGCGCTGGCGGTGGCGCTGCTGCAGATGCTGGCCCACCTGGTGGTGTTCTGGTACCTGAGCGGGCCCGGCCGCATGCCGGTGCACACGCTGGGCCAGTACCTGCGGATGGAGTTTGCCTACAGCTTCCACCTTGCCGTGCTCACCTACTGG
>DATKVJ010000063.1:0-9975 GCA_035530135.1 Rhodocyclaceae bacterium | reverse complement strand
CGACAAGTTGCGCGAAATGATCGTCAAGAAAGGCGTGGCGGACTACGTACTAAAGAGCGACACGATTAACTATGAATACATAATTCAACTGATAGGACGCATTTACAAGAACCGTAGCATCAAGGCGTTGATAGTAGACGATTCCCTGAGTGCAAGAACCACTTTGGAACATATGCTCAATACCCAATGCCTGCGGATCCTTGTGGCCGACGATGGCAAAACTGCGTTCAAATTGCTGAACGAGCATCCCGACATTCAACTGTTGATTGTTGATTACTCAAAGCCGGAACCAGTGATGCTCGATTACCCTTTGCCCGCAGTGCCCGCGATGGACGTTTTTGAATTCACGCAGAAAGCACGCAAACTTCTTGGCAAAGATAAGCTCGCCATCATCGGCATTTCGGCATCCTCGGACGAGAGCGTGGCTGCGCGGTTTCTGAAATACGGAGCAAACGATTTCATTTCAAAACCGTTTTCCTACGAGGAGCTTTCTTGCAGAATCGCGCAGAACCTGGAAATGCTGGAGCAGATCGAAACGATACGCGACGTGGCGAACCGCGATTACCTCACGGGTCTGCACAATCGGCGATTCTTCTTTGAACGCGGCCAGGAAATCTATCACGACGCTGCCAATGACGCCGTCTGTTTGATGTTGGCGATAATGGACATCGACAACTTTAAGTTGATCAACGACAGCTATGGTCACGATGTCGGCGACACCGTCCTGAAGCATTTTTCCCAGCTCTTGTCGCAGAGCTTCGGCCAAGACTTTATTGCTCGTTTGGGCGGAGAAGAGTTTGTGGTTCTCATATGGGAGGCGAGTGTGCCGGATGACCGGGCCCGCTTCGAGGAGTTTGTCCGAAAGGTCGCATTGACACCCGCGGTTCACCAGGGCAAGGCGATTCCTTTCACTGTGAGCGTGGGAGTGAACAGCCAGCCGGGAAACAATCTGAATGAGATGTTGAAAGTCGCCGACGACAGGCTTTATCAGGCCAAAAACGCCGGGCGAAACAGGGTACTGTGAAGCGCTGGGTTTTCCCGGGCCGGAGCTGCTTGGCTTTCGGCCAAAACCCGGTGACCGCGGTTTCCCGGGTTCCGCGGCTATCTTTCACGCCATCTTGTCGTCCGCCGGCATTGGGTCTATGATTTCGCTTAATAAAACGAGAACCGGCCATGGCATCCGTTTCCTCCATTTCCAGCGTGGTCCAGTACGGCATGCAGCAGATCATGGTGCAGCAGGCGAAACGCAATGCCGATCAATTGGAGCAGACAGCCCAGTCGCTGCAGTCACAGGCCAACGACGCACAGCGGGTAGCCGAAAGGGCGCTGGAGGATGCCCGCTCCCTGGCCATCCAGTCCGATCAGGCGCAGCAGAGGGCCGGACAAGCGCTCCAAGGGCTGGCGGCCTTGAGTGCCCAGCAGCAGAGCAGCACCCGGCTGGTGAATGCCATCAACGGCGTCGCCGGCAGCCAGCAGACGGCGGCAGCGACAACGCCGAGCACCAGCAGCAGTTCACCTTCGCCGGTGGTGAATAGCCAAGGCCAGGTGACGGGCAAGACCATCAATACGACGGCATAGTCCATCAGGAGGAAGTGTCATGGCTACCAGCGCAATCAGCTCCACCACCACTGCAACGCAACTGTTGCAGCAGCCGCGCCAAACCCAGCAATCGCAGCAGGCAGATGCCGCAAAGGCCGCCGATGATGCTGCCAAGGCCAAGCAGGCGCAACAGGCCCAGCAGGCGCAGCAAGCCCAGCAGGAGCAGCAAGCCCAGCAGGCTCAGCAGGCGCAACAAGCCCAGCAGTCTCGCCCCGTGACGAACACGCAGGGACAGCTCACGGGCAGCGTGATCAACGTCACCGCCTGAGTGCCCGCGTCCAAGGATGGCGGGGATTTGCCATCCCGCCATCCTGAATTGCTCCGAGGCGCTGTTGTCACCGGCGCCCGCGCTTTGGACCTGAAGCCGCTCCTCTAGCCCTTGCCCGTCGCCACGAGCAGGCTGCACGGCAAGTGGTCCAGCAGTTTGGCACCCACCGAGCCCTGAAACCAGCGTGTGAGCATGCCTTTGCTGGTGTGCCCGAGCACGACGAGGTCCGCCTCCACTTCACGAGCATAGGCCGCGATTTCGACCGCCGGATCGCCGTGACGAACGCAGGCAATCACGGTCAGGCCTTGGCTGTGAAGGTCTTGTGCGACGGCCGCGACGACCCGCTGCAGATTCTGCTGCTCCAGGCCCCAAACGTCACTTGGCCCGACCGCCTCGGCGATCGCCATGACCCCGGTCGTGACGACAATGCTCAGCAAGTGCAGTTCCGCCTGGCACAGGCTCGCAAGTTCAGCGCCTTGCCGCAGGACGGCGGCGCTGAAGGTGGAGTCGTCGTAGGCCAGCAGTATCTTCCGGTACATGTTCCGCTCCCTCAATCGTCGCGCGTTGTTCCCAGACCGGGATGGCTATCGACTTCCGGCCCCGAGCCGCCCAGCGCCAGGAAGAGCTGCGCCGTGTCCAGATAGCGCTGGGCGCGTGCGCGCACATAGGCGAGGCTCGCTTGGCTGTAGCGCCTCCCGGCGTCTACCACCTGCAGCACGCCGATGCTGCCTTCGCGGTAGCTTTTGCGCGTCAGGTCGAGGTTGTCGCGGGCGGCCCGCCGGGCACGGGTCTGCGCCTCCAGCGCCTCGCCGTCGTGGTCCAGCGCTTGCAGGGAATCGGCGACCTGGCCGAAGGCGGTCAGCACGGTCTGCTGGTACTTCGCCGCGGAGGCCTGCATGGCGTCCACCGCCGCCCTTCGCTCCGCACGCAAGGTACCGCCGTCGAATATCGGCGCGACCAGCCCGCCGGTGAGACTCCAGGCACTGCTGGCTCGGGCAAACAGCTGGCCGGCCGCGGTGGACTGCTGAGAGAAGGAGGCGGCCAGGTCGATATGCGGATAGAGATTGGCTGTCGCGACGCCCACCGCAGCCGTTGCGGCGTGCAGTTCCGCCTCGGCCGCCAGGATGTCGGGACGCCGATGCGCGAGCTCGGAGGGCAGGCTCACGGGCAGGTGCCGGGGCAGGCGCAGCCGGGCCAGATCGAACTCGGGCAGCGCCCGGTCGGCGGGCGCCTGGCCGAGGACGATCGCCAATGCGTGCCGGGCGAGACTCAAGGCCTGGCGCAGCGGCGGCAATAGCGCGGCATCGGTGGCGAGCTGGCTATCCGCGCTGACGACGTCGAGGCGCGATACGGCACCGGCAGCGAGGGCCTCACGCACCAGCCTCTGGTTTTCCCGGTCCTGCTCGAGCAGGGTCTGGACGGTCGCGATCTGCGCGCGCAGCGAGGCGATCCCGAGCGACTGGATGACCGCATTGCCGGTGACGGCAAGATAGGCGGCAGCGAGCTGCTGCCGCTGGTAATCGGCCCGGGCTAGCTGCTGTTCGACCGAACGGGCGCCTCCGCCCGTGTAGTCGAGCGAATAGCTGACCGTCGGCCCGACGGCGAAATAGGTAAATGGCGGCGGCTTGGGCGAGTTGCCGAGAAACTCGGCGCCGTATTTCTCCCGGCCCATCCCGGCCGTCACGCCGACCCGGGGCTGGAGCGTCCCCGCCTGGGCGGCGGCGAGTTCCTGCGCCTGCGCGAGCGTATAGCCGGCCGCGGCAAGTGTGCGGTTCTGGGCCAAGGCGCGCTTGACCACGGCATCGAGCGCACCGCACCGGAACAGCCGCCACCACGCATGGTCGAGCTGCCCGCCCAGGATGGCCTGCTGCGATTGGTCGCCCGCGTCCTTGCGCTCCAGCTTCAGAGGCTGCGCCGTGTAGCGATCCGCGTGCGGCGGATCGGGGCGCTCGAAATCCGGACCGGCAGCACACCCGGCGAGCAGCGTCGCCGTCGCCAGCATGGCGAGGCCTGTTGCGCTTGTTCGAGTCATTCGATCACCACGGGCTCTGCCCCCTTCTGCGTTGCTCGGCCGGTCTTCAAGAGCGCGATCAGCGGGATCGCGCCAAGCGTGAGCAGCATCATCAATTTGAAGTCGTTGTTGTAGGCAATCATCGCCGCCTGGCCGCTGACCAGCTCGTTCAACCGGGCCAGGCCCCCGGTGGTCGACAGCGCCGCCTGCGGCAGCGCGTGCAGCCCGTTGCTGCCGTAGGGCGTGAGCTGTTCGGCGAGGCGGGCGTGCATGATCTGCGTATTCCGCGTCAGCAGGGCCTCCACCGCGGAGATGCCGACGCTGCTGCCGACGTTGCGGACGAGGCTGAACATCGCCGTGCCTTCGTTGCGATATTGCGGCGAGAGGGTCGCGAAGGTGACCGCCGCGAGCGGCACGTAGACGAAGCCGGTGCCCAGGCCCTGGGTGAGCCCCGACCACACCACTTGCGAGCTGTTCATCTGCAGGTAGAAGCCGGTCATCTGCCAGAGCGAATAGGCGGTGAGCGCGAAGCCGCCCGCGATGATCAGGCGGGTGTCTATCTTGCCCATGATCCGGCCGACCAGGAACATGGCCACCAGCGTCCCGACGCCGCGCGGCGCCGTCACCAGACCGGTCAGGACCACGGGATAGCCCAGCAGGTCCTGCAGCAGGGGCGGCAGCAGCGCCAGCGTCGCGAACAGGACGACGCCGACGATGAAGATGAACACGTTGCCGGTGAGGAAATTGCGATCCTTGAACATCGCGGGACTGACGAACGGCGCCTTTTTCGTCGTCAGCATGTGCACGACGAACAGATACAGCCCGAGACCCGCCAGGACCGCCTCGATCCATATTTCCGTCGAGCTGAACCAGTCCTTGAGCTGGCCGCGGTCCAGCATCAACTGGAAGGCGCCGATGGCGAGGCTCAAGGTGGCGAAGCCGAAGAAGTCGAAGCGCGATCTGCGCGTCGGCGTCTCGGGCATGAACGAGAGGATGCCGAGATAGGAGAGCACCCCGAAGGGCACGTTGATGTAGAACACCCAACGCCAGTTGTAGTTCTCGGTGAGCCAGCCGCCGAGCACCGGGCCCAGGATCGGACCGAGCACGACACCCATCACCCACAGCGCCATCGCGCGGGCGTGCTTCTCGGGCGGATTGATGTCGAGCAGCACGGCTTGCGACATCGGGATCAGCGCCGCACCGCACAAGCCCTGAAACAGGCGGGCGATGACGATCTGCGGCAGAGACTGGGCCAATCCGCACAGCGCCGAGGCGATGGTGAAGCCGACGATGGACGTCAGGAATACGCGCCGTCGGCCGACCTGCCCGGCCAGCCAGCCGCTCAAGGGCGTCATGATGGCGGCGGCGATGATGTAGGAGGTGAGCACCCAGGTCATCTGGTCCTGGGTCGTCGACAACGAGCCCTGGATGTGCGGCAGGGCCACGTTGGCGATGGTATTGTCGAGCGCCTGCATGATCGACGCCAGCATCACCGACAGGGTGATGAAGCCGCGATGCGGTGCGCCCGCGGGTTCCTCGGCGGCGCTCATGGCGTCGTTCAATGGCTGTCACCGGAGGCGTCGGCCGGGCTCGCCTCGGCGGTGCCGAAGAGATGGCGCCGGTAGCGCGTATCGACGCTGACGGAGGCGCTCAAGCCGCCTTGCAGCGGATGAGCCGGGTCGAGACGGTCGAGCTCTATCCGCACCGGCAGGCGCTGCACCACCTTGACCCAGTTCCCGGTGGCGTTTTCCGGCGGCAATACCGAGAACTGCGAGCCGGTCCCGGGACTGACGCTCGCCACCTTGCCGGCGAAGGTCCTGCCGGGGTAGCTGTCGATCTCGACCGTCGCCTTCTGGCCCGGGCGCAGGTGCGCGAGCTGGTCTTCCTTGAAATTCGCTTCGATCCAGACGTCGCGGCTGGACACCAGCGCGAACACCGGCGCCGAGGCATTGATGTGGCTGCCCGCCTGCAATTCCTCGACGCGCGTGACCACGCCGTCGGCCGGCGCCCTGACCACGGTATAGGAAAGATCGAGCTTGGCCCGGTCGAGCAGCGCTTGCGCCCGTTGAACCTCGGGGTGGCGCTCCGGCGCGATGTCCGGCCTGCCCGCGAGGCTCGCAACGACGGCGCTGATCTGCTGCTTGACCCCATCCACCCCCGTGCGCGCTTCATCGAGCGCATGGGCGGCCAGATCGAGCTGCGAGCGCGAGGCGATACCCGATGCGGACAGGCGCCGCTCGCGGTCGTACTCGGTCTGCCGGAACTTCAGCGTGGCCTCGGCCGACGCGAGATCCGACTGCCGCTGCCGATAGTTCGCCTTCAGCATTTCGACCTTCAGCCGTGCGGCGGCAAGCTGCGCGCCGGCCTCGTCCACCGCGATGCGAAACGGCGCCTGGTCGAGGCGGAACAGCACGTCGCCCCGGTGCACCCGCTGGTTGTCGCGCACGGCGACCGCCTGCACCCGGCCGGCGACGTCGGCGCTGATCGCCACGCGCGCGGTCTGCACGTAGGCGTCGTCGGTCGCTTCAAAGCGTCCGCCGCTGAGATAGAAATAAGCGGCGACGGCGAGCACCGCGATCGGCCCCAGCAGCAGCAGCGGCAGGCGGAGGCGCCCGCGCGAGTTCCCCGTCGGCAATGCTTGCGGCGTGCCGGCGGATTGCTGGTCTTGCTTGGCTTGATCCATGGTCGTCATTCGCTCGGGGGTCTGCGGGAACGGCGCTTGCCGCTGGCGGGTTTCGGCGCGGGCGCGCCGGACGGATCTTGAAGCCTGGAGAGGTTGCCCTCCAGGCGCTCAAGGACGTCGAGAAAAGCATTTCGTTCGGCCTGACTGATGCCGGCAAATGCCTCGGAACGAGTCAGAGCGGCGAGGTGCCAGATTTCTTCCAGCGCCGGCTTTGACTTCGGGGTGAGATAGAGGCTGCGCGCCCGACGATCGGCCGGGTCGGGCTTGCGCTCAACGAAGCCGTCGATTTCCATGCGATCGAGGATGCGCACCATCGCCATCGGTTCGATGCTGGTCAGGTCGGCGAGCCTGGCCTGGCTGATGCCCTCGTTTCGTTCGAGATAAGCCAGAACTTTGCAAGTCGGCAGCGTCAAGGACATTTCCTGCGCCCGCTGCTCGAAGCGCAGTACATATCGACGACTGACTTCCTTGAGCAGAAAGCCGAAATTGCGTAAGCGATCCATTGCGTTCATCTCATCGGAAAAGATGGAAACTCATAACATAACAAATGTTATCGTATCGGCAGTTATGAGTATCGTCAACGACGTCAGGGCAATCGTCGCCATTCACCGGGGTTCAAGTCCTGCCGCGCCGCCCACCCTGGGTGCGCTGCCGTACGGAACAAAGCCGAAACCGCGCCTATGCTGATTCTCCTGCTGCGGGCCGCTTCTCGAAGGCGAACCGTCGGCTCGCGGCGCTGTCACAAACATTGATTGCATCGCGACAGGCGATCGGCGGTATGCTGAAAAGAGAGAAAATTTCCCATGAGTCCCGAACCTTCGTCCCCCATTGCCGCCGCTTCCCTGGACGAGCAGTGCGTAAACGCCCTGCGCTTCCTTGCGGTCGACGCCGTGCAAGAGGCCGACAGCGGGCATCCGGGCCTGCCGCTGGGCGCCGCGGCGATGGCCTACGTGCTGTGGACGCGCTTCCTCAAGCACCACCCGGCCAAGCCCGACTGGTTCGACCGCGACCGCTTCGTGCTTTCCGCCGGGCACGGTTCGGCACTGCTCTACAGCCTGCTCCACGTGAGCGGCTATGCCCTGCCGCTGGAGCAGATCAAGGCGTTCCGCCAATGGGGCAGCATGACCCCGGGCCACCCGGAGCGCGGCCTGACGCCGGGCGTCGAGATCACCACCGGGCCCCTGGGCCAGGGCGTCGCCAACGGCGTCGGCATGGCGATGGCCGAGGCGCACCTGGCGGCGCGCTACAACCGTCCGGGCTTCGAGATCGTCGATCACCATACCTACGGCATCGTCGGCGACGGCGACCTGATGGAGGGCGTCGCCTCCGAGGCGGCCTCGCTCGCCGGCCACTTGCGGCTCGGCAAGCTGATCTATCTCTACGACGACAATCGCGTCACGCTCTCCGCCGGCACCGCCATCAGCTTCACCGAGGACCGCGCGCGCCGCTTCGAGGCCTACGGCTGGCATACCCAGACGGTGGCGGACGGCAACGACCTGGCGGCGATCGGGCGGGCGCTGGAGAACGCCCGCGCCGAGACCCGGCGACCGTCGCTGATACTGATGCGCACCCACATCGGCTATGGCTCGCCGCACAAGCAGGACTCCTTCGAGGCGCACGGCTCGCCCCTGGGCGTCGAGGAAGTGCGCCTGACCAAGGAGCGGCTGGGCTGGCCGACGGAACCGCCGTTTTACCTGCCCGAACCGGTGCGCGCGCATTTTCTCCAGGCGCTGGCGCGCGGCGAGCGGGTCGAGGCGGCGTGGCAGGAAAAATTTTCCGCCTATGCGCGAGCGCATCCCGAACTGGCCATGGAGCTGCAGCAACGCCTGCGCGGCGAATTGCCCGCCGGTTGGGATGCCGATATCCCGAGCTTCCCGGCCGACGCCAAGGGCCTGGCCACCCGTGTGGCCTCGGGCAGGATCATGAACGCCATCGCGCCGCGCCTGCCGGCGCTGATCGGCGGCTCCGCCGATCTCGATCCATCGACCCACACCGCATTGAAAGGTCTGGGCGATTTCGAGCCGCCGGATGCGGTCGTCTCCGACCGGCAGGGTTCGGACGGCGGCGGCTGGTCCTACGCCGGCCGCAACCTGCACTTCGGCGTGCGCGAGCACGCCATGGGCGCCATCGCGAACGGCCTGGCGGCGCACGGCGGGGCCGTGCCGTATTGTTCGACCTTCCTGGTCTTTGCCGACTACCTGCGACCGGCGATCCGCCTCGCGGCATTGATGGGCTTGCCGGTGATCTACGTCTTCACCCACGACAGCATCGCCGTGGGCGAGGACGGCGCCACCCATCAGCCGGTCGAACAGTTGGCCAGCCTGCGCGCGATTCCCGGCCTGATCGTGATCCGCCCGGGCGACGCCAACGAAACCGCCGCCGCCTGGCGACTCGCCCTGAGCACGCACGACCGGCCGGTGGCGCTGGTGCTCTCGCGCCAGAACCTGCCCACGCAGGACCGCACCCGGTTTGCCGCCGCCGACGGCCTGGCGCGCGGCGCTTACATCCTCGCCGATGCGCCCAGCCCCGATCTGATCCTGATCGCCACGGGTTCCGAAGTCGCGCTGATCGTCGCGGCGCGGGAAAAGTTGCTGGCGCAGGGGCTGCAGGTGCGCGTCGTGTCGATGCCGAGCTGGGAACTGTTCGAGGCCCAGCCGGCGGAATACCGGGACGCGGTGCTGCCGCCGGCGCTAAGCGCCAGGCTGGCGGTCGAAGCCGGGGTGTCGCAGGGCTGGCATCGCTACGTCGGCAGCCACGGCGACGTGCTCGCGGTGGATCGCTTCGGCGCATCGGCCCCCGGCGAGATCGTGATGCGCGAGTATGGCTTCAGCGAAGACATGGTCTGCCGGCGGGCGATGGCGCTCCTGGCAAGGCCGCCCGTAAGCGGCTAGGAAAGGACACAAGATGCAGCTCGGCATGATCGGCTTGGGACGTATGGGGGCGAGCCTGGTGCGGCGCCTGGTCAAGGACGGACACCAGTGCGTGGTCTATGACGCGAACCCGGAGGCGGTCAAGGGAATCGCGGGCCAGGGCGTTCTGGGCGCGGACTCGCTCGCCGACTTTCTCGGCAAGCTCGCCAGTCCGCGCGCGGTCTGGCTGATGGTTCCCGCCGGCGTCGCGGGCAAGATGGTCGAGGAACTGGCCGCGCGCATGGATGCCGGCGACATCATCATCGACGGCGGCAACAGCTACTACCGCGACGACGTCCGGCGCGCCAAGGCGCTCCATGAGCGCGGCATCCACTACGTCGATTGCGGCACCAGCGGCGGCGTGTTCGGGCTGGAGCGCGGCTTCTGCCTGATGATCGGCGGCGAGGAGGCGATCGTCGAACACCTGGAGCCGATTTTCAAAAGCATCGCGCCGGGAGTGGCGGCGGCGCCGCGCACGCCGGGCAAGCGGGGTGCGCCGGGTCCC
>DATKVJ010000062.1:0-33977 GCA_035530135.1 Rhodocyclaceae bacterium | reverse complement strand
CAACACCCCGCGCACCTCCGACACCCAGCTCTCGTCGGCGATGGTGGCCTTTGCCCTGTTCGAGGCGGAGTACTATTCCGAGATCATCCGCGCCGGCATCCAGAGCGTGCCCAAGGGACAGATCGCCGCAGCCTCGGCGCTGGGCATGAGCTACGGCCAGGCGATGCGCCTGGTGGTTCTGCCGCAGGCTTTCAGAAACATGGTGCCGCTCCTGCTCACCCAGGGCATCATCCTGTTCCAGGACACCTCGCTGGTCTATGTCAGCTCCCTGGCGGACTTCTTCGGCGCCGCCTACAAGGTGGGGGACCGCGACGGCCGCCTGGTCGAGCTTCTGCTATTTGCCGGCGCCGTCTACTTCGCCATCTGCTTTTCGGCGTCACTGCTGGTCAAGCGCTTCCAGAAGAGAGTGATCACATGATTTCCATCAGCAATGTCAGCAAGCACTACGGCAGCTTCCAGGTTCTCGCCGACTGCTCGACGGAGGTCAAGAAAGGCGAGGTCATCGTCGTCTGCGGACCTTCCGGGTCGGGCAAGTCCACCCTGATCAAGTGCGTCAATGGCCTCGAGCCCTTCCAGCAGGGCGAGATCGTGGTCGATGGCATCTCCGTCGGCGACCCGAGGACGAATCTCTCCAAGCTGCGCGCCCACGTCGGCATGGTGTTCCAGAACTTCGAGCTGTTCCCGCACATGAGCGTCACCGACAACCTGTGCATCGCCCAGGTCAAGGTGCTCGGCCGCAGCCGCGAGGAAGCGGTCGAACGCGGCTTGAAGCTGCTCGACCGCGTCGGCCTGCTGCCCCAGGCCGACAAGTTCCCCGGCCAGCTCTCCGGCGGCCAGCAGCAGCGAGTCGCGATCGCCCGGGCGCTGGCCATGGATCCGATCTGCATGCTGTTCGACGAGCCGACCTCGGCGCTCGACCCGGAGATGGTCAATGAAGTCCTCGACGTCATGGTCGGACTGGCGCAGGAGGGCATGACCATGATGGTCGTCACCCACGAGATGGGCTTCGCGCGCCGCGTGGCGCACCGGGTCATCTTCATGGACCAGGGCCGCATCCTCGAGGACGCCCCCAAGGAGGCATTCTTCGGCACGCCGCGCTCCGAGCGGGCGCAGCAGTTCCTCTCCAAGATACTGCATCACTGAGGGAGAAAGAAATGGCGGCACAAAACGAAATCAAAAACATGGCGCTGTTCTGCGATTTCGAGAACGTCGCCCTGGGCGTGCGCGACGCGAAGTACGCCCAATTCGACATCAAGAAGGTGCTAGAGCGCCTGCTGCTCAAGGGCAGCATCGTGGTCAAGAAGGCCTATTGCGACTGGGAGCGCTACAAGGACTTCAAGGCCGGCATGCACGAGGCCGCCTTCGAGCTGATCGAGATCCCCCACGTGCGCCAGTCCGGCAAGAACTCGGCCGACATCCGCATGGTGGTCGACGCCCTCGACCTGTGCTACACGAAGTCGCACGTCGACACCTTCGTCATCATCAGCGGCGACTCGGACTTCTCGCCGCTGGTATCGAAGCTGCGCGAGAACAACAGGCTGGTGATCGGCGTCGGCGTCAAGAACTCCACCTCCGATCTCCTGATCGCCAATTGCGACGAGTTCATCTTCTACGACGACCTGGTGCGCGAGGAAGAAACCAAGAAGCGCAGCGCGAAGAAACGCCCCGAGAAGGCCGAGCCGGCCGTCTCCGCAAAGAGCAAACCGAAGGTCCGCAGCGACGAGGAGGACAGGAAGCAGGAGGCGCTCGACCTGACGCTGGAGACCATCGAGGCGCTGGTCGCGGAGCGCGGCGCCGGCGAACAGATCTGGGGGTCGATGGTCAAGCAGGCCTTGAAGCGGCGCAAGCCGGGCTTCACCGAATCCTACTACGGCTTCCGCTCCTTCAGCGAGCTGCTCGAAGAGGCGGAGAAGCGCCAGTTGCTCAAGCTGCAGCGCGACGACAAGTCCGGCGGCTACATCCTGGCTATCCTGTAGATCGGCGCCCGATCAGCGGGCCTTGCCCGCGACGAGGATGGGCTTGAGGTAGCGGACAAAGAACTCCGTCAGCCCGGCCCGATTCAAGTGATCCGTATCGAAGTAGAAGCGCGGCTCGCCCATCGTCAGCGAGAGGTCTTGGAAACCTACGTCGCGCGAAGCGAGCAGACGCGAGACCGCGCCGTCGAACGACGCCTCGCCGGGCAGTTGGTCATGGAACTGCGGCGGTACCGGCATCTTGATGACGACCACGCGTACCCCCTCCTGATCGGCCAGGGCCAGGAGCGCAGAGAACTGTTCGAGATAACGGTTCAACACGAGCGGCGATGTTTGCTCCGGGTACAGGTAGGCGATGCGTTTTTTCGCCGCGGCCGCCGAGGGCCGGTAGACGCGCTCGAACTGGGCCTCGCCCTCCCAGACGTCGGGCTCGAAGCGTTTCCGGTTGTTGATTTTCGAGAAACCGGCGGCGTAGTCGAGGAATGCGCGGGCATCCACGCCTTGACGCCGGACGTAGTCCCAGAAGCGCCGGGCTATCGCCGGCTCGAACGGGGTGCGCCCGAGCAGCTTGGCATCCGCGAAGCGATCCTCGTTCCATGTACGCGAGTAGAACGCGAACGAATCCACGACGTAGAGAAGGTTCCTGGCGCGATGCCCGCGCAGGAAGTGTTCGAGCACGAAGCGATTGTAGAGCGGTCCGGTCCCGGGCGAAGCCAGGTTGACGATCCGCAGGCCGGTCTCGCCTTCCATGCGCGCATTGAAGTCGGCGAAATCCAGCGGCATGGCGTGCGAAGCGCCCAGGATCAGCCAGTCCACCGTGCCGGAGGGCGCGGCCGCGATCTTGAAGAATGGATTGCTGTGCCCGGTGCGGACCATCAGCCGCTCGGCGGCGTAATAGACACCCGCGTAGATCAGCAGGCCGATCGCCACAAACAGCAGTGCGGATTTTCCGAGACGCTTCACGATGGCTCACTCCGATCTCGTGGGAAGCCTCAAAACTGCATGTAGATGAACTCGCGCGCCTGCCAGCGCCCGAGGATCAGCAAGGCAAAAACGGCGAGGTAGCAAAACCCCCAGCGTACCGCTGTCGGCGCGGCGGCAAGACGCTGAAAGATCGAGCGGCGCTCGTCGAGCAATTCGATTCCCAGGAGCAGCGCGATCAAGGAGAGTCCGACGAACTGCTCGGCGGTGAACGGATAACGTGCGAGCAATGAGGGCATGTCGCCGAGTTTCACGCCGACTCTGCGCAATATCAGCCAGGCGTCGCCGAGCGAACGCGCGCGGAAGAATACCCAGGTGATCGCGATCAGGTGGAAGGTCAGGAGCACGCGCAGCACACGCACCGGCAGGCTGCGGCTGATGCGCGGCAGCCCGACGCCGACGCGGTGCCAGAATGACCGGGTCGCCAGCCCGACCCACTGGTAGGCCCCGTTTAGCGCGCCCCAGACGAGGAAGGTCCAGCCGACGCCGTAACCGAGCCCAGCGTGCCAAAGACCGCTCACCGCGAAGACGATCATCAGGTTCGCATACTGCCGAACTCTCCCGACGCGACTGCCGCCGAGCGGAACGTAGAGGTAGTCGCGGAACCAGCGGCCGAGCGAGATATGCCAACGCTCTCCCCAGAACTCTGCCGTGCTTCGGGAAAGATAGGGTCGGCGGAAATTCTCCATCAGTTGCAGCCCGAACAGCAGCGAGACACCGATCGCGATGTCGGTGTAGCCCGAGAAGTCGCAGTAGATCTGAAAGGCGAAGAAGTAGACGCTCAAGAGCAGCTCGATCGGCGCCGCGAAGGCCGGGATGTTGAAGCTGTGATCGACCAGGGGAGCGAGGTTGTCGGCGATCACGACCTTCTTGAACAGGCCCCAGACGATCAGTTGCGCGCCGAGCACCAGCCTTTCCGGATTCGCGCGCAGCCCGGCCAACACCTGAGGCAGAAAGCTCGTGGCACGCTCGATCGGGCCGGCCAGAATCTTGGGGAAATACGCGAGATAGAGGGCGAGGTGCCCGGGCTGCTGTCTTCCCGAAACGCGCGCCGCATAAACATCGACGAGATAGCTGGCTGCAGAGAAGGCGTAGAAGGAATATCCGGCGGGCGCCGTCAGCTCTAGTCTGGGCAGCGAGATGACGGAAGCGGGGCCCAACAGCGTATTTTCGAGCCGTTCCAGTTCACCGGCGATGAAGTCGAAGAACTTGAACGCGAAGAGCGAACCCAGCACCGCGAACAGGCCGGCGATGAGGAGCGCACGCCGCGCGGACTCGCTCTCGATACGCTCCAGGCCCTGACCGCAGCTCCACACGAAGAGCGTCACCGCCCCCAGATACGCGAGATTGAGGGGATGCCAAACCCCGTAGAAACCATAGCTCGCCAAAAGAAGCCAGGCCCAGCGCCATCCGACGGGAAGAATTCCGAATACCAGCAGCGCGAACGGAAGGAAGGCGAAGAACTCGAGCGAGGTGAACAGCATGTGTCACACCCCCGGTGTCGACAATCGCACCGCGCCGCTAATATGTCGCGCCGCCGGCGCGCAGTTCCTCGGGCACCAGGTCGATGGGGATCGCCGCGTTGATGACGAGGTAGTTGGCCAGCGCCTCGCGCTGCTCTTGCGTCAGCTTTATCTGGACATGGCTGGGCTTGTTCATGGTGCCCAGCCATCCATTCTTGAGCTTGTCCTGCGTGATCACGACGGTGATGATGTGGCAGCTTTGGCAATACTCGAGGACCAGATCGCGTCCATCTGGCGGGAGGAGCTTGTCCCAGTTGGCCTGGGCCGGATTCGCGGGAATTCTCGCCGCCGGCAGCGGCATGTTGAACGACAAGTAGTCGGCGAGCGTGAGCAACTCCTTGTCCTTCAGGCCTTGCAGGCCGGTGATCGTCTTGCTGTGGCCGCGCAAATAGCCGAGCCACTCTTCCCGCGTGTGTCTGCCACTGAGCAGCGCCCGCACTTCATTCGCGGGCGAGCGACTTCCGATGGCCCTGACCAGCAGCGTCCTGCCGCCAGCCGGAATGAAGTCGAACACGTCGCCAGCCTTGGCCACCAGCGGAGCGATGAGCAATACGCCAATCAGCAGCGGCACGGCGCGTGTGCACAGACGGGTGATGGTCATGAGAAGACTCCGATCAGAAGCGCAGATCCTCCGGAACGTCCTCGATCTTCATGGGCATATTGATCGCCGAGTAGCGCGAAAACTCCTCCCGTTCCTGAGGACTCATCTTCAACTCGCGATGGAACGGCGACAGGAACACGTTCCGCCAGCCCTGGACATCGCGGCTTTGGGTCAGGTAACCCGCGAACAGCGAGTGACAGTTTTGACATTGGTTCCACCCGAGATCGCGACCGTCGGCCGGCAGCGAGGACGCGGGTCTGTCCGGGTCGGGCAAGGGCATATTCACCGTGAGATAGGCAGCGAGCGTGGCTCTCTCCCGGTCGGTCGCGGCCTTCATACGCGCATCGACGAACTCGCGCCATTCCGACTCGGTGTGGCGCGCTTGCGCGATGCTCCGCAGTTCCGTCGCGTTGGCGGGAGTGCCCAGCAGTTCGAGCAGCATGGCCCTGCCGCCCTTGGGCATGAAATTGAAGTCTTCACCGCCCGCAGCCTGCGCCGCCGTGAACGCCAGAGCGCCGAGTACGGTCAGCACCAGCCGCCCCCCGCGCCCAGCAGTCATGACTCTTCCTTCTGCCCGATGCCATCGCGAAAGGAGAACACCGGCACGCGCAATTCGGCGCGCGCCTTTTCCGCAGGGAAGCCATCGCCGCGAAGCAGGTCGAGCACGACAATCGTCGAATCGTCGTAAAAGCGCTCGCTGCACTTGCCGCAGACGAGCGCGGGAATATCCTCCACGACCACCAGCCGATCGTCCTGCCAGAATGCCGAGCGCACGCTATCGCTGCGTACGTCTTCGGCACCGCAATTGCTGCAGCTCATCGAATGTTGAGTATCCATAGCCTGCGGACTCATCCGACCAGCTTCTTCGCGGCGGCGACGATGTGGCCTGCGTTCGGCCGCATCCAGAGAAACATCTCCGGCGAAGCCGGCGGCGGCGCATCAGGAAAAGCCACGCGCTTGAAGCGGGCGCCATCGACGTTCTCCGCCACGCGGGCGATCACCTCGGCACCGGGGCAGAGCGTGTAATAGCTCTGATCAACGGTGAGCAGGCGCTTGGTCTTCTGCACCGACTTCACCAGCGCCTCGGTGTCCATCGGCTTGAGGCAGCGCAGATCGATGGTCTCGACTTTCATGCCCTGCTGCTGCAAGAGCGCTGTCGCCTTGAGCACCTCGGGCATTCCCCCGCCGGAACCGACGATCGTGATGTCGCTTCCCGTCGTGCGTACCGCGGCCTTGTCGAGCGGCGTCTCGTACTGTTCGTCGGGCACATCCTCCATCAATTCGCGCAGGCCGTCCGCCCAAAGGAAGGCGACGGGATTGGGATCGCGGATTGCCGATACCATCATGCCCTTCGCATCTGCCGGCGTGGACGGGATGACGGTCTTCAAGCCGGGGATATGCGCGTAATAGGTGTCGATCTCGTAGTCCGAATGCTGCCCGGCAAAACCCGGCGTCTGTCCAGTCATCTCCAGGATGAACACGACCGGCATCTCCGCCACGCCGCCGGTCATATGGTGAAGCTTGCCGGCGTGGTTCTGGAGCATCTGGAAGCACATGCAGTTGCCCTGGTAGGGAATGTAGGTCACGGCCTTCGAGCCGGCGAGACCTGCGCCCAAAACGCATCCCGCCATCCACATCTCGTCGATGCCGGTGTTCACCACGCGTTTGCGTCCAAACTCCTTCTCGAGATTGATCACCGGCTTGCCCGGCGTCGATGCCACCGGCGGAGTGAGCTCGAAGATCCAGATCATGTTCTTGTCCTGGCGCATCTCGTGCTGCACCGCCTCGAGGACTGAATACATAAAACTCTTCCGTGCCATGATCTTCTCCTCAGCCAAATTGTCGGGCGGGTACCACGCCCTCGACGAATACGTTCTTCAGACCATCCTCAGGCTTGCAGAAGGGCTGCTGATCCGACCAGGCGAAGGCCTCGATCGCTTCCTGCTTGGCGGCGGCTTCGATCGCATCGGCCTTGGCGCGATCCAGCACACCCCAGTTGACGAGGACGTTGCGGCAGATATCGACCGGGTCGCGCATCATCCAGTCGCGCACCTCGCGCTCCGGGCGGAACGAGGTGATCGCCAGCGGATCGTAACCGAACGCGCCGAGCTGACCAGCCTTAGCCCCGGGCGCGCCCCAGTGGTTGTAATAGCGGTAGGTCTTCGCCTCGATCAGGGTCGGCCCCTCGCCGGCCCGCGCGCGATCCACCGCGGCTTTCACTGCGTTGTAGACCTGGAACACGTCCTGTCCGTCGACGACCACGCCAGGGATCCCGTAGGGTCGAGCCGCTTCGGCGATGTCCTTCATCGGGCAGGAGTAGGAATAGTGCGCGTACTGATGGTAGAGATTGTTCTCCAGCACGTAGATGAACGGCAGTTTCAGCAGCGCCGCGTTGTTCAGGGCGGCGTGGAAGGCCGGCGTGGCGTAGGTGCCGTCGCCGCCGAAATTCACCACCACCTGCTTGCTGCCCCTGGCGCGAATGGCGAAGGCCGAACCGGTCGCAATCACCGGGCCCGGGCCGATCATGCCGTCGGCGCCGATGAAGCCGCACGATTTGTCTGACAAGTGCATCTCGCCGGCGTAACCGCCGTTGAGGCCGGTGGCGCGGAAGTCGTTCTCCGCCGCCATCTTCTTCATGTCCACACCTTTGGCGATGGCATGACCGGTCGATCGGTGGGTGCTGTACACCAGGTCGACCTCGTCGAAGGGGCCCTTGTTGCGCAGGGCAGAACATGTGCCGACGGCGACCGCCTCCTGGCCCGCATAAAAATGGTCGTAGCCCCGATACTTGGGGTCGGTGATCATCTTGTCGGCCATGGTCCGCTCATGCCAGCGAATGCGGACGATGGTGGTGAACATTTCGGTCAGCTTGTCGTTGGGCAGATCCTTTGCCCAGTAGCCGATCTCGCCGTCCGCCCAGGCGAGCTTGCTGTAGAGCGTGACAGCCGCACCCGCGCCGGCCACGCCCTTGAGAAAAGTCCGTCGACTCGGGGACTTGATCGAATCGCTCCCCGGCATTTCCTGTGTACTCTCGTTGCGTTCCAGTTCAGACATGGCGATTCCCTCCATTGATCACGCTTACCGACTACGCGTACAAGAATTCTGGTCTTCCAGGCCGGATGGTTGTTGACCCACGTCAAATGACATGAGAATAGTCTAATGCGTTTGGTATAAGGCGCTTCGGGGCGTAGCGGCTGCTCGTTTTCCGCGCTTCAGAACCGTTTTCCGGCGACCGTGGGCCACCCCCGTAAGCGTCCGCAGGGCCGCGGCATCGGCTTGACAAGTGTCCCATCGGACACCATAATGGTGTCCGATGGATCACCACTCTCTTATGGCTCACAGCGGGGTTCCCATGGTCACCTCCGACAACCAGCGCGACAGCGATTACCTCGGCCGCCTGCGCGACTACTACCAGGACGCCAAGCGCATACCGTCGCAACAGCGCATCTGCGAACTGATGGGCTTCGCCTCCAAAACGGCCGCCCGGAAGCTCCTGCAGCGCCTGGAGACCGCCGGCTTCGTCGAGCGCACCCCAGACGACGATGCCTGGATGCCGGCGAAGCGCTTCTTCGAGCGTCCCCTGGCCAGCGCCGCCGTGCGCGCGGGTGCGCCGGACATGATCGAGGCCGGCACTGGCGAACCCTTCCTGGTCGATGACTACCTAATCCGCCAGCCCTCCCGCACCGTCATGGTCCCGGTCAAGGGCGACTCGATGATCGACGCCGGTATCCGCGACGGCGACATCGCCGTGGTCGAACGTGGCCGTCCGGCGGCAAAGGGCGATTTCGTCATCGCCATCGTGGACAATGAATTCACCCTCAAGGAACTCGGCGTGGAACGGGGCCGCTTCATCCTCAAGCCGCACAATCCCGCCTATCCGGTGATCCGCCCGAAGGGCGAGCTGGAAATCTTCGCCGTCATGGTCGGCCTCGTCCGACGCTATCAACACTAGACAGCTCCCGTGAACCGCCATCACGTTCCGGGAGGCGCCCCCCTCCCGGCGGAGAGACTCTTTTCCGGATTCCCGCCGCCCTGCCTCCCGCTGCCGGGCTACCCGGTGCTGGCCCGCCCGGTGCCGGCCGGCTTTCCCTCGCCGGCCGCGGATTTCGTCGAGGCGCGGCTGAACCTCGACGAGCACCTGATCGAGCACGGGGAAGCCACCTTCTTCGTCCGGGTCTCGGGCCACTCGATGACCGGCTTCGGTATCTGCGATGGGGATTTGCTGGTCGTCGACCGGGCAATCGACCCGGTCGACAGGAGCGTTGTGATCGCCGTGGTGGATGGGAAGTTCACCGTCAAACAACTCTGCCGCCTTCCCGACGGCATCCTGCTCCGCGCCAACGGCCAGGGTCACGGCGACATCCTGATCGGATCGGGCCAGGAGCTGACCATCTGGGGCGTGGTGCGCTGGGCCATTCATGCCGTATGACCGAAGAAAGTGGTCTGGACCATGTCCGCAGCCCTGATCGACGGCAACAATTTCTAAGTCTCCTGCGAGCGGGTCTTCGACCCCAAGCTCGAAGGCAGACCGATCGTCGTGCTGTCCAACAGCGACGACACCCCGCGGCTGGCGCAGGCGGCGCTGTGGGGGCTGAAGCGCATCTACCCCCCGGTTTCGCCTATCAGAAGGCCGGGGGACCTTGCGCTCGGCGGCCGAGGGCACCGCAAAGGACTTGGAGACGAAGCGGGAGCGGATGTCGCGGGCATATACGGTGCTGTGGTCGGGACTATCCAGGGTCTTCCCCTGATGAAATCCCGGTGCGGCTCAAGTAGCATAGGCACCGTCGCGCTGGAGCGATGAACCCCGGAGAAACTCGCCATGCCCAACAGGAAGCCGGATGTCGGCCACGCTCCCAAAACTCCCGCCGCCCTTCAGCGCCGGGTGCTGATCACCGGCGTCACACGCGGCCTGGGGCGCGCCATGGTCGATGAATTCGCCCGGCTCGGCCATGTCGTCATCGGCTGTGGCCGATCCGCGCAGGCGATCGCGGAACTGGCTGCCCGCATAGGTGCCTCGCACCGCTTCGATGCGCTAGACGTCACCGACGATGCGCAGGTGAGTGCCTGGGCAAGCGCGGTGATCGAGTCTCATGGCGTACCGGACCTGCTGGTGAACAACGCGGCCACGATCAATCAGAACGCGCCGCTGTGGAAGGTGTCTGCGCAGGCATTCGATACCGTGATAGACGTCAACATCAAGGGCGTGGCCAACGTGATCCGCCACTTCGTGCCCGCCATGGTGCGGGAGAAACGGGGCGTGATTGTGAATTTCAGTTCCGGCTGGGGGCGGGCAACCGACGCCGAGGTCGCTCCCTATTGCGCCACCAAGTGGGCGATCGAAGGCCTGACCCAGGCGCTGGCTCAAGAACTGCCCAAGGGGCTGGCGGCGATACCGCTCAACCCGGGCATCATCGATACCGACTTGCTGCGCAGCTGTTTCGGCGACGCGGCGGGCAGCTACCCCTCGCCGCGGGTATGGGCGAGACGGGCGGTGCCCTTCCTGCTCGGGCTCGGCCCCAAGGACAACGGCCAGCCGCTGACGGCGGCGTAGCGGATTGATTCATTGCCGAGCACCGTGATCGGCCGGCGCGGTAATGCCTTACACTCTCGCGATCTTGTCCATCGGGGAGGGATCGCATGAAACCAGTCAGGCTCACCGGCATCAAGGCTTGCGTTTTCGATGCCTACGGCACTCTGTTCGACGTTTCCAGCGTCGCCCGGGGCGCCCAGGATGCATTGGGTGAAGGATGGCGAAATCTCTCCGATCTTTGGCGCACGAAGCAACTGCAGTACAGCTGGCTGCGCGGACTGGGCGGGCACCACGCCGACTTCTGGCAGGTGACCGGCGATGCGCTCGATTTCGCCATGGCCACGCTCGGGCTGAGCGATCCCGCGCTGCGCGAGCGCCTGATGGGCCTCTATCTTCGCTTGACCGCCTACCCCGAGGTGCTGGCGGTATTGCACCGCCTCAGGGATGGAGGCATCCGGACGGCGATTCTGTCCAACGGCACGCCGGCCATGCTGGCTTCCGCGGTAGCCAACGCCGGGTTGGCCGGACTGTTCGATGCCGTGTTATCCGTGGAGAAGGTCGGGGTCTATAAGCCGCACCCCTCGGTCTATCGCATGGCGGTGCAAGACCTGGGCATCGTCGCAGACCAGGTCTGTTTCGTCTCTTCGAACGGCTGGGATGCCTACTCGGCGAAGGCCTTCGGTTTCCAAGTGCTCTGGTGCAACCGCTACGCCCAGGTGCCGGAGCGCATTCCCGCAGAACCCGATGCGGAAATCCCCAACCTCTCCGGACTTCCGGACATGGTGGGCGGCTGACTCTAGGCTTCGCCGCACTGGCGGCGTGTCAGATTGGACGTGTATTGAGAACTGGCTCACTGATGAATCCACGCAACAGCTTAAATTTTTCCGGCGGACCCGGCGTATTGCCAGAGAGCGTATTGCGGCAGGTTCAGGAATCCATTATCGCGGTGCCCGAAGTCGGCCTGTCGGTTCTGGGCATCAGCCACCGCTCCGACTGGTATGCCGAAATCATCGCAGAGCTGGAAACCAATATTCGAACGCTGCTGGGCCTGCCCGCGGACTATCACGTTTTATTGTTGCAGGGAGGCGCAACGCAACAATTCTCTATGGTGCCGATGACACTGCTGCACGGGAAAATGCGGTCCGCAGAGTACGTGCACACAGGCTATTGGAGCGGCAAGGCACTTCCAGAAGCACGGCGCGAAGGCCCGATTCGTGTTGTCTGGAGCGGCGAGGCGAGCGGCTTCCGGCACCTGCCCAGCGATGATGAGCTTTACTTCGCAGCGGATGCGCCCTACATCCACTATGCTTCCAATGAAACGGTTGAGGGGCTCCAGTTTCAGCGCGTCCTGGGCCGGGATGATGTTCCCCGTGTCTGCGACATGTCCTCCGACTTTCTGTCCAAGCCCTGTGAGGCGCAGCGATTTTCCCTGATCTATGCGCACGCCCAGAAAAACCTCGGCCCTTCGGGGGTGACCGTTGTCCTGATCCAGGATCGCTTGGTCAAAGATGCCCCATCCGATCTTCCAGGTTTCTTGGATTACCGAAACCATGCTCAAACCCATTCGAACTTTAATACCCCCCCTGTTTTTGCTATCTACGTCGTATTGCTGGTCACACGCTGGCTGATCGATGAAGTCGGAGGCGTGGCGCGGATGGCCGATGTGAATCGCAACAAAGCCGAACTGCTGTATACCCTGTTGGACCGGAGCGATAGCTTTTACCGTGGCAGGGCCGCGCCCCAAGACCGCTCCATGATGAATGTAACGTTCAATCTGGGCACCCCGGAATTGGAAATGCGCTTCCTTGCCGAGGCGAATGCTGCGGGATTTTCGGGTCTTTCTGGCCATCGCGCCATCGGCGGGATACGCGCATCCATTTACAACGCGCTAACGCTCGAAGCGCTCGAAAAGCTTGCTGATTTCATGGACGATTTCCAGCGTCGGCAGCCTCGATGACGCTTGGAAAAAACAGGGGCCCTTTGGGAGCACCGGAATAGTTACCCCAAGGGCTTCTTTCGAAGCGCCATGCTGTGTCCGGCTCACAGGCCCGGGTCGCTGCCCTCGTTGCCGGAAAGCGCCGCTTCCACCGCGCGGCGTGTGAGGTGGGGCGCGAACAGCTCGATGAAGGCATAGGCATAACCGCGCAGATAGGCGTTCTTCATGATCCCGATGCGCGTGGTGGCCGACTCGAACAAGTGGGCGGCATCGAGTGCGCGCAGGCTGCGGTCCGCCTTCTCGTCATAGGCCATCGCCGCCATGATGCCGACGCCTAAGCCCAGCGCAACGTAGGTCTTGATGATGTCGGCGTCGATCGCCGTCAGCACCACGTTGGGCGAGAGCCCGCGCGCCGCGAAGGCGCGGTTGATCTGCGAGCGGCCGGTGAAGGCATAGTCGTAGGTAATGATCGGATACTTGGCGATCTCCTCCAGCGTCAGCGGCCTGGCCTTGAGTATCGGATGCCTGGACGGCGCGATCACGCAGCGGTTCCACTGGTAGCAGGGCAGCATGACGAGCTGCTCTTGGCTGCCGATCGCCTCGGTGGCGATGGCGATGTCCGCCTCCCCGGCCAGCACGTACTCGCAGACCTGTGCCGGGCTGCCCTGATGCAGGCTGACGCGCACAGAGGGGTAACGCTGCATGAACTGCTGGATCACGCGCGGCAGGACATAGCGCCCCTGGGTGTGGGTGGTGGCGATGGAAAGGTTGCCGCTCGCCTCGCTGGCAAACTCCCGCCCGACGCCGCGCAGATTGCCTACGTCCTGCAGCATGCGACCGGCGATTTTCAATATCTCCCTCCCCGGCGCGGTGACACCCGTCAGGCGCTTGCCCTGGCGGATGAAGATGTCGACGCCGAGCTCCTCCTCCAGCACGCGGATCTGCCGGGACACTCCTGGTTGCGAGGTGTGGAGCATAACCGCGGCTCCGGAGACGTTCAGGCCATTGCGCGCGACCTCGAAGACATAACGCATTTGCTGCAGGTTCATCGCCGATCATTAATAACCAGTGGTTATTAAATACTAACATAAAAGTATTTTTATAGTCTATATGAGCCCGTTAGGATGCGCTCCAACAAGACTCGCGGAGAGCTGCTCATGTACCGTTACGACGAAATCGATCATCTGCTGGTCAAGGAGCGCGTCGCCCAGTTCCGGGACCAGACCCGGCGCTACCTGGCCGGGGAACTATCCGAGGACGAATTCCGCCCGTTGCGCCTGCAAAACGGCCTCTATATCCAGCGCCACGCCCCGATGCTGCGCATCGCCGTGCCCTACGGCATGCTCGGCAGCCGGCAGCTGCGCAAACTCGCACACATCGCCAGGACTTACGATCGCGGTCTCGGCCACTTCACCACGCGCCAGAACCTTCAGTTCAACTGGGTGAAGCTGGAAGAAGTCCCAACGATCCTGGCCGAGTTGGCCGAGGTCGAGATGCACGCGATCCAGACCTCCGGCAACTGCATCCGTAACGTCACCTCCGATCACTTTGCCGGCGTTGCCGCCGACGAGATCGCCGACCCGAGGCCCTGGTGCGAAATCCTGCGCCAGTGGTCTAGCTTCCACCCCGAGTTCGCCTATCTACCGCGCAAGTTCAAGATCGCGGTCAATGCCGCCGGCAGCGACCGGACCGTAGCGGCGGTGCACGACATCGGTCTGCACCTCACGCGAGACGCCGGCGGCGAGATCGGCTTCACCGTGCAAGTCGGCGGCGGACTCGGGCGCACACCCATCCTCGGCAGCGTGATCCGGGAATTTCTGCCGGCACGGCACCTGCTGGGATATTGCGAGGCGATCCTCCGCATCTACAATCGCCACGGCCGGCGCGACAACATCCATCGGGCAAGGATCAAGATCCTGGTCAAGTCGCTCGGTGCCGTCGAATTCGCGCAACAGGTCGAGGCAGAGTGGGCGCAGATCAGGGACGAGTCGGTGGACCTTGACGCCGCCGAAGTCGAGCGGATCGCCGGCCATTTCACGACGCCGGCTTATCAACTGCTGGCTGCCAGGGACGCGCTCTTCGAAAGCAAGAAGCGCGACGACAACTCCTTCTCCCGCTGGCTCGAGCGCAACGTTCACGAACACAAGGTGGCCGGTTACGCCATCGTCACGCTGTCCCTGAAGGCTCCCGGCCTGGCCCCCGGCGATGTCACAGCGATGCAGATGGAGACGGTGGCGACACTCGCCGACGAATACAGCTTCGGCGAACTGCGCGTCTCGCACGAACAGAACCTGATCCTGGCCGACGTCAGGCAGCGCGATCTGTTCGCGCTGTGGCAGGAGGCCCGTGCGGCCGGGCTGGCGACCCCGACGGTAGGGCTGCTCGCCGACATCGTCTGCTGCCCGGGCGGCGATTACTGCTCACTGGCCAACGCCAAGTCGATTCCGATTGCGCAGGCGATCCAGGACCGTTTCGACGATCTCGACTACCTCCACGACATCGGCGAGCTGTCGGTGAACATCTCCGGCTGCATCAACGCCTGCGGCCACCATCATGTCGGCAACATCGGAGTGCTCGGCGTCGATAAGCACGGCGAGGAATGGTATCAGGTCTCGATCGGCGGCAGTCAGGGGCGCGCGTCGGCTCTGGGTGAGGTGATCGGCCCGTCCTTCGCGGCGGCCGAGATGCCCGATGTGATCGAGTATCTCGTGGAGACTTACCTCGACCATCGCCACGCCGACGAGCATTTCATCGACACAGTGCGGCGTATCGGCGCCGCACCATTCAAGGCGCGCGTTTACGCGTCGCCACAACAGCAAAGGAAAATCGCAAATGCCTAATATCATTCAAGTAAGTACTGGCGCCAAGATCATCAAGAAGGGGATCGTGGTCGACGACGTCTGGAAGGTCGTCATCCTCGCCACTGGCGAGACACCGGAGACGGTCCAGCTGCCGGTCGGACCGCTGCTGGTGCCGACCTCGGTGTGGCGCGCGCGCCGCGCCGAACTGATCATGCGCGAATATGAGCACGGCTGGCCACTCGGCGTCTGGCTCGGTGCCGAAGAGGGACCCGAGGCCATCGCGGCAGACCTGGACGACTTCACCGTCATCGCCGTCGAGTTTTCCATGTTCACCGACGGCCGCGGCTATTCGACGGCGCGGCTGCTGCGGACGCGCTACGGCTACGACGGCGAGTTGCGCGCCTTCGGCGACGTGCTGCGCGACCAGTTGTTCTATCTCGCGCGCGTCGGCTTCGACGCGTTCGTCGTCCGCGCCGACAAGAACATCGAGTCTGCGCAGAAGGGTCTCGCCGATTTCAGTGCCGCCTACCAGAGCGCCACCGGCCTCGCCACGGGCCTGCAGCGTCGCATCGCGAGGCTGGCGGCGTGAGTGCCAGCTTCGCGTCAGAGACTCTGCCAGGCCCGCTCTTCGCCAAGATCGTCGCCGCCGCGCAGCTCCTGGCCGGGATCGCGCGCGCATTCTCGCCCGCGGTCTTCGCCAACAGTCTGGGCGCCGAAGACATGGTGCTGACCGACCTGATCCGGCGGGATGGCTTGGCCATCGACATATTTTCGCTCGACACCGGCCGTCTGCCGCAGGAGACCCACGCGCTGATGCAGGTTCTGGAGCGCCGTTACGGCTTCAAACTCAGGCTATACAGCCCGCGCCATGACCTGATCGAGGACTACGTGCGCCGCCACGGCAGCAATGCCTTCTACGATTCGGTCGAACTTCGCCGCGCCTGCTGCGGGATACGCAAGGTCGAACCCTTGCAGCGTGCGCTGGCCGGCAAGCGCGCCTGGATCACCGGCTTGCGCGCGCAGCAGACGCCGAGCCGGAACGGTTTGCCATTGCGCCAGTTCGACGAGACCAACGGTCTGGAGAAGTTCAATCCACTGGCCGACTGGAGCGAACAGGAAGTATGGGCTTACCTGCGCAGTCGCGGCGTGCCCTACAACGCGCTGCACGACCGCCGCTATCCCAGCATCGGCTGCGCGCCTTGCACCCGAGCGGTCTCCGTCGGCGAAAACCTCCGTGCCGGTCGTTGGTGGTGGGAGGGTACAGATACCAAGGAATGCGGATTGCACCGCCGCTCAGGAGAGAACGATGGTCGCCGTTAGCACTGGGCACGCGCTCTCCCACCTGAACTGGCTCGAATCCGAGGCCATCCACATCCTGCGCGAGGTGGCCGGGCAATGCGCCAATCCTGCGTTGCTGTTTTCCGGCGGCAAGGATTCGATCTGCCTGCTGCGTCTGGCCGAGAAGGCCTTCCGGCCCGGGCGATTTCCCTTCCCGCTGCTGCACATCGACACCGGGCACAACTATCCGGAGGTGATCGCCTGCCGCGACCGATACGCCGAGCGACTGGGCGAGCGGCTGATCGTGCGTTCGCTCGAGGATTCGCTGGCGCGCGGCACGGTAGTCCTGAAATCCCCATCCGAGCCGCGCAACAGGCATCAGTCCGTGACCCTGCTCGAAGCTATCGCCGAGTTCGGGTTCGACGCCTGCATCGGCGGCGCCCGGCGCGACGAGGAGAAAGCCCGAGCAAAGGAGCGCATCTTCTCCTTCCGCGACGAGTTCGGCCAATGGGACCCGAGGAACCAGCGGCCTGAGTTGTGGGCTATTTACAACGCGCGCACCCACAGGGGGGAAAACATCCGCGCCTTCCCGATCTCGAACTGGACCGAACTCGACGTTTGGCGGTACATCGAGCGCGAGGAACTGGATCTGCCGCCGATATATTTCGCCCACAAGCGCCAGGTGGTGCGCCGCAAGGGCGCTCAGGGCGCGGCGATCGTCCCGGTGACGGCCCTGACCCCGGCCGGCGACGGCGACATGATCGAGGAAGTTTCGGTGCGCTTTCGTACCGTCGGCGACATCACCTGCACGGCGCCGGTAGAGTCGGACGCCGACAGTCTGACCAAGATTATCGCCGAGACCGCGCTCGCCACGGTGAGCGAACGCGGCGCCACACGACTGGATGACCAGACTTCCGAGGCCGCGATGGAACAACGCAAAAAAGTGGGGTATTTCTGATGTCCGCAATCGAACGGCCGCCCGAAATCGACAATGGCCTGCTGCACTTTCTCACCTGCGGCAGCGTAGATGACGGCAAGAGCACGCTGATCGGCCGCCTGCTCTACGACAGCAAGGCGATCCTCGCCGACACCCTCTGCGCCATCTCGACTAGTTCGCAGCGCCGCGGCATGAGTTCGGTCGATCTGTCGCTGTTGACCGACGGCCTGCAAGCGGAGCGCGAGCAGGGCATCACCATCGACGTCGCCTACCGCTACTTCGCCAGCGGCAGGCGCAAGTACATCGTCGCCGATGCCCCCGGACACGAACAATATACGCGCAACATGGTCACGGCGGCGTCAACGGCCGACCTGGCGATCATTCTGGTCGACGCCCGTCTCGGCATCCTCTCCCAGTCCCGCCGCCATGCCGCCATCGCCCACCTGATGGGTATCGCGCACCTCGTCGTCGCGGTGAACAAGATGGATCTGGTCGGCCACTCCGAGCAGCGCTTCGATGAGATTAGAGCGGACTTCCTGGCTTTTTCCCGGAAGATCGGCATCGACAATGCGCGCTTCATCCCGATCTCAGCGCTCAACGGCGACATGATCGTCGAGCGCGGCGGGAACCTTGTCTGGTATCAGGGGCCGACGCTGATCGAAACCCTTGACTCGTCTTCGGCGGTGCACGACGCGGCGAATCGCCCTTTGCGTTTTCCTGTGCAGTTTGTCTGCCGTCCGCAGAACTCGGAGCAACGCGATTTCAGGGGTTACACGGGGCGGATCGAGTCTGGGCAAATCGCCCAAGGGGATCCCGTGACCGTGCTACCGGCCGGCCGCGCGACGCGCGTGAGGGATATCCAGCTTCACGGCCGTTCCATGCCTTGCGCCAGCGCCGGTCAGTCGGTGGCGATACGCCTAGAAGACGACATCGACGTCTCTCGCGGCGACATGATCGTCAAGGCGGAGGAGGCGCCGAAGGTCGTGCAAGCGCTCGACGCGACGGTCTGCTGGCTGGACGAGCACCCGCTCGATCCCAAACGCAGCTATCTGCTCCGCCACACGACGCGCGAGACCCGCGCCTCGATCAGCGCCATTTCACACCATCTGGATATCAACACGCTAGAGCGGGGGCCGGCGGCGCAGCTTCTGACCAACGACATCGCCCGGGTGCAATTCAAGCTGTCACAGCCGCTGTGCGTCGATGCATATGCCATGAATCGTGCCACCGGCGCTTTCATCATCATCGACGAATCGAGCAACCGCACCGTCGGTGCCGGCATGATCCTCTGATAGAATGAGCCCACTGGCCGAACCATTGCGTACAGCGCCTGTCTGTCGTTCTGTTCGACACCGCGAGTCCACATCATGCCCAGACTGAACATCTCCCCGCGTGCCCCTTTCGCTGTGTCCCTGGTGATCGGGGTCGGCCTGGTGGCCGGCGGCGTTACCTTGGCGCAACTGCTGCATCTGGCCGCCTGTCCGCTGTGCATTTGGCAGCGCATGCTCTACCTGACGCTCTCTGTTGCCGCGCTGCTCGGCCTGGCCGCCGGCAGCCATCGTCTCTGGCAGCGCTTCGCGGCGCTGTTGATGGCCGCCAGCGCCGCGAGCGGGGTTTTCGTCGCCGGCTACCAAACCTATATTCAGCGCATCGCTCAGGACACCCAGTGCAGCGGCACCGAGGCCTGGTGGGAATCGTTCGTCGATTGGGCCGGAGAACGCTTGCCGCTGCTGTTCCACGCCAGCGGACTATGCTCCGACCCGGCCTGGAAAATGCTCGGTCTGTCGATCGCGGAATGGTCGCTGCTGGCATTCAGCTTCCTCACCTTGGTTGCGCTCTACGCCCTGCTGCGTCGCGACTGAGCAATAAAAAAGGCCAGGATACCTGGCCTTTTCATTGCTGCTGGACAGACCCGGCCGAATTTATTTAGCGGCCTCCTCGGCATGTTCCGGTTGATCCAGCAGTTGCACTAGGCACATCGGCGCATTGTCTCCGATTCTGAAACCCATCTTGAGAATGCGCAGATAGCCGCCGTTGCGCTTGGCGAAACGAGGACCGATTTCGTCGAACAGTTTGACCACGTTCTCGCGATCGCGCAGGCGGTCAAAGGCTAGGCGCCGGTTGGCCAGCGAGGGCTTCTTGCCCAGGGTGATCATCGGCTCCACCACACGGCGCAACTCCTTGGCCTTGGGCAGCGTGGTCTTGATCGCCTCGTGCCGAAGCAGGGAATTGGTCATGTTGCGCAACATCGCCAGGCGATGCGCGGAGGTGCGGTTGAGCTTTCGCAATCCATTACCGTGACGCATGTCAAACCTCTTTCAGTGTTCTACCCGAGCGGGTCTCAGGACAGTTTTTCAAGTCCCAGCGGTGGCCATCCTTCGAGCTTCATGCCGAGGGTCAAGCCGCGCGATGCGAGGACTTCCTTGATTTCGTTGAGCGATTTGCGACCGAGATTGGGCGTCTTGAGGAGCTCCGTTTCGGTACGCTGGATCAGGTCGCCGATATAGTAGATGTTCTCGGCCTTCAGGCAGTTGGCCGAACGCACCGTCAGTTCCAGGTCGTCGACCGGGCGCAGCAGGATCGGATCGACCGTGGTCTGCTTAGGGGCCTCGATCGACATCGGCGTGCCTTCGAGATCGGCGAACACCGAGAGCTGATCCACCAGGATGCGCGCCGCGTAACGGATCGCCTCTTCGGGATCGATGGCACCGTTGGTTTCGATGTCGATGACCAGCTTGTCGAGATCGGTGCGCTGCTCGACGCGCGCGGATTCTACCGCGTAGCTGACCCTGCGCACGGGACTGAAAGAGGCGTCCAGCATGATGTGGCCGATGCCCTTGGTCTCCTTGTCCGCCGGGCGCTGATTCGCCGGCACGTAGCCGCGTCCCATCTCCACCCTGATCTGCATGTCGAGCTTACCGCCGGGAGCAATGTGGGCGATGACATGATCGGGATTGATGATCTCGACGTCGTGGCTGATTTCAATGTCGCCGGCCGTCACGACGCCCTCACCCTTCTTGCTCAAGGTCAATAGGGCTTCGGGGCGGTTGTGCAGCTTCAGCACCACGCCCTTCAGGTTGAGCAGAATATCGACGACGTCTTCGCGCACGCCCTCGAGCGTGGAGTATTCATGTAGCACGCTGTCAATCGCGGCTTCGGTCGGCGCATAGCCGGGCATCGAGGAGAGCAGGATACGGCGCAGGGCGTTGCCCAGCGTGTGCCCGTAACCGCGCTCAAACGGCTCCATCACGATGCGGGCATGGACCGGGGAGAGCGTCTGCACGTCGATAATGCGCGGTTTCAGAAGTGCACTGCTTTGCATCTGCATTCCTTCAAATTGGAAGCGCTCATTGCGCGGGGTATACAAGCCCGCGCCGGGCGCCGGTTAGCGCGAGTAAAGTTCGACCACTAAGCCTTCGTTGATCGTTGCCGGCAGTTCGGAGCGCTGGGGATACGCCTTGAAGATGCCCTTACCGAGCTTAGCATCTACCTCGAGCCACTCCGGGAAACCGCGCGATTCCGCCGCCTCGATCGCCGCCTTGGTACGCAATTGGTTACGGGCGATATCTGTCATCTGCACCACATCACCTGGACGCACGCTATAAGACGGAATATTGACGCGCTTGCCATTCACCAGCACGCCATTGTGACGCACCAACTGACGCGATTCCGCGCGCGAACCACCGAAACCCATGCGGTAGGCGACGGTATCGAGGCGACCCTCAAGGAGTTGCAGCAGGTTCTCGCCGGTCTGGCCCTTGCGGCTCTCGGCGTTCGCGAAGATCCTGCGGAACTGGCGCTCCAGGATGCCGTAGATGCGACGAATTTTCTGCTTCTCGCGCAGTTGCGTACCATAGCCAGACAGCCGTTGGCCAGATTTTTGACCATGCTGGCCGGGCGCGTAGGTACGACGCTCGACCGAGCACTTGTCCGTAAAGCATTTCTCGGCCTTCAAGAACAGCTTCTCGCCTTCGCGACGGCACTGGCGGCACTTGGGATCAAGATTACGGGCCACGTTTACTCCTTAAATTCAGTCAATACGCCGATTTCGCGTTGAAATGGGCGCTCAGATGCGGCGGCGCTTGGGCGGCCGACAGCCATTGTGCGGAATCGGCGTGATATCGGTGATGCTGGTGATCTTCATGCCGAGCGCATTGAGCGCGCGCACCGCGGATTCACGGCCCGGACCGGGGCCCTTGATGCGCACCTCGAGATTCTTCACCCCGCACTCCAGGGCCCCTTTGCCGGCGGCTTCGGCGGCTACCTGCGCTGCGAACGGCGTGCTCTTGCGCGAGCCCTTGAAGCCGGCGCCGCCGGAAGTCGCCCACGCCAATGCATTGCCCTGGCGGTCGGTGATGGTGATGATGGTGTTGTTGAACGAGGCGTGCACGTGGGCGATGCCCTCTGCTACGTTCTTCTTGACCTTCTTGCGAACTTTGGTTGCGGTCTTAGCCATGATTCAATTCCCTGGTCATTTCTTCGAGCCGGCGATGGCCTTGCGCGGCCCCTTGCGGGTGCGCGCATTGGTGCGGGTACGCTGACCGCGCACGGGCAAACCACGACGATGGCGCAGACCGCGATAGCAGCCGAGATCCATCAGCCGCTTGATATTCATCGTCACCTCGCGGCGCAGGTCGCCCTCGATGGTGAACTTGCCGACCGCATCGCGCAGACGTTCCATCTCCGCGTCGGTCAGATCCTTGACTTTGGTCGAACGCTTGACGGCGGCCGCATCGCAGATTTTCTGCGCGCGCGAACGGCCGACACCGAAAATCGCTGTCAGTGCGATTTCGGCGTGTTGGTGGTTCGGGATGTTTACCCCAGCAATGCGGGCCATATGCTCACCTATTTCCTATAGGTTCCCTGAAACAGGGAACAGAAAATTATAAATTATAATTCCGTCAAAATCAACCCTGACGCTGCTTGTGGCGCGGATCGGTACAGATGACCCGGACCACGCGCTTGCGGCGGATGATCTTGCAGTGACGGCAGATGCATTTGACCGAAGCCAGTACCTTCATGATGCTTCTCCGAAAGAGTTGCTACTTACTTGGCGCGGAAGACGATACGACCCTTGGAGAGGTCGTATGGCGTCAACTGCACCGTCACCTTGTCGCCCGGCAGGATACGTATATAGTGCATGCGCATCTTGCCGGAGATATGTCCGAGAACCACGTGGCCGTTCTCGAGCTTGACCCGAAAGGTCGCATTGGGGAGGTTCTCGGTAACCTCGCCCTGCATTTCGATCATATCTTCCTTGGCCATCAGTCGCTCACCGAGCCGGGAAGCCGGTTCCCTTGAAATTGGCTTTCTTCAGGAGGCTCTCGTATTGGTGCGACATGATGTAGGCCTGAACCTGGGACATGAAGTCCATGGTCACAACGACGATAATCAACAGCGAGGTGCCGCCGAAGTAGAACGGGACGTTCCACTTCAGGATCAGGAACTCGGGCAACAGGCAAACCAGGGTGACGTAGATCGCACCGGCAAGCGTCAGGCGCATCAGGATCTTGTCGATGTAGCGCGAGGTTTGGTCGCCAGGACGTATTCCCGGCACGAAGGCTCCGCTCTTCTTCAGGTTGTCTGCTGTCTCTTTCGAATTGAACACCAAGGCGGTATAGAAGAAGCAGAAGAAGATGATCGCGGTCGCATACAGCACTACGTAGATCGGCTGACCGGGGGAGAGCGTCGCCGCAATGTCTTTCAGCCAGCCAAGGCCCTTGGACGAGCCGAACCAACCCGCCACCGTCGCAGGGAAAAGAATGATCGAGGACGCGAAAATCGGCGGGATCACGCCGGACATGTTGAGCTTGAGCGGCAGGTGCGAACTCTGCCCGCCATAAACCTTGTTGCCGACCTGACGCTTGGCATAGTTCACCAGAATCTTGCGTTGGCCGCGCTCGACGAATACCACTAGGGCCGTGACCAGGATCACCAGCGCAATCACGAACAGCGCCGAGAGCGGATTCATAGCGCCAGTACGCACCAGTTCGAACAAGCCGGCGACGGCATTGGGCAGCCCGGCAGCAATACCTGCAAAAATGATCATGGAGATGCCGTTGCCCAAGCCGCGCTCGGTCACCTGTTCGCCCAGCCACATCAGGAACATCGTCCCGGTCACCAGCGTGGTCACGGCGGTGACGCGGAACGCAAAGCCTGGATCGAGCACCAATCCGGCCTGGGACTCCAGCGCAATGGAGATACCCAATGCCTGGAACAACGCCAGTCCAACCGTACCGTAGCGAGTGTATTGGGTGATCTTGCGCCGGCCGGCCTCACCTTCCTTCTTCAGGGCCTCCAACTGCGGCGAGGCGATTGCCATCAGTTGCATGATGATCGAAGAGGAGATGTAGGGCATGATGCCCAGCGCGAAGATCGTGAACCGCGAAAGCGCGCCGCCCGAGAACAGATTGAATACGCCTAGAATTCCACCTTGCTGGGAGGAAAACAGTTCAGCCAAGCGCACCGGATCGATGCCGGGGACGGGAATGTGCGCGCCGATCCGATAGACCACCAATGCACCCACCAGAAACCAGAGTCGGCGCCAGAGGTCGCCGAACTTGCCGGATTTTCCGATCGTGGTCGCTGCTGGATTGGCCATTTAGTTCAGACCTCAGGCCGCCGTTGCTGGCTCGGCAGCAGCCTCGGTCACACTGCCGCCGGCGGCTTCGATAGCGGCGCGCGCACCCTTGGTGGCACCAACGCCGGTCAGGGCAATCTTGCGCGTGAGCTTGCCGGACAGGATCACCTTCGCTGAGAGCGCGCCGGCGGGCACGATACCGGCCTGCTTCAGCGACAATAGGTCGATCTCCGTCAGAGGCAGCTTTTCGAGTTCGGACAGGCGGACCTCGACGTTGCGATCGTGAGTCAGCGAGACGAAGCCGCGCTTCGGCAGGCGACGTTGCAGCGGCATCTGGCCGCCCTCGAAGCCGACCTTGTGAAAGCCACCGGCACGGGACTTCTGTCCTTTGTGACCGCGCCCGGCGGTCTTGCCCAGGCCGCTGCCGATGCCGCGACCGACGCGCTTCTTGGCGTGGGTGGCACCCTGGCCGGGTTTCAAATTATTGAGTCGCATCGTCTTATCCTTCGCACTTCACTAGGTAGGCGACCTTGTTAACCATGCCGCGCACCGCAGCCGTATCCTCGAGCATGGCACTCGAATTCAGACGGCGCAGGCCAAGGCCGCGCACCGTGGCGCGATGATCCCGCTTGGTCCCGATGACGCTCTTCACCAAGGTCACCTTGAGTTTCTTCTCAGCCATTTCGCTTACTCCAGAATTTCCTGCACGCTCTTGCCGCGCTTGGCCGCGATCTCCGAAGGAGTGCTCATGGCGAGCAGTCCGTTCAGGGTCGCACGGACCACATTATAGGGATTGGAGGAACCGATGATCTTGGCCACCACGTCGGTCACGCCCGCCACCTCGAACACCGCGCGCATCGGGCCGCCAGCGATGATTCCGGTACCGGCAGCGGCGGGCTGCATCAGCACCCGGGAGGCGCCGTGCCTGCCAATCACAGCATGTTGCAGCGTCCCATCCTTGAGGCTAGCGCGGCTCATCTTGCGCCGCGCCTCCTCCATTGCCTTTTGCACCGCCACCGGCACTTCGCGGGACTTTCCCTTGCCCATGCCGACGCTACCATCGCCGTCGCCGACGACGGTCAGTGCGGCGAAGCCCAGAATGCGCCCGCCCTTGACAACCTTGGTGACGCGATTGATCGCGACCATTTTCTCGCGGATCCCGTCATCGCGCTGTTCGGTCGTGGTCTGCTGCTTTCTGCTTTGCGGTTTAGCCATTGCTTGCCTCGCTTAAAACTTGAGCCCGCCAGCACGCGCCGCTTCCGCCAGCGCCTTGACGCGACCATGGTAGTGGAAACCCGAACGATCAAAGGTCACCTGCTCGATACCTTTCGCCTTCGCCCGCTCGGCAATCAGCTTGCCCACGAGTTCCGCCGCCTTGACGTTGCCGCCATTGGCAACCTGGCCGCGCACCTCGGTCTCCGCCGTCGAGGCGGCGGCGAGCACCTGGGTGCCGCAGCTCGAATAAACCTGCGCATAAATATGGCAGTTGGTCCGATGCACGGTGAGGCGCACCGCCTTGAGTTCGGCGATCTTGGCCCGGGTTTTGCGGGCTCTGCGCAAACGCGCCAGCTTTTTGTCCATGATTTATGCCCTTACTTCTTCTTGGTTTCCTTGAGGACCACCTTCTCGTCGGCGTAGCGCACACCCTTGCCCTTGTAAGGCTCCGGTGAGCGATAAGCGCGAACCTCGGCGGCCACCTGACCCACCAGCTGTTTGTCTATCCCCTTGATGACAATCTCGGTCTGGGTCGGGGTCTCGACCTTGATGCCTTTGGGCATCGCGTGCAAGACTGGGTGCGAAAAACCGAGCGAAAGATTGAGCTTGTCGCCCTGGGCCTGGGCGCGGTAACCCACGCCGACCAGCGTCAGCTTCTTCTCGAAGCCCTTGGTGACGCCGGCCACCATGTTGTGAAGTAGCGCGCGCATCGTGCCCGACATGGCGCCGCCGTTTTCTGCCCCTGCTAGCGCCTTGCACTGCAGTCTGTCGCCGTCGCGCTCGACCTGAACGGCAGGCAACATGAACTGCCTGAGCGTCCCGAGCGGGCCCTTGACGCTGACTTCGGTTTCGCCGAGCACAACCTCAACGCCCTTCGGCAGTTCGACCGGATATTTTGCGATTCGTGACATCGTTATCCCCTTACGCCACGATGCACAGGACTTCGCCGCCGAGATTGCCGGCGCGGGCCTTGCGGTCGGTCATCACACCCTTGGGCGTCGAAACGATAGCGACACCGAGTCCGTTCATCACCTTCGGCAGGTCGCCACAGCCCTTATAGACGCGCAGCCCGGGACGGCTGACGCGCTCGATGCGCTCAATCACCGGATGCCCGGCATAGTATTTGAGCGCGATGTCGAGTTCGGGCTTACCGGCGTTCTCGCGCACGGCGAAGTGCTCGATGTAGCCCTCATCCTTCAGCACCGCGGCAATCGCCAGCTTGAGCTTGGATGAGGGCATGACCACGGCACCCTTTTGCGCCATCTGCGCGTTGCGGATACGGGTCAGCATATCGGCGATCGGATCAGTCATGCTCATAGCGATCTCCTTACCAGCTGGCCTTGGTCATGCCGGGCACTTCGCCGCGCATGACCGCTTCGCGCAGCTTGAGGCGGCAAAGGCCGAACTTACGGAAAACGCCTCGCGGACGACCGGTAATCTGGCAGCGGTTGCGCTGGCGCGTAGGATTAGCATTGCGCGGCAGTTGCTGCAGCTTGAGTCGGGCCGCCATGCGTTCCTCATCCGAAAGCTTGGCATTGTTGATGACAGCGAGAAGCTCGCTGCGCTTGGTCGCATACTTGGCCACCAACTTCGCGCGCTTGCCTTCGCGATTAATAACTGAAAGTTTCGCCATGACTCCCTCAGTTCTTGAAAGGGAATTTAAAAGCCGCGAGGAGAGCCTTCGCTTCCTCGTCGTTTTTCGCAGTCGTCGTGATGCTGATATTCATCCCGCGCAACATGTCGATCTTGTCGTACTCGATCTCGGGGAAAATGATCTGCTCCTTGACGCCAATGTTGTAATTTCCGCGACCGTCGAAACTCTTGCCAGACACGCCGCGGAAATCGCGGATGCGCGGCATGGCAATGGTGATGAACCGATCCAGGAACTCGTACATCCGGTCGCCGCGAAGGGTCACCATGCAACCGATCGGATAGCCCTCGCGGATCTTGAAGCCGGCGATGGCCTTGCGGGCCACGGTGACGACCGGCTTCTGGCCGGCAATTTTGCTCATGTCGGCGACCGCGTGCTCCATCACCTTCTTATCCCCGACCGCCTCGCCGACACCCATGTTGAGCGTGATCTTGGTGATCCGAGGCACTTCCATGACCGACTTGTAGCTGAACTTCTGCTGCAACTCAGGCATCACGGTTTCTTTATAAAATTCCTGCAAGCGCGCCATGATTTGTCCTTACGCGTCCACAACTTCGCCGTTGGCCTTGAACACCCGCACCTTGCGTCCGTCGTCCAACATTTTGAAGCCGACGCGATCCGCTTTCTGGGTGGCCGGGTTGTATAGCGCCACGTTGGATATCTGAATCGGCATCTCCATCTCGACGATACCGCCCTGCTGGTTCTTCATGGGATTGGGCTTGACATGCTTCTTGACGCGATTCACGCCCTCGACAACGACCCGTTCGTCGTCGACTCGGCGCAGCACCGTGCCGCGCTTTCCCTTGTCCTTACCCGCGATGACGATGACCCCATCGCCCTTGCGCATTTTGTTCATGACCGGTCCTTAGATTTACGAGGATGCACGCAACGCGCCATCACAGCACTTCGGGCGCCAGCGAAACGATCTTCATGAAACGCTCGTTACGCAGCTCACGCGTCACCGGTCCGAAGATGCGCGTGCCGATCGGCTCCAGTTTGTTGTTGAGCAGTACCGCGGCGTTGCCGTCGAACTTCACCAGTGAACCGTCGGATCGACGCACGCCCTTGGCTGTACGCACCACCACCGCGCTGTAGACTTCGCCTTTCTTGACCCGGCCACGCGGCGCAGCATCCTTGATGCTGACCTTGATGACGTCGCCAATGCCGGCGTAGCGGCGCTTGGACCCGCCCAGCACCTTGATGCACATGACCGAACGTGCGCCGGTGTTGTCGGCCACATTCAGCACGGTTTGCATTTGTATCATTTCATCTCTCCAACTTAATCCGCGCTTAACAGGCCACTTGACAGGCTATCGCGATCAGTCTTGGACCCCGTGAGTACTTGGAGTACCTAGGGTAGGTTGCGGCGCATCTGCCGCGCCGGGGTGAAGCAAAGACAATTATTATGGGGCTATTTCAAATCACTGTCAATAGCCCTACGCAATCAAATTGCCCTGGCCTTTTCCAGAACCTGGGTGACGCGCCAAGCCTTGGTTTTGGATATCGGTGCGCATTCCTCGATCATCACTACGTCGCCGGTCTTGGCCTCATCGCCTTCGACGTGGGCGTGGTACTTTTGCGTTCGAGTCAGTACCTTGCCGATCACTGCGTGCTTGACTCGGCGTTCCACCAGTACCGTCACCGTCTTCTGCATCTTGTCGCTGACGACGCGCCCGGTCAGGGTGCGACGCTCTTTCGCTGTCGTCTGATTCATTTGGCCTCGCCTCTTTCGCGCAGGATGGTTTTGACGCGCGCGATGTCCTTGCGCACCTTGCCGATCTGGCTGTGGTTGGTGAGTTGCTGGGTCGCCATCTGCATGCGCATCGAGAACTGCGCCTTGCGCAGATCCAGGAGCTCCTTGTTCAGGGCGGCGGTGTCCTTGGTTCTCAGTTCAGTCGCTTTCATGATTACCCCACGTGACGGGTCACGAACGTCGTCTCGATGGGCAGCTTGGCGGCAGCCAGGCGGAACGCCTCACGCGCCAGCGTCTCATCAACGCCATCCATTTCGTACAAAACCTTGCCCGGCCGAATCTCGGCGACCCAGTACTCGGGGTTGCCCTTGCCGTTGCCCATGCGCACCTCGGCCGGCTTCTTGGAAACCGGCTTATCCGGGAAGATGCGGATCCAGATACGGCCACCGCGCTTGATGTGCCGCGTCATGGCGCGCCGCGCCGCCTCGATCTGGCGTGCCGTTAGGCGGCCGCGGCCAACGGCCTTGAGGCCGAACTCGCCAAAGCTGACCTTGGCGCCGCGGGTCGCGACCCCGGTGTTCCGCCCCTTTTGCTGTTTGCGGTATTTCGTGCGTGCGGGTTGCAGCATGGTTATGACTCCTTAGCATCCTTGGCTGCCGCATCCTGGCTCGGCGCGGCGGTCTTGCGCACGCGCTTGACCGGCGCCTTGGCCGCTGCGGGTTCTTCTTTGGCGACTTGAGCGGCGGCTTTGCGCTCGCCATGCCGGACGGCCGGCTTGGCCTCACCGGCCTCGGCGGCACGAGGCGGTGCCTTGCGGCTACGCCGCGCTTCTTCCGCAGCGGCTTCAGGTGCCGCGGCCGCGACGTCCTGCTTGGCTACCATGTCGCCCTTGTACACCCAGACCTTGATGCCGATCTTGCCGTAAGTGGTATTGGCCTCGGCCGTGCCGTAGTCGATATCGGCACGCAACGTATGCAGCGGCACGCGGCCCTCCCTATACCATTCCCGGCGGGCGATTTCGGCGCCGTTCAAGCGGCCGGAGCTCATGATCTTGATGCCCTGGGCGCCGAGTCGCATGGCGTTCTGCATGGCGCGCTTCATCGCCCGGCGGAACATGATGCGCTTCTCGAGCTGCTGCGCGATCGAATCGGCGATCAGTTGGGCGTCGGTTTCTGGCTTCCTGATCTCCTCAATGTTGACGTGCACCTGGCCGCCGAGAATCTTCTGCAGGCTAGCCTTGAGATGCTCGATGTCCTCGCCCTTCTTGCCGATCACCACGCCGGGGCGGGCGCTATAAATGGTGATGCGGGCGTTCTTGGCGGGACGCTCGATGACGACGCGCCCCACCGAGGCGTGGGCGAGCTTCTTGTCCAGATACTCGCGAACCTTGAGGTCCTCGTTGAGCATCACCGAGAAGTTCTTGCTGTTGGCAAACCAGCGCGACATCCAGTTGCGCGTGACCGCAAGTCTGAAGCCGGTCGGATGAATCTTCTGTCCCATAGCTTCTCCTTAATCGCCGACCGTGACGTAGATGTGACAGGTCGGCTTGAGGATGCGGTTTCCGCGTCCCTTGGCACGCGCCATGAAGCGCTTCAAAACAGCGCCCTTCTCGACGTGAATAACCTTCACCTTGAGCGCGTCGATATCAGCCCCGTCATTGTGCTCGGCGTTGGCGATCGCGGACTCGAGTACTTTCTTGATGATGCCCGCGCCCTTCTTCGGGTTGAAGGTGAGGATGTTGAGCGCTTGGTCGACCGGCTTGCCACGCACCAGGTCGGCAACGAGCCTTCCCTTTTGGGCCGACAGGCGAACGCCACGCAAGATAGCATTGGTTTCCATCATCATTCCTTACTTCTTCACCGCGGCCTTCTTGCCGGCGGTGTGACCCTTGAAGGTGCGTGTCAGGGCGAACTCGCCTAGCTTGTGGCCCACCATGTTCTCGGACACGTATACCGGGATGTGCTGTTTGCCGTTATGGACGGCGATGGTCAGACCGACGAAGTCCGGCAGGATCGTAGACCGGCGCGACCAAGTCTTGATCGGGCGCTTGTCGTTGGTGCCGCGGACCGCATCGACCTTTTTCAGCAGGTGGGCGTCGATGAATGGGCCCTTTTTAAGCGAACGTGTCATGTATCACCTCTTGTTTCTGGGCCGGCGCGCGACGATCATGCTGCTGGTGCGCTTGTTGCGGCGGGTGCGATAACCCTTGGTCTTGGTTCCCCATGGGCTCACCGGATGCATGCCCGCAGCGGTCTTGCCTTCGCCACCGCCGTGCGGATGGTCCACCGGATTCATCGCAACGCCTCGAACCGTCGGGCGGATGCCGCGCCAGCGCTGGGCACCTGCCTTGCCGATGGAGCGCAGGCTGTTTTCTTCGTTACCGACTTCGCCGATGGTGGCGCGGCATTCCACATGCACGCGGCGGATTTCGCCGGAGCGCAGTCGCAGCTGCGCATACGTGCCCTCTCGCGCCATCAGCTGCACCGAAGTACCTGCGGCGCGGGCTATCTGCGCGCCCTTACCGGGGATCATCTCAATGCAGTGGATGGTGGTGCCAACAGGGATGTTGCGGATGGGCAGGGTGTTGCCCGGCTTGATCGGCGCTTCGGCACCGCTGATCACCTGCGCACCCACCGCCACACCCTTGGGGGCGATGATGTAGCGCCGGTCGCCGTCGGCGTAGCAAAGCAGTGCCAGGTTGGCGGTGCGATTTGGATCGTATTCGAGACGCTCAACCTTGGCTGGAATGCCATCCTTGTTGCGGTGGAAGTCGACCACGCGATAGTGCTGCTTGTGGCCGCCACCCTGGTGGCGAACGGTGATGTGGCCGTGGTTGTTGCGCCCGGCCTTGCTATGCTTCTTCTCGAGCAGCGCGGCATGGGGGCGCCCCTTGTAAAGGTCGGGATTGACGACCTTGACGACGGCGCGACGACCCGGGGATGTCGGCTTGACTTTGACGAGCGCCATTTTATACCCCCCCCCCTTCAGAGAAATTGATTTCCTGGCCCGGCTTCAAGCAGACGAAGGCCTTTTTGACGTCGTTCCTGTGGCCCATGAAACGGCCGAAGCGCTTGGATTTACCCTTCAGAACGGAGATCTGTACCGACTTGACCTCGACCTTGAACAGCAGTTCGACGGCGGCCTTCACTTCCGGCTTGGTCGCATCCGAAGACACGAGGAAGATGACCTGCTCGTTCTTGTCGGCAACGCGAGTGGCCTTCTCGGAGATCTGCGGCGCACGCAGCACCTGCAGCAGGCGTTCCTGATTGAAGTTGCTCATCCCAGCATCTCCTCCATCTTGGCCACGGCGCTCTTGGTCAGCAACACCTTGGGGAAACGAATCAGCGACAGAGGATCGGTTTCGGACACCTCGAGCACCAGCACGTGGGGCAAATTGCGCGAGGCGAGGTAGAGATTCTCTTCCAGTTCCGCGGTGACGACGAGCACCGAGTCAAGACCCATGCCCTTCAGCTTTCCAGCCAATACCTTGGTCTTCGGCGTCTCGAAGCTGAAATCCTCGATCACCGCGAGACGGTCTTCGCGCGCCAATTGCGACAGAATTGCCGCAAGACCGGCGCGGTACATCTTGCGGTTTACCTTCTGGCTGAAATTTTCTTCCGGCGAATTCGGGAAAATGCGGCCGCCCCCACGCCACAGCGGGCTGGAGGTCATGCCCGCACGCGCACGACCGGTGCCCTTCTGGCGCCACGGCTTCTTGGTGCTGTGTTTGACCTGTTCGCGGTCTTTCTGGGCACGATTGCCAGCTCGGGCATTGGCCTGGTACGCGACGACCACCTGATGCACCAGCGCCTCGTTGTAGTCGCGCCCGAACAGCGCGTCCGACGCGCTGTGGGTTGAAGCCGGCTGGCCCCGCTCATTGATGAGTGTGAGTTCCATCTATTCTCGCTCCTCAGTTGCCGCTCGGCTGGCCGACTGCGCCCAGCTTCGCTGCCGGACGAATGACCACGTCGCCGCCCTTGGAGCCCGGCACCGCACCCTTGACCAGCAACAGCTGGCGCGCTTCATCGACGCGCACCACCTCCAGGCTCTGCTGGGTACGGGTGATGTCGCCGAGGTGGCCGGCCATGCGCTTGCCAGGAAAAACCCGGCCGGGATCCTGCGCCATGCCGATCGAGCCCGCCGAGTTGTGCGAGACCGAGTTGCCGTGCGAGGCGCGGTTGGACGAAAAGTGGTAGCGCTTGATCGCGCCGGTGAAGCCCTTGCCGATCGAAGTACCGCTAACGTCGACCTTCTGGCCGACGGCAAAAATGCTGACGCTGACGACATCGCCGGGCTTGAAGCCGGAGAGTTGGTCCTGCGTCACGCGGAATTCTTTGAGAACGGTCCCGGCTTCGACGCCAGCCTTGGCGAGATGCCCTGCCGCCGCCTTGTTGACACGGGTGGCACGGCGCTTGCCGAAGGTCACCTGGACCGCGGCATAGCCGTCGGTGTCTGGCGATTTGATCTGGGTCACGCGGTTATTCGACACGTCGAGCACGGTCACCGGGATGGTCGTACCATCCTCGGCGAAAATACGCGTCATGCCGACCTTGCGCCCTACAAGGCCTAAAGTCATTTGTTGTTTCCTCCAGAGAGGCGCCGACTACTATTGGCCGGCAAATCACTAAAAGTGGGGAAGGCTGACGATTCGTCTCGCCATCCGGACTCCACTCGCTACTTACTGCAATTTAATCTCGACATCGACGCCGGCCGGAAGATCCAGCTTCATCAGCGCATCGACCGTCTTGTCGGTCGGGTCGATGATGTCCATCAGGCGCAGATGGGTGCGGATCTCGAACTGATCACGCGACGTCTTGTTCACGTGCGGCGAACGGAGAATATCGAAGCGCTCGATGCGCGTCGGCAGGGGCACCGGTCCGCGCACGACCGCGCCAGTCCGCTTGGCCGTCTCGACGATCTCGAGGGCCGACTGGTCGATCAACCTGTAGTCGAAGGCCTTGAGCCGTATCCTGATCTTCTGCTGGTTCGCCATGGTATTCCTTTAAAGAGCGATGCGCGGTATGGACGGCGCGCGAAAGAGCGGAATTGTAGCGCTCTTTCGCGGCGAGTGCAAGTTACTTTGTGGCTGGCGGCTTACTCGATGACCTTAGCGACGACGCCGGCGCCGACGGTGCGACCGCCCTCGCGAATGGCGAAGCGCAGCCCCTCTTCCATCGCGATCGGCGCGATCAGCTTCACCGTGATCGACACGTTGTCCCCAGGCATCACCATCTCCGTCCCCGCCGGCAACTCCACCGACCCCGTCACGTCCGTCGTC
>DATKVJ010000061.1:0-112807 GCA_035530135.1 Rhodocyclaceae bacterium | reverse complement strand
GAGGGCGACTACCCCGACCTCAAGGAACACCTGGAGAAGAACGGCATCCCGACGCTGTTCCTGGAGTTCGATATCACCAACCCGATCGGACCGTTCCGCATCCGCATCGAGGCATTCCTGGAAACGATGAGCGAAGAGGAGTTGTTCTGATGGCCACGTATAAAACCGAACCGCTGAAGTGCTGGAAAAAGGCCAAGGAGCTGCGCGAGCAGTACTACATCAACTACGCCAGCGCCAAGGACAAGGGCGGCATCCGCTGGTCCGGCTCGGCCTGGGCGCTCGACGCGATTCCCGCGGGGCTGGGCCGCGACGTCTATTCGCTGACCGGCGAACCCTACGGCGCCTCGGTGGCCAACGACAAGAAATTCAACAAGCAATGCCAGGACGCCGCCGAGTCCGCCGGCTTCGCCCGCGACCTGTGCGCCTACATGCGCACCTACTGGGGCTCGATCTACCTCGACAAGTACCTGTTCGGCGGTCCCTTCCCGAAGCCGGACTTCAACTTCCAGACGCAGATCTGCTGCTCCCACGCCAAGTGGTACCAGCACGCCTCCAAGCTCGAGGACACCCCGGTCAGGTTCATCGACGTCTCGGTCGGCGCCTACAAGGATCTCACCGACGAGCGCCTGATGTACGTCACCAACCAGGGCCTGGAATCGATCGAGTGGCTGGAGCAGGTCACCGGCCGCAAGTACGACGACGAGCTGTTCATCGAGGCGGTCAAGAACGAGATGCGCTCGACCGCGCTGTGGGCGGAGATCTGCACCCTGAACAAGGCCAAGCCGGCGCCGCTCGACGAGAAGACCATGTACTCGCTCTACGTGCTGGCGACGCTGTCGAAGTCCTCCAAGTGGTGCGCCGACTTCTACGAGGAGTGCCGCGACGAGGTCCGCGATCGCGTCGCCCGCGGCATCGCCGCGGTGCCCAACGAGCGCTGCCGGGTGATGTCCGACACCCAGCCGCCCTGGGCCTTCCTCAAGGTGTTCCGCTACCTGGAGGAGTTCGGCGCGGTATCGATCGGCTCGCTCTACACCTTCGGCCTCGAAGGCATCTGGGAGACCAAGCAGGACGGCAGCTGGGGTCCGCGCACCACGCCGATGGAACAGGGCATAGAGATCACCACGCGCGAGCAGGCGATGAAGCTGTATTGCGACTGGAACCTGTCCAAGCCCCAGTGGCAGCACTTCTACGACCCGCGCCTGAAGACCGAGATGATGAAGACCATCGTCAAGGAGTGGGGTGTCGATGGCGTCATGCTGCATCTGAACCGCGGCTGCGAGGGACTGTCGATCGGCATCATGGAGAACCGCCTGGGCCTGGCCGCCGCCGGCATCCCGGTGATGACCTTCGAAGGCAACATGGGCGACGAACGCGAATTCGACATCGGGCGCACCCAGAACCGCGTCGATTCGTTCATGGAAACACTCAATCTACGGCGTGATTTCGTACACGCCTGAACCAGGAGGAAACAATGATCACAGCCGGAATAGACATGGGTTCGCGCACCGTCAAGGTGGTGTTTCTCGAAGAACTCAAGGTGGAGGGTGCGCCCCAGCTGAAGTGGGGCGTCAAGGGCAAACACATGATGTTTCCCGATGAGCTGGACATGGACGTGGCCGCCGACAAGGCGCTCGCCGACGGCATGAAGGAGGCCGGCATCAGCCGCGAGCAGGTGACGCGGATCGTGTCCACCGGCGCCGGCCGCAAGCAGGTCAGGTTCGCCGACGCCGACGTCACCGAGGTCTCGGCCGGCGCGCGCGGCGCCGTGTTCATGTGCCCGACCGCCCAGACCGTGGTCGACGTCGGCGCCGAGGAAGGGCGCGGCGTCAAGGCCAACGCCGAGGGCAAGGTGGTGGATTTCGCCGGCAACGAGAAGTGCGCCGCCGGCGCCGGCGCCTTCGCCGAATCGATGGCCCGCGCATTGCAGCTCTCGCTCAAGGAGTTCGGCGAGGCCAGCCTGCGCTCCGACAAGAGCATCCCGATGAACGCGCAATGCACGGTGTTCGCCGAGTCCGAGGTGGTGTCCCTGATCCACTCCGCCACGCCCAAGGAGGACATCGCCAAGTCGGTGCTCGACGCGGTCGCCAGCCGGGTCTGCGCCATGGTGCGGCGGGTCGGGATCGAGGGCGACGTGATCCTGATCGGCGGCATGGTCAATAACCCGGGCTTCGTCTCTTCGCTGAAGACCTCGCTCGGCGTCGATCGGATCAACCTGCCGGACATGCCCGAATACATCAGCGCCCTGGGCGCCGCGCTGATCGCGGCCGACGGCCACGCCTGAGCATCCATCCCATCCGAAAAACCTGAAAGGAAACCATCATGGCAGCAGGAGACAAGAAGGAATACTGGCGCTGGGCGGAGAGCTGCTGGACCGACGACTCGAAGAACTGGCGCGACGCCAGGATCGTCACCGCCGGCATCGACGTCGGCTCGGTCAGCTCGCAGGCGGTGGTCTGCGTCGACGGCGAGCTGTACGGCTACAACAGCATGCGCACCGGCAACAACAGCCCGGACTCGGCCACCAACGCCCTGAAGGGCGTGCTGGAGAAATCGGGCATGAAGCTGGAAGACATCACCTACGTCATCGGTACCGGCTACGGCCGGGTCAACGTGCCCTTCGCGCACAAGGCGATCACCGAGATCGCCTGCCACGCGCGCGGCGCCAACTACATGGGCGGCCCCACGATCCGCACCATCCTCGACATGGGCGGCCAGGACTGCAAGGCCATCCACTGCGACGAGAAGGGCAAGGTCACCAACTTCCTGATGAACGACAAGTGCGCGGCCGGCACCGGACGCGGCATGGAGGTGATCGCCGACCTGATGCAGATCCCGATCGCCGAACTGGGCGAGCGCTCCTTCGACGTCGATGTCGAACCGGCGGCGGTGTCCTCGACCTGCGTGGTCTTCGCCAAGTCCGAGGCGCTGGGCCTGCTGAAGTCCGGCTACACCAAGAACAAGGTGATCGCCGCCTACTGCCAGGCGATGGCCGAGCGGGTGGTGTCGCTGATCGAGCGCATCGGCGTCGAGAACGATTTCTTCATCACCGGCGGCATCGCCAAGAACTCCGGCGTGGTCAAGCGGATCGAGAAGCTGCTCGGCACCACCGCGGCGGCGACCAAGTACGACAGCCAGATCGCCGGGGCCCTGGGCGCCGCGCTGTTCGGCTACACGCTGATGCAGAAGCAGGGCGCTGCCGCCGCCAAGGCCGCCTGAGGAAATAATATAACCGCCTATCTCCCACCCCCTTTCCCATGGAAAGGGGTGTCTATCGTTCAGCCGCTAACGCGGCTTCCATTGACTGACTTGCCGCCTCCTCGGGGTCCCACCAGGGGACTTCCTGCGGGGCGCGGCCTATCGGAGGCGGCATGATCGCAAACTACGGTTACAAGGACGGCTCGGGCGAGTTCTACATCAGCATCGACACCGACAAGTGTCTCGCCTGCGACGCGGAGCGCGCCTGCCTCACCGCCTGTCCGAAGGGCATGTTCGAGATCATCACCGACGACTACGACGACGAGGTCGCGGCGGTGAAACAGCAGTTCCGGCGGACGCTCGCCTACGACTGCACGGCGTGCAAGCCGGCCGGGGGCTACACCAGCCTGCCCTGCAGCGGCGCGTGCACGCCGGGCGCGATCCGCCACTCCTGGTGAGCATGGCCGCGATCATCCCTCTGAAGCGCTTGGCCGTCGGGCGCGAGGGTGAACTGCTGGCCCAGGGCTGGGTCAAGCAGACCACCATCGGCGAGCCGCGCCTGTCGGAGATCGCCGAGAACTACCGGCAGCTCGGCTACGAGGTTCGGGTCATCGAACATCCGCTCGAGACCGGCGGCGACGGCTGCAACACCTGCTTCACCGCCGGCGCCGAGATCGGCCAGGTGACCGGCGACCTGTACCTCCGCAAGGGCGGCTTGCCGCCGCTCGACGACGAACTGTTCTAATAAGGAGCATCTGATGCCACGACAGGAACCGAACATGCGCGTCATGCGGCGCGAGGATCTCGACGCCGTCGCCGCGATCGACCGGCTGGTGACCAAGCAGGAGCGGCGCGAGTACTACCAGCGCAAGATCGAGGCGGTGGTGAATAACCCCCACAACATCAACACCTCGCTGGTCGCCGAGCAGGACGGGAGGATCGTCGGCTTCATCATGGGCGACGTCTATTTCGGCGAGTTCGGCATTCCCGAGACCAGCGCCACGATCGACACCATCGGCGTCCATCCCGAGCACCAGAAGCACGGCGTCGCCAACGACCTGATGGACCAGTTCCTGACCAACATGAAGGCGGTCGGCGTGAGGAAGGTCTATACGCTGGTGAACTGGGACGACTTCAAACTGGAGCGCTTCTTCGCCGGCCACAAGTTCCAGCCCTCGAAGCGCGTCAACCTGGAACTGCAGTTGCCGTGACGGCCGCCGATGTGGATCGATTGCCACTGTCACACCAAGCACTCCTACGACAACTGGCTTGAGCCGCTAGCCCTGATCCGGCGGGCCAGGACGCTCGGCCTGGACGGCGTCGTCATCACCGAGCACTATTCCTACGAGGCTTCGGAGCCGATCGAGGCGATCGCCCGCGACGAGGGCCTGTTGCTCCTGCGCGGCGTCGAGATCGCCACCGACCGCGGCCATCTGCTCGCCTACGGCATCGAAGACGATTCCTGGAACACCTGGGGCCGCGATACCTGGCTGCCGCTGCCCGAGGTGATCGAGCGCATCCTCGATCTGGGCGGCATCTGCGTGCCCGCCCACCCGTTCCGGGAAATCGGCGCCTGCAGCCTGCTCGACGGCCTGCTCGAACTGTCCGGCATCGCCGCCGTGGAGACCCACAACGGCGGCAACTCGGACGCCGACAACGAGCTGGCGCTCACCGCGGCCCGGCACATGACGCTGCCCGGCCTGGGCGGCAGCGACTGCCACAAGGTCGCCGCGGTCGGGCGCTGCGCCACCGAATTCCTGCAGCCCATCGCCGACATGGCGGACTTCATCGCCGCGGTGCGCGCCGGCGGCTGCCGCGCCGGCTATTTCCCCGGCTACCGCGGCGCCTGACCGGTCACCGAGCCCCGAGGAAGTCCAGCACGGCACTGGCGAAGGCTCGCGGCAGCTGATCGGGCAGCGGCACCATGCCGCCTTCGATCTCGACCACCTTCGCCTGGGGCAGGTGCTCCCGCAGTTCGGACGTGTGCGGCGAGGCGAAGGGGTCATTGCCGGCGCGGATCAGCAGCGTCGGCTGGCTGACGCCGCCGATCGCGTCCTCCATCCGGTACGAGGCGACGGCGCGGTGTCCGGCTTCGAGTTCGCCCGACACCTTGAGCGCGTCGCGCACGAAGGCCTCGAGCAGTTCCGGACGCCCCGGCGGATAGAAGGCCGATCGGCGCTGCCACAGCGCCGCCAGGTGGCCGCCGTCGGCGCGAGGCTCAATCGCGTCGATCGGCGGTTGCTCGCGCCGCGCGCGGCGGAAGGCATCTCCGGTGTAGGGCGTGGACGACAGCACCAGCGACGCGACCCGCGCCGGGTAGGCGGCCGCGAGCGCCAGCGCGATCACGCCGCCGGTGTGGTGCCCGACCGCGTGGACCCGGGTAATCGCCAGCGCGTCGAGCAGTTCGACCGCCACCGCGGCCCAGGCCTCGATGCTCGCGGGCCCGGGCAAGGGCGCGGAGTCTCCGAAGCCCGGCGTGTCCATGGCGATGGCGCGGTGGGTCCGGCCAATGAGCGGCAGCACCTCGCGGTACTCGGCCCAGCTGCGCGGCGTCTGGTGCAGCAGCAGCACGGCGGGCGCGCTCGCGTCGCCGCAGCTCGCGTAGTGCAGCTGCCCGATCGACAGGTCGGCGAAGGCGCGGCGGATCGCGGGCATGCGTCGGGTACCCGGGGACTCAGGGCAGGGTGGCGTCCGCCGGCGGCCGCCACAGGCCGGCGTGGCGCAGCGCGCCGAGGGTGCGCGCGAGCGCGTCGCGCCGGTACGCCGCCACGTCCCGGCGCTCGTAGTCGTAGAAGCCGCCGCCGCTTTTCACGCCCAGACGGCCCTGCTCGACCATGCGGCCGATAGACGCCGGCGCGGCGTAGCGGCCGGCGTCGATCGACGCCGCCATCTCGCGGCTGGCGTGGTGCAGGATGTCGACGCCGCCGAAGTCGATGAACTCCACCACGCCCAGCGCCGCGAAGCGCAGGCCGAGCCCGAAGCGGGTGGCCTTGTCGATCTCCTCGGCGCTGGCCGCGCCCTCCTCGATCATCCGCGCCGCCTCGTTCATGATCAGCGCCTGCAGCCGCGGCACGATGTAGCCCGGCGTGGCGCCGCACAGCACCGGCAGCTTGCCGATCGCCTCCATCATCTGCCGCGTCCTCGCCACCGCCGCGGCATCGGTGCCGGCGTGGGTGCTCATTTCGACCACCGGAATCAGATAGGCCGGATTGAGCCAGTGCATGTTCAGGAAGCGCTCGGGGCGGCGCACCAGCTCGGCCAGCTGCGTCACCAGGATGCTGCTGGTGGTCGAGGTCAGGATGGCGTCGTCGCGGCAATCGCGGTTGATCTGCGCGAAGGCCTCGCGCTTGGCCGCCATCGTCTCGGGCACCGCCTCGAACAGCAGCTCGGCGCGCCCCAACGCGGCCGGCGCTTCCTCGGCGGCGACCAGTTCGACCCGCGCCGCGATGGTCCCGACCTGGTCCGGCGCGAGCGCGCCCAGTTGCGCCAGCGCATCGAGGCTGGCGCGGATCTCGCCGTCCGCCTCGGCGCACAGCCTCTGCCAGTCTTGCGGGCTGCGCCGGCGCAGGTCGACCAGCGCGATGCGGTGGCCGGCGTAGGCGCAGGCGATGGCGATGCCGCGTCCCATCCGGCCGGCCCCCACGGCGACGAAGCGGGCCACGCGCTAGGCTCCGTCGTGCAGGCGCTGGCGCAGCGCGTCGCGAGTGAGATCCGCGAGGCCCAGCGCTTCGAGCGTGCGCGGACCAGCGCGCAGGTCGCGCCCGAGGATGGCGCCGACGATCGCCAGCAGGCCGAGGGCGATCGGCGCCTCGACGCCGCGCCAGCGCGCCACCGAGGCGAGAAAGGCCAAGCCGAGCTCGGTGTCCTCGGCGATGTAGCGGTGCGTGGCGAGGTCGATGTGCTCGCGCCAGTCGCCCGACTTGACGAGCTGCCGGTGCGCGTCGCCGTACATCCAGCGATCGTTGTGGTAGTGGTCGGCCAGCGGATAGTGGGGCGCGCCGTAGCCCAAGGCCTCGCGCAGCGCGATGCGCTCCTGGTCGAGCCGGTCGGTGACCGCGCGCACCGAGGGCTGCGTGCCTTCGTTGTGGATGTCCCAGCGCTCGAAGTGCTGCAGCGGCGCGGCGTTCATCACCATCAGCGGCGGATGGATGATCGGGCCGGCGTTCATCAGCGCGCCCGAGAGCGCGTCGCCGCAGCCGTGCGCGCTCGGATAGGCCTCGCGGATCACGTCTATCGCCCGCGCTTCGTGGCGCGCCGGATAGACGCCGGTGGGCAGGCGCACGGCCCGGATGGTGACGTTGACCTCGCGCTCGCCGTGCTTGCGCGCGAGGTAGGGCAGCGTGCCGGTCTCGGCCCACAGCGCCTCGGCGGCGTTGCCGAGCTCGCGCACCCGACGCGCCATCACGTAGCTGCCGAAGCTGCCTGGAGAGAGGAACACCACCTGACCGTCCGCCAGGTGCGGCGCCATCGCGCGCGCGATGTCGGCCTGAGCCACGGCGGGACTCGGGATCAGGATCAACTGCGCGCCCAGCAGCGCCGGTCCGATGTCGGCGGTGGCCAGCGCCACGCCCACCTCGCGCGCGCCGTCGGCGTCCTTGAGCACGATGGCACCGGCGTCGATCACCGGCTGCAGTAGGGCGGCGTCGCGGCGCCACAGCCGCACCTCGTGACCCGCTTCCGACAGATCGGCGGCGGCGGCATAGCAGCCGTGGCCCCCGCCGAGAACAGCGATCTTCATCGCACATGCACCGGATAATGATTGAAGGGCATCGTCGGGCAGCGCTCGGGCGCCGCCCGACGAATGTATGCAGTATACTCTAAGCGCATTGCCCGCCTCCATACGCTACCGCAACGAAAGATCGCACACCCGTGCCAACTCCCATCGATCCCGCCGCCGTCCTGCGGCACCACCGCCCATCGCTGGCGCGCGCCATCAGCCTGATCGAGAACGACCGGCCCGGCGCCGAACAGCTCCACGCCGGCCTGCTGCCGCATTGCGGCCGCGCCCATATCGTCGGCATCACCGGCGCGCCGGGGGTGGGCAAGTCGTCGCTGATCAACGCGCTGCTGGTGGAACTGCTGCGGCGCGGGCAGCGCATCGCGGTGCTGGCGGTCGACCCCTCCAGCCCGATCAGCGGCGGCTCGATACTCGGCGACCGGGTGCGCATGGTCGACCACGACGACAGCGACGCCGTCTTCATCCGGTCCGTCGCGGCCCGCGGCCATCTGGGCGGACTGTCGCGCAGCGCCGGCAAGATCATCGACTTGTTCGACGCCGCCGGCTTCGACACGGTGATCGTCGAGACCGTCGGCACCGGCCAGTCCGAGGTGGAGATCAGGCGCCACGCCGACACCCGCATCGTCGTCTGCGCGCCCGGCCTGGGCGACGAGGTGCAGGCGATCAAGGCCGGCATCCTCGAAATCGCCGACATTCTGGTGGTGAACAAGGGTGACTCGCCGCTGGCGCAGCGCACCCGCTCGGACCTGCAACAGATGCCGCGCCGTCCGGCGGCCTCCGGCTGGCGGGTGCCGGTGCTGCTCACCGTCGCGACCGGCGGCGCCGGCGTGACCGAGCTGGTCGACCGATTCGAGGAACACGCGCGCTGCGCCGGCGTCGGCCAAAGGCTGGCGGCGGGAGACTGAGCTTCCGTCCACCGATCCGGCCTGGTGGGGCAGAATGGCGGCTGATCGCGGATCCGAACCCTTCGGTCCGAGCCCCTCAGACGAGTGCCCCATGAACCAGGCAGACCAGCCCCGCCGCCGCAAGCCCCTGCGCAATTTCACCATCGCCGCATTTGCGGCCGCGTTTCTGGCCTGGGGCGGGGGCGCCGCAGCGGCGGCGCCGGCGGGCGGCGGCAAGGTGCTGCGCGCCACCCTGAGCAACGGCCTGCGGGTCATCATCGTGAAGAATACCCTGGCGCCGGTGGTCACCACCCAGGTCAACTATCTGGCCGGGTCGGACGAGGCGCCCGACGGTTTCCCCGGCATGGCCCACGCCCAGGAGCACATGATGTTCCGCGGCAGCCCGGGGCTATCCGCGGGCCAGCTGGCGGCGATCAGCGCGGAAATGGGTGGCGCCTTCGACGCCGACACCCAGCAGTCGGTCACCCAGTACTTTTTCACCGCGCCGAGCCATGACCTGGATCTGGCCCTGCGCGTCGAGGCGATCCGCATGGCCGGGGTGGAAGACAGCGACGCCTTGTGGCAGAAGGAGCGCGGCGCCATCGAGCAGGAGGTCGCCCAGGATCTCTCCAGCCCGGACTACGTGTTCTATTCCAGGCTCCTGGCGGCGATGTTCAAGGGCACGCCCTACGCCCACGACGCGCTGGGCACCCGCGCCTCCTTCGACAAGACCACGGGCGCGATGCTGAAGCAATTCCACAACCAGTGGTACGCGCCGAACAATGCGCTCCTGATCATCGTCGGCGACGTCCGGCCCAAGCAGGCGCTGGCCAAGGTCAAGGCGCTGTTCGGCGGCATCGCCGCCCGACCGCTGGGGCAGCGCCCGGCCATCCACCTGCAGCCGGTCGAGGCGCAAACGCTGGCTCTGGACACCGATCAGCCCGACGGCACGGCGGTGATTTCCTTCCGCATGCCCGGTTACGACAGCAGCGATTATGCCGCCGCGGCGGTGCTCTCCGACGTGCTCTCCAGCCCGCGGGGCGAGCTCTACGGCCTGGTGCCCCAGGGCAAGGCGCTGTCCGCCAGCTTCTCCCTGAGCACCTTCCGTCGGTCGGGCCTGGGCTTCGCCGCCGGCGCCTTTCCCAAGGGCGGCGACGCCAAGGCGCTGCTGGCAGATATGCGGCGCATCCTCGAAAACTATCTGAAATCCGGCGTCCCCGCCGACCTGGTGACCGCCGCCAAGCGGCGCGAGCTGGCGGGAGCCGAGTTCCAGAAGAATTCGGTTTCCGGGCTGGCCTCCGCCTGGTCCCAGGCGGTCGCCGTGGAGGGACGGGCGTCGCCCGACGACGACCTCCGGGCGATCCAGGCGGTGACGGTGGCCGACGTGAACCGCGTCGCCAGGCGCTATCTCGATTTCGCTCACGCGATCACCGCCGTCCTGACGCCGCGGGCCTCCGGCAAGGCCGTCGCCGCCAGGGGCTTCGGCGGCAAGGAGTCGTTCGCCCCCAAACGGGTCGAGGCCGTGGGGCTGCCGGCGTGGGCGAAGCGCGATCTCACCCGGCTCGCGGTTCCCGCCTCGACCGTGCACCCGGTCGTCACCGTGCTGCCCAACGGGCTCAAGCTGATCGTGCAGCCCGAGTCGATCAGCAAGACGGTCAGCATCTACGGGCACATCGACAACCGGCCGGAGCTGGAACAGCCCGAGGGCAAGGAAGGGGTCGATGACGTGCTGGGCCAGCTCTTTTCCTACGGCAGCCGGAGCCTCGACCGCGTGGCCTTTCAGGCGGCGCTGGACGCGATCGCCGCGGACGAATCCGCCGGCACCGATTTTTCCCTGCAGGTGCTGAGCGGCGATCTGCATCGGGGGATAGCGCTGCTGGCCGACAACGAGCTGCATCCGGCCCTGCCCGAAGCCGCCTTCAAGGTCGTCCGGGGACAGGTGGCGGCGGCAGCGGCCGGCCAGTTGCAAAGCCCCGGCTATCTGACCGGTCGCGCGGTGCGCGCCGCGCTCTTCCCGAAGCAGGATCCGACCCTGCGCGAGACCACGCCTGCGAGCGTCTCCGCGCTCAGCATGGCCGACGTCCGGAACTACTACCGGCGAGTCTTCCGCCCGGATCTCACCACCATCGTGGTGGTCGGCGACGTGGCGCCGGCGCGGGTCAAGGCGGAGATCGAGAGGGCCTTCGGGGCGTGGAAGGCCGCCGGGCCCAAGCCCGAGACCCGCTTGCCCGAGGTGCCGCCCAACGCGCCGTCGGCGACCGTCGTGCCCGACGCCAGCCGGGTGCAGGACCAGGTGACCCTGGCCGAGACCCTAGCGCTCAACCGCTTCAATCCGGATTACTACGCCCTCGAGCTGGGCAACCACGTCCTCGGCGGGGCTTTCTACGCCACCTGGCTGTACCGGGATCTGCGCGAGGAGCAGGGCCTGGTCTATTACGTCGACTCGAGCTTCCAGGTCGGCAAGACCCGGGGGGTGTACCTGGTGAACTACGCCAGCGATCCGGCCAACGTCGCCAAGGCCAGGGCGATCGTGGCCCGCGACCTCAAGCAGATGCAGACCGCGCCGGTCTCCGCCGACGAACTGCTGCGGGCCAAGACGCTGATGCTGCGTGAAGCGTCGCTGGCGGAGGCGAGCGTCGATAGCATCGCCGGCGGACTGATCTCCCGGGCGGTGCTGGGTCTGCCCCTGGACGAACCGACGCGCGCCGCGCGGCGCTATCTGGCGCTGACGGCGAAGCAGGTGCAGGCGGCTTACGCCAAGTGGATTTCCACCCCCAGACTGGCGCAGGTGACGCAAGGCCCGGCGCGGTGAGGTCGCGCGACGCCGCGCCGGGGACCGCGCTGTCCCCGCTGGTGCGGCGTCTGATCGCCTCGCGCGCCGCGCGCAGCGTCGGCCAGGGTGCGCTGGCCGCCACCTTCACCCTGTACCTGCACGCCCTGCACTGGAGCGCGCCGCAGATCGGCGCGGTGCTGGGCGGCAGCCTGCTGTTCGGCGCGGCGCTGACGCTCGGCGTCGGATCGCTGAGCGACCGGCTCGGGCGCAAGCAGTTTCTGCTCGGCTACGAACTGGTGCTGATCATTTGCGCGCTGCTCGCCATGCTCACCACCGCGGGCTGGGCGCTGGCGCTGGCTGCCGTGCTGAGCGGATTCGGTCGCGGCGCGAACGGCGCCGCCGGTCCCTTCGGTCCGCTGGAGCAGGCCTGGCTGTCGCATGGCGTGACGCCCTTGCAGCGCGCCCGCGTCTTCAGTCTGAATTCCACCGTGGGTTTTGCCGGCATGGCGGCGGGTGCGCTGCTGGGCGCCTTGCCGCCCTGGCTGGGCAGGTGGCTGCCGGGGCTGTGGGGCTATCGGGCCCTGTTTCTGCTGCCGCTCGCGGGATCGGCGCTGGGCTTTTTCTTGATCTCCGGCGCCCGCGATCTGTCCGCCGTCGAGCTGCGCGCGCGCGCCAAGGCCGCCGCGGCGCCACGCCCCAAGCCGCTCGCCGCCGCTGCGCCGCCGCTCGATCCCGAGCGGCATCGTCGCGAAAACGGCCTGATGTTGCGCCTCGGCCTGGTCAATGCGCTGAACGGCCTGGGCATCGGCATGGTCGCGCCCCTGATGGCCTACTGGTACGCGGTGCGCTATGGCCACGGCCCCGCCAGCATCGGCCCGGCGATGGCGGCGAGTTTTGTGCTGGCCGCCATCGGCTCGCAACTGGCGGGCCGCCTGGCGCAGCGCGCCGGCGTGGTCGATGCGGTGGTGGGACTGCGCGCCGTCGGCCTGCTGCTGTTGCTGCTCACACCCCTGGCGCCGGCGTTCTGGCTGGCCGCGACGCTCTACGCGCTGCGCGCCGCCGCCAACCAGGGCACGCTGGGCGTGCGCCAGGCGCTGACCGTCAGCCTGACGGGTGACGATCGCCGCGGCCTGGCGGCAGCGGTGAATAACGTGTCGGTCCAGATCCCCCGCGCCATCGGCCCGCTGATCGCCGGGCTGCTGTTGCACGCGGGCTGGCTGCTCGCCCCGTTCTTCGTGGCCGGCTCGTTTCAGGCGGCCTATCTGGTGCTCTATCGGCGCTTCTTCCACGGCGTCGAGGCGCGGCGGAAGCTGGCCGAGGCGGAGTGAAGGCGCCGGCGGTCAAGGCGACGCTTCGCGGATCTCTGCCGCGATCTCGTACGAGCGCAGACGGGCGGCGTGATCGAAGATCTGCGCCGTGATCATCAATTCATCCGCACCGGTGCGGTCGATGAAGGCCCGCAATTGACCCGCAACGGTTTCGGGCGAGCCGATGGCCGCGCACGAGAGCACCTGGTCGAGCAGCGCCCGCTCCTGCGGACCGACGCGCGCCAAATAGCCGTCCACCGGCGCCGGCAGACGCGAGGGATGGCCGCTGCGCAGCTTGACGAAGGCCTGCTGCATCGAGGTCGCGCGAAATTTCGCCTCCTCGTCCGTATCGGCCGCAAAGACGTTGAAACCGAGCATCACGTAAGGCTTCTCCAGTCGCGCCGACGGTCGGAACTCGGCCCGATACCAGGCAATCGCCTGCATCATCTGCGCCGGCGCGAAATGCGACGCGAAGGCATAGGGCAGGCCCAGAGCGGCTGCCAGTTGCGCGCCAAACAGGCTGGAGCCGAGTATCCATATCGGCACGCTCAGGCCGGCGCCGGGTATGGCGCGAACCGCTTGCTTGTTTCCGGCCGAGAAATAATCCATCAGCAGGACGACATCCTGCGGGAATTCGTCCGCATCGGATGCCAGATTTCGCCGCAAGGCGCGCGCCGTGACCGGGTCCGTGCCCGGCGCCCGCCCCAGGCCAAGGTCGATCCGGCCGGGAAAGAGCGATTCCAGGGTCCCGAACTGCTCGGCAATCACCAGCGGGGAATGGTTGGGCAACATGATGCCGCCGGCACCGACGCGGATGGTCGACGTGCCGGCGGCCACATGCCCGATCAGGACGGCGGTGGCGGCACTGGCGATGCCGGGCATGCCATGATGCTCGGCCAGCCAGAAGCGCCGATAGCCCCAATTTTCGCCGTGCCGGGCGAGATCGAGGCTGTTGCGAAACGACTGGGCAGCGTCGCTGCCCTCGGTGATCGGGGACAGGTCGAGGATGGAAAAAGGGATCATGGGCTCAAAATCCGGGCGCTGCGGTCATTTGGCTATCTCCTGAGTGCGACGGAGCCGCCGCGCAAACCGCTCATACCGGAGCCCCCGGCTCAGCGCGAGAAGAACGCTGGCTACAGCCGCGATGGAGCCCAGGACTGCCACGACCGTCACGCCGGGCGCGGCAGGCTCGGCCGCCACAGCATCGCACCGAAGAGCGCGAGATAGATCGCGAAGGGCGCGGCCCAGAGCAGCATCGACAGCGCCAGCCAGGCGGTACCGAGGCTGCACAGCGTGACCGCGACGCGGAGCGCGGCGGCGGCGAACATCAGGACGTAGGCAGCGTAGAGCGGCGGCGGCAGCTGCAGCGGCCGGCCGGTGTGGTGCAGCGTGACGCGGGTCATCAGGCCCAGCATCATCATGCCCAGCGCGCCGACGTTGAAAGCGTGCAGCCAGGCGATCGCGGGCAGCGCGCCGGAGAGTTCGGCGCCGGCCCGGAGGGCGAACGCCAGCACCAGCCAGGCGTACCCGAGGTGCATCGCGGCGAGCAGCGGCACGTCGGCCACGCGCCAGCCGCGCCAGCGCGCGAGGCGCGCGGCGTGGATCAGGCAGGCGGCCAGCGCCGCGGCGCCGATCCACCGCGAGGGCAGGCCGGCGAGGTCGGCAGCCGCCAGCGCCACCACCGACGCGGCGGCCAGCGCGTCGAACCAGGGGATGAAGGCGATGTCGCCGCCGCGCCCCATTTCGCGCAGCGCATTGCCGGTGAAGATCGGCGTCAATACCCCGGCCTTCAGCACGTACAGCAGGATGATCGAATAGATCGCCAGGCGCAGGCCGAGAACGGCCAGCGCCGGGTCGGCCAGCAGGCATCCGGCGTGGAAGACGACGTTCGCCGCTGACAGCCCGGCCAGCACCGGCAGCAGCCACAGGTAGTTACGGTTCTCCACCGCGAGGAGCTGGGGCAGCAGCATCGCGGCCATGAGCGGAAACAGCGCGCAGTCGAGGGCGGCGCCGAGCAATGCGGGCAACGGCGCGATCAGCGCCAGCCGACCGGCCAGCCACAGGCCGACCAGCAGCGCCAGCCGGCCGCCGCCGATCTCTTCGGTGCCCGCCCAGCTCGGCAGGGCGGTCAGGACGATGCCGCTGATGATCGCGGCGGCGAAGCCGAACACCATCTCGTGGCCGTGCCACAGCCAGGGCGACTGGCCGGCGCTGGGAAGGCTCCAGAAGCCGGCGTAGGCGCCCAGCCAGACCAGCATCAGCAGCACCCCGTAAGCCGCGCCGAGCAGGTAGAAGGGGCGGAAGGGGCTGGTCCACAGCGGCGCGCTTTCGCTGGGGATACCCGAACGGCTACGGTCGTCCCACGGGGACTTCCTTCGGTCGTCGTTGCGAGGCCGAAGGCCGTGGCAATCTGGATCGCCGCGCTGCGCTCGCGATGACGCCCGGAGGGGGCCCCTGTGGGACGGTGTTGGCGCTTGGTTCATGGACCGATTTTACGCCGCGACAGACGACGGCCCGCGCCCGGCCGCCGCGCGCGAATCAGGCACCGAGCGAGGCCAGCAGCTGCCCGCGCCTGGAACGGTAGGCGGCTACGCTCTTCAGCTTGACCGGCCCGTAACCGCGGATGGCCTCGGGCAGGCGCGCGAGCTCGATCGCCGGCGCGTGGGTATCGGGACGCAGCACGGCCAGCACGGCGGTGATGGCCGCCTCGTATTCCCGGATCAGTTCGCGCTCGATGCGACGTTCGGCGCTATAGCCGAAGATATCGAGGGCCGTGCCGCGCAGGAACTTCAGCCGCGCCAGGACACGAAACGCCGGCAGCAACCAAGGGCCGAAGGCGCGCTTCTTCGTCTCGCCGCTGTCGGGGTCGGGACGGCCGAGCCAGGGCGGCGCGAGATGGAAGCGCAAGCGGTAATCGCCGCTGAAGGCGCTCGCCAGCGCGCGCCCGAATTCCGGAGCGGCGAACAGCCGCGCCACCTCGTACTCGTCCTTGTAGGCGAGCAGCTTGAAATAGTTGCGCGCCACCGCTGCCGCGAGCTGGCCGCTGCCCGGCACCGCCGCAGTTTCTGCCGCGCGCACGCGCTCGACCAGGGCGCTGTAGCGGCGCGCGTAGGCAGCATTCTGGTAGGCGACCAGGACGTCGCGGCGGCGCGCGGCGATCTCGTCCAGGTCGCGCGACAGCCGGTGCGAGCCCAAGGCCGGTTCGGCGGCGCGGGCGATCGCCTCGGTGCCCTCGGGATCGAAGGCGGCGCGCTGGCCCCAGGCGAAGGCGCGACGGTTCTCCTCGACGGCGACGCCGTTCAGGGCCAGCGCGCGCATCAGCGCCGCCTCGGATACCGGCACCCGACCGCGCTGCCAGGCGTAGCCGAGCAGGAACATGTTGCTCATCACCGGGTTTCCGGTGAGCAGCGACGCCAGGCGCGCGGCGTCGACGAAGTCCGCGGCGTCCGCGCCGACCGCCGCGCCCAGTTGGTCCTGCAATGCCGCCAGCGGATAGGCCTGATCGGGATTGCGCACGAAATCGCCGGTGATCATCCGGCCGGTGTTGACGATCATCCGGGTGACGCCGGCCTGGGTCTTGGACAGGGCGTCGTCGCCGACCGCGACCAGGATGTCGCAGCCGAGCACGGCATCGGCTTCGCCGGTGGCGATGCGCGGCGCGAACAGCGCCTCCTGATGCGCCGCCAGGCGGACGTGGGACATCACCGCGCCGCCCTTCTGCGCCATGCCGGTCATGTCCAGCACCGTGACGCCCTTGCCGTCGAGGTGCGCCGCCATGCCGATCAGGGCGCCGATGGTGACCACGCCGGTGCCGCCGACGCCGGCGATCAGGATGCCGTAGGGTACGGCGAGATCGGGCAGCTTCGGCTGCGGCAGATCGGTCGATGGCTCGGACGCAGACCCCCGGCGCAGCGCCCCGCCCTCGACGGTGACGATGGCGGGACAGTAGCCGGCGACGCAGGAATAGTCCTTGTTGCACGAGGATTGGTCGATCGCGCGCTTGACGCCGTACTCGGTGTCCACCGGCACCACCGACAGGCAGTTCGATTTCGCGCTGCAGTCGCCGCAGCCCTCGCACACCAGCTCGTTGATGAACACGCGTCGGGCGGGGTCGGGGTAGCCGCCGCGCTTGCGCCGGCGGCGCTTCTCGGCGGCGCAGGTCTGGTCGTAGATCAGCACGGTGACGCCGGGCGTCTGGCGCAACTGGCGCTGCACCCGGTCGAGGTCCTCGCGCGGCCGGATCTCGGTGCCCGGCGCGAAGCCGGCGTCGCGGGGATACTTGTGCGGATCGTCGGCCAGCACGACGATCTTGCGCACGCCCTCGGCGGCGAGCTGGCGGCTGATCTGCGGCACGCTCAAGGGCCCGTCGAGCGCTTGTCCGCCGGTCATCGCCACCGCGTCGTTGTAGAGAATCTTGTAGGTGATGTTGATGCCGCCGCCGGGCCGCTCAGCCGCCACCGCGGCGCGGATCGCCAGCAGGCCGGAATGATAGTAAGTGCCGTCGCCCATGTTGGCGAAGATGTGCGCGATGCCGGCGTGCTCGGCCAGGCCCAGCCAGGCCGCGCCCTCGCCGCCCATCTGGCTGATGGTCAGGGTGTTGCGGCCCATGGTCACGGCCAGCAGGTGGCAGCCGACGCCGCCCAGCGCGCAGGAGCCCGCGGGCACTTGGGTCGACAGGTTGTGCGGACAGCCGGAGCAGAAGTGGGGCGCGCGCGGCACCGTGAGGTGCGGTGCAGCCAGCGAGCGCTCCTTGGCTTCGAGCAGGGCCAGGCGGCTCCTGATCTTCTCCGAGCTGTGATAGCGGCCGATGCGCGCGGCGATGGCTTTTGCCACGATGGCCGGGGTCAGCTCCCCGGTCGGCGGCAGCAGCCACGGGCCGTGCGCGGCCGACCATTCGCCGCTCTCGTCGTACTTGCCCAGGACGCGCGGACGCACGTCCTCGCGCCAGTTGTAGAGCTGCTCCTTCAGCTGGTACTCGATGATCTGGCGCTTCTCCTCGACCACCAGGATCTCTTCCAGGCCGAGGGCGAAATGGCGCACGCCGTCGGCCTCCAGCGGCCAGGGCATGCCGACCTTGAACAGGCGCAGGCCGATCTCGCCGGCCAGACGCTCGTCTATGCCCAGGTCGGCGAGCGCCTGGCGCACGTCCAGGTAAGCCTTGCCGCAGGCGATGATGCCCAGGCGCGCCGGCCCGTCGTTGCCGAACACCAGGTGGTTCAGGCGGTTGCTCCGGGCGTAGGCCAGCGCCGCGTACACCTTGTACGCCTGCATCCGCTGTTCCTGCGCCAACTGCGGATCGGGCCAGCGGATATGGACGCCGTCCGGCGGCAGGACGAAATCCTCGGGCAGGCAGATCCGCACCCGCTCGGGGTCGAGCTCCACCGTGGCCGAGGACTCCACCGAATCGGAGGTGAGCTTCATCGCCACCCAGCAGCCCGAGTAGCGCGACATGGCCCAGCCGTGCAGGCCGAGGTCGAGGTAATCCTGCAGGTTCGCCGGCGCCAGCACCGGGATGCCGCAGGCGGAAAATACGTGCTCGCTCTGATGCGCGACGGCGGAAGAGCGGGCGCTGTGGTCGTCGCCGGCGACCACCAGGACGCCGCCGTGCTCGGCGGTGCCGGCGTAGTTGGCGTGCTTGAAGACGTCGCCGCAGCGATCGACGCCCGGCCCCTTGCCGTACCACATGGAAAAAATGCCGTCGCGCTTGGGACCGGGAAACAGATGGAGCTGCTGCGTGCCCCAGATAGCGGTCGCCGCCAGATCTTCGTTGACGCCCGGCCGGAAGGTGACGTTCTCGGCCCTCAGGAAGCGCTCGGCCTGGTGCAGGGCGGTGTCCAGCCCCCCCAGCGGAGAGCCGCGATAGCCCGAGACGTAGCCGGCGGTGTCGAGGCCGGCGGCGACGTCGCGCTGGTGCTGCAGCATCGGCAGGCGGGTCAGCGCCTGGACGCCGGTGAGGAAAACACGGCCGCGGTCGAAGCGGTACTTGTCCTCCAGGGTGGCGCTGGCGAGGCTCATGATGGTCTCCTGCGCGGGGGGTGGCCGTCATACTCAGACGGCCGCCCCCCGATCAGCTTGAGACGGTCAACGCACTCAATCCTTGAGCAGCACGAACTTGCCGTTCTTGACCGTGACCAACACCCGGCCGCGCTCGTCGAAGCCGGAATGGTCGGCGGGGCTCATGTTGTAGACGCCCTGGGTCGCCACCAGATTCTTGGTCGCTTCCAGCGCGTCGCGCAAGGCCGCGCGGAATTCCGGCGTGCCCGGCTTGGCCTTCTTCAATGCCGCCGGGACGGCGTGGGCGAGCAGCAGGCCGGCGTCATAGACGTTGGCGCCGAAGGTGGCCGGCACGCTGCCGTACATCTTCTGGTAGGCGTTCACGTATTGCTGGGCCATCTTCTTCGACGGGTTCGAGTCGGGGATCTCGTCGAGCACCAGCATCAGGCTGGCGGCCATGATGGTGCCCTCGACCTCCTTGCCGCCGATCTTGATGAAGTCCTGGGTGGCGGCGCCGTGGGTCTGGTAGATCTTGCCCTTGTAGCCGGCGTCCACCAGCTGCATCTGCGGCAGGGCGGCACCGGCCGCGACGCCTGCGACGAACACCCCGTCGGGCTTGGCCGCCATCAGCTTCGCCACCTGGCCGGCGACGCTGGTGTCCTGGCGGTTATAGCGCTCGTTGGCGACCATCTTGATGCCGGCCTTCTGCAGCATCGGCCCTATGGTCTTGAACCAGCTCTCGCCGTAGGGGTCGTTGTAGCCGATGAAGCCGATGGTCTTGACGCCGGTCTTGACCATCTCGCCGACCAGCGCCTCGCCGATCAGCGCGTCGTTCTGGGTGGTCTTGAACACCCAGCGCTTCTTCGCGTCCATCGGCAGCACCACCGCGGTGGTGCCGACCGGCGCCAGCATCGGCGTCTTCGCCTCGGCCATGACCTGCAGCACGCCCATCGCGTTGGGCGAGCCCGAAGGCCCGATCAGCGCGTCGATCTTGTCCTCGGCGAGCAGCTTCTTGGCCAGCTGGACGCTCTGGGTCGGGTCGCTGGCATCGTCGTAGAAGAAGTACTTGACGGTTTCGCCGCCCATTTTCTTCGGCAGCAGCGCCACGCTGTTCTTCTGCGCGATGCCGACGAAGGCGATCGGCCCGCTGGCCGAAGCGATGACGCCGATTTTCACCTGCGCCTGGACCGACAGCGATGCCGCCAGCGCCAGACCGGCCAGGACTCCCGTTATTGCTTTCATATTCACTCCTCCTTTGGACATGGATGACGACGATTCAGCTCCCCTGCTCACACGACACTCATACTCCTGTTCACGCGGTCTTGGTGAAATCCGGCTTGCGTCCGCCGAGGAAGGCGCCTATGCCCTCGCGCGCGGCATCGGTGCAGGCGCTCTCGCCGAAGGCGCGGTAGCCGATCGCCAGCGCCTCGTCGAGGCTGCCCGCCGCCGCGGCCGCCGCCACGGTGCGTTCGAGGATGGTCAGCACTTCCCGGCTGAGCGGCTGGCCGCTCGCCGCGACCGGCGCCATCGGCGCCATGGGCGCCAGCGCCAGCGCGCCCTGCGCGATGCCCGAGGGCCGGCCGGCAAGCGCCTCCACCCGCGCCACCGCCGCGCCGACCAGCCCGGCGAAATCGGCGGCGAGCGCGTCGACGATGCCCAACTCGTGGGCGCGACGCGCAGTGAGGCGGCTGGCCTGGCGCAGCATGCCGTGGAAGGTGGCCGCGGCCGCCGGCCAGCGGCGGTAGGGCACCACCATGGCGCCGATGCCCGGGACGATGCCCAGGGTGATCTCCGGCAGCTGCATCCAGGCGTCCGCCAGCGCGACGATGCCGTGGCAGCGCATCGCCAGCTCCAGTCCGCCGCCCAGCGCCATGCCGTTCACCGCGGCGACCACGGGCTTCTCCATGGCGTCCAGATGCACCAGCAGGCGCGAACAGTCGCAGGCGTAGCGGCTCGCTGCTTCGGCGTCGCCCAGCATCGCCGGGAAGCGGCCGATGTCGGCGCCGGCGCAGAAGGCGCGCGTGCCGTAGCCGGTGATGACGAAGCCGGATACCGCCGGGTCTTGCTCGAAGCGGCGGATCACCGTCAGCACCTCGTCGGTCATCTCGTCGTGCAGCGCGTTCATCGCCTCGGGCCGGCGCAGGGTGATCAGCTTTACGTCGCCCTCGTCGCCGACGTCGTCGACCAGCACGTGGCGCAGGAAATCCTGGTAGTCGGCGAAAGGCCGCCGCGGCATCGGCATGCCCGGGCGCTCGGCACCGAAGCGCAGCAGGATGCGGCCGGCCTCGGCCTCGCCCAGATCGCGCATCAGCTCCAGCGGCCCGCTCTTCATGCCCAGCGCCAGCTTGCAGCCCAGATCGAGATCGGCCGGCTCGCCGATGCCGCGATCGACGATATCGACCGCCTGCGAGAAGAGCACGCCCAGCAGCCGGTCGCGCGCCGCGGCGGCGGTCTCGGGCGCGGGCTCGACGCGTTTTCCCGGAGGCACCGTCACCCAGGTGTCCACCGAGCGGAAGATCGGCGCCGGGCGGTAGTGCTCGCCTTCCTCCTCGGCCTGCAGGGTGTTGGTCTCGGTGATGATGGGATTGCCGTGGGCGAGGTTGAGGACGAAGAAGGGGCCGGCGTGCACGAACTCGGCGGCGCTGCTGTCTATCTCGGCGGCGGTGGCGCGGTCGAGCAGCAGCGCGGCCTCGTTGCACCAGTTGTCGAAGACGCGGTCGAGCATGAAGCAGGCGGCGTCGGCGGTGACCAGCGGCACCTTGCCGGTGGTGCAGAACAGCCAGCGCAGGTAGTCGATCACTTCGGGACCGGTCTTGTCCCAGGCGATCACCTCGACCACCGGATTGCGCCAGGCCGGCGCGAAGAAGTGGGTGACGGTGGCGCGCGAGGGATGCTCGAGTTCCGAAAAGATACGCGCGGCCGGCAGCGAGCTGGTGTTGGAGGTGATCAGGGTGCCCATCGAGACCACGCGCTCGACCTCGGCGAAGATGCGGCGCTTGAGCGCCAGGTTCTCGGTCGCCGCCTCGATCACCCAGTCGCAGTCGGCGAGCGCTGCGTAGTCGGTGGTGCCGACGATGTTCGCGGTGACGGCGGCGGCCTGCGCCTCGCTCATCTTGCCGCGCGCCACCGCCTTTTGGGCGTAGTCCCGGCAGCGCTGCAGCGCCCGGTCGAGCGGCGCCTGGGCGACATCCACCAGGGTCAGCTTAAGCTGCGGCAGGGCGCTCTTCAGGTAGTAGCCGATGTCCGGACCGATGGTGCCGGCGCCGATGATCGCGACGTGGCCGGGCAGCGGGCGGACGGGTTGATGCAGCAGGGGATTCGCGGTTCTCATGTTTCTGTCCTGGTTCAATGGCCGGTGGCCACGATGTTGTCCCGCTCCAGCCGGGCGATGTCCTCGTTCGCATAGCCCGCTTCCCCGAGCACCGACTGGGTGTGCTGGCCGTACTTGGCGGGAAAGGAGAATTCGCTGGGCGCGCCGGCGATGTCCACCGCCGCCGGCTGCATGCGCACCAGCTTTCCCGCCGGGGTATGGGTGGTGGTCAGGCGGCCGCTGATCGCCGCCATCCTCCGCACCGCCGGGATGTCCTGGATGGGCGCGTGGGGGATCGTCGCCTTGCGGAATAGCTCGTTGAGCTCGGCGGTGCTGCAGGTCCGGGTGACCGCCGCCATGTCGCGGTGGATGGCCTCGCGCTCCCGGTGCCGGCCCTCGTTGGTGACCCGCTGGGCATTGGCGACGCCGGCGAAGCTCGGGATCTCGGTGAGCCGCTGCCACTGCACGTCGCTGCCGATCGCCATGTAGATGAAGCCGTCCCGGGTCGGATAGACGTTGGTCGGGATGAACTTGCGGTGCTCGTTGCCGCAGCGGGAAATCTCGGCGGGCGCGCAGTCGAAGTCGAGCAGCGGCAGGGTGGTGATCAGCCAGGAGGCCGCCGCCTGCAGCATCGACACGTCGATGCGGGTGCCGCGCCCGCTCTCGGCCCGCTCGGCCAGCGCCAGCATCACGTTGGCGTAGACCTCGTCGCCGGCCTTGAGGTCGATCAGCGGCACCCCGGAGAGCGTCGGCGGACCGTCGGCCGGACCGGTCAGTTCCATGAACCCGGCCATCGCCTGGATCACCGGATCGTAGCCGGGCGCATCCGGGTATTCCGGCCCCATCGCCGAGATGCCGGCCCAGATCAGGTCCGGCTTGACGCGGCTCAGGGTCTGGTAATCGATGCCCAGCGCCTCGTAGCGGCGCGGCACGGTGTTGCAGCAGAAGACATCGACGTTAAGTTCGGTGATCAGCCGGCGCAGCACTTCCTGTCCTTTTGGATCTTTCAGGTTCAGCGCGATGGCTTCCTTGCCGACGTTGGGCGCGATGAAGTAGGAACGGCGGTCCTCGTCGGCCACCCGGGAACCGATGTAGCGGTTCGGGTCGCCGGGCAGGCCCTCGCCCGGCGTCGCCTCGATCCGGATCACCCGCCAGCCCAACTGGGCGAAGCGCAAGGTGGCGTAGGGCAGGGACAGCGCCTGCTCCATAGACAGCACGGTGCGGCGCTTCACGCCGCCTCCGCTGGGCCGCCCCGAGGAGGCGACAGAGTAAAACATGGAGCCGCTGCCAAGCGGCGAACCATCGTCACCCCTTTCCTCGGAAAACGCGGCAGCGTTTCAGTGAAGGCTAATGCCTGCAGCGCAGGCGTTACGCCGAAGCTAAAAGGGGTTGGGGGAAAGGCTCTTTTCATACAGGTTTCCAGTGCAGCTTCTCGCCCTTGCCTTTGAGCGCCCGGTACACCCGCTCCGGCGTGAACGGCAGGTCGAAGATGCGCACGCCGGTGGCGTTTTGTATGGCGTTGGCGGTCGCCGCGGCGATGCAGATGGCCGGCGCCTCGCCCACGCCCTTGGCGCCCTGCGGCCCCTCGCCGTCCATCGACTCGATGAAGGAGACGTCCATCTCGGGGATCTCGGGCGCCGTCACCAGCTTGTAGTCGCGGAAGTTGGGATTCTTCATGACGCCGTTTTCGACCAGCAGGTTCTCGGTCAGCGCGTAGCCCTGGCCCATCACCACGCCGCCCTCGATCTGCCCCTCGATGCCCAGACGGTTGAGCACCCGGCCGACGTCGTGCGCGCCGGTGACGCGGGTCATCCTGACCACGCCGGTCTCGGTGTCGACCTCGACCTCCACCACCTGGGTCGCCCAGGCGTAGGCGGCCGAGACGTCGCCCTTGTAGCCCTTGTCCTGATGCACGCTGGGCGGCTCGTAGTAGAAGGTGGTCATCACCAGATCGGCCTTGTCGGAGAAATGCAGCGAGCGCAGCAGGCGCGGCAGGTCCTGCAAGGCCTCGCCGTCGGCGGCGCGGATCACCCAGCCGCCGCGCAGGTCGAGCTCCGCTTCGGCGACACCCAGCTTCTTCGCCGCCGCCGCGAGGATCTTGGCCTTGGCCTTCTTCGCCGCGCCGATCGCCGAGTTGCCGGCGATGAAGGTGGTGCGCGAGGCATGGACGCCGACGTCCCAGGGCGTGATCGCGGTGTCGTTGTTCACCACCGTCACCGCCGACATCGGCAGGCCGAGCTCCTCGCAGACCAGTTGCGAGAGCACCGTCTCCGAGCCCTGGCCGATCTCCGAGGCGCCGGTGATCAGGGTGACGTGGGCGAAGTCGTCGAGCTTGAGTATGGTGCCGCAGCCGTCCGAGGGATAGATCTTGGCGCCGCCGCCGACGTGCAGCATCGAGGCCATGCCGATGCCGCGCTTGATCGCTCCGGGGGCAGTTCTGTCGGCGATGTTCTGCTTGCGCTTGGCGCTGTAGCCGCTTCGCGTCGCAGCGGTGGTCAGGCACTCCTTGAAGCCGCAGCTCTTGAACACCATGCCCTGGCCGGTGACCTCGCCGGCGTCCTGGGCGTTCTTCAGGCGGAATTCCAGCGGCTCCATGCCGATCGCCTCGGCCAGCATGTCCATGTGCTGCTCGATGGCGAAGGTGGCCTGCAGGTTGCCGTAGCCGCGGAAGGAGCCGGCGTAGGGATTGTTGGTGTACACCGCGACGGTGTGATAGTCGCAGTGCGGCACCCGGTAGAGCGAGGAGAAGGTCTGCATCATCACGAAGGGCGTGGTCGCGCCCCAGGAGGTGTAGGCGCCGTTGTCGTGCAGCGTATGCACCTGCCGGAAGGTGAGCGTGCCGTCGCGCTTGCAGCCCGAGCGCAGGGTCAGGAGCACCGGCTGGCGCGTCGGCGAGGCGAGGAACTCCTCCTCGCGGGTGAATTGCAGCTTCACCGGACGCTTCGCGGCGCGGGCCAGGAAGACCGCGATCACCTCGAACGGATAGATGTCCAGCTTGGAGCCGAAGCCGCCGCCGATCGGCGGCTGGACGATGCGCACGCGGCTCGGGTCCATGTTCAGATAGTCGGCGAATTCGCGCTTGTGCAGGAAGGGCACCTGGGTGTTCGAATACATCAGCAGGCCCCCCGAGGCGTCGAACTCGGCGATGATGCCCGACACCCCCATGCAGCAGTGGGTCACGTAGTGCAGCCGGAAGCTATCCTCGATCACCACGTCGGATTCGGCCTCGCCTTGTGCGACGTCGCCGTGGGCGTAGTCGAAGCGCATCGCGACGTTGTCGGGGTGGGCCTCGTGCAGCACCGGCGCACCCGGTTTGCGCGAGTCCTCGGGATCGGCCAGCACCGGCAGGTCTTCGTACTCGACCTTGATCAGACCCAGCGCCCGGGCGGCGATCTCCTCGCTGTCCGCCGCCACCGCCGCGATCTCGTCGCGCTGGCTGCGCACCCGATCGCTCTTCAGCGGCAGGTGGTCGCGGGCGACGCCGATCGGGCGCTGGTCGGGCACGTCGGCGGCGGTGATCACCGCGTGCACGCCGGGCAGCGCCCGCGCCGCTCGAGTGTCGATGCTGACGATGCGCGCGTGCACCCGCGCCGAGCGCAGGATCTTGCCGTGCAACTGGCCGGGCAGGTTGATGTCGTGGATGTAGCGGGTCTTGCCCTCGGCCTTTTCGGGCGCATCCATCTTGACGATGCGCTTGCCGATCAGGGAGTCGGGCAAAATGAATTTTTCCGAGACGCTCATGGCGGGCTCCTAGTCGGTCACGGAGGCGATCGCATCGACGATCTTCTTGTAGCCGGTGCAGCGGCAGATGTTGCCCTCGATGCCGCGCTTGATCGCCTCGCTGTCCGCGTGCGGATGCTTGTCGAGCAGGTGGCTGGCCTGCACCATCATGCCCGGCGTGCAGAAGCCGCACTGCACCGCGCCGTGCTCGACGAAGGCGGCGGAGAGTGCCTCCGCCCGCTTGCCGGCCTGGTCGGCGGCCAGTCCCTCGATGGTGACCAGTCGGCGGCCGTGGCAATCCACCGCGAACATCAGACAGGAATTCATCGAGACGCCGTCGACCAGGATGGTGCACGCGCCGCACTCGCCCTCGCCGCAGCCGTACTTGGTGCCGGTCAGCCCCAGGGTGTCGCGCAGCAGCTCCAGCGCGCTCATGTCGACGCGCACCGTGGCGCGCGTCCTGACGCCGTTCAGGGTGAAGTCGATGTCATGCTTGAGCGACATGGTCGAGTATCCTCTTGGTCATGTTGTGTATCAATTCCTTGCGGTACCAGGCGGTGGCGCGCACGTCGTCGATCGGCGTCACCTCGTCGCGGGCGGCGGCGGCCGCCGCCGCGATCGTTGCCGCGGTGAGCGCTCTGCCCTCCAGCGCCGCCTCGGTCCGGAAGGCCCGCACCGGCGTCGCCGCCACCGCGCCGAATGCAACCCGTACCTTGGACAGGACGCCGCCCTCGAGGACGCCGCAAAGGCCTATGGAAATGGTGGAAATGTCCAGCGCCGGCCGGGTGCCGAACTTGAAGAAGCGGCCGAAGTGATCCTTCGGCGGTACAGGAATGGAGACGCCGGCGAGCAGCTCGACCGGCGCGCGGCGGGTCTTGCCCGGTCCCACGAAAAATTCGGCGATCGGCATGCTGCGCCGGAACAGCGCTCCGTCGGGCTTCGACACCAGCTCGACCTGGGCATCGAGCGCCAGCAGCGGCACCAGCGTGTCGCCCGCGGGCGAGGCGTTGCAGATGTTGCCGCCGATCGTGGCGGCGTTGCGGATCTGGTCGCTGGCGAAGTGGTCGCAGGCCTCGATCAAGGCCGGCAGGTGCTCGCGCACCAGCGGATCCTCCAGCAGCTCGGTGATGGTGGTGAGCGCGCCGATGTGGATCTCGCCGCCCGACTGACTGACGCCTCTCAGCTCCGTCATGCCGCGGATGTTCATCAGCGTGCGCTGCGGCTTCAGGCGGCCAGACCTCTGCTGCGGCATCAGGTCGGTGCCGCCGGCGAGGATGGTCACCTCGCCCACCTGCTGCAGGCACTCGACCGCCTCATCCAGGGTTACGGGCGCGGCGTAGTGCTCGATCTCGGTCATCTCGCGGTCCTCAAAAACGTATCGGTTCCCGGTAGCGGCCATAAACCTCCACCAGTTCCCGCGTGATCTCGCCGACGCTGGCGTAGGCCTTGACCGCAGCGACGATCGCCGGCATGACGTTGGCGCCCGATCTGGCGTCGGCCCCCACCTGCGCCAGGCAGCGCGCCACCGCTTCGGCATCGCGCTCGGCGCGCACGCGGTTCAGATTGTCTATCTGGCGCCGCGCGTCCTCCTCCTGGTAGGGATGGAATTCGACCGGGTGCTCCTCGTCCTGGTCGTTGCGGTAGCGATTGACCCCGACCTTGGGAAAGGCGCCGGATTCGATGTCGCGCTGCATCTGGTAGGCCTGCGCCGAGACCTTGGCCTGGACGATACCCTCCGAGACCAGCTTGACGATGCCGCCCTGGGCGTCGGTCTCGGCCATGATCTCGACCATCTTGTCGCGCATCTGGTTGGTCATGGTCTCGACGTAGTAGGAGCCGGCGAGCGGATCGACGGTCTCGGTCAGACCCATTTCCTCGATCAATATCTGCATGGTGCGCAGCGAGATGCGTGCCGAATACTCGGTCGGGATGGTGTAGGCCTCGTCGTAGGAGCACAGCGCCATGGTCTGCGTCCCCGACAGCGCGGAGATCAGCGCGTAATAGGCGCCGCGGACGATGTTCAGCTCCGGCTGCTCGAAGGTCAGGCCGCCGCCGCCGCCGGCGGCGATCATGCGCAGCCACATCGAGCCGGGTTGCTCGGCGCCGTACTCCTCCTTCATGATCTTGGCCCACAGGCCGCGGCCGGCGCGGAACTTGCAGACCTGCTCGAAGATGTTGCCGAAGATGTTGAAGTTGTAGGAGAGCCGCCCGGCGAACTCATCGACCGGCAGGCCGCGCTTGATCACCTCGTCGGCGTAGGCCTTGGCGATGCAGAAGGCGTAGGCCATCTCCTGCGCCGGGGTCGCGCCGGATTCGCGGATGTGATAGCCGCACACCGAGACCGGGCTGTATTTCGGCGCGTGCTGGGCGCAGTACTCGATGGTGTCGCCGACCAGCCTGATCGACGGCTCGACCGGGAAGATCCAGGTGCCGCGGCCGATGAACTCCTTGAGGATGTCGTTCTGCGCGGTGCCGCGCAGCTTCTTCACGTCGTAGCCGCGCTTCTCGGCCATCGCCAGATACATGGCGATCAGGATCGCCGCGGCGCCGTTGATGGTCAGCGAGACGGTGATCTGGTCGAGGTCGATGCCCTCGAAGGCCAGCTCGAAATCGCGCAGGGTATCGACCGACATGCCGACCCGGCCGATCTCGCCCTCGGCCAGCGGATCGTCGGAGTCCAGGCCGATCTGGGTGGGCAGGTCGAAGGCGACGTTGAGCCCGGTCTGGCCGTTGGCTATCAGGTACTTGAAGCGCTGGTTGGTCTCGCTCGGATTGCCGAAGCCGGCGTACTGGCGCATGGTCCAGGGCTGCTTGCGGTACATCAGGCGATGGATGCCGCGGGTGAAGGGATATTCGCCGGGCAGGCCGACGAACTTGTAGCCGCCGCTCGTCTCGACGTCCTCGGCCGTGTACAGCGGCTTCACCGCTATGCCGGATTCGTTCACCACGGGCTTGATCTCGGGCTTGACCCCCGGCTTGGCGCGATCGTTCATTTGACCTGTTCCCGGATGAAATCGACGATGGCGTCGAGCTTGGAGCCGGTGGGGAAGATGCCCTTGAAGCCCAGATCGGAGAGCGCCTGATGGTCCTGGGCCGGCAGATTGCCGCCGATCAGCCACAGCTTGTCGGTGAGACCGTCGGCTTCGAGCAATGGTTTCAGCTTGCGGCAGAAGGGCAGGTGCGAACCGGCCATGCTCGACAGCGCGATCACATCCACGTCCTCCTCCAGCGCCATCCGCGCCACGGCCTCCGGCGTCTGCCGCAGGCCGGTGTAGATCACCTCGAAGCCGGCGTCCATCATCGCGCGCGCGACGATCTTGGCGCCCTGGTCGTGGCCGTCCAGGCCCGGCTTGGCGAGCAGGACTTTTATGTGCCGCTGACTTTCCCCGCGATTCATGACCTGAGTCCTGACAGTGGGGGCGCTCGCAATATTCTTGCACCGACATCCCGCGGGGACTTCCTCCTGTCGTCCCGCGGGGACTTCCTCCGGTCGTCACTGCGAGGCCGTGAGCCGCGGCAGTCTGGAGATTGCTTCGCTGCGCTCGCAATGACGAGCCGTAAGGTAAGGGTATTCACGCCGACACCTCCTTGGCGATGATGAGCTTGAGGATCTCGCTGGTGCCGCCGCCGATCAGGGTGAAGCGCACGTCGCGCAGGTAGCGCTGCACCGGATATTCCATCGCGTAGCCGTAGGAAGCGAGTATCCGCGCCGCCTGGTCGCAGACGCTGGCCGCGGTCTCGGTGGCGAACAGCTTGGCCATCGCCGCCTCCTTGTGGTGCGGCAACCCGGCGCCGTGCCGCCAGGCGGCGTAGTACACCAGATGGGTGGCGGCTTCCAGGCTCGTCGCCATGTCCGCGAGCTTCATCTGGATCGCCTGGTAGCGGTTGATCGGCTTGCCGAACTGCTCGCGCTCGGAGGCGTAGCGCACCGCCTCCGAGAGCGCCGCGCGCGCCACGCCCAGGCCCATGGCGCCGGTGATGATGCGGATCTCCGCCAGCGTCTTCTTCAGGTGTCCCTCGCCGTCGCCCTCTTCCTTCGACAGCCGGTGGCTGTCGGGCACGAAACACTCGTCGAAGGCCAGCTCGGAGGTCGGCAGCGCCCACACCCCCATCTTGTGGATCTCGCGGCCGACCGAGAGGCCCTTGAACGAGCGCTCGACCAGGAAGATGGTGAGCTTCTTCTCGGTACCGGCCTTGGCGAAGACGGTGAAGAAGTCGGCCACCGGCGCCGAGGTGATCCAGGTCTTCTGGCCGTTTATGACATAGCCGCCGGCCACCTTGGCGGCGGTGGTGGCGATGGAATTGAGATCCGAGCCGGCGTTGGGCTCGGTCATGCAGATGGCGGCGATCTTCTCGCCCCGGAGCGCCGGCTTGAACAGGCGTTCCACGATGTCGGCGTTGCCCAGCATGTGCAGGAACTTGGTGCCCATCAGCGACTGCATCGCCGCGGCGCCGGCGAGCGACATCGAGCCGCGCGCCACCTCGGAGAGCGCCAGGCAAAACTCGGTCAGCCCGACGCCGCTGCCGCCCGCTTCCTCCGGGTAGCGCATGCCGAAGAAGCCGAGACCGGCGAGTTCGCCGAACAATTCGCGCGGGAAGATCCGCGCCTCGTCGAGCGCCGCCGCCTGCGGCGCGATGCGCGCGTCGCAGAAGCGCGCGAAGCTGTCGCGGATCGCGCGCTGCTCTTCGGAAAATTCAAAATTCATCGCCGGCTCCGCTTACAGGCCATAGAGGGCTTTGGCCTGCTCGGCAGAGATGACGCCGTTTCTCACCTCCTCGGCCAGCAGCTCGCGGTCGCGCAGCTTGGGATCGCCGTAGCCGCCGCCGCCGCTCGCCACCTGGTGATAGACGGTGCCCCTGGGCACGCCGGTGATCAGATCCTTGTTCTTGGGCACCACGGTGCGGCCGTCCGGATACTCCAGGCGGATGAAGTTGAGCCCGGCATCGCCGCCGCCGAACAGGCCGAAGGCCGGCTCGAAGTCGCCGTCGCCGAAGGTCACCAGTTGGGTGTCGTCCGAGCCGATCTCGAAGATCGTCTCGACCCCCAGGCCGCCGCGCCATTGCCCGGCGCCGGCGGAGTCGGCGAGCAGTTCGTGCTTGACCAGGGTGTGCGGCGTCTGCTGCTCGAACATCTCGTAGTCCTGGTCGAGCACTCCGCCCGAGGCGTCGATCATGCCGATGTGGTCGTAGCCGTCGCAGCCTTGCATCGCGCCGGAGCCGCCCTTCAGACCCATGAAGCCGATGTCCACGTACTTCTCGCCGTTCTTCGGGTCGATGCCGGTGGTCAGCGAAGCGAGCAGATTGTTCCAGCCGGCCGTCACCCGGTCCGGCATCACCGGCGCCAGCGCCCGCTGGATGGCGTCGGCGTTGGGCGGACAGAGATGGTTGCCGAAGGTGGTGGCCTTCGGGTAGGCGGCGTTGAGGATGGTGCCCGAGGGGATGACGATCTCGATCGGCGCCACCATGCCCTCGTTGTGCGGGATGTCGGGATTGACCATCTGCAGCAGGGTCAGGATGGTGGCCGAGGCGCTGGAGGTGAAGGTGCCATTGACGAAGCCGTTGGTCTGGGCGTCGGTGCGCGAGTAATCGAACTTGATGTGCCGGTCCCTGACCGCGATGTCCACGCGGATGGTGAACTTCGAACCCTCGTGGCGGCCGTCGTAATACACGTAGCCCTCGCCCGAATAGTCGCCGTTGGGGATCTTGAATATCTCCGCCTCCATCATCTTGCGCGTGGCGTCGAACAGCGCCTGCTTGTGCGCCCGGTAGCTGGGCACGCCGTACTTGCCGAGCAGTTCCAGGAGGCGCCGCTCGCCGACGGTGCAAGCGCCCATCTCGGCCTTCATGTCGTGCTGGACGATGTCGAGACGAATGTTGGCGAAGATCAGCCCCCAGACGTCCTTTCGCAGCTTGCCGCGCTCGACCACCTTGACCGGCGGGATGCGCAGCGCCTCCTGCCAGACCTCGACCGCGTTCGGGTTGTAGCCGCCGGCGACGTTGCCGCCGATGTCCGCCTGGTGGCCCTTGACCGCGGTCCAGGCGACCAGCTCGCCGTCCATGAACACCGGCTTGAACACCGCGACGTCGTTGTTCTGGTTGCCCAGGCTGAACACGTCGTTGTGGAAAATCACGTCGCCCGGATAGATCTCGTCGCCGAAGAATTCCTTGATGTACTTGCACACCGGCGCCAGCGAGAAAGCCAGGATGGGCAGGTTCTCGGTCTGCTCCAGCATGTTGCCGTCGCCGTCGTAGAGGCCGGTGACGTAGTCCTTGGCCTCGCACAGGATGGGCGAACGGGTGGTCTGCTCCATCGAGATGCTCATCTCGTCGGTGATCGACTTGAAGGTCCGGGCATACACCGAGAGCAGGATCGGGTCGATCTTCATGCCAGTGCCTCCTGTCTGTCCCCGATGCAGGTTTTCACCAGGTCTTCGCGGCCCTTCGCAAACAGCGCGAAGGAGCCGTAGGCATCGACCACGCAATCGAAGGCGGCGGAAACGAAAATCGCGGTGGTCTCCTGCTCGATCATCGCCGGCCCGTCGATGCGGTGGCCGAAGCCGGTGCGGTGACCGTCATACACCGGGATCTCGCGGAAGGACCCGGTCTCCGGAATGTACACGCTGCGCTTGCCCTTCCGCGCCGCGGCGGCGTCCGGCCCGACCCAGGGCTTCTCGCGATACGCCGGCCGGTCGGTGACGCCGATCGCCTGCACCCGGACGTTGATGATCTCCACCGGCGCCCGCTCCTGCTCCAGTGAATAACCGTAGAGCCGGTTGTGCTCGGCGTGGAAGGCGGCGGCGATGGCCGCGGCGTCGCCCGCCGCGATCGCCTCGCGCGCTGCGGCGAAGGACACTTCGTGGTACTGCTTGATGTAGCGGCAATCGAGCTTGACCTCGAAGCGGCGCCGGTCTTCCGGGATGCGCTCCTCTTCGAGCTGGCGTGCGCCCTCCTTGGCCATGTCGTCGATCACCGCGGAGAGCCTGTCCCAGGCGACCGATTCCAGCCTTGCCACGAAGGTGCGCACGAAATCGTGCTTCAGCTCGCTCATCAGCATGCCGAAGGCGCACAGCACCGAGGACTCGCGCGGAATGATCTGCAGCGGAATCTCCAGCTCCTGACAGATCAGGCAGGAGTGGATCGGACCGGCGCCGCCGGCCGGAATGAAGGGGAATTCGCGCGGATCGAAGCCGCGCTTGATGGTCACCTCGCGCACGCCCTGGGCCATGTTGTTGCACGCGACGCGGTACATGCCGGCCGCGGCCTGCTCGATGGTCAAGCCCATCGGTTTCGCGACATGCGTCTCGATGGCGCGGCGCGCTGCAGCGACGTCTAGCCTCATCCTGCCGCCGGCGAAATACGCCGGATCGAGGAATCCCAGCACCACGTTGGCGTCGGTGGTGGTGGGCAGCTCCCCGCCCTTGCCGTAGCAGGCCGGGCCGGGATCGGCGCCGGCGCTCGCCGGACCCATGCGCAGCATGCCGCCTTGGTCGAGCCAGCCGATCGAGCCGCCGCCGGCGCCGATGGTGTGGATGTCCAGCATCGGCAGCGCGATCTTGTGCCGCGCGATCTCGCCGTCGTTCTTGATCATCGGCGCGCCCACCGCCACCGACGCCTCGAAGCTGGTGCCGCCCATGTCGGTGACGATGCACTTGTCCTGGCCGTGGATCCGGGTGTAGAAGAGACCGGCGCCGGGGCCGCCGGCCGGGCCGGAGAGCAGGGTCAGCGCCGCCCGCTCCCGCGCCAGTTGCGGCGAGATGACGCCGCCGTTCGACTGCATGATCAGGAGCAGTCCGCGGAAACCGATCTGGCCGAGGCGGGCGGTCAGCTGGTCGAGGTAGTGATTGAGCTTGGGCCCGACGTAGGAATTGAGCGCCGTGGTGCTGACCCGCTCGTAGAAGCGGATCGAGGGCAGGACATCGGTCGACACCGAGAGATAGGCGCCGGGCAGCTCCGCCCGCACCAGCTTTGCCGCCGCCCGTTCGTGGGTCGGATTGGCGAAGGAATTCATGAAGCAGATCGACACCGCCTGCACGCCCTCTGCCTTGAACAGGCGCAGCGCTCCCCTCACCTCGTCGAGATCGAGCGGGGCGGTCTCGACGCCGTTCCTGTCGATGCGGCCCCCGACGCCGACGCGCAGATGGCGGGGAGCGAGCGGCTTGACGTTGGTGTAGCGGTTGTTGTACTGCTCTTCGCGGATGCCTCGGCGCATCTCCAGCGCGTCGCGCAGGCCGCGCGTGGTGATCAGCGCGCACTTGGCGCCGGTACTGGTCAGGGTGGCGTTGGTGGTGACCGTGGTGCCGTGCACGATGACGTCGATGCTGGCTGCGAAGGCCTGCAGCGACAGCGGCGGGTTCATGCTGGCGGCGATGTCGGTCAGGCCATTGACGAAGGCGACCGAGGGATCGGCCGGCGTCGACAGCGTCTTGTAGATGGTCGGCTCGGCGCCGTCACGGGTCACGACCAGATCGGTGAAGGTGCCGCCGACGTCGATCCCGATTTTTAGTGCCATGGCTTGCACTCCGTCAGTGTGGTCATGTCGTGGATGTTCAAGGTGCCGCTCCCCGCCCGACCAAGGTGCGTACGTCTTCCTTGCGCACCTTGCCCAGGGCGGTCTTGGGCATTTCGCCGACGAACAGCACTTCCTTGGGATGCTTGAAGCGGGCGATCCGTCCCTCGAACAGCTCGAGCACGCGCTCCCTGGTGAGGCTCACACCGCTCTTCGGCACCACCACGGCGACCACGACCTCGCCCCAACGCCGGTCGGGACGGCCGACCACCGCGGCCTCGGCGATGTCGCGGCACTCGATCAGGACGTTCTCGATTTCGGCGGGATAGATGTTCTCGCCGCCGGAGATGATCATTTCCTTCCTGCGGCCATCCACGAACAGATAGCCGTCGGCATCCCAGTGGCCCATGTCGCCGCTCTTGAACCAGCCGTCCTGCAGCACCGCCGCCGTGGCTTGGGGCGAGCGCCAGTAGCCGCTCATGACGTTGGCTCCGCGCACCAGGATTTCGCCGGTGACGCCCGGCGCGAGATCGTCGCTGCTGCCGTCCCCGGCCACGCGCACCTCGCAGCCGGGCGCCGGCCGGCCGGCGGAGCCGGGCTTGCGTTCGACGTCCGCGAGCTTCTGGTAGGTGGCGATCGGGCAGGTCTCGGTGGCGCCATAGACCTGCACCAGCGCCACACCCCGCTGCCGCAGCGCGCGGATCAGCCGCTCCGGGACGATGCTGGAACCGGTGGTGATCATGCGCAGGCTGGAGAGGTCCGCGCTCGGCCAGCGCGGATGCGCCATCAGCATGTCGAGCTGCGCCGGCACCAGCACGGTGAGCGTGATGCGTTCGCGACAGATGGCGTCGAAGGTCGCCTCCGGGTCGAACTTCGGGTGCAGCACCACGCTCGCACCGGCGGCCAGGGCCGGCGTGGTCAGGATGTTGAGGCCGCCGACGTGGAACAGCGGCAGCGTCGTGAGGATCCGGTCGGCCGCGCTCAGATCGTGCATGTCGGCGCTGTTGGCGGCGTTGGCCGCCAGCGCCGCCTGGGTCAGCAGCACGCCCTTGGGTCTGCCCGTCGTCCCCGACGTGTAGCAGATCAAGAGCGGCACATCGCCACGGTCTTCGGGATCGCGCGGCGCCGGTCCCGAACTCGCCCTCTGCGCGCCGGACAGGAAGTCGGGGTAGGACAGCCAGCCACGCTGCGGCTCGCCCATCGACACCAGCGTGATTCCGGCCAGGATTTCGCCCAGGGATGCACGCAAGCCCTCCGTCTGGGCGACGAAGGGCGGCTCGACGAAGAGCACGGTGGGCGTGCAATCGCTGATCATCATTCCGTGTTCCGGCCCCGCCAGCCGCCAGTTGAGCGGCATGAACAGGGCACCCAGCCGGGCGCAGGCGAACATCAGCGCCAGCATCTCCGGACTGTTGTAGCCGAGGTAGGCGGCGCAGCCGCCGCGGCCCACGCCCTTCGCTTCCAGGGCGGCGGCCAGCTCCTCCACCAGCGCGGCGAGCGCCGCATAACTCAGGTCGCGCCCGGGAAAGCGGACGGCCAGCTTGTCGGGCGTCGCCTCGGCGTGGCGGACGATCCAATCGGAGACGTTCATGCTCTCACTCCATGAACCGATCCAAGTCCGTCATTGCAAGCCGCCTGTTTCGGCATGGCCAAAACTGCACACGGACCATGAACCCACCACCAAACCCGTCATCGCGAGCGCAGCGTGGCAATCCAGATTGCCACGGCCTTCGGCCTCGCAACGACGCAGAGGAGGGTTCATAGAAAGCGCAGCGCGGCAATCTAGACCGCCGCGGCCGACGGCCTCGCAGTGACGGAGTTGCTGGGAGAGAGTCACGGCGGGAGAGAGCGACTCGTCAGGCATCGCCCACTTCCAGCACCACCGCCATCGCCGAGTCGCCGGCGGCGCAGCCGGTGAACAGCCCGTAGCCGCCGCCGCGCAGCGCCAACTCCTCGATCAGTTCGATGATGGCGCGGGTGCCCATCGGCGCCTGGGGATGGCCCCAGACCAGCGAGCAGCCGAAATTGTTCATGGTCATCAGATCGGCGCCGGTCTGCCGGGCGAAATAGATGTCGTTCAGGGCGAAGGGGTTGTGGGTCTTGATCGCGGCCATCTGCCCGATCGCCAGGCCGGCCTGCTCCAACGCTCGCCTTGCCGCCGGCACCGTGGCTTCCGGCATGCGTGCGAGCGCCACGCGGGCGAGACCGAAGCCGTGCAGGCGCACCGCGATCTTCGGGTTGGCGGACAGCTCGCGCGCCGCCTCCGGGGTGGCGACCACGATGGCGGCGTTGCCGTCGGCCGGGTGCGTCTGGCCGCCGTAGCTCACCGTGCCGCCCTCCATCACCGGCCGGAGCTTGGCCAGCCCCTCGGGCGTCGATTGGCTGACGCCCTCGTCGCCCGCTAGGGTCGCGGCCGTCTTCTGGTAGTTCGCCGAGGGCACCTCGAAGGGCAGGGTCATGAAGCGGCGCAGGAAGGACGAGTCGTCCGCCAGCGCCTGCCGGTATTGCTCCTCCCGCCGCAGCACCACCTGGTGCTGCTCGGCGGTCGTGATGCCGTGATCCCTGGCCACGTTCTCCGCGGTCGCGAGCATCGAATGGCCGCCTTGCGGATCGCAGCCGAAGTTGTCCATCACCCAGTCCTCGGCCACGCCGGTGCCGCCGGGACCCTTGGGGTTCGGGTAATACAGGTGCGGGCCGTTGGAGGTGCGGTCGCAGTTGATGGCGAGCGCGGTCATCGCCATGCCCACCTCGATTTCCTGCGCCGCCGCCAGCAGGGTGCGCACGCCGGTGGCGCAGGCCTGCATCAGCGTCGGGCCGCCGGCCTGCGCCGCACCCGCCATGCCCATCAGCCAGGGCAGGCCGTAGAAGGCGTGGTTCTGCGGCACCGAGATTCCGAGCGCACCGTAGTCGAAGATCCTCGGGTCGATTCTGCGTTTGGCCAGCTCCTGGCGCGCCACGTGCGCGGCGAACTCGACGCTGTGGAGGTGCGCGAAGCTGCCCTGCCAGCGCGCAAAAGGCGTGCTCCAGTAAGCGCCGTAGGGGATTTCTGCCTTGTAGCTCATTGCCCTGCTCCCAGAATTCGAACGGCGTTCAGACGACGCCGGCGAGACCTCGGCCGCTCATTCCGCTCCGGCCCGCTTCGGTTGTTTTGCGCTCTGCGCCGCCTGGCCGTCGAGACCGATGGCGACGACGAAGGCGTGCTTGGCTTCCCGCAGATGGTCCTGCATCGCCAGCGCCGCGGCGTCGCCGTCGCCGGCGGCGAGCACCTTGGCGATGCGCTTCAGTCCGCCGAGCACGACGTTGCGCACCTTGGCGCTGCCCAGGGTCAGCGTCCGCAGGTGCTGCACGTGGTCGGCGTACAGCTCGACCGCATGCACCAGGCGGGGGTTGGGCACCAGGGCCAGCCAGGCCGAGCGGAAACGCGCGTTGGCGTCCATGAACGCCTCGTTGTCGCCCGCCTTGTGCGCCGCGACGCTCGCCTCCAGCGCGTTCATGATCGGCGCGCGCACCACCGGATTGGCGGTCTGTGCCGCCACCCGGCGCAGCGCTTCCGGCTCCAGCAGGCTGCGCACCTCGTAGATGTCGTCCACGTCGGCGATGGTCAGCGAAGGCACCACGAAGCTGCGCCCGTCCGCCGTCACCAGGCCGTCGCTGGCGAGCCGGGTGAGCGCCTCGCGCACCGGCGTGCGCGAGACGCCGAGCTGCGCCGCCAGTTGCACCTCCTGCAGCGCCTGGCCCGGCAGAATCTTGCCGTTGCGGACGTTCGCCCGCAGGGTCTGATAGACCTGGTCGCTCAGAGCGCGGGGACGTTCGACGGGTTTTAGCGTGGGCACCACGTGCGTTTCTCCGGTTCGTGATACGGGTTTGCGCTGGTTATGGATACTGTATACATTTGTCCCATGACGGTCAAGTGCACGGTCAAGCGCGGGCCGGGTCCGCATCGGGGGGAACCATGGCGGTCACCTCGATCTCCACCTTGGCGCCCGCCTCGACGAAGCCGGCCACCTGCAGCGCGGTCATCGCCGGAAAGTGCCGGCCGATGATGTCGCGGTAGGCCTCGCCGATCTCCGCCAGACGGGCGTTGTATTCCTCCTTGTCGGCCAGATACCAGTTCATGCGCACGATGTCGGTCGGCCTGGCCCCGGCCTGAGCCAGGATGCCGACGACGTTGGTGAGCGCCTGGCGCGCCTGGCCGACCAGATCGTCGGTGCGGAACACCTCCTGCTCGTCCCAGCCGACCTGCCCGGCGACGACGACCATGCGGCCGGCGGCGGCGACGCCGTTCGAGTAGCCCTTGGGGCGCGCCCAGCCGAGCGGTTGCAAAAATTCCATGCCTAGCTCCTCCTGTTTAGACGCGATGCGGCGTCGCGATTTTTTGTTCGGTGGTATATGTAGTAGAGTATATGCGGTAGAGTATACTGCATACATTCGTTCAATGTATACATTAGGTGCGGCGGGCACCGCCGCACCAACCGCGCTCGAGCGCCGCTTCCGGGGTGAAGGCACATCGACATGAACACGCTGCTCGCAGACCCGTTTCTCGACTGCGCTCTCTGGCAACGGATGCTGGATGGGGAATCGGCTCCCGCTCCGAGCGGCGCCATCGGCTTGCTGCGCCGCGAAGATTTCAGCGCGCGCAACGGCCGGCTGCTGGTGCTCCAGGGCGGCGGGGCCAGCGCCCGCGCTTATCTCGGCGACGCGGACGCCGACGTGGCGGTGCTGCTGGTGCTCGGCGACGAAGCGGTGCCAATCCTGCAGGCGCAAGGCTGGGCTGCGGTGCGAACGCTGGTGCGCCGGGGCGAACTGCATCCGTATATGCTGAAGACGCTGAGGCAACTCGAGGAAGCCGGCCTGGCGGATTTCGTCGAAGACCTGGGACTGAGCTTCCCGCAGCACTGAACGGAACATGAGCCCAACCAACATGATCGGCGACCTGGCGGATGCTGGCCAGCCACGCCGTGCGACATTCCGTGACGACCCATCCATCAAAAAGGAGACGAAGATGAAGAAGAGACTGATCCGCTGCGCGGCGTTCGCCGTCGGCGCCGCGACGCTGGCCGCCGGCGCGCTGGGGGCCGACCTGAAGGTCGGCTTGAGCGTGTCGCTGTCCGGACCCAATTCCTCGCTCGGCATTCCCTATTCCAAGGGCATGCAGGCGGCGCTCGCCTACCTGCCCGTGGTCGCCGGCCGCAAGGTGCAGCTGATCGTCTTAGACGACGGCTCCGACCCGACCACGGCCGGCCGCAACGCGCGCAAGCTGATCGAGGAGGACAAGGTCGACGTGCTGATGGGCACCTCGGGCGTGCCCTCGACCATGGCCATGGCGCAGGTCGCCAAGGAAGACCAGACGCCGATGATCGGCCTGGCGCCGATCTCCCCCACCGACAACCCGTGGGTGGTCACCGTCGCCCAGCCGACGCAGTTGATGGTCGATGCGGTGGTCGAGCGGATGAAGCGCAACGGCGTCAAGACGGTCGGCTACATCGGCTTCTCCGACGCCTGGGGCGACCTGGTCTATAACGCGCTGATGAAGGCGGCGCCGGCGGCCGGCATCAAGGTGGTCAGCAACGAGCGCTATGCCCGTACCGACCAGTCGGTGACCGGACAGGCGCTGAAAATCGTCGCGCAGCATCCCGATGCGGTGATGACCGGCGGCGCCGGCACCCCCGGCGCGCTGCCCTTCCTGGCGCTCGCCGACTTGGGCTACAAGGGCGGCCTCTACGGCCAGCACGGCCTGATCAACCCGGACTTCATCCGGGTCGCCGGCGCTTCGGCCGACGGTGCCTTGATGCCGACCGGGCCGGTGATCGTCGCCGAGCAGTTGCCGGCCAACTATCCGACCAAGCAGATCGCGCTCACCTTCCGCAAGGTGTACCAGCAGGTCAATCACGCGCCATCGACCGACGCCTTCTCCGCCTATTCGTTCGACGGCTGGCTGGTCTTCGCCGATGCCGCCAAGCGGGCGCTGGCCGCGTCCCACGCCCAACCCGGCACGCCGGCGTTCCGCACCGCGCTGCGCGACGCGATCGTGAACACCAAGGAGGTGGTCGGCACGCACGGCGTCTACAACTTCAAGCCGGGCGACGTCTATGGCGACGACCGCCGGGCGCGGGTGATCGTCAAGCTCGACCACGGCAAGTGGAAGCTGGCGCCGTAATCATCGACGCCTGAGTCCCCGCGGCCGGCGCCGAAGATAAACACGCTCATCTCTTCGGTAGCCGGAAAAATGGGAGAGCACGAACCGGTACCCTCTCGGGCATAAAGGGAGACCCTCCCCTGGTTTATCCCCCGTATGGGAACAAGGGGGCTTGCCCCCTTGTAAATCCCCGGGAGCCGGCGCTCCGAACGAATCTGTTCAGAAAGGATTGAATGAACTGGGAGGTGGCGCTGATCCTGTCGGCCGACGGGCTGGCCAACGGCGCGGTGTACCTGCTGGCCGGACTCGGCCTGGTGCTGGTCTTTTCGGTCACCCGGGTGGTGTTCGTGCCCTTCGGCGACATCGCCGCGTTCGCCGCGCTGACGCTGGCCGCCCTCGAGACCGGGCGCACGCCGCCGACCATCGGCCTGGTGCTGACGCTCGCCGCGCTGGCGCTCGCCGCCGAACTGTGGCGTCTGGCCCGACGGCGCGAGTTCGCGCGCATGCCGCGCGCGCTCCTGGTCTGGGGACTGCTGCCGGCGCTGCCCTGCCTCGCCGCCTGGGCGGTCGCCGGCCGCGCGCTGCCGGCGGCCGTGACCGTCATCGCGGCGATCGCCCTGGTCGTGCCGATCGCGCCCTTGATCGCGCGCCTCGCGCTGCAGCCGATCGCCGATGCCTCGGTGCTGGTGCTGCTGATCGCCTCGCTGGCGCTGCACTTCCTGCTCTCGGGCCTGGGCCTGCTGTTTTTCGGGCCGGAGGGCTTCCGCACCAGCCCGCTGGTCGGCGGCGCGCTGACGCTGCCGGGCGGCTTCCCGGTCAGCGCCCAGGTGCTCTTGATGATCGTCTCGGCGATCGTGCTCTCGGGCCTGTTCTATCTGCTGTTCGAGCACACGCGCCACGGCAAGGCGCTGCGCGCGACCGCGATCAACCGCGTCGGCGCGCGGCTGGTCGGCATCCGCCCGGCGCGCACCGCGGCGCTCGCCTACGGCGGCGCCTCGCTGCTGGCCGGCCTGATCGGCGTACTGGTCGCGCCGGTGACCACGATGTACTACGACTCGGGCTTCATCATCGGCCTGAAGGCCTTCGTCGCCGCGATCATCGGCGGCTTGAACAGCTATCCGCTGACCGCGGCGGGCGCGCTCGCGGTCGGCCTGGTCGAGAGCTTCGCGTCGTTCTGGAGCGGCGCGCTGAAGGACGTGATCGTGTTCGGCATGCTGATCCCGGTGCTGCTGCTGCGTTCGCTGCTGGTCACGCGGGTCGAGGAGGAAGAAGAGGAAATCGATGGCTGAGCGCGTCTCGAGGCGATTGCTGATCGCCGTTGTCGCGATGATCGCGCTGGCGCCGCTGGTATTCGGCAGCTTCGCGGTCGGCCTGCTCGACGACATCGGCATCGGCGCGCTGGTCGCGCTCGGCCTGGTGCTGCTCACCGGCATCGGCGGCGCCACCTCGTTCGGCCAGGCGGCCTTCGTCGGCATCGCCGCCTACGCCAGCGCCTGGCTGTCCACCGCGCACGGCGCCTCGCCCTGGCTCGGCCTGCCCTTCGCGCTGCTCCTGACCGGGCTCGCCGCGTGGCTGATCGGCACGCTGACGCTGCGTCTGGGCGGCCACTTCCTGCCGCTCAGCACCATCGCCTGGGGCTTGTCTCTGCCGCTGCTGTTCGGCAACCTGGACGCGCTCGGACAGCACACCGGCATCTCGAACATTCCGCCGCTACAGTTCGGGCCTTGGTCGCTGGTGACGCCGCGGGCGGCGTACTACCTGATCTGGCCGATCGTCGGCCTGGCCTGCTGGTTCAGCCACAACCTGCTGCACTCCCGGCCGGGGCGCGCGATCCGCGCGCTGCGCGGCGGCGCAACGCTGCTCGCCAGCGTCGGTGCCGACGCCTACCGGGTGCGGCTGTCGCTGTTCGTCACCGCCGCGCTGTTCGCCGGCATCGCCGGCTGGCTCTACGCCCACGTCGACCGCTTCGTCAGCCCTTCGCCCTTCGACCTGCGCGCCAGCATCGAGTACCTGCTGATGGCGGTGGCCGGCGGACTCGGCCAGTTGTCCGGGGCGCTGGTCGGCGCCGCCTTGGTGCTGGTGGTCAAGAACGCGTTGCAGGACGTGCTGCCACTGCTGTCTCAACGCGGCGGCCAGCTCGAGAGCATCGCCTTCGCGGCGCTGTTCATCCTGCTGCTGCAGTACGCGCGCGGCGGCCTGATGGGCTTCCTGAGCCGCAGGGTCCGCGGCCGCCGAGGCAGCCCGGCGCTGCCCGCCCGGCCGACCGTGACGCCGCTGCCAAGGCGCAGCCTGCCGGAGCCGGGGGCGCCGCTGCTGGCGGTGGACGGCGCGGTGAAGCGCTTCGGCGGACTGGTCGCGGTGAGCGACGTCAGCTTCGCCGTCGGAGCCGGCGAGATCGTCGGCTTGATCGGCCCCAACGGTGCCGGCAAGACGACGATGTTCAACCTGGTCACCGGAGCGCTGCCGATGAGCGCCGGCCGCGTGCGCTTCCTCGGCCAGGACATCAGCGGCGCGCCGCAGCGAAAGATCGCCCGGCTGGGCATGGCGCGCACCTTCCAGCACGTCAAGCTGCGGCCCAACATGAGCCTGCTCGACAACGTCGCGCTCGGCGCCCACGCGCGCAGCAGTTGCGGTCTCCTGGCGGCAGGGCTGCGGCTCGACCGCGGCGACGAGGAAAGGATCCTGGATGCGGCGTGGACCCAGCTCGAACGCATCGGTCTCGCCGGGCGCGCCCATGAGCCGGCCGGCAGCCTGCCGCTGGGCACGCAGCGCATCCTGGAGATCGCCCGCGCACTGGCCGCCGATCCGGTTCTGCTGGTGCTCGACGAGCCGGCGGCCGGACTGCGGCGCCAGGAGAAGCGGGGTCTGGTCGAACTGCTGCGCCGGCTGCGCGCGGAGGGCATGACGATAATGATCGTCGAACACGACATGGAATTCGTGATGGGGCTGGTCGATCGCCTGGTGGTGATGAACTTCGGCACCAAGCTGGTCGAAGGCCTGCCCGCCGAAGTGCGCGCCGACCCGCGGGTGCAGGCGGCCTATCTCGGGAGTCCCGCGTGAGTGCCGCGCTGCTCGAGATCGGCGACCTGCACGTATCCTACGGCCGCGTCGAGGCGCTGCGCGGCGTCTCGGTTACGCTGCAGCCGCGGCAGATCGTCACGGTCATCGGCCCCAACGGCGCCGGCAAGACGACGCTGCTCGCCGCGACGATGGGACTGCTGCCCTCGACCGGCACCCTGCGCTTCGAAGGCGAAGACCTGCGCGGACTCGACGTCGAGGCGCGGGTCGAGCGCGGCCTGTGCCTGGTGCCGGAAAAGCGCGAGCTGTTCGGCGAGCTGGCGGTACATGACAATCTGCAACTGGGCGCCTACGCCAAGCGGCTGCGCGGCGATGCCGCCAAGCGCCGCCTGGGCTCGGTCTATGAACTCTTCCCGCGCCTGGCGGAACGGCGCGCGCAGCTCGCGCGCACGCTCTCGGGCGGCGAGCAGCAGATGCTCACGCTCGGCCGAGCGCTGATGTCGGCGCCGCGCCTGCTGATGCTCGACGAGCCCAGCCTCGGCCTCGCACCGCTGATCGTCGCCGAGATCCTGGCCATCGTCCGGGCGCTGCGCGACGACGGCGTGGCCATCCTGCTGGTCGAGCAGAACGCGCGCATCGCGCTGGAGAGTTCGGATTACGGCTACGTGCTCGAGACCGGCGAGATCGCGCTGGCCGGCGAATCGAGTTCGCTGGCCGGCGACCAGCGGGTGCGCGCCACCTACCTGGGCGGCGGCACCGAGGACGACTGAGCGCCGTCGCCAACGACAGATAGAATCCGATGGCTGAACTTTCCGCGTCGCAACCCGTTGGCCGCCCGCCACCGAACAAGGAGTCTCGATGAACATCGTCTGCATCGGCGGCGGCCCCGCCGGCCTGCACTTCGCGCTGCTGATGAAGCAGCAGAACCCGGCGCACGCGATCACCGTGGTCGAGCGCAACAAACCCTACGACACCTTCGGCTGGGGCGTGGTGTTCTCCGACCAGACCCTGGACAATCTGCGCGCCGCCGATCCGAAGAGCACGGCGCAGATCCTCGAAGCCTTCAACCACTGGGACGACATCGAGGTCAACATCCGCGGCCACCGGATACGTTCCGGCGGCCACGGTTTCTGCGGCATCGGCCGCAAGCGGCTGCTCAACATCCTCCAGGCGCGCTGCGAGGAGCTGGGTGTCGAACTGGTGTTCGAGACCGAGGTGGCGAGCGACGAGGATTTCCCGGACGCCGATCTGATCATCGCCTGCGACGGCTTGAACAGCCGCATCCGGGCCAAGTACGCCGCCGTCTACCAGCCCGACATCGACGTGCGCGATTGCCGCTTCGTCTGGCTGGGCACGCACAAGCTGTTCGATGCCTTCACCTTCGCCTTCGAGGAGACCGAACACGGCTGGTTCCAGGCCCACGCCTACCGCTTCGACGACAACACCTCGACCTTCATCGTCGAGGCGCCCGAGTCGGTCTGGCAGAGGGCCGGGCTGGACAGGATGGAGAAGGAAGCGGCCATCGCCTTCTGCGAGCGACTGTTCGCCAAGCACCTGGACGGCCACGGCCTGATGTCCAACGCCAGCCACTTGCGCGGCTCGGCGCAGTGGATCAAGTTCCCGCGCGTGCTGTGCCAGAACTGGGTGCATCACAACGGGCGCGCGCCGGTGGTGCTGATGGGCGACGCCGCCCACACCGCGCACTTCTCCGTCGGTTCGGGCACCAAGCTGGCGCTCGAGGACGCGATCGAACTCTCGCGCTGCATCGGCCGCAGTCCGGACGACCTCGGCGAGGCCTTGCGCGACTACCAGGCGGTGCGCAGCGTCGAGGTGTTGCGCATCCAGAACGCGGCGCGCAACTCGACCGAATGGTTCGAGCACGTAGACCGCTACGTCGGGCTGCCGCCCGAGCAGTTCGCCTACTCGCTGCTCACGCGCAGCCAGCGCATCAGCCACGAGAACCTGCGCCGGCGCGACAAGGGCTACGTCGAGGCCTACGAGGACTGGCTGGCCGCGCGCGCCGGCGTGCGCCGCGCGCCGACGCAGGCGCCGATCCCGCCGATGTTCACGCCGTTCACCGCGCGCGGCGTGACGCTGAAGAACCGCGTCGTGGTCTCGCCGATGGCGCAGTACTCCTGCGGCGACGGCCTGCCGGCCGACTACCACCTGGTGCACCTGGGCGCCCGCGCCATGGGCGGCGCCGGCCTGGTGGTCGCCGAGATGACCTGCGTCTCGCCCGACGCGCGCATCACCCCGGGCTGCCCCGGGCTGTGGAACGCCGCGCAGCGCGACGCCTGGAAGCGCATCGTCGATTTCGTGCACGCCAACAGCGACGCCAAGATCGCGCTGCAGTTGGGCCACGCCGGCGCCAAGGGCGCAACGCGCGTCGCCTGGGAAGGCATCGACCAGCCGCTGCAAAGCGGCAATTGGCCGCTCGTCTCCGCCTCGCCCCAGCAGTACCTGGAAGGCGTGAGCGACCGGTCGCGCGAGATGAGCCGCGCCGACATGGATCGGGTGCGCGACGACTTCGTGCGTTCGGCGCGCTGGGCGGCCGAGGCCGGCTTCGACTGGCTGGAGCTGCACTGCGCCCACGGCTACCTGTTGTCGAGCTTCATCTCGCCGCTGACCAACCAGCGCAGCGACGAGTACGGCGGCTCGCTGGAGAACCGCCTGCGCTACCCGCTCGAGGTGTTCGGCGCGGTGCGCGCCGCCTGGCCCCGGCAGCTGCCGATGTCGGTGCGCATCTCGGCCCACGACTGGGTCGATGGCGGCACCGTCGCCGACGACGCGGTGCTGATCGCCCGCGCCTTCAAGAGCGCCGGCGCCGACCTGATCGACTGCTCGTCTGGCCAGGTCAGCAAGCAGGAAAAACCGGTGTACGGCCGCATGTTCCAGACGCCCTTCGCCGACCGCGTGCGCAACGAAGCCGGCATCGCGACCATCGCGGTCGGCGCGATCTCCGAGGCGGATCACGTGAACAGCATCATCGCCGCCGGCCGCGCCGACCTGTGCGCGGTGGCTCGGCCGCACCTCGCCAACCCGGCGTGGACGCTGATGGAAGCGGCCAAGATCGGCTACCATGATCTGGCCTGGCCCAAGCAGTACCGGGCGGCCAAGGCCCAGCTCGAGAGCAATCTGGAGCGCAGCCGCGCAGCCGCGGCGCACTGACGGGCGCCCTCAGGCGGCGGCGCCCCCCAGCTCCCGCTCGATGATGTCGATGGTCGCGCGGCCGATGTACTCGCTCTCGGCGTCGATCGCCCCGGCCGCCTCGAGGTAGGCCCGGCCGATCAGCCGGCCCAGCGGCTTGGGATTGTAGAGCAGCTTCTTGATGACGAAGGGATTGAGGGTGAGCGGGTTGTAGTCCGGCTTGAGATAACCCCGTTCGATCAGCAGACGCTCCACCGGCGTGCCCGGCTGGACGCCGATGAAAAAGATGAAGGGCAGCACGCGGTCCCGGCCGAACAGGGCGTACAGCTCCTTGATCTTGTCTATGGTCTGCTTCAGCGTCGCCACGGTCTCGCCCGGCGCATTGAGGGGGATGTACAGCTTCACCTGCTGATGGCTGTGGCCGTTCGCCTTGAGCATGCGGAAGGCCTCCATCTGCTGCTCCAGCGAATAGCCCAGGGTGAGCGAGTCGATCATCTCCTGCGAGCCGGTGAAGGACAGGTCCACGCTGGACATGCCGCTCGCCAGCATCTTCCTGGCGATCTCCGGGGTCAGATGGTTCAAGCGCAGGTAGCCCGACCAGCTGACGGCGGTCTTCCTCGCCAAGAGCTCGTCCAGCACCTTCTCGACGTGCTCGGTGCTCCGCTTGGTCGAGCAGAATTGCGCGTCGGTGAACCAGATGTGCCCGACGCCGTAGCGCTTGTTCAGGAGCTCGACTTCCTTGGCGATTTCCGCGGGCTCGCGGTAGCGCTGGTGGTCGCCCTCGATCTTGTTGTAGAGGCAGAAGTGGCACTGGAAGGGGCAGCCGCGCTTGGTATGGACGCCGACGTCGCCGTCGAGGTAGCTGCCGAAGTCGGGAAAGATCGATTCGACGTAGGCGAAATCGACGGCGGTCAGCCGGCGCAGATCGAAGGTCTCGCTCCGGGAGCGGTGGCTGATGCGCCCCGAGCGGTCCTTGTAGAAGGTTTCCCCGACCGGCGCCGCGTAACCGTCGACGATGGACAGCATCGCGTCCTCGCCCTCGCCGATCACCACCACCGTGTCGCTGGGACATTTTGCCGCCACGTACTTGCCGAAGATCGAGACCGCGGTGCCGCCCACCACGATGCGCGCGTTCGGCAACTGCCGCCGCACCAGTTTCATGTAGCCGAAATTCCTGAGCCGGCTGAGGACGTAGTCGGAGATGATCCGCAGCGAATCGCCGACCGCCCGGAGGCGCCGCCACAAGCTGCGCGAATGGTCGTAGTTCATCACCACGTCGAGCGCGTCGTCTTCGGGATGCGGGCCGAAGGACTGCATGTTGCGCCAGGAAAAGGCCACCACGTCCGGCTGCATCGCGACCAGGCGCTGCTTCAAGACGCGCCTGCGGCGGGCGGGCGGCACCAGGGCCAGGTCGAGCAGGTGCTGGGCGATGCCCGGTCGCTGCTTGTGGATATAGTCGGCGACGTAGATCACGCCGCCGGGATAGATTTTCCAGCAGGGCAGACGGACGTAGAGTACTGAGCGGATCTCGGATGACATGACGCTTGCCTCAAGTTTTGATCTCGTTACGGCGATTCAGTAGCCCAGCAAGCGCGCCCCCTGGTAAAAGCTGAAACTCAGCAGCCAGGCGAGGAGCAGCGGCCAGGCCACGGCGAAGGCGGTGAAGCCCAGGCTGCGCGATTCCGCCCTGATCGTCGCCACCGTCGACAGGCAGGGGGTGTACACCAGCGTAAACAACATGAAGCTGTAGGCCTGCACCCAGTCCAGTTGCTGCGCCAGGTGGCCGGCGAGGGCGGCGCCGCTGGTGGCGTAGATCACCGCCAGCGAACCGATCACCACCTCCTTGGCGACGAAGCCGAAGATCAGCGCCACGGTCAGCTTGTCGCCGATGCCCAGCGGCGACAGCAGCGGCTGGAAGGCATGGCCCAGCCACCCCGCATAGCTCGCGGAACCGCCGACCGCGACGCCCGCCGGCAGATTCGTGAGCAGCCAGACCAGCACCACCCCGGCGATGATGAACTTGGTGGCGCGCACGAAGAAGTGCCGCACCTCCTGCCAGGCGCGCAGCACGATCTGGCGGACGGTCGGCAGGCGATAGGGCGGCAGCTCGATGACGAAGGGCTCGGTCGAGCGGAAGTGGCGCCGGAAGACCAGGGCCGTCGCCACCGCCGTCGCGATGCTGGCGAGATAGAGGGAGAACAGCACGTAGGGCGCCTGACTGGAAGTGAATAGCGCGGCGATGATGAACAGGAACACCTGCAGCCTGGCCGAGCACAAGGACAGCGGGATCAGCAGCATCGAGAGCAGGCGCAACGGCCGGCTGCGCATGATGCGCGTGCCCATCAGCGCCGGGACGTTGCAGCCGAAGCCCATCAGGATCATCACGAAGCTGCGCCCGTCGAGGCCGAGCCGCGCCATCAGGGCGTCGGTCAGGAAGGCCGCCCGGGAGAGGTAGCCGGTATCCTCGACGATCGCCATGAAGACGAAGAACAAGACGATGATCGGCACGAAGGTGGCGACGGTGGCGACGCCGTTCCACACCCCGTCCAACAGCAGGCCCTGGACGAAGGGCGGCGTCCCGGCGAGCAGGGGCGAGAGCAGGTCCTGGCGCATCCAGCCGAAGGCGGCGTTCATGCCCGCCTGCAGCGGCATCCCGAGGGCGAACACCGCCTGGAAGAGCAGCAGGATGACCGCCAGGAACAGCGGCAGGGCGAGCACCGGATGGAGCACCACCCGGTCGATGCGGTCGGTCAGGCTGACCGACATCGTGACCGGCATATCCACGGCGGCCGCGAGGACGCGGGTCAGTTTCGCCTCTATGGTCTGATCGGGGATCAGGGCGGTCTTGACGGCTTCGATCGGGGTGGCCGGCGCGCCGCGCAGGGCGGTCGTGATGGTATGCAGCGCGGTCTGGTAGCCGGAGCCGTACTTGGCGCTCACCAGCAGCGTCGGGATCGCCAGCTGGCCGCTGATCTTCCCGGTGTCGATCCGGATGCCCAGCTTCCTGGCCTCGTCCTCCATGTTGAGCAGCAGCACCAGCGGTAGGCCCAGGGCCTGGATCTGCAGCGCCAGCGCCAGCTGGCGCTCGATCTGGACGGCGTTCAGGATCACCACCGCCAGATCGATCGAATTGTTCTCCAGGAAGTGACGCACCACCAGCTCGTCCTCGGAGAAGCCGTGCAGGTCGTAGATGCCGGGTAGGTCGATCACCTCGACCATCTCCGCCCCGAGCAGCAACTTGGCGCTGGCCAGTTCCACCGTCACCCCGGGCCAGTTGCCGACCCTGGCGCCGGAGCCGGTCAAGCGGTTGAAGAGCGTCGACTTGCCGGTGTTGGGCATGCCGAGCAGGGCGACCTTTCTCATGCCCGGCTCATACGGCGATCTCTATTTGCCGGGCGTCGCAGCGGCGGATGATGATGTCGGTGGTGCCGATCCGCACCTGCAGCGGGCCGGCGAACAGACCCCGGCGGACGATCCGGATCTCGTTGCCCGGCTTGAGCCCCAGCGCCACGAGCCGGCGACGGAGGTCTTCGGCGGCGTGGATGGCGACGATCCGCCCACCCTGCCCCGGTGTCAGATAGTCGAGCAACTTGGTCAATTGCATGGAGGACGAGCCCGATGGCGCAAGGCCGGATAATAGCGGAATTCGCCGGCCCGGGCTTCCTCCTGGATCAAGCGCCGCTGCCGCTTCGGGCTCGCCGAAGCGGCGTCAGGAACTCATCAAACTCACCAGAATGACTGGCGGGTACGCGGATCCTGCAGGACCAACAGGCGCCGCTCGAGGTCGGCCTCATTCTGGGCCTGGGCGAGATAAGCCTCTTCATCGCTGAGCGGATGCCATTCTGCGAACAGCCATTCCTTGGCCCGCCCGAGCACGGCGGACACACGCCGGCTCAGAGCGGAGGCTTGCCCGGGATGCCGGGCGATACCCGAATGATGGAGGGTCAGATCGAATTTCATTTTCAATCTCCTTTCAAAAATAAAGCCTGTCGATGTCGCAGCGCGAGAACCACGCGACGAGACGGTCCCGCAGGGAGTTCGCCTGGGCATTGCCGGCGCGGGGCGACAGTTTCAGGCCGGCTTGTTGTACATTGGCGTTCATATCAAATCTCCTAATCTATGATCGATAGCCGCGAGGGCACCACGGCGCCAATGTACTGCGTTTGCTGCATTGCAACAAACTAAAAAAGATAATGGCACAAGTTATAGAAACTAAGCTATAGTGCGCCGGTGAGCGAGCGTCTCCCCCCTCTCAATTCACTGCGGGCTTTCGAGGCCGCCGCCCGGCACTTGAGCTTTCGCAAGGCCGCCGAGGAGTTGCACGTCACGCCGGCGGCCATCAGCCATCAGATCAAGTTGCTGGAGGACCAGCTCGATGTGGCGCTGTTCCGCCGCCTCACCCGCGCGATCGAACTGACCGAAGTGGGCCGGAGCTTCCTGCCGAAATTGCGCGAGGGCTTCGACGCCATCGCCCAGGCGGTGGAGCGGGTACGCGCCCACGGGCGCGCCGATGCGCTCACCGTCAATGTCCCGCCCTCGTTTGCCACCAAGTGGCTGATGCCCAGGCTGCACCGCTTCGTCACCGCCAACCCCGATATCGATATCCGGATCCTGGCCAGCATGCGGCTGATGGACGCGAGCCGCCGCGACTTCCCGGAAGAGCAGACGGTCGATGCCGACATCGACATCCGCTTCGGCACCGGCAGGTATCCGCACTCGCGGGTGGACCTGCTGTTCCCGGTGTCGCTGACGCCGCTGTGCAGCCCCAGCCTGCTAAAGGGCATGCGCCCTCTGTCCAAGCCCGCGGACCTGCGCTACCACGTGCTGCTGCACGACGACACCCTCTACCTCAGCGACGAGCGGCCCGACTGGGAGCAGTGGCTGAGGGCGGCCGGCGTCGACAGCGTCGACCCCAGCCGCGGCCCGCACTTCAATCACTCGATACTCGGCCTGGAGGCGGCGGTCGACGGCCTGGGCGTGGTGCTGGGCGTCAAGGAGCTGGCCGCCCACGACCTGGCCGCGGGCAGGCTGGTCGCCCCCTTCGAACTCAGCCTGGCGATGAAATCCGCCTACTACCTGGTGAGCGCCGAGACCAGCGCCGAGCGGCCCAAGGTCGTGGTGTTCAGGAATTGGCTGCTGGAAGAGGCCAAGGATCCGATGGTTCGCGGCTCGGCCTGAATCAGAACAGCTTGCTCAGGCCGACGAACAGGCCGCGGCGCGGCCCGTATTGCGGCGCGCCGACGCCGATGCCGCTGCCGTCGCGGAGCTCATAGACCCGGTCGAACAGGTTCACCACCGACAGGCGCGTCTCGAAGGCGCCCAGATCGGCGCTGCGCCAGCGCTGCGAGGCACCCAGATTGACCTGCACGTAGGACGGCAGGCGCTGGGTATTGGCGTAGCCCCGGCGCAGGCCGCTGCCATAGACGGCGTCGGCGCTCAGCGTGGTGCCGTCCCAGAGGGTGGAGACGCCGGCGGAAGCCGTGACCGCCTGGTCGTGGTCGGTGTGCACCCAGTGGTCGGCGATGTAGGCCAGCTCGTCCGGAGCGAAGTTGAACTGCGCCGAATCGACCTGCTTGGCGAGGCTGACCGTGCGCGCCAGGTTGGCGTAGGCGGAGACCTTGCCGGAATGGTAGTTGCCCGACAGCTCGACGCCATAGACCTTGCCCCGGGCGTAGTTGAAGGGCGAAAAGATCAGGGCCTGGCCGAACTGGCCCTCGTCGAGCATGTCGTCGACCCGCTTGTAGAAGCTGTCGACGCCCAGGCTGAGCGCTTTCGTGAGCTGGTGGCTGACGCCGAGGTCGAGGTAGTGCGAGCGCTCCGGCTGCACCTGGTCGTTCAGATTCGTGGCCGCGGCGTTGGAGGTGTTGGCGAACAGCGCCAGCGTCCGGGACGAGACGAGCTCGGTCGGCGGCGGCGTGAAGTAGCGGGCGTAGGCGGCGTGCCAGGCGGTCTCGGGCGTGGCCTGGTACACCAGTCCCAGGCGCGGACTCAACTGGCCGGCGCTGGTGTAGGCGTCGAGCCGGTCCAGGCGCGCGCCGACATTCACCTTCAGCTTGCCGCTCGCCCGCCATTCGTCCTGCAGGTATAGGCCCAGCAGGGTGTTGCCGCTCCTGGCGCTGCTGTCGGCGATGGCGAAGGGCGCGCCGACCACCGTGCCGGCGGCGTCGACCGGAAACACCGTCGAATTGTTGTCGCTGCGCACCGCCTCGCTGCTCGCGAACAGGCCCACGCGCAGCGTGTGCCTGGCGTTCAGCCGGTAGCTGCCGTCGCCCTGGACGCCGTTGCTGAAGCTGCTGCGATAGACGTTCGAGGCGATGCCATCGAACACCAGATCGCCGATCGGATCGGGGCTGAAGCGGACGTTGGTATAGCGGGAAAACAGGTCGACCTGGTAGTCGAAGTCCGGGCCGGCCGAGCCCTGCAGGGAGACGATGCCGTAGCGGTTGTTCTCGCGCTGGCGCTCGTCCACCGTCGCGGAATCGAAGCCGGACACGCCGGCGCCCGCCAGGTAGCCCTTGCCGTCGGGATCGGGCGTCTGTCCGGCGCTGTCCGGGATCTGGAACCTGCCCTGGTAGCTGCCGAACATCAGGCTCAACTGGGTATCCGGATCGAGGAGGTAGGACAGGTAGCCGAAGCCCTTGGTCTGCCGGGTGCGGTCGTGGAGGGCGCCGTTGCCGGCGCTCGGGTTCTCGATGCCGAGGTCGTCGGTCAGCGCCGAGCCGGTCAGGTAATAACTGAGATTGCCGCGGCTGTTGCCGTACTCGAAGCCGGTCTCGCCGGTACCGTGGCTGCCGCCATAGAAGTCCACCCGCCCGCCCGGCGCGAAGCGGGTCTTGGTGTCGATCTCGACCACGCCCGCGGTGCGGTAGCCGTACTGCGCCGGCAGGGCGCCGGTCATCAGGTCGATGCGCTTGGCGAAGCGCGTGTCCAGCGACTGGCCGAAGCCGGAGATGCCCTCGGGCAGGATCACGCCGTTGATCCGGTATTGCAGGTTGCCGTGGTCGCCGCGGATGTGCAGCTGGCCGAAGGAGTCGTTGGCGACCCCGGGCGCCTGCAGCAGCACCTGGTTGAAGCTGGTGTCGGCGCCCTCGGGCAGCGCCGCGATATCCTTGGCGTCGAAGCGGTAGAGGCTGCCGCCGGACTTCGGCGACAGGCTGTTCCTGGCCAGCTTGAGCCGCTCGGCGGTGACGGTGATTTTCACTTCGTCGGCGGGCGCTGCGTCGGCGGCGACCGCAACGTCGGCCTGGCCCGCCGCGACGTCGGCGGGCGCAGGTGCCGCCAGGGCAAGGAGGGCGGGTGCCAGCAGGGCGCCCTTGAGCACAGTTTTCATACGATTCTCCAATGAACGTCGGCGCTGCTCGCACAGGGGAGCAGCGGCGGTCCTTAGCCGTGATGCGGTTCTGGGGTCTTGCTCAGACGGCGGAGAGTCGGGGCGGGGCGCGGGAGTTGGGGCGGCTGACGGCGCCGCCGACGCGCCGGGCGGTGGCTTGCCAGCGCGGGCGGAAGAACAGCAGCACCAGGATGAATGCCAGGGGCGACAGCGGCGGTGGCGGAACCTCCAGCGGCTGATGCAGGCAGACCTTGCACACCGCGCAGTCCTGCTCCTGCGCCGCCGTGAAGTGCAGGTGCGCCGCCTCGACCTGGTGCAGGCCGAGAAAGCACAACAGCAGCAGGCCGAGAACGGCGGCCCGCCACTTGCTCATCCGGGGTCTCGCCCGAGTGCGCACGTCAGCGTTTCAATAGCCGGCGACGCAGCCGTCGGAGCGCGGGTCGGCCGCCCCCTGCAGGATGCCGTCGGCGCCGCGCACGATCGCCCCCGCGTGACCCATGGTCTCGTCGAAGTCGCGCAGGGTCTCGAGCTCGTGACCGCGGCCGCGCAGGTCGGCAACGACGTCGGCAGCGAAGCGCCCCTCCAGCTTCAGCGTGTCGCTCGCCTGGCCCCAGGTCCGGCCGAGCAGCCAGCGCGGCGCGCTGACCGCCTGCTGCAGTTCCTGATTGAACCAGACGTAGCGGCTGAACACCGCCGCCTGGGTCTGCGGCTGGCCGTCGCCGCCCATCGTGCCATAGACGAGGACGCGGCCGTCCCTGAGCCTGGCCGCGGCCGGGTTGAGGGTGTGGAAGGGCTTCTTGCCGGGCTTGAGCGCCAGCAGGTGATCGCGCTCCAGGCTGAATGAGGCGCCGCGGTTCTGCCAGTTGATGCCGGTCGCGGGCAGCACCACGCCGCTGCCGTACTCGTGGTAGATGCTCTGGATGAAGGACACCGCCAGGCCGCTGTTGTCCACCGTGCCCATCCAGACGGTGTCGCCGGAGCGCGACTTGCCGCCCCAGGGCAGCGCGCGGTCCAGGCGGATCGCGGACGCCAATGCCGCCAGCCGTCCGGCTTCGAGCAGCGCTTCGGGTGCGACGCTCATCTCGGCCGGATCGGCGAGGTGGGCGTCGCGCAGCCCGAAGGCCTGCTTGGTGGCCTCGACGCAGAGGTGGATGTGGTCGGCGCCGTCGGCGGCGACGTTTTCGATGCCGGCGCGCTCCATCAAGGCCAGGATCGCCAGCGAGATCACCCCCTGGGTCGGCGGCACCATGTTGTAGGCGGTGCCGCACTTCAGTTCGACCGACAGCGGCGCGCATTCCCGGGGACGGTAGGCTTCGAGATCTGCGAGCGACAGGAGCGCCCCCACCGCCTCGAAGTCCGCCGCGATTTCCCGGGCCAGCGCGCCGCGGTAGTAGCCGTCCAGACCGTCCTTCGCAAGCCGCGCCAGCACCCGCGCGAGCTTGGTCTGCACAAAGCGGCTGCCGGGGGCCGGCACACGGCCGCCGGGCAGGAAGCTGTCGGCGAAACCGGGCAGGGCCTCCAGTTCGGCGCGCTTGCCGGCGGTGGCCGAGGCTTGGCTCACGGTCACCGGCACGCCCTCTTCGGCGTAGCCGATGGCGTCGGCCAGCAAGCGGATGAGCGGCAGCCCGCCGCCGAATCGTGCAGATACCTCCAGCGCCTGCTGCCAGCCGCCGACCGTGCCGGCCACGGTGTTCATCGCCAGCGGACCGCGCGTCGGGATCCGCTCCAGGCCGCGCGAGCGGTAGGCGGCGATGCTGGCCGCCGCCGCGGCCGGGCCGCAGGCGTCGATCGCGATCGGCGCGCCCTCGGGCGGCACGATCAGCCAGAACGAATCGCCGCCGATGCCGTTCATGTGCGGATAGGCGACGGCGATGGTGGCGGCAGCCGCCACCATCGCCTCGATGGCGTTGCCGCCGTCGCGCAGCACGGCCAGCGCGCTTTGCGCCGCCAGCGCATTGGGCGCCACCGCCATGCCGTGGCTGGAGCGGATGGTCTGGATCATCGCGTCGGTCCGTGAGTTTCGGACCGCCAGTTTACCCTAGCCCTTCGCCGCCAGAAGCTTCCCGCGCATCGGCTTGAGCACAGCGACGGCCAGGAAGGCGGTGATGAAATCGAGCGCGATGACCACCGCGAAGACGCTCGTCCAGTTGCCGGTACTCTCGTGCATCCACGCCGCGAGCGGGCCGCCCAGGATCGAGCCGATGCCCTGAGCCATGTAGAGGAAGCCGTAGTTGGTCGTCGCGTGCTTCTTGCCGAAGGTATCGGTCAGAGTCGAGGGGAAGAGCGAGAAGATCTCGCCCCAGCCGAAGAAAACGACGCCGGACAAGAGCACGAACAGCACGGCGTTGTCGCGGGTGAGCAGCCATAACGTCATGGCCAGGCCCTCCAGGCCGAAGGCCAGCAACATGGTCTTCTCGCGGCCGATACGGTCGGAAATCCAGCCGAAGAAAGGCCGGGTCAGGCCATTGGTAAACCGGTCTATGGTCAGGGCGAGCGGCAGGGCCGCCATGCCGAACACCGCGATCGAGGTGATGCCGAAGTCCTTGGCAAAGGCGCCCATTTGCGAGATCACCATCAGCCCCGAGGTGGACATCAGCGAGAACATCAGGAACATCAGCCAGAACACCGGGGAGCGAAGCATCACCGACGGGCCGACCCCTTCCGCACCCTTCGACGGCTCGCCGACCTGCTTCACCCAGTTGACGGGCGGACGGCGCATGCCCTGGGCGGCCAGCAACGCCACCGCGCCGAAGAGCAAGCCGAAGTGCAGCAGGGTTTGCTGATAGCCGACCGCGGCGATGCTGTTGGCGACCGGAAAAGTCGTCAGCACCGCGCCCATGCCGTAGCCCGCCGCCACCATGCCCGTGGCGAAGCCCCGCTTATCGGGGAACCACTGCACCATCTGGCCGACGATGCCGACATAGATGACGCCGGTGCCGACGCCGCCGAGCAGGCCGTAAGTGAGGTATAGATGGGTGATGTCGCTGACCTGGGAGGCGAGAATCCAGCTCAATCCGGTCAGCGCGGCGCCGATCGACAGCAGCAGACGCGGACCGAAGCGGTCGATCAGATAGCCCTGGAAGGGGGAGAGAAAGGTCTGGAATACGATCAGCAGCGAAAAGGTGATCTGCAGCTGGGAAAGCTTGACGCCGAAGGCTGCCACCATCGGCTTGGTGAGCAGCGCCCAGACGTATTGCGGGCTGGATATCGCCATCATGCAGACCAGGCCGAGCGAGAGCTGCAGCCAGCGGTTATCCAGAATTGAGACGGGAACCGGAAGGCTGAGGACTTGGTTCGAGGACGACGAGGACATGAGATTCTCCTGATTGAACGGGTGACGGGCGTTCTACTGCAAGCGCTGTGCCAGCACACTGAATGCAAGGAAAATGCGCTCGCGAACGGCCCCGGGCAGCCTGGTCAGGCGACTGTTTGGTGCATCGCAGCATTGTTTTGGTGCATCTTCGGCACCTCCCCCGTTTGTAAGAGTTCGTGTCCGCGGTCGTCGATTTTCGGGCTGGGCCGTTCTATCAGGCAGTGGCAAGACGCGGGCCGAGCCCTGGAATCCCTCCAGGCTGCCCTGAGACAAGCGGAGGTGGAAAATGCAAAAGAGACAATGGCTGATCGCGGCGAGCCTCGCCCTGACTGCGACAGCGGGGTTCGCGCCGGCGGCCTCGGCGGACAACGACGGCCTGCTCGCGGCACTGGTCGGCGCCGGACTGGGGGCCAGCATCGGTCACAGCCTGGCCGGGCGCGACGGCGCCTGGGTCGGCGGCGCGGTCGGTGCCGCCACCGCGACGGCGCTGACCGCCGATGGCGGCGGCTATCGCGCATCCGGATACGAACACCCGGTGCCTTACTACGCCGGGCCGCCGGCGGTGATCTATCGCCCCCAGCCGGTCTACGTCGCGAGGCCCTACCGTGTCTATTACCGCTACGACGGGCACTACTGGCGCGACGGGCGCGAGGGGCGGGAATACCGCGGGCGCGGGAGACGGGAGCGCGACGACGACTGAGCACGGGGCGCCGCCGGTGCAGTGGTGCGGTTCTTGCGATGGCTGAGGCTCCACCTCAAGGAGTCTCAGAATGTTCATCGCCAATAGTCGTTTTGAAAGCCTGCTGCGCTCTCTGGCAACGGCGGCCGGGGAGCGCGTCGATCTCACCGCCCGGGTGGGCGACGCGCCCGGCGCCCTGGAACGGCTCGGCGCCTTCCTCGACACCCTGATGGCGCGCTTCCAGAGCGCGGTGACCGCCATCGCCGAACGCAGCCTGGCGCTGCTGCACCTCTCGCCGCAACTCGCCTCGCTGTCGGCCGGCCTCGCCCAGCGCGCCGTGGAGGAGGAGCAGAGCGTCGACATGATCGCCAGCGCCACCGGCCGCCTGGCCGAAGCGGCCCGCCGCATCGCCGCCACCGCCGCCGAGGCCGCCGACTTCTCGCGGCGCGTGGCACAGGCCGCCGGAGAGTCCACGCGCAACGGCGAAATCGCCGGCAGGGAGATCGATGCCATCGGCCACAGCATGGCCCAGCTGGCCGGGCAGATGGCGGCGCTGCAGCAGGCCTCGGACGGCATCGGCGAAGTGGTGCAGCTGATCCGCGAGATCGCCGACCGCACCCGCCTGCTGTCGCTCAATGCCGCCATCGAGGCGGCCCGGGCCGGCGAGACCGGGAGGGGCTTCGCCGTCGTCGCCGACGAGGTGCGCAAGCTCGCCGACCAGACCACCGCGGCCACGGCCAGCGTCGGCGACGCCCTGGTGCTGGTGCGCAACAACGTCGCCAGCTCCGTGGCCCGCGCCGGCGAGGTCGCGCAGCAGGTCGAGCGCGGCGCGGCGGCATCGGCGCAGGCGCGCAGCTCGCTGACCGAGGCGGAGCTGGCGATCGGCACCCTGATCGGCCACGTCCAGGCGATCGCCGAGGAGAGCTCGCAGCAGCAGGACACGGCCGGCGCCATCGCCGCCGACGTGGCGCGCATCGCCGCCATGTCCCACGCGCAACGCGCCGACGCCGCGCATCTGGCGGCCGCCGCGGCGAGCCTGGGCATCGACGCCGACGCGCTGCTGGAGGCGGTCGGGGCCTTCCAGTTCGAGGGCCACCGCCGGGCACGGGAACAGGTCGAGCAGGCGGTGGCCGAGTGGCAGCCGCAGGGCGCGAACCGGGCGACGCTGGAAGAGCACCTGCGCCAGCTCTGCCGCCGCTTCGCCTACATCGAGCTCGCCTACGTCACCGACGCGCAGGGGCGCCAGGTCACCGCCAACCTCTCGGCCGGCGCCGAAGACGCCTCCGCCTACGGCAAGGACTGGTCGGCCCGCCCCTGGTTCCGGAGCGCGGTATCGACCGAGGGCACCTACGTCTCCGGCCTCTACCGGTCGGTCGCCACCGGCGGCTACTGCTTCACCGTGGCCCTGCCCCTGCGCGGCGCCGGCGGCCGCCTGGAAGGCGTACTCGGCGCGGACGTGCACTTCGACCGCATCATCGGACTGTAGCCGCTCCGCCGAACCGGCACGGGGCCCTGTGCATGTTCCCAGCGATGAGGTACATTGCACCGGCGGAAAACCCAAAGGGATCCGCCCCGGGGCAGCAGGCGGCGGGGCGGGAACCGCGACCAAACCAAGAAAAGGGGGGAGCTTTGAATACTGCACAAGGGGCGCGGGGCGCCTGGTACGCGGGCCTGACGCCGATGCACTGGCGGATCCTGGTGAGTTGTTTTCTGGGATGGGTGTTCGACGGCTACGAGGCGCTGGCGCTGATCGTCGTGCTGTTTCCGATGCTGCATTCGGTGCTGACGCCGGAGCAGATGACGTCGCCGACGATCTACGCCGGCCTGGTGATCGGCATCACCCTTCTGGGCTGGGGCATAGGCGGCATCGTCGGCGGCATCATGGCCGATTACGTCGGCCGCAAGCGGATGATGCTCTGGTCGGTATTCCTCTATGCGCTGTTTTCCGGCCTGACGGCCTTCTCCCAGACCATCGCCCAGATGTGCGCGCTGCGCTTCATCACCGGCCTGGCCATGGGCAGCGAATGGAGCTCGGGCATCGCGATGCTCGCCGAGACCTGGCCCGAGAGGGCGCGGGCCAAGGGCGCCGGTTTCCTGCAGTCGGGCTTCGGCTGGGGCACGCTCGCCGCCGCGCTGATCTGGTACGGGCTGTCCACCGCCAGCCCGCTCGGCGCCGAGACCTGGCGCCTGATGTTCGCGGTCGGCGCGCTGCCGGCGCTGTTCGTCCTGTACATCCGGCGCAACATCGATGAATCGGTGAAATGGAAGGAGGCGGTGCTGCACAAGCGCTGGGGCGCGACCAGCGCCGTCGCGGCGAGCGCGGATGCCAAGCGGCCGTTCACCTTGGGAGAGTTGTTCCGCGAAGCCGAGGCGCGGCGCCTGACGCTGATCACCCTGGTGCTGTCGATCGTCACCACGGTCGGCTGGTGGGCGATATCGAGCTGGCTGCCCAGCTTCACCGTTTCGATCGCCAAGGCCCAGGGCCTCGCCGACGCCGCCGCCTGGGGATCGAGGATCACCATCTATTACACGGTGGGGGCGATCGTCGCCTACATGCTCGCGGGTTTCATCGTCGATGCCATCGGCCGCAAGTGGTTTCTGTTTCTCACCTTCCTCGGCGCGCTGATCAGCACCTACGTCACCTACGCGCTGACCACGACGGTCGGGGGCATGGCCGTGATCGCGCCGATCAACGGCTTCTTCACGCTCGGCTGCGCCTACGTCTGGATGGCGATCTACCCGGCGGAGCTGTTCACCTCGACGGTGCGCTCGACCGCGGTGAGCTTCATCTTCAATGCGGCACGGCTGATCGCCTGGGTATTCCCGATCATCGCCGGCACGATGATCAAGTCGTTCGGCGGCGTCGCCCACGCGGCGCTGACGCTCGGCATGGTCTATCTGATCGGCCTGGTGCTGCCGTGGTTCCTGCCCGAGACCACCGGGCGCGGCCTGCCCGAGTGAACGCCCTGGCCTGGGCGGCATCCGTGCCGCCCGGGCCCCTCATTTGTAGACGCCGCAGCCGACGATCATGTCGTCTATCTTGCGGATGAAAGAGGTCTTGCTCTCCACGATCTTCGATTCCGGATTGTTGAACATGTAGTCCTGCCAGCCGCTGCCCTTGGCCTTGGCGATCTCGATGCGCTCGCGGATGAAGAGCTTGCCGTTGGCGTCTTTGGCGTCGATCATCGACTTGCCCACCAGCGAGGGGTTGCCGCCGTGCGCCAGCACCTTGCCGCCGGTGTCGTAGACGAACAGGTAGAGATCGCGTTTGATGAACTCGCCGTTCGGGTCGGCGAAGGCCGCGAAGGCCTTCTCCTGGCCCTGTGACGCGATCAGGGCGACGCCCTTCTCCACCAGCTGCTGGGCGTCGTTGGCGGTGCCGCCGCTGAACAGGCTGATGGCTTCCTTGAGGCCGCCCGAGACCTTGCCGAGATTTTCCGCCTCGGCGGACATCTGCTCCATGCTGGTATTGCTGTCCTGGGCCATGATCGAGATGCGCTCGATGTTTTCGGCGATCTGGTGGCTGGCGGTGGTCTGCTCCTGAACGGCGCTGGCGATGTCGTGCACCATCGCCAGCACGTCCTTGGCGCCCTTGTTGATGTCGGCCAGCGCGTCGCCGGCGCGCGAGGCGAGCGTCACGCCCTGGGTGACCTGGGCCGCGCCCGCACCCATGCTGGTGACGGCGCCCTTCATGCTGGTCTGAATGTTGCCGATCATCGTGGTGATTTCCTGGGTGGCGCTCGAGGTGCGCTCGGCCAGCTTGCGGACCTCGTCGGCAACCACCGCGAAACCGCGGCCCTGCTCGCCCGCCCGGGCGGCCTCGATGGCGGCGTTCAACGCGAGCAGATTGGTCTGGTCGGCGATCTCCTTGATGACATTGACGATGCTGCCGATCTCCTCGGTGCGCTGGCCGAGGGAGGCGATCTCCTGCGAGGACTGGCTGAAGGAGTCGGCGATCCTCGACATCTCTGAGGAGGCGTCGCGAACCACCGTCTCGCCCTCGGCGGATAGCTCGCTGGCCTTGGCCGAGACGGCCTCCGTATCGCCGGCGTGACCGGCGACCATGGCGATGCTGGTGGTCATCTCCTCCACCGCCGCGGCGACGCTGGAGGCCGCATCGGTCTGCTGTTGCGAGAGCCTGGTCACCTGCTGCGCTTTGTCCGAGAGCTTGGCGGCGGCGTCCGCCACCATCGCGGCGCCGCCCGAGACGCGGGCGATCATGCGCTTCACGTCCTGGCGCATGGCGTTGAACCGGGCGGCGACTTGGCCCATTTCATCCTTGGCCGAGGTGTGCACGTGGGCGGCGAGATCGCCCTTGCTGAAGCGCTCGATCGCCGCGACGAAGGCGGAAATGGTGCCGGTGATCGAGAAGAACATCCCGCCCAGCAGGTAGAGACCCAGCAATTCGGTGAGCAGCGAAGCCAGGATCAGATAGTGGACGCCCTGCGCCAGGCCGACATCGAGCAGCAGGTAGACCATCGACCCCAGCGGCAGGAGCAGCAGGGCGCCGACTACGAGAAACTTGGTCGTGAAATTCAAGCCGTCGCATAGCTTGTAGGCCGGGACAAAAAGACGCTTCATTGTCGGTTCCCCTGATTGGCTTCCGGTCGCGGGCAGCGGCCGCTGCGCGACTCTTTAATTGTGCTGACCTCATGCTCCGCGAGTATCTTAGCAAATTCGGGCAGCGGCCAGGCGAAGCCGCGGGCCGAATCGGCCGGCGGCAGCCAAATCCATCACGGAATTGCTCGGACCGGAATTTTGTCCGGGCGCCGCGCCCCAGGCATTCAGAACTGCGCGGCGTATTGGGCCGGATCGATCTTCGCACCGACGACCAGGGGCCGGTCCTTGGCCCGGGGCGCGGCGAGCGCCCGTTCGAGGGCAATCGCGCTGTCGACCGCGACGCCGTCGCAGCCCATCGCCCGCGCCAGCAGGACGATGTCGGTCGGCGCGAGCACCGTTCCCCAGCTCGGATAGCTGCGGGCCATCTGCTTCAACTCGATCCGGTTCAGGCGGTTGTCGCAGAAGACGACGACGACGGGGTCGAGCCCGAGCGAAGCGGCGACCCGGAGTTCGCCCTGGACCATCGCCAGTCCGCCGTCCCCGGTGAAGCAGACGACCGGCCGGTCCGGATGCACGATCTTGGCGGCGATGGCGGCGGGCAGCGCGTAGCCCATCGAGGACAGGCCGTTGCTGGTGAGCAGCGTGCGCGGCCGGTGGGTGGTCCAGCCCTGGCCGACCAGCAGCTTGTGCGAGCCGACGTCGGTCGACACGATCGTGTCGACCGGCATCATTGCCCGGACGACATCGACCACGTCGGTCGGATTCAAGCGTCCGCTCACCCGTCCCAGGTAATAGCGTTCGGCCAGCCCGCCCCGGTGCGCGGCGATCTCGGCTTCGCTCCAGAACGCCTGCGCGCCGGCGGCGGCGATGGCATCGAGGATGGACGCGATGTCGCCGACGATCTCGGTCCGTGCCTGATAGATCTGATCGCCGTTCGGGACGGTGTCGATGTGCAGCGTCGCAACCGTGAGCGGCCAGGGTTTGATCAGCTCCACCCCGTCGAAGCCGACCGCGAGGATCAGGTCGGCGCCCTTCAAGAAGTCCCAGATGAAATCGTTGCAGGCCATGTCGAGCGTGCCCGCGTAATACGGGTGATCCTCGGGGATCACGCCCTTGGCCATCGGCGTCACCACCACCGGCAGCCCGATCTTCTCGGCCAGCCGCGCCAGGGCGTCGCCCGCATCGCTCCACAGCGCCGATACCCCCGCGAGCACGATCGGCCGGCGCGCCGACTCGAGCAGCTTGACCGGATCGCATTCTCCGCCCGCCGTCGAGAAGATCTGCGGCGTGCGGCCCGCCCGCATCGGCGGCAGAACGACCGCGTCGTCCGTCGCCTCGGCCCCGACCACGTCGGCCGCGGTCGTGAGGTGCACCGGCCCCGGCCGTTCGGCGGTGGCGACGCGCAGCGCCTTGCGCATCACGGTGCCGACGGTGTCGGGCTGCACCACCGCGGTCCATTTGCAGACCGGAGAGAACAGGCGATTGTGATCGACCACTTGGTGGCTGAAATAGGGCTCCCGCCGGCGCTCGATCTGGCCCGAGATCGCCAGCATCGGGACGCGATCGAGATGGGCATTGGCCACCGCATTGACCAGATTGGTAGCGCCGGGCCCGAGGGTGGATAGGCACACGCCCGGCCGCCCGGTCAGTTGACCGTAGGCTTCGGCCATCAGGCCGGCGGTGCCCTCGCGGGAGCCGAGGACGAAGTTCATGCCGGCGCGGCGCGCCGCCTCCAGAAACTCGACCGAGGGATCGCCCGGATAGCCGAAGATGTGGCGGATGCCTGCGGCGGCCAGGTACTGGATGATGACTTCTGAGGTGTTCATCGGTGCGTTTATGCCGGAAGAATTGGGGGGGGCCTGGCGCCACTACGCGGCCCGATGGATCGTATACGGGTGAATACAATCAGTCAATCGCGGCGCCGAAGTGGTGCGCGGGCAGATCGGCCCGGAACGCAAACCGGGATAAGCGCGTCAAGCCGATCTTGCCAATGACTCGAAATCCTCCAGCGGCAAGGGCACGCTGAACAGGAATCCCTGATAGGCGTGGCAGCCATTTGCTGCGAGGAATTTCCGCTGTTCATCGGTTTCCACCCCTTCGGCGATCACCGACAAACCCAGATTGTCGGACAGCGCGATGATCATCTTGGCAATGGCGGCATCGTTCGGATCGGTGAGCACATCCCTGACAAAGGACTGATCGATCTTCAGTTGATCCAGCGGCAGACGCTTCAGGTAAGAGAGCGATGAATAGCCGGTGCCGAAGTCATCCAGCGAGAAACCCACGCCCTTGGCCTTGAGCAGGCTCATCTTGGCGATTACCCCCTCCACATTGCTCACCAGCAGACTCTCGGTCAGTTCCAGCTTGAGCCTCTGCGGGTCGGCGCCCGTTTGTCCAAGCACCGCCAGCACCTGATCCACGAAATCGTCATGGTGAAACTGACGGGCGCTGACATTCACCGCGACGGTCAGATGCGCCATCTCCGGCTGATTTGCCCAGGCCGCGAGTTGGGCGCAGGCGGTCATCAACACCCAGTTGCCCAATAGCTGGATCACTCCGGTTTCCTCGGCCAGGGGAATGAACTCCGCGGGCGACACCAGGCCGCGCTGGGGATGCTGCCAGCGCACCAAGGCTTCGACACCCGTCAGGCGATGCCCGTCCCCCGCCACCTGCGGCTGGTAGTGGAGCAGGAACTGCCGCTTCAGGACGGCTTCGCGCAGGTCGGCTTCATTCGCGACGCGGGCGGCAACGGTGGCCTGCATATCCGGATCGAAAAAGCGGATGGTGTTGCGGCCGGAGTCCTTCGCCTGATACATGGCCAGATCGGCTTGCTTCAGCAGTTCATCGACATTTTCGGTTCGGGGACCGAACAGGGTTACGCCGATACTCGCCGTGCAGCGGTGATCGATGGATTTTTGTACGCCTGAAGCCGCGTCGACCTCGAGCCTGTACGGGCGATCGAATGCCGCGAGAATATTCTCCGCCACGCCCTCCACCTGCGCAGCGACCAGGTCATCGTCTTCGAGGTCTTCGAGCATCACCACAAACTCGTCACCCCCCAGGCGGGCCACCGTGTCGCCTTGCCGCACCGAGGATTGCAGTCGCTGGGCAGCCTGGGCGAGCAAGCAGTCGCCGGTATCATGGCCTTGCGTCTCATTGAGCGTCTTGAAATTATCCAGGTCAAGAAACATGATCGCGCCTTGGCGCCGGCTGCGCGCGCTGCCGGCCAGGGCATGAGCCAGCCGGTCCAGCAGCAGCCGGCGGTTGGGCAATTGGGTCAGCGGGTCGTAGAAGGCGAGTCTGTGGAGCTGGTCTTCAGCCGCTTTTCGTTGCGTGATGTCGATATGCGAACTGACATAATGGGTGACGGCGCCGGCGTGCCCGGTGACCGCGGAGATGGTGAGCCATTTGGGATAGACCTCGCCGCTCTTGCGCCGGTCCCAGATTTCCCCTTGCCATCTTCCCGTGCGCCTGAGGGACTCCCACAGCGCAGCATAAAAAGCGGCGTTGTGACGGTCTGATTTGAATAGGCGCGGGGTCTGGCCGACGACCTCCTCGGCCGTGTAGCCGGTACCTTCGATAAAGGCCAGATTGACCCGCAGGATCACACCGTTGGCATCGGTGATCATCATCCCCTCCTGCGACTCGAAGGCGGTGGCGGCGATGCGCAGATCGTCCTCGGCTTGCTTGCGCTCACGGCGCGATCTCAGCGCCTCGATGCCGAACGCCAGATTGCGGGCCAACTCCTCCAATAGCGCCACCTCCTCGGCATTGAAGGCGTCGGAATGGGCCGAGTAAAGGGTCAGGGCGCCGAGTATTTTCTCTTGGCCGACCAGGGGGACGGCGATGCTGGACTGGTAACCGCGCTTGGCGGCGTCTTCACGCCACGGCGCCATCTTCGGATTGGTGCGCCAGTTCTGGTTGATCTGCGTGGTACCCGTTCTGATGGCGCTGCCGGTGGGTCCGTGCCCGACCTCGGGCACCTCATCCCACGAAATCCGGACGCCCTCCAGATAGCCTTCCCCATAGCCGAATTGCGCGACGGGCCGCACGGACTTTCCGGCATCCTGCTCGGCAAAACCGATCCAGGCCATCAGATAGCCGCCGGTCTCGACGACACGCCGACAGACATTCGAAAGGAGCGCTTGCTCGTCCTCCTCGTGAATCAGGGCGAGGTTGCAATCGCTCAGAAGGCGCAACGCGCGATTCAGACGCTGCTGTTCGCGGTTCGACCTCTGGCCCTCGGAATCGATCTCGGCAAGTTTTATCCGCGTCTCCGACAGCCAGCCCAACACGCTGTCTTCCATGCCCTTGGCGACCGGGGTGCCCGTTGAAAAATCCCCGCTGCCGAGTCGGACTATTCCCTCATACACATCGCCCAGAGTCCCGCCCAGTACCGCGGTCAAGTTGCGCCGGGCGCTCCAGAGCAAAACCACCAGCAGCACGCCCGCCAGGACGAGCGCCAGCCGCATCCGCGTGGCGTAAGCCTGGGCGTCGAGGACGGCCCCCTCGGTACGCCGGTCGGACATCCGGTAGAACTGGTCGATCGGTCCCATGATGCCCGCCTTGGCTCGGTGGTAGGACGAGTCATAGAGCGTGCGGATCGCCTTGGCGCGATCGGTCTCGGTGGGCGGAGTGGCGGCTTCGATCAGCTTCATCGCGGCGAATTCCGTGCGTGTCAGCGCATCTGAATTGGCCTTGGCTTTGGCCAGCGTGGCAAACTCCGCCTCGGTAAAGCCCGCCCTTTTCATCAATTCCAGCAAGGGAAGCGCCGGTCCCATAGGGCGGGGCCTATGGTCATCGGCGAGTACGAGGTCCCAGTAGATGCCTTGGTAATCGACCGGACGGGGCTTCCTGCCATCGCGGATATCGAGAATTTCCTGATAGTGCTTCTTGTAGATGGGATCGCCGGTCACGACATAGGTGCGTACCATGCGCGTGAGATCATCCGAAGACTGCCGCAATTCCTGGGCCAGGAGAAATGATCGTTGCCGGAACTCGTTGGCGAGATCAATCCGCTTTTCGGCGCGCACATAGGCGACAAAGGTCGCGGCGAAGACGAGGAACATCGCCAGCGTCAGCCATATGAAGGCGGAAAACCGCGATAAGTGGATCTTGGAACCGGGCATCGTGTTCTTCTTTTGCGGCGCGAAGGGAATCGTGAGAATAGGCAGCAGACCGACGCGCATACCATAATGCCATAAATGACATCGGCACACCGCTCGCTGGATGGGGTTCGACCGGACCGCGAGCTGATCCTCGGCGGCGCCATGGCAACGGGGCTGGCCTTTGGCATCTACGCAATCACGCCGTCGGCAGCGCCGCTGCTTTACCGATCGGCTGCCCTTACGTTACGCTATCGACCCGACCAGCCGACACGGGAACAAGCCTCATGCAAATCGACCCCTCTCTCAACTCGAAAGCGGACAACTACAAGCTGCTGACCAATCTGGTGGTTCCGCGTCCGATCGCGTGGGTCACCAGCCAGAGCCAGAGCGGCGTGATCAATCTCGCCCCCTTCAGCTTTTTCAACGCGGTGGGCAGCGACCCGCTGTACCTCATCGTCAGCATCGGCCACAACGACGCCGGCAAACCCAAGGACACCGCGAGAAACATCCAGGCCAGCGGCGAGTTTGTGGTGAACCTCGTGACCGAGGACTTGTTCGAGGCCATGAATATTTCGGCGGCGGACTTCCCGGCCGAGCAGAGCGAACTGGAGGCGGCACGGCTGCACGCCGCGCCCTCGGTGCGGATCGAGGCGCCCCGGGTGGCGGAAGCGCAAGCCAGCCTCGAGTGCAAGCTGTTCAGCGCGCAGTCGCTGGGCGCAAATACGCTGTTCATCGGCGAAGTGGTGATGTTCCATGTCGCCGACCACTTGATCGGTCCGCGTCTGCACATCGAGAATTTCGCGCCGATCGGACGACTCGGCTCGCCCTCCGTCTACTGCCGCACCACCGACCGGTTCGACGTCGCGCGCATCAGCTACGCGCAATGGCGGAAGGACCACGGTTGACGGCGGCGTTTCATCGTCGGCGCCAGCGCGGCGTGGCGATCTCCAGCCAGTCGGCCACCACCGGCCAGAGGGCCGCTTCGCTCTGCGGCTTGAAAAACCCGAAGTGGCCGATGCGCGGCAAACCGAATTGCGCGGGCTCGAGCAGCCGGTAGTCGACCGGCCGCCTGCGATAGGCATCGTGCAGCAGGCGCGATCCCTCATCGAGCAGCAGTTCGTCGTCGGCGAAGCTCAAGGCCAGGACCGGATAGTCGGCGCTGGCGTAGGCTTCGCGCGCCCCGGGCTCGCCGCTCAACAGGTAGTCCGGGGTCAGGCACCAACGCCGCCACTGCAGCATCGCGCCGGCGGGAAGATCGCCGACGACGCCCAGGCGCGCGCCGGGAAAATAGCCGAAGACCGGGCACAGCAGCGGTGCCAGAACGTGCCACATCAGCGGCGCCCTGCCGCGGACGCGCGGCGTCAGGTGGCGCAGCGAACCGCTGCCGACGGCGATGTTGACCAATCCGGAGAGGCGCTCGCGCGAAGGCAGCAGCGGCGCGACCTGGCCGCCGAAGCTGTGTCCGACAACGAACAGCGGCAGCCCCGGCGAGATTTCGCCGACCTGCTGCAACAGGGCGTCGTAATCCTGGCGCAACCAGTCGTTAAGGTCGGCCTTGAGCTTGCGCAACGGGCCCGCCCGCGATTCTCCGATGCCGCGGTAGTCGAAGGTCCAGGTCGTGTACCCGCGACCGGCGAGATACCCGGCGAATGCGGCATAAAAGGCTTGCGGCACGGCCATCGCCGCCGCGATGATCACGTCCGCCCTGGCCGGGCCGTCCGGGTCGAACCGATAGGCGGCGAGCGCGTGGCCATCCTTGGCCGTCAAAGCAATCCGCTGCATGGAAATTCCTGGACATTTTCCCGGGCGTTCATTTTCCGCCACCCCCGAGGAGGGTCAATGATTGTTCGCGGCGCCGGGCACGCCATTGACGAAGTAGACGGCCAGGCTGGCCAGGGCTTCGTCGCTGAAGGGGTTGGCGTGGCCGGTCGTCCGGTCGCCGTAGATGCCGCCCAGCAGGCGAATGATGAACTGCTGGCGCGGCTCGGTCCGGGCCATGGCGAACAGGTCGGGCGCCCAGTTGCCGGCGCCGGGACCCGGGACGAGGTGACAGCCCTGGCAATGGCGGCTGTAGATCGATCGGCCGGCCTCGAGCCTCAGCGGCGTGACTTCGAGCGGCTCGAAGTAGGAAGTATCGACCGGATGAGCCGCCGCGAGCCGGCGGGCGGCAGCGGAAAAAGCGCGCAGCTTCCCGGCCGCGAACAGCGCGCGCAGGGCGCGGAGCCCGGCGGCCCAAGCCTCATCCCTCCGCCCCGTGGCTTGGGCGGCGTCGCGGGCGGTCATGCCCAGACTGCCCAGGCTGCTGCGGATGCGCTCTGACAGCGCTGCGCGGCGGCCGGGTGGGGTCGCGGCATCGGCGAGCACGCCCGCGTCCGCCGCGATCAGCGCGAGCTGCACCCCGAGGCTGCGCTCCGGGGCCCCGGCGCTCTGCGCCGGCAAGGCGTAAGCCCAGCAGCAGACGAGCAGGGCGCAGGCGCCGCGCAGGCGTTTCACTCGGTCTTGATCTTCTGCACCATCGGCGCCTTGGGATCCGCCGACCACTCCACCATCGAGCCGTCGTAGAGCCTGGCCTGCTTGTTGCCGAGAATCTCGCGCGAGGCGAACCAGCCGACCGAAGCCCAGTGGCCGGTGTTGCAGAAGTTGATCTGCTCGCCCTTGGCCGCGACGCCGGCGTCCTTGTAGAGTTTCTTCAGCGCCGCGGCATCGCGGAACTTGCCGCCGTCGTTTTCGGTGAGCCACGCTTCCGGGACGTTCTTGGCCCCGGGGATGGTGCCGCTGCGCTTGGCCAGCGGCACGTGGTTGACGCCCAGGTACTGGTCGCTCGGCCGGTTGTCCACCAGCACCACGTGCTGCTTCATGGCCTTTGCCACCTCCGCTTCGGTGGCGTCCAGTTCCGGGCGGAAGTGCGCGCTGAAGGTCGCGGGCTTGGGCGTGTTCATGCCGGTCTGGATCTTGTTGCTCTTGTTGGCAACGTAACCGGCGTAGCCGCCGTTCAGGATCGACACGTTGTTGTCGCCCAGCACCTTGAAGGTCCAGTAGACCCGGGTGGAAGCGCCCATGCTGGTGGCGTTGGTGCCCGCGGAATAGATCACCACGTGGGTGCTGTTGTCGATACCCAGGCTGCCGATCAGCTTCTCGATCTGGGGCAGGGGCGGCAGCATGGCCGGCACGTTGTTGACCTTGGTGCGCCAGCCGCCCTTCATGAAGTCGCTGTAGATCGCGCAGGGGATGTGGCCGCGCAGGTAGTCGACCTGGGAGCCGCCGTCGATCTCGCTGCGGATGTCGAGCACCACGACCCCCGGCTTGCAGGAATTTTCCCCGACCCAGTTGGCGTCGACCAGCGGCTGCGGCGACGCCGCCAGCGCCGTTCCTCCGCTCGCCGCCAACAACAGCAGGCTAGTCCCCAATATTTTTTTCATGATCCGTTCTCCTCGGTTAAACGACAATGATCCGGTCGGCGGCGAGCATCTGGTGCAGCATCCGATCCCAGTCTGGCTCCCCGATTTCCGGGCTTGAAACGTCGACATAGACAAGCTCGTGCTCCCGCTCCAGGCGGCACAGCGCCTGCCCGAGCGTCTCCCGGTCTGGGAAGAATCCGGTTCTCAGCACCACCAATTCCACCGACCGCCCTCCCTCTAAAGGCTCATCACGATATCGGCTTCCAGCATCGCTCGCGCCAGCGCCGCGGGGTCGAGCCGCTGCAGCGCCTCCTCGGCGACGGTGGTCTCCGGCACGATGTCGGCGAGCTCCAGGAGCTCGAATTGCGCCGCGTTTTCCGGCGTGTCCGCCACCGGCGAGCCCATGAACACCAGGCGCACCCGGTGGCCGAAGATGGTCAGGCCCGCGGCGACGCGCATCGCCTCCGCGTGGTCGCGCCGGCCGAGCAGCAGTATCGATCTGATCCTGGCCGCCATGTCGGTTCGCTTCAGATCGCCACGACGCTGGCGGCTTCCGCCACCAGCGCGCTGTGGTCGGTCTGGCTGCCCAGCTCCACCGGACAGGGCGATTCGCCCATGAAGCGCTGCCAGGAATGTTCGCAGGCCACCGCCCGCCCGGCCCCGGGCATCAGCTTCTTGAGCGCGTCGTCAGCGAGCAGCTTCACCCCGTCGTTGGTGAAGAAGCAGCCCCACACCTTCCCGGCGCGTCCGCAGGCGGCCGCCAGCGGCGCCAGGACGCGGGCGCCGCGGTCGGTGGACACGACGAACAGCAGGTCCAAGCTCACCTTCTCCGCCTCCATGCGTGGGCCAGACCGCCGGCCATCGACAGCAGCAGCACCAGGCTGAACAGGAGCAGCGGCATCAGCCAGCGCCGATCAGGCGGCGCGGGCGGGGGCGCCGGGCGCGCTTCGGGGTAGGTGACCGCCGCCATCGGCAGCTCCGGATGATTGGCCCAGTCGACCCAGCCGTCCCTCAGCACTTGGACATCGGCCCCGGCAGCGGCGCGCAGCAGGGTGAAATACGCGACCGATTCGAACGGATCGTGGCCATAGACCAGGAAGCGCCGGCCGGCGGGCAGTTCGAGCCGCCCCAGCGCCAGCCGGCGGCGCGCCACCGAGAGCGGCAGCGACTGGGCGCTGGGCAGGTGCCCGCCGCGCAGCGCCCGTATCCGCTCGCCCCAGTATTCCGCGTCGCTGCGCCCGTCCAGGATCTGCGGCGCGTCTCCCGAAGCCAGCGTTCGCGCCAGCTCGCTGCGGAGCACGATGTCGCCTTCCCGGACCGTGGCCTGGTAGAAGGGCTTGCGCGTCATCGCGCGACCCACACCCGTTCCCAGCCGGGCGGCCGGCAGCCCCGCCCCCTGCGACAGCGGCAGGGTCAGGATCGAGACCTCGCGCTGACCGCACAGATAGAGCATGCCGGCGACGAAGTCGCGCTCGGTCGGATCGTCGCCCGCCACCAGCACGTGCTCGCTGCCCGACAGGCCGGCGGTTCCGAGCAGCCAGAAGATCTCGCGGAAGCCCGCCAGGCGCCCGTGGGGGCCGAGAAACTGCGCCGCGGGCAGGCAGCGGGCGCCGTCGATGCTGCGCTTCAAGCAGGCCGCCTGCGCCCGCGCGTCCACCACCGTGACCCTGCCGATCAGGCTCGCCGCGCTGCCGACATAGTCGATCGCGGCGGAGGCCAGGACCGCGGCGGGCGTCGCCGCCAAGGCGGCGGCCAGGACGGTGCGCAAGGCGGCGCCACGCACCGGGTCAGCAGCCGCCGAAGTGCTGCCCGCCACCGTCGCCGCCCGCGGAGCCGACGTTCGCCGCCGGCGGATGTTCGAGGTAATAGCCCACCAGGTCGGTGACCGACACCGTGCCGTAAGGCTGGGGCAGATCGATGTCGGCCATGCCGGCCATCGGCTGGGGCAGCCGGGAGCGCGCCAGGGTCTCGGCGGGGACCGCCGCGTAAGGATAGAGTGCCGCCGACAGGCCCAGGAAGACGGCCAGGGCCGCGAGCCAGAAGATCACTAATTCCTTTTTCATCAGTGTCCCCTAGAACACGTCCCGGGTCAGGACCAGGTAGAGCAGGTAGAAGGTCACGAAGAACATGCCGATCTGCGTCAGGGTTTCCAGATTCAGGCTCATTTCGCGCCCCCTCCCTCGAAGTGCCGCGCCAGCATGTTGAGATCGAGGGGCTTGCCGTCCACCGGGTTCGCGACCGGCGGCGTGAAATACGGCACCCCCTCCCGGGTCGAGCGCAGATAGGCGGGCGGGTCGAGGAAGATGTAGGCCAGCCCGGCCACGGTGACGATCGCCGTGAGCAGGGAAAACACCAGCATTTGCAGCTTCGCCGAGTTCATGGCGAGTCCCTCAATTCTTGCGCACGAAGATGCGCCAGCAGCGCTCCGCCCGGACCGTGGCCAGATGCGTGCTCGCCAGGTCCTTCATCATCGGCGGGATGGCTTCCATCGACGTGGGATTGTCGATCAGCACTTCGAACACATCCCCCGGGCCGGCGCCGGAGAGCGCCTTCTTGGTCATCAGCTGGGGGCGCGGGCAGGAGTCGCCGATGCAGTCGATCTGCTGCTTCACGGTCACCTTCGTGCCGTCGGGCAACGCGGCCTGCATCGGCGTGCCGGTTGCCGGTGCGGCTGCCGCTTTTCTGCTGAAAAGTCCCATGGTCTTCTTCCTCCGGATCAAATGAATTGCGGCCGCGCCCGACTCACGGCTAGGACTCCGCCGGCGCCACGACGCCCGGGGCGGCGTCAGCGTAGGGATCGGCCGTGGCCCACGCTTCGCAGGCGCCGTCTTCGCTGGCTTGCGCGGCCTTGGCGCCGGCCCGCTCGCGCTTCAGGATGGCGCGGTAGATGCCGTAGAGCGCCAGCGCCTGCACCAAGCCGAAGACGATCGCGGGGATGCCGGTCTTGCTCTGCAGCGTGGCGGCGTTGGCGAAGCCCAGCTGCAGCCCCGCAAGATTGGGCGCGCCGGTCATGGTGCCGGGCGCGGGCGGCCAGTAAGTGAAGGACCAGAGCAGGGAGAACAGGAACATGCCGGCGAAGGTGCACAGCAGCGCCCAGAAGGCGCCGAGGTTGCCTTCCCCCGCCTTGACCCAGGTGGACACCGTGCACGCCCCCGCCAGCACCATGCCGATGCCGAACAGGAACAGGCCGATGAAGGTGTTCAGGCCGACGTCGAAGTGCATCGGCTTGCCGGCGCCGATGCTGATGAAGGCGGTGAAGCCCAGGGTCATGATCATCATCGCCACCAGCATCGCCTTGGTGTTGCGATAGGTCTTGAACAGCATCGCGTCGCGCAGCGCCGCCACGTTGCAGTAGCGCGAGCGCTGCACCAGCAGGCCGGTGGTGGTACCGAAAACGAACGCCGCCAGGCATTCCGCTACGGGTGTCATCTCAGCCCTCCAAGGTTTTCTTGTAGATCCAGGTGCCGACCCAGGTGCCGGCGAGGATGCCGCTCACCGCCAGGTAGCCGCCCAGGTTCATTTCCGGCGTCAGGCCGAAGAAGGTGCTGACGTTGCAGACGAAGGCCAGGCGGATGCCGATGCCCATCAGCAGCCCGCCGACGGTGATCATGATCCATTCGGTCAGGCGGTGCGGCATGCGCCAGCAGAACTCGCGGGAGAGCACCGCGCCGAGGAAGGCGCCGAACACCATGCCCAGGCTGATGTAGATCTTCCAGTAGTAGGGATCGGGGGGGAAGGCGACGTTCCAGAAGGGGATGCGGTAGATGGCGTCGCCCATGAATGCCTTGGCGATGAGCCCGGTCATCATGGTCTCGCCGCCGCCGACCGTCCAGGCGCCGACCACCAGGAACAGGAAAATGTCGAGCACGGCGATCATCACCAGCGCCACCACCGGCTCCAAGGTCTTCTGGAAAAACTCCATATCTCCCCGCTCCTTTCGTTGTATGCGCCCTTCGGCGAGGGCTGACGCATCCTACCGCCCCGATGCCGCAGTAGGGGTAGTAATTATTGCAAACATCCCTCAGCCCGCGGAGGGTCTATCGACGCTGTCCCCGCCGCCACCTATAATGACCGCCAGACCATCGCAGCCGCGCCGCCATGTCCATCTACGTTGAGCACAACGATGTCCTCGATCACATGTTCGACGCCTGCACGACGTCGCAGATCAGCGAGTTCATTCCCGAGAAGCGGGGTTTCCGCATCCGCGGGCACAGCACCACCGTCTCGCTCGAACGCGCCTTCTGGAACGTGCTGGAGGACATGGCGCGCGAAACCGGGCTGACGCTGCCGCGCCTGATCGAGCGCATCCACGACAGCTGCCTGATCGCCAACGACAAGAACATCTCGTCCTGCCTGCGGGTAATCTGCCTGAAGTACCTCAACATCTACGCCGGCGGCGCCCAGGCCCCGGTCAATCGCTGAAGTCCGGCTCATCTGGCGGACCGATCTGGAACACTCCGGTCGCGGCGCCGGTTACATTCGACCGAGCCGCGGCAGTACAGCTCCGGGAACCATATCGTGTTCCGTCCGCCTGAACCCCCTCAAATTAACCAACGGCTAGGATCGCTGGTCTGCAAGAACCGGTCGATCACAGGAAACCGGAGCTGCCCGGACTCTCGTCTGCGGCAAGGCGGCTATGCGGAGGCAACAAGGCGATCATCGGCGAAGAGGAGACGCCGCCCATGGGCGAATCGGACAAAGGTGTCGCCGTAGGGGATCGGCATGCCGACTGGCACTTTCGACCTGATGCGTTGACCGGCAACTTCGAGCACGGCGACACGGAAGGCGCCGATCGATTTCACATCGATAAGGCGGGCCGGAATTGCCTCCGACGCAGACGCATCGGTGATCTCGACGAATTCCGGGCGAACACCGAGCGCAAGCCTGACCCCTGCTTTGGTGACGACGCGATCAGCGCCGGGAAAAGCAATATGCAGGCTCCCGATCTCGACCCCGCCTTCGGCGAGCCGGCAGTCAAGCATGTTCATCGCCGGCGAGCCGATGAAATAGCCGACGAAAGCATCCTCCGGCCGCTCGAACAGTTCCTGCGGCGTTCCGATCTGGACCGCCCGGCCGTGGTTCATGACGACGATCTTATTGGCCAGCGTCATCGCCTCGGTCTGGTCGTGGGTGACGTAGATGAGGGTGAGCCGGTAGCGTCTGTTCACCTCTTTGAGCTTGCGGCGCAGTTCAAATTTCAGCTGCGGATCGATCACGGTCAACGGCTCGTCGAACAGGATCGCGGCAACATCGTTGCGCACCAGCCCGCGCCCCAGAGAAATCAGCTGTTTCGCGTCGGCGCTGAGGCGCAACGCCGCTCGGCCAAGGTAGCGCGAGAGATTGAGCAGCTCCGCAACCTCGCCGACGCGTTCCCGAATTTCCCGCTCCGGCATATGTCGGCAGCGCAGCGGAAAAGCGAGATTCTCGAACACGCTCATCGTCCGGTAGATCACGGGAAACTGGAACACCTGCGCGATGTTGCGCTGGGCGGTCGGAAGATCGGTGACGTCCCGACCGTCGAAACGCACCCGCCCCTCGCTCGGCCGGACGATACCGGACATGATGTTGAGCAGGGTCGTCTTTCCGCAGCCCGAAGGCCCGAGCAGCGCGTAGGTCTCACCGTCCTCCCAAGTGTGGCTGAAGGGGTGGAGCGCATACGTCGGCGATGCCGAGGGAGCGCCGTAGGCATGGGCGAGATGATCGAGGTCTATGCGTGCCATGGATCTCCTCAGACCCGGGATGGGGCGGCGGCTAGTTTGCCATCGGGTGTGAAGGCGAACAGCTTGGCGCCGTCCAGGAATGCTTCGACATTTTCGCCTGGTGCATGAGTACGCACGCCGGAAAGATGGGCAACGAAGCGCATCGTCTCGTGGCGCAGGTGCAGAAATGTTTCGGAGCCGCTGATCTCCGCCAGTTCGACCTCCGAGGAGATACCTGGCGAGGCCAGCCCCACGTCGCCGGGACGAAAGCCGAAAATATAGGGGCCGGGAGGGAGATCGCCCAGATGCCCGGAACGTGGCAGGCGCACGTCGTCCGCCAGCCGCAGTCCCGTCGCGTCGAGATGTCCGGACAACAGGTTCATCGGTGGGTCACTGAAGATGCGTGCGACGGTGGTCGTGGCGGGGTGGGCGTACACATGCTGGGCCGCGCCGACCTGCAACAGCCGGCCTTCGTGCATTACCAGCACATCGGCGTCGAACAGCAGCGCCTCGAGCGGATCGGTCGTGGCGTAGACCAAGATGGAATGGCTCTGCTTGGCGAATATGTTGAGGAATTCCTCCCGCAGTTGTTCGCGCAGCTTGTAATCGAGATTGACCAGCGGTTCGTCGAGCAGGAGCAAGTCGGAGCCCTTCACCAGCGAGCGAGCTAGTGCAACGCGCTGCTGTTGCCCGCCGGAAAGCGTGCCCGGCATGCGCAAAAGCAGCGGTGTGAGGCCGACGGTGGCGGCGATCTCGTGCACCATTCGCTCGACCTCTGTGGCGACCAGGTGCCGCCGCCGCAACGGGAATGCGATGTTCTCGTATACCGTCAGATGCGGATAGTTGATGAATTGCTGGTAGACCAGCGACACGCTGCGGGCCCATACCGGCATCTCCGCGAGATCCTTCCCGTCGAGCGAGATTTTTCCTGCGTCGGGCGTCTCCAGTCCAGCCAGGGCGTGGAGCAGCGATGTCTTGCCGGACAGCGTCTGCCCGGCGACGACGTAGAAGCGGCCGCGTTCGAGGACGCAGGAAACGCCGTCCAGATGGGCTACACCATCAACGCGGCGCGACAGTTCGGTCACGATCAGAGACATCCGCAGCACCTCACTTGATCGTGCCGGCGAGGCTGCCGCGCGACAGATAGCGCTCGAGCACGAACGCCACCGCGATCAGTGGCGCGACCGACACCAGCGCCGCGGCCGAGAGACTCCACCAGGGCGTGACCGAAGAGTTGAGGGACACGATCGCCACCGGCAGCAACTGCGTCTGGGTAAAGGTGAGCGTAAACGCGAAGAAGAAATCGTTCCAGCCGAAAATCAGGCAGAACAGGCCGGCCACGACCAGTCCGGGCTTGGAATTCGGCAGGACCACCCGCCAGAAGGTCTCGAACGGGCTGCAGCCGTCGAGCATCGCGCTCTGGTCGAGTTCGCGCGGGACGGTGTTGAAAAAATCTACCATCACCCACACGGCGATAGGCATCAGCAGAGCGATATAGACGATGATGAGCCCGATCTTGGTATCGAGAAGATGGAGGAACTGCAGCATCAGGAAAAACGGTATCGCGAGCACGACGGGCGGCATGATCCGCTGCGAGATGAAAAAGAAGGTGATATCGGCGTTGCGCACGAACCCGGCCCGGTAGGTGAATCGCGACAGGCCGTAGGCGGCGAGCGTGCCCAGCATCAGACTGACCAGACTGGCGCTGACTGTTACGATCAGGCTAGACAGGTAGGGGCCGGCAATCTGGATTCCCCCTCCGCCGCTGTGAAATAGATCTCGCCAGCCTTGAAGCGACGGTCTGTACTGCAGCCAGGGAATATACGTCGGCCCCCCGGTGATGCCGTTGGCGGTCTTGAACGACGTGGTGAGCGCCCACAGGAAGGGCGCAATCACGAAGGCGGACCAGAGCAGGATCGCGGCGTATTTGAGGGTGCGGTACAAAGCGTTCATGCGGCATGGTCTCTGACGAGCATCACCCGCGCCAGAACCTTGGCGATGATGGTGAGCGAAATCGCCATGATGACGAGGTAGGTGAAGGACAGGGCCGCGGCGTAACCGACCTGGAAGTCGCGCAGGCCGCGGATGAAAATGTAATAGCTCGACGTTTCCGTCGCCGTGCCTGGTCCGCCCGAGGTGATCACGTATACCGAGTCCAGGATTTTGGAGGCTTCGATCAGGCGGATTATGATGGCGCCGATCGAGATCGGCGCCATCATGGGGAAGGTCACGCGCAGGAAGGTTCTGACCGGTCCCGCGCCGTCGATGGCGGCGGCAAGAAAAGGCTCGCGCGGCAGCGACATCAAGCCGGCGAGCAGCATCAGGAACATGAATGGCGTCCATTGCCAGACCTCGACGATGATGATGCTCGTCATGGCCAGACCGGATTGCGACAGCCACGGCAGCGGCGCGAAACCGAGCAAGCGTACCAAGTCGTTCACCGGTCCGAGCGACTCATGAAACATGGTGCGCCAGATGACCGCCATGATCACCGGCGTGGTCATCATCGGAATCAGGAACAGGACGCGAAAGAAGCGGCGCGCGCGCACTTCCCGCCACACCAGCAGTGCCAGGCCGAAGCCGAGCAGGTACTGCAGCAGCACTGACCCGACGGCCATCAGCGCTAAGCGCCCGAACGACTCCCAGAAGCGCGCGTCGTGGGCGAGTCGAAGGTAATTCGTTGCGCCAATCCAGTCGAGCCCCGGCCGGGCGACATCCCAGTCGGAAAAGCTCACGCGTATGGTGAACAGCAGGGGGAAGAGGATGATCGCGACGAGCACGATTAATCCCGGCGAAATGAAGAGCATCTTGCTGCGATCTCCTGACATTTCTTCCCCCTCCTGGCGCCTATGGGTGGTCGCTTACGCTGCCGGAGTTACTCGTTGTCCTCCAGCTTGACCACGTTGGCGTAGGCGGCGCGCACCTTGTCCACGCCAATGCGCGCGACGATTTGCTTCCATTCCTTGGCCACGTCGTCAAGTGCCTGCTGCGGCGTCTTTTGTCCGGCCATGGCTTCGGACACGCCGGTAGCCATCGAACTCATGAATTGATTGACGCCGGGCACGCGCAGGTCGAACACGTGATTCCTGCTTCTATCTATGCTCAGCAGCGTATTGACGTATTGCGTCCCCACGGTCTTGCCCCAACCCATCTTGCTGGCCCAGAAGTTTGCCGTGAAGTGGGCGTTGCGATACGGGTTGATGCCGAAGCGGCCGATCTGCAGATCATGATCGGCGTTTGCCTCGTTGCTGAAGAAGCACAGAAAGTCGAAGGCCATGTCCTTGTTCTTCGACGCTTTCGCCACCGCCGAGGTCCAGCCCCAGGTGACATAGGCCGGATCGTTCGGCTTGGCGAAATAGTCCCATTTCTTGGTGATGCGATTCCATACTTCGTGGCTGCCCGGCAAGGGCGCTGAGCCGACCTTGAAGCGGATCTTGCTCGTCGGCTCCATCGCCTGGACGAAGGAATCGTCCCAGGTATAGCTCATCAGCGTCTGACCGCCGCCGAATGAGAATATCTCGTCGCCCAGGCCGAAGTTGTCTCCACCGGGCGGGAAATAGCGCTTTGCCTTGACAAACATTTCAAGTCCTTTGACGAAGCCGGGGGTGTTGATCAAGGGCTCCATGGTCTTCAGGTCGAAGAAGAATCCGCCCTTCACGTTCGGATTCTTGGCATACGCCGCCGCCCGGTCGATGAAGGCCGAGAACATCAGGTCGTCGCGCTTGGTCACCTCGGCGGAGCCGAAGTGCGGCTTGCCGTCGCCGGCCCAGTCCCAGTCGTTGAAGAAATTGGCGACCCGGTCGTACTCCTCCCAAGTCTTGGGCACGGTGAGCTCGTGTCCGGTCTTCTCCTTGAACTTCTTCTGGTACACCGGGTTGTCGAATACGTCCGTGCGATATTTCAGGTAGTTCCGATCGCCGTCGACCGTATACTGGACCATCGTGTCGCCCCAGGTTGCCACCTTGCGGTATGTGGGCGTCACGTCTTTCATCCCGGCCGTGTCAAGATACTTCTGCGGGACGGGGGCCAGATAGTCGTGGAAGTCACCGCTCCAGAGCGAGCCGTAGAACATCACATCGTAGGCGTTTTGCCCGGTTTGGAACGGGATCATGATGCGCTGGAACAGGTCTCCGAACGGCACGTGCACGACGTTGACCGTGGCGCCGGTGAGTTCTTCGAACTGTTTGGCGTGCAGATCAGTCGGCTCGCCCATCACCGGGACGGCGTGGGTGATGACGCTCAAGGTGCGGCCCTTGTAGTCCTTCTTGGAAATCGAGTCATAGGAGCACAGACCAGGAACATCCTTGTCTATTCCGTATTTCTTGAAATCCTGGGCCGAGGCTGGCGGGCCGCCGAGGGCAAACGCAGCCATGATTGCAAGCAGCGCGTACTTGATCGATTTCATGCTGTCTCCTTATCGTTGTCGGTATCTACAGACTGGATTAATGCCTGGTTTCAGGGGACGAGCACAGCACGTCCCTTGACCTTGCCGGCATGAAGATCATGCAGGGCCTGATTGGCTTCGGCGAGTCGGTATTCGCGCGTGGCGAGCTTGACGATGCCGCGGTCCGCCAGCGCCATCAGTTCGACCAGTTCGGCATAGGTTCCGACGAGATTGCCGACGATGGTCTTTTCGGAGGTGATCATGTCGATGGTCGGAATATCCACCTTCCCGCCGTAGCCGACGATGTAGTAGTAGCCGTCGTTGCGCGTCATCGCCAATCCCTTCGCCACGGCGTCCCCCTCTCCGACGAAGTCGATGACGGCCTCCGCGCCGTTGCCGTTGGTCAGCGCGAGCACCTCATCGACCTCGCTGCCGTTGGCCTTGACGACGTGATGGGCACCCGACTCCTCGGCTAGCCTGAGTCCGATGTCGGAACGGTCGATGGCGATGATCTCGGCCGCGCACAGCGCCTTCAGCACCTGTATGCCGATATGGCCGAGCCCGCCGACGCCGATGACTGCCACATATTGCCCGGGCAATAGATGGCGGGACGCCTTCTTGGCGGCACGGTAAGCGGTCAGCCCGGCGTCGGTGTAGGGTGCAACATCCTTCGGCGACAGCGCCTTAGGCAACTTGATGAGCGTGCGCTCGCCGGTGAGCAGATATTCGGCATAACCGCCGTTGGCGTTGATGCCCGGGAAACTGCTGTCGACGGCATGCATGTCGTTACCGCGCCGGCAGGCCAGGCAATGGCCGCTGGTGACCAGCGGATGGCAGATTACCGGGTCGCCCGGTTTGAACGCCGTGACGCCAGAACCGATCGCCTCCACCCAGCCGGCGTTCTCGTGACCCATGATGTATGGCAACGCGACATCGGCCTTCTCGCGCCAGAGCCCCTCGACGATGTGCAGATCAGTCCGGCAAACGCCGGCGCCACCGATCCGCACGATGACGTCAGAAAGTTTCCGGATCTCGGGGTCCGGAACGGTTTCGTAGCTGACGAACTCCTCCCTTTTCAGGGTCGGATCGTAGGCATGGAGAACTGCCGCTTTCATGGTGTGTTCCCTTCTGTTAATGAATGACCCAACTCCTATATACAAGATGTGTGCCAATACGTCATATCGACATAACATGCTGTTTTGTAAAAAAAATTACAAGCCCAAAAGATCACAGGATGTGCCAATGCGGATCAATGTTCGCGGCAGATGTTCAAAAATTGAGCAGATGCTAGGCTGCGGAGAAAGGAATAGAATCGATCCGCCAATGGCCGCACCCACCGAGAACGACACCATGGCGAAAATGGAGGGGGCATGCTGACGAACGCAGAACGTATCGCGCGCGCTAGGCTGGTGCTGGAACGCCGCGGCATCGCAGTCGAGGACATGCTTGCCGCGGAGGTGTCGACCAGTTGGTCTCGTTGTATCGAGACCGGTCTCAAGCCGAACGCTAAGCCCCAAAACGTGGCGCTCGCCGAGAGCGAACTCAGGGAACGGCGGGAGCGTAGCGGCCACGTCCGCCGGCTCGCCCTCGCCGAAATGGAAACGCTATACCAGCAGATCGCGGGCTCGAACTTCCTGATCGCCTTCGCCGATGCCGAGGGCGCGGTATTGGAAGCGGTTGCCGACCACCAGTTCGGCGACAGCGATTCCGGACGGCAGATCGTCCCCGGCACCCTCTGGTCTGAAGAAATCCGCGGCACCAACGGCCTCGGTACGTCGATTGTCGCCGAGCGGCCCCTCATCATCCACGGGCCGGAACATTTCTTTTCCTGCTACTCCAACGTCTGCTGCATGGCGGCGCCGATCCGCAACGCGGGCGGGCGGATCGTCGGAATTCTCGACGCCTCGTCCGACTGCGCCTCGCGCCAGCGCCACACGCTGGCGCTGGTACAAATGGCAGCCACGCACGTCGAGAACGGGCTGTTCGCGCACGAGATGAGCTCGCACATCGTCCTGGCGATTCATCCGCGCGCGGAGTTTCTCGGCACGATCAGCGCGGCGCTGGTCGCGATGGATGGGCAAGGCACCATCAGCGCTGTCAGCAGCCGCGGGGCCAGCATATTCGCGGGCCTGCAAGTCGCTCCCGGCGCTTCCTTCGAGCACCTCTTCAACGAGTCCTTCGAAAAGTTCCTGGCGCGACTGCACGGCAGCGACCAGACTTTCCTGCGCGATACCCTGGGCAGCGTTCATGCCGTCATGTGGTTAAACCGCGGCTCGGCCAACGCACGGGGGAAACGCACTTTCGTCGCTGAAAACGCCGGTCTAGCGCGGCCACGTTCCCGCCTCCTGCGGGAACCGTCGTTCGTCGCAGAAGACCGGTGCGTGCGCGATGCGCTCGCCCTGATCGCCGCCGCGGTCCGCGTCAACGCACCGATCCTCATCCATGGCGAAACCGGTAGCGGCAAGGAAATGTTCGCGCGCTACGCTCACGAGGTGAGCGGCCGACGCGGCGAATTCGTGGCGATCAACTGCGCCGCCCTGCCGGAGTCGCTATTCGAAGCTGAACTGTTCGGGTACGCCGCAGGCGCATTCACCGGGGCGCACAAGAACGGCAGTCGAGGTCTCATCGCCGCCGCCGACGGCGGCACGCTGCTGCTCGACGAGGTCCGCGAGCTGCCGCTGGCATTGCAGGCGGCGTTGCTGCGCTTCCTCGACGACCATAGCGTGAGGCCGGTGGGTGGACGCAGCAGCTTTACTGCCGATGTACAGATTCTCGCCGCAACCAACGCTGATCTCGCCGACGAAGTCGCCGCGAGACGCTTCCGTTCCGATCTCCTCTATCGACTCGATACCGTCAAGGCAATTGTGCCGCCACTGCGCGCACGCAGCGATTTTGGTCCTGCAGTGCGTTTCGTCCTCGCACGCATCGATCCGACAGCAACGATTTCGGAAGAAGCCATCGCCCGACTGGAGAAACACGGGTGGCCGGGCAATTTCCGCGAACTTCGCGCTGTGCTGACGCGCGCACTTCTCGCCGCAAACGACATGAAAATCGGTATCGATGAGGTTGCGGCATTGCTGCCGTCCGCACCGATGGAGAGCAATGAATTGGCCGGATATGCACTGCGTGGCAAGGTAACGGGAGAAGTCATGCAGGAATTTCGCCGGACGGGTGGAAACGTCAGCCACACCGCGCGCAATTTGTCGATTTCGCGCAACACCGTATACCGGTACCTGCGCGAGGCAGGCAAACACGATCCTTCTGGGGTGCCCCGCGAAGACGTTGCCCCTGGTATTCCTTGATGGGACAGGGTTCGGCGTAAATCCCCTCCTGCCTGCGGGCGATCTGCCTGAAGTATCCCAACATCTACACCGGCGGCGCCCAGGCAACTGTCAATCGCTGATCCGGGGCAGATTGAGCAGGACGCTGCGGTCGACCTTGTTGATGTCGGTGAACCCGCAGAAGGCCATGGTCAGATCCAGTTCCTTGCGCAGGATCTCCAGGCACTGCGTCACCCCCGCCTCACCCTGGGCACCCAGTCCGTAGAGGAATGCGCGTCCGATCAGGGTGCCCCTGGCGCCCAGGGCCACGGCCTTGAACACGTCCTGGCCGGTGTAGATGCCGCCGTCCACCCACACCTCGATGCGGCTGCCCGCGGCGTCGACGATGGCGGGCAGCGCCGAAATCGAACTGGGCGCGCCGTCCAGCTGGCGGCCGCCGTGGTTGGAGACGATCAGCGCGTCGGCGCCGGAGTCGGCGGCGAGCCTGGCGTCCTCCGCGTCCATGATGCCCTTGAGGATCAGCTTTCCGCCCCAGCGCTTCTTGATCCATTCGACATCGTTCCAGTTGAGGCAGGGATCGAACTGCTGGTTGGTCCAGGCCGACAGCGAGCTCATGTTTTCCACGCCCTTGACGTGGCCGACGATGTTGCCGAATTGCCGCCGCTGCGTGCCGAGCATCCCTAAGCCCCACCTGGGCTTGGTGGCCAGATTGAGCAGGTTGGCCAGGGTCGGCTTGGGCGGTGCCGACAGGCCGTTCTTCAGATCCTTGTGCCGCTGTCCGAGGATCTGCAGGTCCAGGGTCAGCATCAGCGCCGAGCACCCGGCCGCCTTGGCGCGATCGATCAGGCGCTCGATGAAGTCCCGGTCGCGCATCACGTAGAGCTGGAACCAGAACGGCGCGGTGGTGTGCGCCGCCACGTCTTCGATCGAGCAGATGCTCATCGTCGACAGCGTGAACGGCACGCCGAACTTTTCCGCCGCGCGCGCGGCGAGGATTTCGCCGTCGGCGTGCTGCATCCCGGCCAGACCGATCGGCGCCAGCGCCACCGGCATCGCGACCTCCTGGCCGATCATCTGCGTGCGCACCGAGCGCTGGTCGATATTGACCGCCACCCGCTGCCGCAGCTTGAGCCGCTGAAAGTCCTCGGCATTGGCGCGATAGGTCGATTCGGTCCAGGAGCCGGTGTCGGCGTAGTCGTAGAACATCCTGGGTACGCGCTTTTTGGCCAGGACGCGCAGGTCCTCGATACAGGTGATGACGGTCATGGTGAAGCTCCCCTTGAAGTGTCGCGAACGGCCGGCGACGGTGCACCAGACCAGGCCGCGCCTAGGTCCGAAGTGTAGCGCATGCGGCTAACCGGCGCCGGCCTCCAGCGGCAGCTCCCGCTGCGGCGACGGCTGCCGCGTCTGCACTTCTTCGGCCCGCTGCAGCGCACCGACCCGGACCCCGAGCAGCCGCAGCTTCCTGTCCAGCGGCACCCGCCGCAGGCACTCCCCGGCCGCGCGCCGTATCGCCTGAGGGTCGGCCACCGCGGAGGACAAGGTCAGGTCGCGGGTCAGCGTCTGGAAGTCCTCGTAGCGCAGCTTGATGCCGACCGTGCGCCCGGCGTAACCCTTGCGCCGCAGGTCTTCCGCCACGCGCTGGCACAGGGCGGTGAATATCTCCGAGAGGGCCTGCCGGTGGCGGCGCGGATGCAGGTCCTGCTCGAAGGTCGTCTCGCGGCTGATCGACTTGGGCTCCGAGCGCGTGACCACCGGGCGGTCGTCGCGCCCGCGCGCGGCGTCGAACAGCCAGGCGCCGTAGCTGCGCCCGAAGTGCTGCTGCAGCCAGGCGGCCTCCGCCCGCGCCAGCTGCCCGATGGTCGCGATGCCGAGCTGCGCCAGCTTCTCGCTGGCCTTGGGGCCGATGCCGTTGATCTTGCGCACCGGCAGCGGCCAGATCCGGGCCGGGATGTCCTCGAGGCCGAGGATGGTGACGCCGTCGGGCTTGTCGAGATCCGAGCAGATCTTGGCGAGCAGCTTGTTGGGGGTGATGCCGATCGAGCAGGTGAGTCCGGTGGCCTCGTGCACCGCCTGCTTGATCCGGCGCGCGAGAACCGGGCTGTTGCCCGGCACCTCGCTGAGATCGAGGTAGATCTCGTCGATGCCGCGGTCCTCGATCTGCGGCGCGATGGCGGCGACGGCGCTCTTGAACAGGCCGGAGTAACGCCGGTAGGCGTCGAAATCGGTGGGCAGCAGGATGGCGTCGGGCGCCGCCTTGGCCGCCTTCATCAGTCCCATGCCGGAGAACACGCCGAGCGCCCGGGCCTCATAGGTGGACGTCGTGACCACGCCGCGTCCCTGATAATCGCGCAGCCGGAAAAACTGGCGGACGCCGTCGCCGTCGGCCACCGGCTGCTGCTCGCGCCGCCCGCCGATGACCACGGGCTGGCCGCGCAACTCGGGGTAGCGGAGCAGCTCGACCGACGCGTAGAAGGCGTCCATGTCGAGGTGGGCGATGCGTCGGGGCGGGGCAAGCATGGTGCGGGCGTCGGATGACGCGGGCCAGAGCCTCAGCGGGCGTTGAATTTCTCGGCGAGCTTGAGCAGCTTCTCCTGCCGCAGCCTCTCCTGCTGCTGCGCCAACTGCTCCTGCTGCTTCGCCTGCTTCTGTAACAACTGCGCCGCCCGGTGCCGCTCGGCCTGCCCCCTGAAGCGCTCGCGCAGGCTGTCGACCGCCTGCTGCCGCTGTTCGGCGGTGACCTCGCCCGCGGGACCGCCGTCCAGGTCCACGCGGGCCTCCGCCTGCGACAGCGCCTTCAGGTAGCGCGTTGAGGCGGTATGGATACGCATGGCGGCGCGCAGCTGCTGCGGCTCGATGTCGGGCAGCCGCTCCCGGATCGTCTTGTGGATGCCGATGGCCAGCGGCAGACCGTCGCGGAACACCGGGAAGGAAGCGACGAGCCGCTCCAGTACGGCGTTGCGCAGACGCGGGGACTTGGGCGCGGATTCACTCATCGGCGGAATCATAGCAGGCGTCGCCGCCGCATGGCTTCACGGCCACTTGGCGCCCCAGTACGGCGTCGCGATGCCCTCGCCCAAATCGGCCTCGACCAGGCGGCGGCGCACCTCCAGCAGCTGCCCGATCAGCGCCGGCTCGGCGCGGCCATAGGCCTCGGCGTCGGGCACGCGCTTGACCACCACGCCGAGCAGTTCGGTGATCGCATTGCCGATCGAGTTCTGGCTGATGGTGACGATCAGCCGGCCCGCGTCGTTGCGGTAGATCAGCTGCTTGAAGGCGGGCTGCCAGCGGATCGCGTTGGCGTACTTGGCGTCGGTGATGCAGCGGTCGCGCACCATCTTCGCGGTCTTCAGGAAATCGTTGTTGAATTGCAGCTTGTTCTCCACCAGCTCGGGGAAGTAGATGTCGCGCGGCAGCGCCGCGTTGCGGGTCGACACCTGGCTGAAGAAGGTGCGGTAGAAGTCGATGAAGCCCTTGAGCAGGGTGTCGTACTCCTTCCAGAAGCGGACCTCCTGCAGCGCCGCCGCGCCGCCCGAGATCTCCCAGCTCGGCAGCCCCTGCGGATAGCCGGTCAGGGCGATCCGGCACGAGCCCTCCTGACACGGCTTCAGGATCTGCAGCTCGAGCCCCGCGAAGAAGGCGCGGTAGACGTCGCGCATGTGGGCCTGGAACAGCGAGTTCTGGCCGCCGTCGGTCAGGTTCGGGTTGGCGGTGTCGGCGATCGGCGCCGCGCGCAACCGGGCCTTGTCGAAGACGATGAAGTGGTTGTGCAGCATGCGGATGCTCGGCACCCCCGGCGAGGTGAGCGGCCAGGTGGCGTCGAGGCTGGCCTCGCCGGCGAGCACCAGGGCCCGCTCCGGGTCGGGGTAGCGCTCCAGCATGTAGGCGATGATGATCTGGTTCATGCGGTTCCAGACGTTCTTCACCGGCTCCGGGATCTGGGTGCGCCGCACCGGTCGGCCGAGCGGGTCGAGGATGCGCTGCGAGGTGTTGTAGATGATCGAGGCGTCGAACTCGTTGCTGTGGCCGAGCGCCTTGCGGTAGAGCAGCAGCCCCTCCGGGCTGGCGAGCAGGCCGTTGTTGGATACCAGGTCGTTGAGGTTCTCGGCGCTGTTGAAGAACTCGTTCGGCTTCATTCCCTCCGGGACATCGAGCGGTATCGGGCGAAACGGGGTGACGACTTCCCTCGGGCCGGCGCTCATGGTCCCGGGCTCCGCCGGCGCTGCGGGATCGCTGCGGAATTCTCGGACTTCTGCTGCGCTCATGCCCCGTCTCCTCGCTGTCCTGTCCTGCAGGCAAGATAGAGGGGCGGATGCCGCCTGGCAAATCAGGATTGATTAAGCGGGCATCAATTTTTGTTAATGGCCGGACTGGGCGAGCCTTGCCCCTTTCGCGCTATGGCGTAGCTCAGTGTCTCGACGAAAGCACGATGCCGCCGACGATCAGGGCGAAGGCCACCGCGTGGTAGAAATGCGGCAGCTCGCCCAGGAATGCCGAAGACATCGTCGCCGCGAACAGGGGCGTCAAATTGTTGAAGAAGCCGGCGATGGTCGGCCCGGCGCGCTCCACCCCGGCGCCCCAGCAGCGATAGGCGATGACCGCCGGTCCGATCGCGATGTAGAGCAGCGCCGCCGCCAAGGGCCAGCTCCAGACGATATGCGGGTCGCCGAACGTCCATTCGCCGGCGGTAAACACGCCGGACCACATCACCCCGAACGTTATCTGGGCCAGCAGAAAGGCTGCCCAGTTGCCGCGGATGTTCGCCGGTTCCCTGGGGCGCGTCAGCATCCAGCTGTAGAAGGAAAATGCGACGGTCGCGACGATCATGAAGACATCGCCCGGCACCAGGTGCAGCGCCAGAAACCGGCGCCAGTCGCCGCGGCAGAGCACCAGCAGCACGCCGGCGATCGACAGCACGGCGCCGATCGACTGCCTGCGCCCGACCTTCGCGCCGAAGAACAGCCATCCGACCAGCAGCATCCAGACCGGCATGCTCGACGCGACCAGGGTCACGTTGATCGGGGATGAGCTCTGCAGCGCGAGATATTGCAGCGAGTTGTAGAGGCCGACGCCGAGCAGGCCGAGCAAGGCGAAGCGCCGCCAGGCAGCCCACAAGCCGCTGCCGGGACGGAAGATCCAGCCGGCCAGCGGCAACAGGATCAGGAGCGCGATCGACCAGCGCAGCAGGTTCAGGGTCATCGGCGGCACCCAGGCGTGGACCAGGCGGCCGACCACGGCGTTGCCGGCCCAGAGCAGCGGCGGCACGGTGAGCAGCAGGACGGTCGACGGCGAGAGTCTGGAATTCATCGGGCGGCCCGTTTTCAACTGCAAGACGCGCCATGATAGCAAGCGCGCCGTCCGCCATCGTCGCTCAGGCCGCCCTGGATCGGATCGCTGCGCCCCGGGCGGGCGCCAGCCGGTTGATGGCGCTGATCAGCGCCTTGATCGAGGCGGTGACGATGTTGTGGTCGATGCCGACACCGTAGCAATCGCTGCCGCCCTCGGGGCCGGCGAGCTCGATGAAGGCGCAGGCTTGCGCGTCCCCGCCCTCGCCGCTGGGATGGGTGGAGCGCTCCTCGTAGCTGCGCACCTGGACCGCGATGCCGATGCCCTGCAGCGCATGGACGGCGGCGTCGATCGGGCCGTTGCCCTCGCCGGCGAGCCGCTGCCGGACGCCATCGACTTCGAGCACGAGCCGGATGCCCTGGGCGGCGCCGTGCTCGAACAGGTGGTGCTCGAGGTAGCGCACCGGACGCTCGCCTTCCAGATAGACGCGCGAGAACAGTTGCCAGATGTCGGCGGCGCTCATCTCGCCGCCCCGGCTGTCGGTGTGCCGCTGCACCGCGCCGGAGAACTCCACCTGCAAGCGGCGCGGCATCACCACCCCGTATCCGGTCTCCAGCAGATAGGCGACGCCGCCCTTGCCGGACTGGCTGTTGATGCGGATGATCGAGTCGTAGCTGCGCCCGACGTCGGCCGGGTCGATCGGCAGGTAGGGGACGTTCCAGGGTTCGCCTTGCTTTTGGGCGGCGAAGCCCTTTTTGATCGCGTCCTGGTGCGAGCCCGAGAAGGCGGTGAACACCAGGTCGCCGACGTAAGGGTGGCGCGGGTGGATGGGCAGTTGGGTGCACTGCTCGGCGGTGCGCGCGACGGCGTTGATGTCGGAGAAGTCGAGGCCGGGTGCGACGCCCTGGGTATGGAGATTGAGCGCGAGGGTGACGAGGTCCACGTTGCCGGTGCGCTCGCCGTTGCCGAACAGGCAGCCCTCGACCCGGTCGGCGCCGGCCATCAGGCCCAGCTCGGCGGCGGCCACGGCGGTGCCCCGGTCGTTGTGCGGGTGCAGGCTCAAGACAAGGCTGTCGCGCCGGGCCAAGTGGCGGTGCATCCACTCGATCTGGTCGGCGTAGATGTTGGGCGTGGCGAGCTCGACGGTGGTGGGCAGGTTGAGTATCGCCTTGTTCTCGGGTGTGGCGCCCCAGGCCGCGGTGACGGCGTTGCAGATGTCCAGGGCGAAGTCGAGCTCGGTGGCGGTGAAGGTCTCGGGGCTGTATTCGAGCACCCATTCGGTCTCCGGCTGGGCGGCGGCCAGCTCCTTGACGAGGCGCACGGCCGATACCGCCATGTCGATGAGCTCGGCGCGGCTCATGCCGAAGACGATCTCGCGGAAGGGCTTGGACGTTGCATTGTAGACGTGGACGATGGCCCGGCGCGCGCCGCGCAGGGATTCCATGGTGCGGCGCACGAGCGGTTCGCGCGCCTGGGTGAGCACCTCGATGCTCACGTCCGCGGGGATGTGGCCGCCCGCTATCAGGGCGCGGACGAAGTCGTAGTCGGTCTGGGAGGCGGAAGGAAACGCCACCTCGATTTCCTTGAAACCGATGGCGCAGAGGGTGCGAAACATCCGCATCTTGCGCTCGACGCTCATCGGCTCGAACAGGGCCTGGTTGCCGTCGCGCAGGTCGGTGCTCATCCAGATCGGCGGCGCGGTGATGGTCCGGTTCGGCCACCGGCGGTCGGCCAGGGCGACCGGAGGGAAGGCGCGATACTTCGCTGCGGGGTGCTTGGTCATGACGGCTGCTCCCAGGACGTTGCGATGGAGCCATCATAGCCAAGGTGGGCCGGAATATGATTGCGTTATATACCTCGCCATCCCAGCATATTGCAATTATCTTGCGTGTTCATTCTAACATGGATAATAATATTGCGATCTATCATCAATGAAGGCAATCTAATGGAACTCGACCGCTACGACCGCCAGATTCTCCGCGCGCTGCAGCAGGACGGGCGAATCAGCAACCAGGACCTGGCGGACCGCATCGGCCTGTCGCCCTCGCCCTGTCTTCGCCGGGTGCGGGCGATCGAGGAGGCGGGCCTGATCACCGGCTATCGCGCCCACGTCGATGCCAAGGCGCTGGGGCTGTCGCTCACCGCCCTGATCCACATCTCGATGGATCAGCACACGCCGGAGCGGTTCAAGCACTTCGAGACGCAGATCGCCGAGATCCCCGAGGTGATGGAGTGCCTGCTGATCACCGGCCAGGCCGCCGACTACCAGCTCAAGGTCGTGGTCCGGGACATGGACGCCTACCAGGAGCTGCTGCTCAATCGCATCACCCGGATCAAGGGCGTGACCGGCGTGCATTCGAGCTTCGTCCTGCGCCGGGTGGTGGACAAGTCCGCGCTGCCGGTAGACGAAGCTTAGCCGGCGTCCGCTTGCAGCGCCGGCGCGGCGCGGCGAAAGGCGTCGAGCTCGGCGCAGGCGCGGTCGATCGCGACGATGTTCGGATACGGCGCGAGGTCGAGCTTGAAGCGCCGCGCGCTCTCGACCTGCGGCACCAGATAGGCGTCGGCCAGGGTCGGCGCGCCACCGAAACAGAAATCGCCGCGGCGCGTATCGGCCGCGAGCAGGGTCTCCAGCGCGGCGAAGCCCGGGCCTATCCAGGTGGCGCACCAGGCTTTCACCGCCGCCTCGTCGCAGCCGAGCGTCTGGCGCAGGTATTCGAGGATCCTGCGGTTGTTGAGCGGATGGATGTCGCAGCCGACGATCGCCGCCAGCGCCCGGACCCGGGCCCGCCCGTCCGGGTCCGACGGCAGCAGCGCCGGCGTCGGATGGCGCTCTTCCAGCCACTCGATGATCGCCGGCGACTGGATCAGAACCCGCTCGCCCTCGACCAGCGCCGGCACCAGGCCCTGGGGGTTGAGCGCCCTGAAGGCGGAACCGAGATGCTCCTCGGCGCGCAAGTCGACGGCGACATAGTCGTAGGCCAGGCCCTTGAGGTTCAGCACGATGCGCAGCCGGTGCGAGGTGCCGCTGCGGAAGAAGTTGTAGAGCTGCATCGTCGTCTCCGGTTCAGGCGGACGCCAGGCAGTTGCCGACGTTCCAGCCGTACAGCCACTCCATCGCGTCGTAGAAGCGCTCGGGCGTGCGGCCCTTCCAGAGCTCGTTGCGAACCAGGCGCTCGACGTCCTTGGCGTGATAGATGCGGCCCATCTCGCGCGACGACAGGACGATGCGGGCGGTGCGGGCGACCCGCGAGCGCTGGTAGCGGTCGAAGGCCAGGGTGAAATCGTTGCCATGGACGCGCAGCGCTTCGCCCAGCGTCACCGCGTCTTCGAGCGCCATGCAGGCGCCCTGCGCCAAGTATTGCGTGGTCGGGTGGGCGGCGTCGCCGAGCAGCGTGACGCCGCCGAAGGACCACCGGCCGATCGGTTCGCGGTCGGCGGTGGCCCAGCGCCGCCAGCGCTTCGGCAGGTCGATCAACTGGCGCGCGCGCGGGCAGATCCCCTGGAAATAGCTCAGCACCTCCTCGCGGCTGCCCTCGGTGACCCCCCACTCCTCCTTGTCGCGGCTATGGAAGGTGACGACGATGTTGTACTGCTCGCCGCCGCGCAGCGGGTAATGCACCAGGTGACAGTTGGGGCCGACCCATATGCTCGCGGCGTTCCACCGCAGGTCGGGCGGAAAATCCTGCTTGTCGATCACCGCCCGGTAGACGACGTGGCCGGTCACCCGGTGCGGATCGCCGACGAACTGCTGGCGGACCACCGAGCGGACGCCGTCGGCGCCGATCAGGGCGACGCCGCGCCGTGCCACGCCGTGCTGGTCGATGACGGCGACGCTCCCTGCGTCCTGGACGATGCGCTCGACCCGGGTCGAGGTGACGAACGCGACCCGGCCGGTTTCCCGCACACCTTCGAGCAGCGAGCCATGGACGTCGGCGCGGTGTATGACCGCGTAGGGATTGCCGAAGCGCTCTCGAAACGCTTCGCCCGTCGGGATGCGCCCGACCAGGGTCTCGTCGAGCGCGTCGTGCATCACCATCTCGTCGGTGAACACCGAACGGCTGCGCGCCTTGTCGCCGACGCCCAGGGCGTCGAAGGCGTGGAAGGCGTTGGGGCCGAGCTGGATGCCGGCGCCGATTTCGCCGATCTCGGCCGCCTGCTCCAGGACCTGGACCGGGAAACCCTGGCGAACCAGCGCCAGCGCCGCGGCGAGGCCCCCTATGCCGCCGCCGGCGACGATCACGGGAAGCTGCTGAGTCATGCCTGGTCTCCTTTTTACTCCGGCTGGCCGATGCTCAGCGCGACCTCGCCGATGCCTTCGATGCGGCCGGCGATGCGGTCGCCGGACTTGACCGCGCCGACCCCCTCGGGGGTGCCCGTGTAGATCAGGTCGCCCGGCTGCAGGTGATAGAACTGCGAGAGATCGGCGAGCAATTCGGGAATGCCCCAGATCAACTGCGCGAGATCGCCCGACTGCCGGATCCGGCCATTGACGGCGAGCGTGATCGCGCCTCCGCCTGGTACGCCTGGCGCGCCGAGCTGACCGATCGGAACGATTTCCGAGCACACCGACGACGACTCGAAGTCCTTGCCCAGATCCCAGGGCCGGCCCTGTTTGCGGGCGAGCAGTTGCAGGTCGCGGCGGGTCATGTCCAGGCCCGCGGCGTAGCCGTAGATCAGGCCGGCGGCATCGCTCTCGGCGACGCGGAAGCCGGACTCGCCGACGGCCACGACCAATTCCATCTCGTGCTGGTAGTTCGTCGTGCTGCAGGGATAGGGGACGGTCGCGCCGGAGGCGACCAGGGTCGATGCCGACTTGGTGAAGTAGAAGGGCCGGGCGCTGGCCTTGTCGACCGGCACCCCCATCTCGGCGGCGTGGGCGTGGTAGTTGCGCCCGACGCAGAAGATGCGGTGCACCGGATAGCGCGCCTCGTCGCCCCGCACCGGCAGCGAGTAGACCGGCGGCGGATTCCACAGGTAGGCGGCTTGGGTCACGGTGAGCTCCCCGTCGAATGGGCTTCAGTTGCGGACTTCATAGACGCCGAGTTTCTTGTGCAGCGGCGACTCGTCGGCGAGGAACAGGAACGCGGGTCGATCGGCCGAGCGGTTCCTCAGGCTCACCGGCAGGTAGCCGGGGACGCAGCAGGTGTCCGCCTCGTCCAGCGCGAAGCGCCGGTCCTCGACCGTAAGCTCGCTGCCGCCCTCGATCTGGTGCAGCACCAGCGCCGGCGAACGGGCGGGTAGCCGCAGGGTTTCGCCCGGGCGCAGCATCAGCGCCGAGTAGCCGAGGATCGCCTGGCAGTCGCCGCCGGTTTCCGGATTGAGGTAAGCGAGCTGCACCGCTTCGATCCCGGCTTGGCTGGCGGCGAGCGCCAGCAGGGTGGCGCGCACCCCGGTCCAGGGATAGCGCAGCATCGGGAAGCGCTCGTCGGAACGGGCGAACATCGGCGCCGGAGCGACGCCACCGCAGAGGTAGGCGCGCTCGCCGGCCTCGCGACCGACGATCTGCGCCTCGCCTTCGGTGACGTACGACGCTTCCAGATAATGGACCAGCGGCAGGTCGAGTACGTCGAGCCAGACCACCGGCGCCTCGCCGTCGTGGCCGTGCTCGTGCCACAGGCCGGTCGGCGTCAGTATCAGATCGCCGCAGCGCATCGGGCATTTCTCCCCGTCCACCGTCGTGTAGGCGCCCTCGCCCTCGACGATCATGCGCACCGCGTTGGGGGTGTGGCGGTGCGCCGGCGCCCACTCGCCCGGCAACAGCAACTGCATGCCGAGGTAGATCGACGAACTGGCCTGCATCTTTTCCAGGCCGTGGCCCGGGTTGGCCAGCACCAGCACCCGGCGTTCGGCCTTTTCGATCGGCGTCAGTTCGCCCGCCCGCATCAGCAGCGGCCGCAACGCCGCGTAAGACCACGAAACGGGCTGGGTGCGGGGCGTCGGCTTGCCCGGCGGCAGCACGCTGCGCAGGCTGGGCCAAAGCGGCACCAGATTCTGCGCGGCGAGGGCCGCGCGGTAGTCCTCCGGCAGATCTTCGAGGCGACCGAGTTCTTGCATTTGCTTCTCCCGTCGGCTGGTGCGATGGCGGCACTTTATTGGAGGACTATAATTCTGACTATGCAATGATATAAATACATACTATTCAATTTCAGAATAATCCAGGGAGCGATGAGCACACCCGACGCACGCCTGCTCTCCGTCTTCGACGAGATCTACAAGACCCGCAGCGTCACGCGCGCCGCCGACGCGCTGGGCCTCGGCCAGCCGGCGGTGAGCATCGCCCTGGCCAAGCTGCGCGAGCACTTCGGCGACCCGCTCTTCGTTCGCACCAGCGCCGGCATGGACCCGACGCCGCTGGGCGAGGAGCTGGTCCGGCCCATCCGCGCGGCGCTCGACGCGCTCGACGAGGCGCTCGGGCATCGCAGCGTTTTCGCTCCGGCGTCGTCCGAGCGCAGCTTCCGCATCGCCATGGCCGACATCAGCCAGCTCGTGCTCCTGCCCAAGCTCTGGGCGCGACTGCGCGCCTCTTCCCCGGGTGTCCGGATCGAGGTCGTGCCCCTGGTCGACGCCGGAACCACCGGGCATCTGCTCGAGACCGCGGCGGCCGACCTGGCGATCGGCTTCCTGCCGAAATTGGAGGCCGGCTTCTACCAGCAGGTGCTGTTCCGGCAACACTACGTCGTGCTGGCAGCCGCCGACCACCCGCGCATTGGCGCCGAACTCGACCTCGAACGGTTCCAGGCCGAGGACCACGCGGTGTTCACGACGACCGGCACCGGTCACCTGATGATCGACCAGGAACTCGCGCGCCAGGGCATCCGCCGGCGCATCGCGCTGACCATTCCGAGCTTCTTCGGCGCGGCCTTCGTGGTCGAGCGCACCGACCTGCTGATGATCATCCCCCGTCGCCTCGGCGAATTGTTGCGCGGCCGGGGCGAATTCAGAATCCTGCCCTTGCCCTTCGCCATGCCCGATTACGCCGTGAAGCAGCACTGGCACGAGCGTTACCATCAAGATCCGGGCAACCGCTGGCTGCGCGGCCTGATCTCCGAGCTGGTATCCGAGGCAGCGGGGGCAAGCCCGACTGACTGAGCGGGCGCGGGCTTCCGCCTTCTCAGGGCAGCAGGCGCGAGGGCGCCAGACGCCGAATCTGGCGGCCCAACAGCTCGCGAAAACGCGGGCTATGCAGGCAGATGCCGCCGAGGAGACCGACCACGGAGCCGAGCACGGTATCGAGCAGGCGCGCCCGGAGCATCGCGTCCGCCGAACCGTGCCCGAGCCGGGTAGCCTCGGCGAGAAAGATGGTCATCGGCGTGATGAAGATCGCCGCCAGGCCGTAGTGCCGCACCACAAGGGTCTCGACCGTAAAGGTCAGCGCGATCATCATCAGCGAGACGCTCCATTTGTCCAGCGGCAGCGTCAGCAAGCCCCAGGTCAGCAGCAGGCCGAGACCGGTGCCGGCGATGCGCTGCACCTGCTTGTTCCACACCGCGCGCAACGACGCTCCCTGAATCACCGCCAGGCAACTCACGGGTACCCAGTAGGGACGCTCCAGCTGCAACGCCTGTGCCAGGGCCAGCGAAATGCCCACGAACGACCCGATCACGACCGAATCGAAGATCACGAAATCGAAGCTCGCCGGCGCCGGCGGGGCGACCGGCTGCGGCGCCTGCCGCCGCAATATGTAAATGCCGTAAAAAAAGGCGATCAGGCAGGCCTGCAGACAGCCCATCGTGAGCAGCCCCACCAGCAGCGGCACCTGCATCGCCGCGACCGGCGAATAGGCCCCGATCGCCGCGGCCATGATGAAAAACAGGCTGCCCGGCGGGCCGACCGCGTAGAACCGGCAGACCATCGTGACCAGAATGGCGATGAAGGTCAGCACCGGCACCAGCAGCAACGGCAGGAAGTGGCTCATCAAACCGAGTGCGAAGCAGGCGCTCATGCCGAAGGCGGACGCCATCAGCGACACCATGCGGTGCGACAGCGGCGTATTGGGCGAATAGAGGAACACCAGGCCGCCCAGCGAGGAGACCAGCCCGTAATCCAGATGGTCGAAATACGCTCCGATCAGGAGCGGCAGGCCCGAGGCCAGCGCCGCGCAGAACGGCATCTGCCAGCGTCTGTCGCTGGCGCTGATCGCGGCAAACTGGAGCAGTTCCGTCCGCAGCCGCGATTGAAACCTGCTCCAGCCATTCCGGTTCATCATTGCTCGGCCCGTTTCAGGGTTTGATTTCGTCATCGCGAGCCGCAGCGCGGCGATCCGGATTATAAGACCGGATCGGCCCGCAGCCGCCAGCGCTGGCAGGGCGAGGTGCCTGCTGAAGGAGCGGGAGCGCCAGAAGGAACGCGAAGCGTATCTGCAATCCCAGGTCAGCGCGAGGCGGTGCGCATCGTGCGCAAGATCGGCCAGTACTTTCTGCCGCAGCGCCAGACGCAGCTGATGAACGAGGGCTGGGCCTGCTTCTGGCACTACACCCTGCTCAACCATCTCTACGAGGAGGGCCTGCTCGCCGACGGCTTCATGCTGGAGTTCCTCGAGTCGCACACCAACGTCGTCGCCCAGCCGCCCTACAACAGCCCTCACTACAGCGGCATCAACCCCTACGCGCTGGGTTTCGCCATGTGGCGCGACATCCGCCGGATCTGCGAGGAACCGACCGGCGCCGGTCGGGCGGGTGAGCCGCCGCCGGTCGATGACGATTTCCTTGACGGTACTGACCCCGCCCTGCTCGTCCTGCTCCTCCCGGCGCACCGGGAAGCCCACAGGCCGGCGACGTGGCTCAGCACCTAGTCGCGGTTGTCGCCCAGCGGCCGGCGTTGATAGAGGAAATGGCGCAGGGTGAGCGAACGGTCTTCCTTGAGATCGACGTTCCATACCTGGATGTTCGGTTCGCGGCTGCCGAGGTTGTATTGGTCGGAGAGCAGCCGCCGCAGGGTGCGATAGCCCTGGTCGTCGTGGATGGCATCGATCCTCAGCGCGGCGCGGCCGTCGTCGTCGGCCAGGGCGAAGAGGCGGAAGTCGCGCATCAGTTTCGGCGACAGGTACTGGGCGATGAAGCTCTCGTCCTTGAAGTTGCGCATGGCGAAGTCCAGCGCCTGGCGCCAGTCGCTGCCCGCCAGCTCGGGAAACCACTCGCGGTCCTCGCCGGTCGGGCGGGTGAGCCGCCGCCGGTCGCAACGGGAATCAAATGCCCGAATCGATGTCCGATATTTTGTGCGGATGGCCCGCGTCACGGGCGACCCGACGGGGAACCGGTCCGGCCCGGCCACGGTCGAACCGGCGTCGGGTGTCCGACGAGCAGAGGAGAAGAACATGAAAAGCGAACCGCGTGCCGAAGACGGGCTTGGGCACGGCTACCACTTTCTCGACGACTTCCTGCACCTGATGTTCCAGCCCAGAAGCGCCGTGCTGGCGCCGCCCGGGAGGCGCGAGCCGAAGCAGCCCGAGCCGCAGTACCAGCCCTTGCCGCAATCGAAGCTGAGGCCCGATGCCGGCTACCACTTGCCCGATCCGACGATGTCCACACCGGTGGATAGGAAATCCCCCGCGATCGAGGTGATGACCGACTTGCGTCGGGTGGCTGCGGTGACCACCGGTCGCTTCGCCACCGTCAATGAGGCCAACCAGACCATGATCGCGCGCGGGGTCCGGGCGCTGTTCGTGGTCGACGAGCGCTACACGCTCTGGGGCATCGTCACCGCCACCGACGTCCTCGGCGGCAAGCCGGTGCAGATCACGCAGCAGCGCGGCATCCGCCACGACGAAGTGGTCGTGCGCGACATCATGACGCCGGTGGATCGCCTGGAAGTCATCGACCTCAGCGATGTGCTGAGAGCCCGGGTCGGCGACGTGGTTGCCACGCTCGAGCGTTCCGGCCGCCAGCACGCCTTGGTGGTCGACCGATCGTTGGAGTCGGCGGCGGTCCACCGGCAGATGGTTCGCGGCATCTTTTCGCTGACCCAGATCGCCCGGCAACTGGGCATCGTGCCCCAGGGGCCGGAGGTCGGCCGCAGCTTCGCGGAAATCGCGGCGGCGATCAGGTCGTGAGCCGCCTCGGGCGCGACGATTGCCGCCCGGCCTGAAATCGAGCGGCGCGGCGACCGTCTGGAAGTCCTTCGGCCCGAACCAGGCGGCGATAGGCAAGTCGGTTCAGCCAGGAGCAGCCGGGGCGACCGTCTCGGCGGCGGCGCCCAGCTCCAGCTTCACCGGCACCTCGCGGCCTTCGGCTTCGACCTTCTCCGGCGCCGCCAGGATCAGGCGGTCCGCCGGAGCGCCGGCCTTCTCCAGGACCGCTATCGCGTTCTCGCCCCGGGCCTTGGCCAGGGCCAGGAGCCGGTCGTCGGCCACCGTCTCGCGCTCCTCCAGGCGTCCGAACAGGACGGTGTAAAAGTCGGCGCCCTTCAGTTGCGCGACCTCGTCCGCACTCAGGCTGCGCTGCTTGCGAAACAGTCCGGTCAGCCCGGACACCAGCTTGCCCGCGACCCCTTCCTTCATCTGCCCCGGATTGGCCTGGCGGAAACCCTGCTTGAGGGCGGCCAGCTCGCCGGCGCCGAAGCGCTCGCGGAACAGGCTTTCCAGGGCGGCCTGAACCTTGGGATCGCGGGTGGACAATGAACCCGGGTCTTCCTCGCCCGCCACATGCTGTCCCGCCCGCTCGGCCACGGCGCGGCGCATCTGCCGGTCCTTCAAGGCGGCCCGGTCGGCATCGGCATAGACGCCATGCAGCGTCAAGCTCAGGCCCGGCCGCTTGCTCAGGGCCGCGGCCAAGCGCACCAGCGTTTCGCGTTCGGGCGGCGTCAGTCGGGCGTCGCCGGCCTCGAAGACGATATGCTCCAGCTGCTCGCCGCTGCCGCCGAAGAGGGAAGCCAGGGCGCGGAAAGGAGCGGTGACGATTTTGCCCACGACGTTCATGATGGCTTTCCAGATGATCTGGCCAAAGCTGAACTGGGGATCGTCCAGGCTGCCGGAGACGGGCAGGCCCAGGTCGATGCGGCCGTCGGCATCCTTAAGAATGGCGATCGCCAGGTCCAGGGGCAGATCCTTGGCCTGCGGGCTCTCGACCCGTTCGCCCAGCGTCAGCTGATCCATGATGATCTTGTTCTCGCCGGTCAGCTGGCGTTTGTTGATCTTGTACTCGAGGTCCAGGGAAAGCTTGCCGGAATCGATCTTGCGGCCGGCGAAGGTGGCGGCGTAGGGCGTCAGCCGGGTCATCTCGACATTGCGGAAAATCACCTTGAGGTCGGTGAACCCGGTCGGATTGAACAGGTCGATCTGGCCGGCCGCCCGCGCCAGCCCGTAGTCGTCCACCTGCCCTTCGAGCTGCACCTGGGCGGCAACGCCCGGCCGCGAGGAAATGCCGTTGACGGCGCCTTTCAGGCGATGGATGCGGGCGCCGAAGGGCAGGGTGAGGGAGTCGTCGGCAAAGTTCAGCGCACCCTTGCTCAAGCGCACGCGATCGATGTTCACCAGGAAGGCGGACGCAGCCTTGTGCTTGTCGGCAAGCGCCGGGCCGGGGGCCTGCGTCGAGGCGGCGGGTCCGCTCCGGCGCGGGATGCGCGCGATATTGAGAGACTTGTCCTTGGCGATCAGCAGGCTGGTGTCCAGGCCGACAACGTCCAGTTGCCCGACGGCCAGCGCCGCCGGCGTCGCCGTGAGATCGCGGCTGGAGAGGGACTTCAGGGCCAGGAAGCGCGCACCCGTGTCGGACTGGTTGAGGCGCAGGTCGCGCAGGACGAAGCCGCCCTTGAAGCTGGCGCCCCGTTTGCCGTAACGGGCGCTGCCCTGCACTGAGAGACTGCCGCCCGCCAGCACCAGCTTGGCTACCGCGGCCAAATAGGGCTGTGCGGGCTTCAAGGCCAGATCGGCGAGTTTCAGCCGCAGGTCCGCCGAGGGCCCGGCCGGAACGACTTGGCCGACCGCCTCGAAACTGCCGCCGCTCCTGACTCTGAAGCTGGCGCGAAGCGGCAGGGGTGCCTTCAGGTCGTCGCTCGGATGATCGATGGCGACGGCGATGTCGTCGATGGCCAAGACTGCCGCCGGCGCTGCGGCTTCGTCCCGGAGCGTGGCGGAGCAGCCGGAGAGTTCCAGCTTGCCGGCCTTGAAGTGCCATGGCTTGCCGGCGGGCTGCGGCACCGGCTTGGCGGCCGGCCGCGGCAGCGCCTGCCAGGCATCGACGAGGTCGATGCGTCCCCGGGCGTCCCGCACCGCCTTCAGCTGGCCGCCCTTCAGGACGATGCGGCCGACGCTGGCACTGCGCCCGGCCAGGTCGGCCTGGAGATCTTCCAAGTCGAGGCGGGCGATTTGCAGCGGCTTTGCCGGGCCGCCGGCGGGACGCGGCAATTCGATCCTGGCGTCGGCGAGCGACAGGCTGCCCAGGGCGAAGCTGTTGCGGGCGAGGTCGAAGCTGCCGTTCTTCGCGGCTATCGTGCCGACCGCGAGCGCCGGGCCCCGGCCGGCCTGAAGCCGAAGGTCCTCGAGTCCCGCCGTCAGCTTGTCCAGGGTCAGGCCGACCTTGCCCTTGGAATAGCTTATCCGGTAGTCGGTGGACAGCGAGACGACGCCGGCGGGCGGTGCCGTCGGCAGCACCTCCTTGAGGTAGGGCGCCAGGCGGGCCAGATCCAGGCCTTCGACGCCCAGATGGCCGTCCAGCGCCAGGGGATAGGCCTCGCCCTCGCCTTGCAACAGCACGCGGGTGCCGAAGGCGGTGCGGGCGGTGATCTGGTAGCGCCCCCGGTCGTCGGGCAAGGTGGAAATGTCGCTGAGTTCCAGGTTCAGGGGCTCGATGCGGGTGGCGAAGGCGGCCCGCTCGTCGGCGAAGTCGATCCGGCCGCCGGCCAGAACGAAGCTGCGGATGTCCAGCCGGGGCGGGGGCAAATCGGGCCGCTCCTGCTTGCCCTTCAGGGCTTCGATCAAGGGCGACCAGTTGAGCCGGCCGTCCGGGCGCAGCACCACGGTGGCCTGCGGTTGCTCCAGGCGGATGCCGTCAAAAACAAAAGCGCGGCGGAAGAGGCTGGCGGCGGACAGATCCACGTCCAGCTCGCGGAAGGCCAGGAGCGGCTTGCCGTCCGCTTCCTCCAGGCGCAGGTTGGCCAGGCGCAGGCTGAGATCGAAGGGGTTGAACTCGGGCCGGTCGAGACTCAAGCGATGGCCGGTCTTTTCGGCGATGTATTGCTCCGCCTGCCATTGGATTATCCGCGGCAACGCCAGCCAGCCGAACAGCAGATAGGCGACGAAGAGGCCGGCGAGCGTGATCGCCAGGATCTTGAGGGAATGCAGGCGAGGGGACATGCTCGACCTCGGGCCAATGATTCAATCTCGTCGGCTAGCGTCGATCATGCCCGACGCGAATCCCTGACGGAGGGCGGTCAGCGGCGGCTCACGCTGTCTCCCGACACCTTGACCAAATCTCCGCTGGCGAGGCCCGGGTCGTGATCGAACTCGAAAGTGCGCTCTTCGCCGCTGTCGAGCCGGACCTTCACCGACCAGAACTTGGTGGACCTCAGCTTTTCTTCGACCTTGCTGCCCGCGTAAGCCCCGCCGGCCGCCCCGGCGATCGTCGCCACATCCTTGCCCGTGCCGCCACCGAGCTGGTGACCCAGAATGGCGCCGGCGACGCCGCCACCGATCAAGCCCATCGGGCCGCCCTCGCCCTTCTTCGTACCCGTGGTGACCTCGACCACCCGGCCGCAATCCGCGCAGCTCGCGGCGCTCGGCGCGGCCTTGTTGTCCGCCGCCCGTTTTGCCTCGGTCAACGCCTTGGTGTATTCCGCCTTTGCATCCCTCAGGCATTGCATGCGTATGCTGGAGGTCGATCCCTCGGCGCATAGCTTTTTGTCTGCCGCGTACTGGGACGCCGCCTTCTTTTGCGCGGCCTTGTAGGCAGCGCTAGTCGATTTGGTGTCGCCGGCGACGGCGGCATGCTGAGCGCTTGCCAGGAGCAGCAAGAGCGGCAGGAGCAATGACGATAGTCGGTTCATGTTCGTGACCTCCATTTTCGGGACATGCCTTCAGGATAGAACAAGCGCAACCGAATGCTACCGCCAAAACGCCTGTTCTGACGAGTCGAGACCTCTTGCCCCGATCCGGTTATCTGCCGAGATCCCCTGTGGCATCGACGACAAGCCCCGGTCCGATGGCAAGCCTCGGGAGGCGTCCGCGCTACAACAACGAGTGCCAACGCCGCATCCGCCTCGCGTCCGCTCTCGGCCTCAGATCAGGTCGTGTGCCGCAGCAAGATGGCAGCGCTCACGGTTGCATTTCGGGCGTCGCAGCGTCTGCGATAGCTTGCCTCTTCAAGACCAGAACCTCAGAACTGCAAGAACCGAAACGGTCGAACTGGCGCCAATCAGAACCAAGAGAGCTTCACGCCGCGTCGTTTTGGGCTTGCAAGACCGTGACCGCCATCACGTGAAATACGTCCTCGGCACTGCAGCCGCGCGAAAGATCATTAGCCGGCTTGCTCAGTCCCTGCAGCAATGGTCCGATAGCGACGGCGCCACCAATGCGTTCAGCCAACTTGTAGCCGATATTGCCGGCCTCGAGGTTCGGGAAGATCAACACATTGGCTCGACCTTTCACCTTTGATTCAGGCATCTTGCGATTGGCGATTTCGGCAACAAGTGCGACGTCGAGTTGTATGTCACCATCTATGGCTAGTTCCGGTCGCTGGGTTTTCACCAAGGCGGTGGCAGCCACCACCTTGTCGACGGCTGCATGCCTTGCACTACCGCTTGTGGAAAACGAGAGCATTGCAACGCGCGGCTCTTCCATCAGGAGGTTGCGCGCGCTGTCCGCAGCCATCATGGCGATCTCAGAGAGCTCTTCGGCGCTCGGATCGACCACCAGGCCGCAATCGGAAAAGATCAATCCGCCTTTTAGGGTATGAAATGGTTCGCATAACATCATCAGGAAGAAACTGGAGACTAGTTTAAAGCCCGGTTCGATGCCGATCACCTGGATTGCGGTTCGGACGACGTCGGAGGTGGTGTGGACTGCGCCGGAGATAGTGCCTTCCGCGTACCCCACGCGTACCAACAAGTTGGCGCAGATGAGTGGATCTTTTACCGCCGCCTCAGCCTGAGGGTAAGACATCCCTTTGTGCTTGCGCAATTCAAACAGGGCTTGTGCCAGTTCCTGCTGGAGTGGCGCGTCGGCTGTGTCGTGAAAACCGATGCCCGTCAGATCGAAGCCGCGCGCTTGGGCGAGTTCTACCGCGCGGGCTCGATCGCCCACCAGGATGATGCGGGCAATGCCCTCACGCGTTGCACGCACCGCAGCCTCAAGAATCCGGGGGTCGTCGCCTTCGGAAAGGGCGATTCGAACCGGTTTATTACGGGCCTGCTCGATGATCCGGTTGAGTGCCTTCATCTGTCTGGTTGTTCACGAGCTCGGGGGTAGGGGGTAAAAACAAGTCACGAAACCTCAAGCCGTCTGGCGCTGAGTTCAGGAGGATCTTGTTCCCCGGGGCGGGCAGGAGAAGCCGGCCGCCGAAGCACCGATCACCTTCATGAAGGAAGGAAGTTCGGCGCCGCGTCAGACGTAATCCTTGTACTTCTCGAGGAAGCGGACCGGTTTGGAGAGCGCGTCGCGGCGGAAGGGATCGCCGAGTTCGCGGGTGCACATGATCTCGACGATCGTGGTCTTGCCCTGGTTCATCTGCATGTCGATGGCGCGCTTCAGCGCCGGGCCGACATCCTCGAGTTTGTCGACCACGATGCCCTCGGCGCCCATGGCGCGGGCGATGGCCGCGAAGCTCTGGTTGTCGAGCTCGCCGGCGACGAAGCGGCGGTCGTAGAAGTCCACCTGATTCTTCTTTTCCGCGCCCCATTGACGGTTGTGGAAGACCACCGCGGTGACCGGGATATTGTGGCGCACGCAGGTCATGGTCTCCATCATGCTCATGCCCCAAGCGCCATCGCCGGCGTAGGAGACGGCCGGGCGATGGGGAGCGGCCGCCTTGGCGCCGATGATGGTCGGGAAGGCATAGCCGCAGTTGCCGAAGCTCATCGCGGCAAAGAAGCTGCGCGGCTTCTCGAAGCGCAGGTAGCTGTTGGCCACCGAGTTGATGTTGCCGATATCCGTCGACACCATCACGTCCTCGGGCATGGCCTTCTCCAGCTCGCGCAGCACCTGGCGCGGATGTAGATACTCCCCGCCGGAGAACGGCTTCTCCTTCGCGTTCTCCTCGATCACGTCGAGGCTGTAAGGATCGCGCTCGTTGGTCCACTCGCCGAGCTCCTTCTCCCAGGCCGCCTTCTCGGCGGCGATCTGCGTCGCGCGCTCGGCCCGGGTGGCATCGCACTCGAGGCTGCGCTTGGACAGACGCTGGCTCAGCGCCGCAGCGGCCGCCTTGGCGTCGCCGCAGATGCCCACCGAGATCTTCTTGACCAAGCCCAGCATCTTGTTGTCGGCGTCGATCTGGATGATCTTCGCGTTCTTCGGCCAGTAGTCCATGCCGTGCTGGGGCAGGGTGCCGAAGGGACCCAGGCGCGAGCCCAGCGCCACCACCACGTCGGCCTGGGATATGAGCTTCATCGCCGCCTTGGAACCCTGGTAGCCGAGCGGACCGCACCACAGCGGATGGCTGGCGGGAAACGAATCGTTGTGCAGATAGCTATTGACCACGGGCGCCCCGAGGCGCTCGGCCAGCGCCTTGCACTCCTCGACCGCATCGGCCATCACCACGCCGCCGCCCGAGATGATCACCGGAAACTTGGCCTCGACCAGCAGCTCGGCCGCCTCGTTGAGGCTCCGCTCGCCGCCGGCGCCGCGATCCAGGCGCGAGGGCTTGGGGATCTCGCAGGTGATCTCGCCGTAGAAATAGTCGCGCGGGATGTTCAGCTGGGTCGGCCCCATCTCGCTCATGGCGCGATCGAAGCAGCGGCCGGTGAACTCCGCCATGCGCGCCGGGTTGGTCACGTGGCCCTGGTACTTGGTGAACTCCTGGAACATCGGCAGTTGGTTGCACTCCTGGAATCCGCCCAGGCCCATGCCCATGGTGCCGGTCTCCGGGGTCACGATGACCACCGGGCTGTGCGCCCAGTACGCCGCCGCGATGGCGGTGACGCAGTTGCTGATCCCCGGACCGTTCTGGCCGATCACCAGTCCGTGGCGGCCCGAGACGCGCGAGTAGCCGTCGGCCATGTGGGCCGCGCCCTGCTCGTGAACCACGGGGATCAAGCGGATGCCGGCCGGCGCGAAGATATCCATGGCGTCCATGAAGGCCGAACCCATGATGCCGAACATGTCGGTCACGCCGTTGGCCACCATGGTCTCCACGAAGGCTTCCGAAGGGGTCATCTTGGTCGGGCCGGTGGGCACCGTGCGCTTGGGGGCTTGATCGTTCATGACGCGCTGTCTCCTGCTATGGTTAAAGTTCTATGAACCGGTACAATACGTACCGATAAGTGGAATTTCGTCGAACTCTAAATCAGCTTGCGCCGGGCGTCAACAGAATTTCTGAAAATGATACATTTCATACCGGAAAAAGAAATTTAACTATAATGGGATCGCCATGAACATTACCCCACAGAAACACGAGCGGGAGCTCGCACGCATCGACGGGGACACCCCGACCCTGCGCCTGTTCGCGCTGCTGGAAGTGGTCGCGGAGAAGGAGCAACTGTTTTCCCTGCAGAGCCTGGCGGAAGAGACCGGACTGCCCAAGCCGACCCTCCATCGCATGCTGCAGCAGCTAGAGAGCGCGGGGATACTGCAGCGCGACGGCGACGGGCGCCACTACAGTACCGGGATGCGGCTGCGGCAGATGGCGGAGAAGCTGCTGCTCAACGACACGGTGCACGGGGCGCGCCACGCGGTGCTGCGCCGGCTGGTCGACCAGGTGGGGGAGAGCTGCAACATCACCGCGCTCTCGGGCGGCGAGGTGCTGTACCTCGACCGGGTGGAGACGCTGGCGCCGCTGCGCTTCTACCTGCATCCGGGCTCCCGGGTCCCGGCCCACTGCTCGGCCAGCGGCAAGCTATTTCTCGCGCAGATGACCCCGAGCCAGCGCAAAAGATTGCTCGAGCACGTACCGCTGGAGAAGTACACCGAACGCACGATCACCGATCAGGCCGCGCTCGAGCGCGAGATCGAGCGCATCAAGCACGACGGCTACGCGCTCGACGACGAGGAATTTCTGCCCGGGCTGATCTGCGTGGCGGTGCTCGTACCCCGGCCCGGCGGACGCTCGAACACCGGCGTCGCCATCCAGGCTCCGGCGATGCGGCTCACGCACGACCAGGCGCTGAAGCTGCTGCCCGCGCTGCAGCGCGCCGCCAGGGCGCTGGCAAAAATCGAGGCCGGGGCCACGCCCGACTCGAAGCTGAGCGCATGACCGGAGGATTCATGTGACGGACGCCCCCCAGATCCGGCTGGACCGCGTGGTCTCGGTGCGCGAGGCCTTCGGCATCGACTCCGATCTCAAGGTGCCGGCCTTTGGCACGCGGGACGACCAGGTACCCGAGCTGGATGAAGCCTACCGCTTCAACCCGGACGTCACCCTGGCGATTCTCGCCGGCTTCAACCGGAATCGCCGCGTGATGGTGCAGGGCCTGCACGGCACCGGCAAATCGACCCATATCGAGCAGGTGGCGGCGCGGCTGAACTGGCCCTGCGTGCGGGTCAATCTGGATGGCCACATCAGCCGTCTCGATCTCGTGGGCAAGGACACCATCGTGGTCCGCGACGGCCTGCAGCTCACCGAATTCCAGGAGGGCATCGTGCCCTGGGCGCTGCAGCGACCGATGGCTTTGATCTTCGACGAGTACGACGCCGGCCGCCCGGACGTGATGTTCGTGATCCAGCGCATCCTGGAGCGCGACGGCAAGTTCACCCTGCCGGACCAGAACCGGGTGATCCGGCCGCACCCCTGCTTCCGCCTCTTCGCCACTTCGAACACGGTGGGCCTGGGCAATCTGTCGGGCTTGTACCACGGCACCCAGGTGCTCAACCAGGCCCAGGTCGACCGCTGGAACATCGTCGCCACCCTCAACTATCTGTCCCGGGAGGAGGAGGTGGCGATCGTGCTCGCGCGTGTGCCCGCCCAGGACACCGACCAGGGTCGCAAGCTGGTCGCCGCGATGGTGGCGGTGGCCGAATTGACGCGCAGGGGCTTCAGCGCCGGCGACCTCTCGACCCTGATGTCGCCGCGCACGGTGATCACCTGGGCCGAGAACTGCGAAATCTTCCGCGATCCGGCGACGGCCTTCCGCCTGTCCTTTCTCAACAAGTGCGACGAGAGCGAGCGCGCCGTCGTGGCCGAGTACTACCAGCGCTGCTTTGGCGCGGAACTGGACGAATCCTGGGCGAGCGAGACGGCGCGGCAATGACCGCCGGGCAGCCCCTGCGGGCTAGGCGACGGCAGAAGATCGAGGAGTTGTGCGCTGCAACCCTGCGCGCGCTGACCGGCGACGCCGGACTGCACTACCGCGGACGGTGCTGGCACCACGGCACGCGGCCCTTGCCTCCCCAGGCGCCCCACCTGCGCCTCGATCCCGATCGCGACGGTCTCGCGGACTTTCGCGCCGCTGCCGATGGCACGGCCCTGCGCCTGCTGCACTCGGATGCCGCGCTGCACCGCATCCGCTGCCCGGCTGATCCGGTCGAACGGCTGATCTTCGAGTTGCTCGAACAATTGCGCGTGGAAACGCTGGTGCCGGCCGACCTGCCCGGCATGGCTGCCAACCTGCGCCACCGCTTCGAGGCCTGGTCTCTGGCGCTCCACCACGCGGGCGTGACCGACAGCCAGCTCGGCGTACTGCTGTACACGGTGACGCAGGTCTGCTGGTCGCGCCTGAGCACGCTGCCGGTGCTCGAAGATACGGAGGGCGCCATCGAAGCGACGCGGGCCGCCATCGCGCCGATGCTGGGCGCGCCGCTGGCCGGTATCCGGCGCCATCGCCAGGACCAAGCGGCATTCTCGGTTCATGCACTGGCAATCGCGCGCATCGTCGGCGCTACGGTGCGCGCGGCCAAGGCCGGACGATCTGCCGGGGATGTAGCGGAGCGGAAGCAGGAAGATGAACTGGCGGCGCTCTCTCTGCGGCTCGGCTTCGACCGAGCCGAGGGCGACGGCAGCGCCGCGGCGAGCGCGGGGGAGGGCAAGGCGTTCGGCGACGCCGGGCGGGGCTACCGCGTCTATACCAGCCGCTACGACACCGAGGTCGCCGCCGGCCCCCTGGTGCGCAAGGCGCTGCTGCGGGAATACCGCGAACGGCTCGACCGGCTCATCGCCGGCCAGGGGATGAACGTCGTGCGACTCGCGCGCGTGTTCGGCGCAATCCTTGGGGAACCTTGCCGCGACGGTTGGCTGTTCGGCGAGGAGGAAGGGCAAGTGGACGGCCGTCGCCTGGCCCGGCTGATCAGTTCGCCGGCCGAGCGCCGCCTGTTCCGCCGGGAGCGACACCCGCCGGCAGCAAATTGCTTGGTCAGTTTCCTGGTGGACTGCTCGGGCTCGATGAAATCCCATATCGAGCCGGTCGCGACGATGATCGACATCCTGATCCGTGCGCTCGAAATGGCCGGCGTGAGCACCGATCTGCTCGGCTTCACCACCGGCGCCTGGAACGGCGGCCGCGCCCACCGTGAGTGGATGAGTCGAGGCAGGCCGCGCAACCCGGGGCGTCTCAACGAGATCTGCCACTTGGTGTTCAAGGACGCTGACCGCAGCTGGCGGCGATCCCGCGCCGAGATCGCCGCGCTGCTCAAGGCCGACCTGTTCCGTGAGGGCATCGACGGCGAGGCGGTGGATTGGGCCTGCGAGCGCATGATCGCCCGCAGCGAACCCCGGCGCATCCTGATCGTGATTTCCGATGGCTGCCCCATGGATCGGGCCACGGGGCTCGCCAATGACGCACTCTATCTGGACAACCACCTGAGGGAAGTGCTGGCGCGGCGCGAGCGACAAGGCGCGGTCGAGATCCTGGGCCTCGGTGTCGGGCTGGATCTGGGCACCTTCTATCCTCGCCATCTCGCCACCGACATGGGCTACCCGCTCGACAACTCGCTCTTCTTCGAGATCGCGCAACTCATCGGCGGGCGGCGCAGGCGCTGAGGTCGTTTTGGCTATCGGGACCGTCGCCCGGGTGCCCGAGCCGATCGCGGTCAAGAATCACAACCCTCAGCGGCGGAACCGGCCAACCACCGAGAGCAGATCGCGGGACAGCTTGTCGAGACCCTTGGCCGTTTCCGTTCCCTTGGACGCCGCCGCGCTGTTTTCTTCGCCCATCTGGGCAATTCGCTCGATGTTCCGGGCGATTTCGGTGCTGGCGGTAGCCTGCTCCGTCGCGGCACTGGAGAGCTCTACGAGGTTCGCCACGGCGCGCGACGCGCCTTCGCGCAGCTCCTCCAGCGGTCCCTGAAGTCCCTCGATCAGTTCGACACCCGAAATGACTTGCTCGTTCACCTGCCCCATCTGTCCGGCGGCGGCGGCGGTCTGACTTTGTATGGTGTCGATCATCTTCTGGATTTCGTTCGTCGCCGCACCGGTCTGCTCGGCCAGCTTTCTGACTTCGTCCGCCACGACCGCGAAGCCTCGGCCCTGTTCGCCCGCCCGCGCTGCCTCGATCGCCGCATTGAGCGCCAGCAGGTTGGTCTGGTCGGCAATGCCGCGAATGACGTTGGCGATCTGGCTGATCTGTTGGGAACTGGCCTGAAGCTCGCGCATGACCTGGGCGGAATTATCGACGCTGCTGGCGATCTTGCGGATCTCGGTCGCCGTCGTATCGGCCTGATGTTTGCCGCGATCCGCGATCTCGGAGGTTTTCTGCGCAACGCCGCGAGCGGCCCCGGCGTTCTCGGAGACCTGGCCGATGCTGACCGTCATCTGCTCGACGGCGGCCGCGGTATTGGAAATCGCTTCGCTCTGAGTCTCCGCGCTCCTGCTGATTTGGCCGGCGGCCGCAGCCATGTTTTCCGCGGCGCTTCCCACCAGCCGCGAGCCGTCGTCGATGCTGCCGATCATCGCGCGCAATTCGTCCTGCATACGCTTCAGGGCATCGAGCAGTTGTCCGACCTCGTCGTTCCCTCCTGCCGGTATCGCGGCCGAGAGGTCGCCGTCGGCGACGCGGGCGGCGACGCGGGTCGCAGCCGCTATCGGCCGCACGATGGCGCGGGCGATGAAAAGACTGATCACGAGCACCATCGCCAAAGCCAGCACGAAGACGCTGGCCATGACTTCCAGCGCCCGGCGGTAGGCGGCCCCGGACGCGGCATAGTCTGCGTCGCCGAGATTCTTTTCGACCACGACCAGCTGGGTGCCGAGTTTGTCCAGTGCCCGGAAATCATCGTCGGCGGTCTGCATCGCCGACAGGCCGGTATTCACATCCACCGTGGCCAAGTCGATCGCCTGCACGATGGACTTCTTGTATTTCGCCAGCGCGACCTGCATCTTCTTGCCCAGAGCGCGCTCCTGGTCGTCGAGTGCCGGCTGGCCCAGCCACTTGTCGAACGCGCCGCCGATCTGGTCGACGCGATCGAACTGCGCCTTCGCCGTCTTGTTCAACTTCGCTTCATCGATATTGGCCGACCAAGTGAAAATACGGTAGATGTTCGAATGTACGCTCAACACTCCTTCGACGAAGTCGTTGGCGACGCGGGCGTGTTCCTGACGAATCCGCACCAGATCGTTGAGCGCCTGCCTCTGCGACGAAAGCGCGAAATAGCCGGTCAGCCCGACCGCGACCAGGAACATCAGCGCGATCCCGGGCGCAAGCAAAATCCTATTCAACAGCTTCATGATCGGTATCCCGGCAGACGCCGGGCTGCGCCCTCGACGGGCGCAGCCGACGCATCGTAAAGACTATCGACTCAGCGTTTGTAGATACCGGCGCAAACGACGAGGTTGCCAGATTTCTCGCAGTAGGTGCTCTTCATCAGCAGCTTTTTCGTCACCGGATCGGTGAATTTGTAATCCTGCCAGAACGTGCCTTTGCTCTTGGCGAGTTCCATGCGCTCCTTTATGAACAGCTTGCCGTCCACGTCCTTGAAGTCGATCATGTCCTTGCCGACCATTTTCTGATTTGCCCCGTGCGCAATGACTTT
>DATKVJ010000060.1:0-2954 GCA_035530135.1 Rhodocyclaceae bacterium | reverse complement strand
GGTCCTCACCTGGGCGTCGATCACCTTGTTGCGCTGGTTCTGTGCAACGTGGTGTTCGTAGTAGGCGACGAAGGCCATCAGATCGGCACTGGCCGCCTCCGACGGCCGCTTCATGTTGCCGCGATGGGCATCGTGCAACAGTTTTTTCATCTCGGGCAGATCGCGCCAGCCGGCCCCCAGAGTCTGGTCGTAGTAGCGGCGCAGCGAGCCCTCCAGTACCGGCTCGATGCCGCCCTCGATGTACTTGGTGAGCTTCATCAGGTTCGGCCGCTCTTCGATTTCGATGAGGCCCTGTACCACGACGTTGACCGCATCCCAGCCGAAGGCCGAGAAGGCGCCCGCCGTGTCCGGCGGCATGATGGACTGGATGCGCGAGGCGATCTCTGTGGGCTTCTGCCAATTGAAGGTGAAGTCGAGCCGCACGCCGCGTTCCGGAAAGGCCGGGTGGAATTCAATGAAAGTGTCGGGCTCGCGGTAGTCTTCGCAGGCGCGCTCCACGACCCGCTTGAGCCGGCGGCTGTTCTTCGGGTCGATGATGATCACCACATCGCCGCGCCGGATCGCCTGGGTGATCAGGTTGGCCAGCGCCACACCCTTGCCGGACTGTGTGGTGCCCACCAGCAGGGTGCCCCCCTCGAAGTTTTGCAAGGGGCGATGCATGGGGCCTTCCTTCGGTTCGATGCCGTGGATATAGGGCAGACCGATCTCGGTGTCCGGCTGCGGTTTGCTGTCGTAGCCCAGGAACCGAAGCAGGCGTGGCGACACGGCGTATTCCCGGTAGTCGATCTTGGCGAGTTCATAGAGCCGTTGCGAATGCACGGGCCGCCATTCGAAACCAAAGCCCAGGAACACATCGTTTGGGTTCTTGCACCAGCGGGCCAGTTCGCTCGTACTGACGACCTCGATGGCGCGGCCGCCGAGCGAGGCACGCAAGACCAGCATGCGCAGCGCCTGGGCCAGACGCAATACGCCCATCGCGAAGCAGATGAGCGCAAGCGGCAGGGCCAATTGGCGGGGAAGCCTGCCGACCACGCTCACCCCCAGGAAATAGACCAGCGCCAACCACCAGGCGAGGCCGGCATAGACCTCGTAGGCCCGGCGCCAGGGCATCTCGTAGCGGCGCACCAGCATCTCAGCCTTCCCCCGTCGGTGGTACGGCAAAGCCCGCGAGATCGAGTCCGCTTACGCAGCGCGGATCGAGCACGATGCCGACGGTGGGCTTACCGTTGAACTCGCGCGACAGCGTCGGCGGGTCGTTGCGGTTTGGCTTCACCAGCATGTTCGTCTCAGTCAGCGCACGCATGGCCAGGGAGGGCTGGACGCCGCGTCGCACGAAGTCCTCCAGCGGCACGAACACCCCCTGGGCGACGGTGCACACCGTCGCCGGGCCCATGTCGTCGTTGAGCGTACGAACGGCATCGGCCAGCGCGTCCCGCACCACCGGGTTCAGGCGCAGCGGGGCTTGCAAGGCGAAGATGGCCGAGGGAGGTGTCGACGCGAGTTCCTGCGCGGATGCTCTGGGTATTTCCTCGACCGGCGCCACGCGTGCTTGAGTGTCGGCGGGTGCCTCGGGCGGCGGAATGAGCGACAACTGGGTGCCGCTCGTGACCGTTGCTGGCGGAGACGTGGGTGTAGGCGTATGCCCTGGCTTGAATTCCAACGCCTGGGGTAAGGCCACGGGTGGCGGATCGATTCCTGCAAGGAGGATGGCCGGGGCTGAGAGCTTGACGGCTTCCAGCGGGGCCTTGGCGCCGGGTGGCTGGATGGACCAGGTCGAGCGGTCCGCCGCTGCCGCTTCAAACACGCCGGCGGCCAGCAAGAGTTCCAGCATGGTCTCGGGCGCCTTGGGAATGCCGGCCAGTTGGTCGGCCTCGAGCATCTGGTGGACATCCTCGGCGGCACCGGGCCAGACCAGGAACAGGCCGTCCTGCCCGAACCACAGGCGCGTCTTCTCGCGGTTGGCCACCCAAGCCTGGTTGCCGCTGGCGAGTCGCCGCAGGGCATCGACCAGGTAGCGTTCCAGATGCGAGCCGTATTGCGGCGAACCATAGCGGTCGGCGCTGGCTGCGAGGTTGCGGTCGATGACAAGCGCCAGCGAGCGGCGGACGAGTTCGTCGAGGATGTTGTGCTCGCGATAGACCGGGATGCCGCTGATGCTGGCCAGCAGGTGCGGCACGATGACCGCGTTGCCCTCGGACAGGTCGGCCATCACCGCAGACGGCACCACATGGGGCAGGGCGAACAGGCCCAGGCCGCGCGCCTCAACCGCCTGTGGCCGCCAACGCAGGAAGTAGCGCTCGCGCCCACGTGTCGCCAGCCAGTCGGTCAGGGGTTGCAGGAAGGGCGGCCACGCTTCGCCGGCGGCATCGGTGACGATGACGTGACTCAGCAGACGATGCAACTCGCAGCACAGGCCCGCGATGAACGTCGCATGGCGCCAGCGCGGCTCAAGTTGGCGGCGTGCCGAGATGCTCATCCGCCCCGAGAAAATGTGCGCATCGGTCCCTTGCAGGCTGAAGAAAGCGGTCTCCAGACCGAGCCGGAACAGTCCGCCGGGCTTGCTGAAGTAGTTGTCGGCAGTCGCCGGCAGCAGATGCACGCAGGCGGCATAGTGGCGCACCAGCGTCAGCACGTCGCGCTCGAAGCTGTCCCGGTCGGTGCCGTAGCACAGCTTGATGCGTGCGATCAGGTCCGTTTCGCCGGCCAGCAGATCCTCGACAGGCACCGCGGCAAAGCCCGGGTCGGAGGCGGGGTAGGAACTGACAGGCGTTGGTGTGGCGGCCATGGCTGCACGGCGATGCCGCAAGTAATGCGAAGTGGCCCATTCTTCGGCCATCTGCCTCGCCTGTCGCGCTGTAACGGGGCTTATTAGGCGGGGGTATCGCCTTCGGTTCCGGGGCTGAGCTTGTGAAAGAGCGCGAGCATGCCCAGTTGGCACTCGGTCATGTCGATAG
>DATKVJ010000059.1:0-5117 GCA_035530135.1 Rhodocyclaceae bacterium | reverse complement strand
AGCTCGAGCATGAGGTTGAGCAGGATGCCGCCGCAGGCCGCCCCCCAGATCGAGCCGATGCCGCCCACGTAGGCCATGATGATGACGCTGATCGAGAGGAACACGTCGAAGTCGTTCGGCGTCACCGCCTGCTGGTAGTGGGCGAACAGCACACCGCCCAGCCCGGCGAAAGCCGCGCTCAGCGCCAGGCTCGCGATCTTGTAGACAGTCACGTTGATGCCCGCGGCCTGGCAGGCGGTCTCGTCGCCCTTGATCGCCCGCAGGATTGTGCCCCAGCGCGAATGCGCGATCAGGCTCAGCACGACGACCGTCGCCACCATCACGGCGAGCACGAAATAGTAGTAGCCCAGCGAAGAGTCGATCAGAGAGTCCAGTCCGTAGATCCCCTCGCTGCCGCCGGTGTACTGCCACAGGTTGATCGCCACCTGCTGCATGATGGCGGCCGAGGCCAGCGTCGCCAGCGCGAAGTAGGGTCCCTTCAGGCGCAGGGTCGGAAAGCCGACAACCAGCCCGAGCACGACTGCCACCGCGATCCCGCCGGGAATGCTCCACCAGGGGTTGAGGCCGAACGAGCCGTTGAGGAACGCCGCGGTGTAGGCGCCGCCCCCGATGAACAGCGCCTGGCCGAAATTCTCGCGCCCGGTGAGTCCGGAAAAGAAGTTCCAGCTCGCGGCCCAGATGGCGTCGATGGCACAGACGATGAATACGCCGGTGAAGTACTGGTTGTGCAACAGCGGCGGCAACACCACGAACAGCCCGACCAGTACCGCCGCTCCCAGCCAGTCGCGCGTGCGCATCGCGCTCAGGCGCCGACTGCGCGTCCCATGAGCCCGGAGGGCCTGAGGACCAGGGTGAGGAGAATTGCAACCAGAGACACGGTGCCGGTCCACTCCGGATTGAGGTAGAAGGCGACGAAGGTCTGGCTGTAACCGATCACCAAGGCGGCGAGTATGCTGCCCGGGATCGAGCCGAGCCCACCCACAATCACCACCGAAAAGGCGGTGATCATCGCGGTCTGGTCCATGGTCGGGCGCACGGAGAGGAAAGGCCCCGCGATCACCCCGGCCGCCCCCGCCAGCGCCGCCGAGAGCCCCATCACGAGCGAGAAGATGCGGTTCGCCGGGATGCCCATGTACTGGGCCGCCTCAGGGTCCTGCGAGATCGCCAGGATCGCGCTGCCGAGCCGCGTGCGCTGGATGAACAGCCACAGCGCGCCGATCAGGCACACTGCGATGGCGAGCGCGAGCAGGCGCTGTCCATCCAGCGACACGCCGTACAGGTTGACCGGGTAATTGACGAACGCGGGCACGTTCTTCGACTGCGAGCCAAACACCACGAACAGCGCCTGCTCCATGGTCAGCGCCACGATGAGCGTGATCATCAGCACCGCGAGGCTCGATTGGCGCAGCGGGCGCACCAGCACCCGCTCCATCACCACGCCGAACAGCGCCACCAGCACCACGGACACAAGCGCCGCCACAATGAGCGGCAGCTTGAAAATCGCGGTCAGGCTGTAAGCACAGTAGGCGCCCAGCGCGTAGAAGGCGCCGTGCGCCAGGTTGAGGATCCGCGCCACGCCGAAGATGAGGGTAAACCCCACAGCCAGCATGGCGAGGATCGCACTGGTCACCGCCCCGTAGATGAGGACCGTCAGCACCGAGAGCCGCCCGGAGCAGCGCTTACTTGCTGACCCACGGCGGCAGCGTCACCTTGCCGGTTGCGACGGACTGCGGCCAGACCACGGCGCGCGTGCAATCCTTCTGCCACTGCACGAACAGCAGGTTCTGGTAGCCGGGACCGTCAACGTCGTCATGCACCTTGTCGAACTTGATCTTGCCCGACACACCGAGGTAGTCGGCCTTCTCGAGCTCCTTGATCACCTTGTCGGCGTCGGTCGTGCCCGCCTTCTCAACGGCCCAGGCGTACAAGTACACCGAGTTGTAGGCGCCGGGCGCGGTGTACACCGGCGCGCGGCCGTTAATCTTCACGAAGCTGTCCCAGAACGGGATCGTCTTGGGCGTGATCGGCGCGCGGGTGATGAAGTTGACCGTGGTCTCGCCCACCGCTGCGCCGTTCACGCGCGAGCAGAAGTTCGGCGTCATGCTCTTGACGTCGATGCCGCCGTAGGGCATCGGCAGCCGCGCCTCGTACAGCTGCTTGACGAACACGTCCGAGTTGGCATGCGAAAGAATGGTGAGCAGATACTGCGCGCCGCTGTCCTTGACCCGCGCGAACAGCGGCGTGAAGTCGTTCATGGTCTCGTCGAACAACTGCTGGTAGACCACCTTGATGCCATTGGCCTCGAGGCCCTTCACCAGCACCGGTACCAGACCGCGCACCCAGATGGCGCTCTCGCCGAGAATCGCCACCTTGTCCCGGCCAAGCTGGCCTTTGACGACGTGTTTGGCGAAATCGACGATTTGCGCCGCCTGCAGCGCTGAATTGAGCGGATTGACGCGGAAGATGTATTTGTACTTGTCGTAGTCCTTGCCCACCAGCGCGGTGATGTTGGGCGAGGCCGAGCCGACCCCGATCCAAATGGTCTTCGACTGCGCAATATGCGGCTCCTCCGCCAACGTTACGCCGCTGTCGTAGCCCCCGATTAGGACGTTGACGTGGTCGTCGGAGGTGAGCTTGTTGATGGCGCTCACGCCGAGCTGGGGGTCAGTGCCCTCGTCAGCCGCGACGTAGGCGAGCTTGCGCCCGAGGACGCCGCCCTTGGCGTTGATCTCGTCGACCGCCATCTTCACTGCAGCTACCGTGTCCTTGCCGACCTGAAGCTGGATCGGTGTGTCGAGACCGATCAGGATCGGCTTGCTGCTCGCGGCTCTCGCCTGGAGGCTCAGCGCCAAGGCGCCGGCGAAGACCACGGATGTAACCAGCGGAACGATACGTCTCATGATTTGCCACTCCTCTGAAAAGAAGACCTCGGTTTGGCTTCTCCACCGGGCGCAATGCTGCGCGACTGGCTGCGAATGCCCGGCGACTTCTCCCCACTGTTGGCTGCGACGGCGCTCCGGCTCGGAGCGCCTGCGGCGCGTATGCGCGCTTCTGTGTGCGCGCTTGTAGTTTCTGCTCGGGGGCAGTGTAATGCGAAGCGGCAGGCGAATCAATCCGCTTTTCTCGACGCGAGCCGGATGCTCGCCGCGGTTCGCGCCGGCCTGCAGCGTCTGGCGCTCCAATCCCAGTGTTTCGTCGCATCGCGCTTGGCCGCGCGGCAAAGGCTGTTTAGGATGTCGCCATGCCAGCCCAAAACCCCGAGGCCCCGATGAATGTCGTCACCATGAATCAAATCAGTAAGACCTATCACCTGGATGCGGTCGACGTTCCGGCACTGGTCGACATCGACCTCGAGATCCGTCCCAACTGCTTTACCGTGATTTCCGGCCCGTCGGGCAGCGGCAAGACCACGCTGTTGAACCTGATCGGCTGCATCGACCAGCCCAATCGCGGCGAATTAGTCGTCGCCGGCGAAGCGGTGCAAAAGCTGTCGGACGACGCGCTGTCGGACTTCCGCGCGCGCCACCTCGGATTCATTTTCCAGAATTTCAATCTGCTGCCGGTGCTGACAGTCGAGGAGAACGTGGAATATCCGCTGCTGCTCACGCGCATGGCCGCCGCCGAACGCAAACAGCGGGTGGCGACGCTGCTCGAAGCGGTCGGCATCGCGGACAAGGCGCGCAATCTTCCCGGACAGCTCTCCGGCGGGCAGCGCCAGCGCGTGGCGATTGCGCGCGCGCTCGCGCCGTCGCCGAACCTGGTGCTCGCCGACGAGCCCACCGCGAACCTCGACAGCCACACCGGCGCGGCGATCATCGCGCTGATGCGCGCGATGCAGCGCGAGCTGCACGTGTCCTTCGTGTTTTCCTCGCACGATCCCAAGGTGATGGCCGAGGCGGACGACGCGGTGATGATCCGCGACGGCCGCATCGAGAACATCGTGCGGCGCGCGGCATGAGGACCCTGTCGCTCGCCCTGCGCAACCTGTTGCGCAACCGCCGCCGCTCGCTCACGACGCTGATCGCCATGGTCATTGGCGCGGTCACGATTCTGGTGTTCGGCGGCTACGCCCGCAACATCACGCTTTCGCTGCAGACCGGCTACGTCATGCGCGGCGGCCACGTGCAAATCCAGCGCAAGGACTATTTTCTCTACGGCACCGGCAACCCCGCCGCCTACGGCATCGCCGATTACCAGGATGTGATCGACGTGGTTTCGCACGACCCGGTGCTCGCGCCGATGCTGGCCGTGGTGACGCCGACGATCTCGCTCGGCGGCATCGCCGGCAATTACGCCGCGGGCGTTTCGCGCACCATCATCGGCACCGGACTTGTCGTCGCCGACCGCAACCGCATGCGGCGCTGGAACGACTACGACCTGCCTTTCCATCCGGGAGACACCGCGCTCACGGGCACCGCCGAGGACGCGGTGGTCGTCGGCACGGGCGTGGCGCGCGTGCTGGAATTATGCGGGCCGCTGAAGGTGCCGAACTGCCCCGGCCGCAAGCAGACCGAGGCGGCGCAGGGCGCCGCTGCACCGGCCGGCGCCGCCGCACCGGCCGACGTCACTGCGCTGGCGGCGCTGGAAGCACGGCCGAAGGCGCCGCAGAACGAAGCGCGCATCGAGCTGCTCGCGGCCAATGTCCACGGCGCGCCGAACGTCGCCTCGCTGCACGTGGTCAAGGCAGAGCATCAGGGTTTCAAGGAGTTCGACGACATGTTCGTCGGCATGCACCTCACTCAGGCGCAGCGCCTGCTCTACGGCAACGAGAAACCGCAGGCCACGGCGGTCGTGCTGCAGCTTCACCACACCAGCCAGATTCCGGCGGCGAAGGCGCGCCTCGAGCAGCTGCTCGCGACGACGCTCAAGGGCGAGCCGCTGGAAGTGCAGGACTTCGAAGCCCTCAATCCGTTCTACGGTCAGGCGGTGGGAATGTTCGCGGCGATCTTCGGCTTCATGGCGGTGCTGATCGGCGCGATCGTGCTGTTCACGGTCGGCAACACCATGAGCATGGCAGTGATGGAGCGCACCACGGAGATCGGCACGCTGCGCGCCATGGGCCTGCGCCGCTCCGGCATCCGCCGGCTGTTCATGAGCGAGGCACTGGTGCTCGGCGC